>CAWABQ010000018.1:0-82637 GCA_963780265.1 Candidatus Bathyarchaeota archaeon
GTTCCATGGCTGATTTACATTCTATGTGGCACTTCAACCTCATCACTATTGTATTTGAAGGCTTGAGACCGGCCACAAGAAAACTACTGGAAGGCCGACATGATGCCGAGGAAGGCTTGCAGGAGTTGGTCTTGGTGGGCCGTCGAAGGCCGGCCGAATGTACGGTTCCGCAGCACTCCCGTCCTCCTGATCTCCACGAACGCAGCTACGCGCGGACTTCTACCTGAGGGCCACGGGCTCGATGGTAGATGGTGCTTCGCAGCAAACTGGTACTGTACTATCCTGTCTTGGCGGTGGCTCGCCAGCTGCCTCCAAACTGTCCCGCATATAACCGCTGCGCCATCAGTGGCGCTGCGGCAACTAGTTAGTCACCGTGTCCCATAATGATCTGAATACTGAAGCGGAGGCACGTCTCACGAACCCATCCTAGAAGCTTGACGTCATCCGTGGAAGCCGCATGTTGTGCAGAGTACGCTTGGCCACGGTCCCACACGCTCCGGCCAAGGCAGAGCAATTCGGCAAATCCGTCGTCGACGTACACCGTCGGCTTTCCGTTCTGGCCCGACAACGCGAGCGTTTAAATGCTGGGAAAGTTGTGATGCACTCCACGTTGCCGGTTCCCGGTGGGCGTCCAAAAAGTGAAAATCCATGATAACCGGCTTTTCGAGCTAAGGAGAGCGAAGCCCCGACAAAATGCGTCCACATCAAGTTCCGCAAGTTGTGAATATCGTAAAGTAGATTCGGAGGTGCTCCACGGCGCTCCGTCCAGGTTTGTAGTGATCGTTCCAGGGTCGCTAGGCTTCCCGTGAACATGTGCAGGATGTGGGTGGAGTAGGCCGAGGATGCCATCCTCTTCACGGGAATGCGGGAAAATCCGTAATATTTGCTAGGCCTCTTTCGAGAGAGCGCCAATTACCCAGAGGCGGCCGTTGTGGACTACGCAGCGCGCATATTGCGGGAAAACCGCTGAAATGGTCCGCTCTCTCATTGAGAAAGACTCACACTCTTCTAATTTTGTTAAGGCAAGCACTGCATAGCTGGAACTTGTCTACGTCTCCCATCTCTCGCAGACTAGTTGCTAGTGCTTCTGAAGTCGTCAGGGCAAATCCAGACCACCAGGCTCCCGGCTGTGGGTAACCCATGTAATACATCGGCGCACAACTGAGGCGAAACTTGGCGAAGAGGAGCCGCGGTGTGTCAGTATGTGGGTGTGCATCGGCAAATTTCCAAGCCAGCCGCGGGAGGGGGAGGCGAATCGCCTCACTGGAACTCCTCCGAGTAAGACGCTCTGCAGACCGGCAGAGCGCCCAGACCGACGCCGGCCAGTGGCTAACGGAATCCGCAGAGGGGGCGCAGGGGCCATCGCGAAATGGGCGGCTGGGGAATGTGGGGAACCCAGCTGGGGTGAATCGTATCACTTTGTGCCGAGTCGGCAAGGTTGCCTTCTATCTGGTTTTATAGCTGGGGGCTGGACA
Organism: Candidatus Bathyarchaeota archaeon; assembly: GCA_963780265.1. Classification (GTDB taxonomy): domain Archaea; phylum Thermoproteota; class Bathyarchaeia; order 40CM-2-53-6; family 40CM-2-53-6; genus FEN-987. The sequence goes on from CAWABQ010000018.1 coordinate 1,476, forward strand.
AACTTGATTCCCAGCACCACACTCACGGGGAGCTGTTGGGGTTAGATACCTTGTCCGTTCGGTAGGGAATGCTGCGTACCTATAGCTGTTGACCCAAGGCGTAAGCAGACTGCAGGTCCTTGCCAATCCCCGTTCAGGCGGTGCTTGGCAAGGACCTGCAGGATCTGCTTACGCCTTGGGTCAAGCGCTATCCGTACACGGCGGCGACTCCCTACCGAACGGACAAGATTGTGGACGACTGGAATGAGCCAGCCCCAACCCAGTGAGCAGCCCCGTAGTGTGGTGCTGGGAATCATTGTCCAGCCCAGCTATGTAATGCACTCTTACGGAGTGGTCGCCGATCGGACAAAGGCAACCTACCGAGACATCAGCGAATTAGAGATACGATTCACCCCAGCTGGGTTCCCCACATTCCCCAGCCGCCCGTTCGCAATGGCCTGCCGCCCCCTCTGCGGATTCGATTTACACTGGCCGCATCCGACCTGCTGGGCGTTCTGCCGCTTCAGACGGGTCTACTATGGAAAAATGCCGGCCCGGATGGCGATTCGCGTTAGCCGGCTACAGCTTGGAAAGTTGCAATACAGCCTCCACATACTGACACACCGCCGTTTCGCTAGAATTAAAGACGTGCTGATTCAACTCTGCTTCGCCATCGCCAAGTTCGCCTACGGCCCATCGCCGATGTATTACATGGGTTACCGCGGCCGGAACCTGGTGGTCTGGATTTGCCTGACAACTTCAGAAGCACTAGCGAACTAGTCTGCGAGAGATGCGGAAGCATAGACGCCCAAGTCGTCAAGTTCCAGCTATGCAGTGCTTGCCTTAACAAAATTAGAAGAGTGTGAGTCTTTCTCAATGCAAAGGAGAGAGCGGACCATTTCAGCGCGGTTTTCCCGCAATATGCGCCGCTCGTAGTCCACAACGGCCGCCTCTACGGCACTTGGGTGATTGGCGCTCTCTTCCGAAAGAGGCCTAGCAAATATTACGGGATTTTCCCGCATTCCGTGAAGGATCGCATCCTCGCCCTCTACCCCGACTGCCACCACATCCTGCACATGTTCAGCGGAACCGTTCACGACCCTGGAACAATCACCTACGACATTAACCCGACGCCGTCGAACAAACCATCATGAACGCCGTAGACACCCTCCGATCTACTTACGATATTCACAACTTGCGGAAGATGCTTGATGTCGACGCATTGCCCCTCGGGGCTTCGCTTCGAATCCCTGTCCTTACTCGAGAGGCCAGGGTTATCATGGATTTCACTTTTTGGACCCACCGGGAGCTGGCAACGTAGATGCATGAACTTCCCAAGGCGTTGAACGCCGACTGGGCGCCGTTGACCTGGCATTTCTATCAGGCCCAGGACGGAAAGCCGACGGTGTACATCAACGACGGATTCGACTTGCTCTCCTTGGCCAGACATATGATTGAATTTGATGGGACCGTGCGGCCAAGCGTACTCTGCACAACATGCGGCTTCCACGATGACGTCAAGCTTCTAGGATGGGTTCCATAGATGCCTGGTTTCAGTATTCAGATCATATCGGACACGGTGACGGCTAAACTCATTGCGGCCGCGCAGCTGATGGCGCAGGGTATCCAGGACGGGTTGGAGGCAGCTGGCGCGGATATGGAAGCCACCGCCAAGCAGATAGTCCCGGTGAGAACCGGTTTCCTGCGAAGCACCATCTACCATCAAGTTGACCCCGTGGCCCTCAGCCTAGAAGTCGGCGCCGACGCTGACTACGCGTTCTTCGTGGAGATGGGAACCAGGCGGATGGCTGCGGAACCGTACATTCGGCCGGCCTTCGACGCCCACCAAGACCAACTCCTGCAAGCCTTGACCCTCGGCATCATGTCGGCCTTCCAGTAGTTTTCCTTGTCACAGTCTCATTGAGACCTGACGGAGCGTGAAAAATATTTGCCAAAATACGATGGTGATGAGGTTGAAGTCCGCATAGGAATAAGCGCGGCCGCCGCCACAGCCGCAACGCCCGTAACTAACCTGGAGAGCATCACATACAAAGCTGACCAAAGCGCCACAGAAGTGCCCGTAGGCATCGGCTCTCGAGCGACAGAAGTCCATGAGAAACTCGTCAAGTACACCGGGGCAATTACCCGCTGGAACGATGAAGTCGCGACTGTATCTGGAGGCACGGGATCCCTAGCAACGGACGTAGGCGCTTTCACAACAGCAGCGTTGACACCGCTCTACGTGGAAATCAAGAACAAGACGTCAGCTACGAAGATCCAGTTGGTCGGTTGCATAGGCCTCTACTCAGAGGACCTCAAGAGCCCTGACGGGTTCCTGATGGAAACCTGGGACTTCAAGTTCTCCTCGATAACCAAGAGCCCATAGGGCTTTTGTTAGCCCTTAAGATTGGAGAGATGGAGATATGGAGAAAAGTACCTTAGCGAAAGCAGACGCCAAGCCCCCCAACACTATTTCTTCCGGCGTAACTCAGCCTAGCGGTAGCGCCGACCTGAAATTCCTGGTCAGCTTCGGTGTTGTGATCAGCTGCCGGCTTGGCGACGTGGAACACATACGCAGCCTGATCCAGGGAGTGGGCGGTCGCATCGTGTTCCAAACCGTGAGTAACGGTCCCCTCTTTCTGTTTCGTGCAGGTCAAGTGGAGAGGGCCCTGGCTGGTGATGTTTCCGCGCTTGCGGAAATTCACAATAAGAAAACAAGAAGGAGTGAGAAGTTTTGAGTGAGAAAAGGCAAGCAATCCTGGAAGCTCGAGAACAGAACAGAGAACTAGCGAAACAAATCGAACAGGGAACCAGCTACCATAAACCCGTCGAAATCAGAGGCAAAGACAACGAACTGCACACGTTCGAAGTCTTTCCTATGTCCGACGCAGACCTGGCAGAACTCTTGGAGACTACGAACGTTGACCTGAAGGATATTGGCAACAGGGACAAGATGTTGACGAACGTAAAATTCCTTATGAAAGGTGCCGCCATCGTTACCGGCGTCCCCGACATCGCCAAGGCATTGATGCCCATGGAATCCCTGAAGTTGATTTCGAAAGGCTTCGAGCTCAGCGGCCTGACTGGGGGCCCAAAACCCGCCTAGGTGCATTCGCCCAGGGGTCCGTCTACTCGGCCCCCCTCGAAGTCCTGGTATCAGGGTTCGGTTATCGGCTAACGGACCGTATGGACGAGCTCACCCCACTGCAGCGAAACTGGCTGCTACAAATTTTCAAGAAAGAACATTCGAGGAAGTGACCTGAATTGAGTACGAATAGAGATACTTGTGACCCAATTCGGCTACAAACTCACCAATCGGGTAGAAGACCTCACTCCCTTGCTAAGGGCGTGGTTTCTGGAGATATTTGCCAAGCAACGCCGTAGTTAGTGCTTGCGAAGCAGACGAGACTCGGACCGATAATCTCGCCTTATTCTGTAGAATTTCAATCGCTCGCTTCGCGTCGTTGTACTAATTCAAAGCTCTCTAGCTATCTCTGGGAACTCCTTCTGATGCTCATTTCACTTTTTGGGCACTGGAATCCTTGCGATTGTTGAATGCGCTCTAAAAATGCGTTTGGTCTTCGACTATCCAAGAATTCTGCCAGTTGATAGTATCACTTGCAGGAAGGGGAACCCAATTCGCGTGTAAACAATCAGTCGAGCCGCAATTAGCCGTCCAATAGCCGTAAGGAACTGTGTTAAAGGGATAAACCGGTTTGTACGGATCAAGGATTTCACCTGTCTTTCCACCCGCAGTACCTAGCTCTAAATGGACAACGATGCTTCTGGTATATCCTCTGTGTCCTGCTAATGCTACTGGTTGATATCTGGATACACTATCACCTATTCTCACAAGAACTTCTGAACTGTGAGCGAGGCCAATATCATATCCTAGAGTTGAAATAATAACCCAGTTATCGGGTGTATCTGGGTAAGCTCTTGTTACAATTCCGGGCGCAAGGACGGAATAATATCACCTTCTTCCGCCAGAAAGTGGGTGCCGGAATCATTATCAACACTCTCGTCAGTGGCCCCGTTCCAGGCCAAAGTGGAGCCTTTACGAGGATCCCTGTCATAATAACCACCATGGTCAAGATCAATTCCTTTCTTCGGATAACTTAGAAATCCTTGCAGCAATCCAATGCTCATCTTAGGATTGTTTTCACCAACAGCAATATAGTAACCATGCATAATTCGTCTGACTTCGTTAACGCTCTGGCACATGTAAGGGAATTCATCAGTAACTGGATACACAGAATAATTCCCTTTTGGAAGATCGACTTTGAAATCTCCAGACGAATCAGTAGTCGCTGTTGCAACAACCTTAGTTACGACAATAGCATCAGTAATTATGACCTGCGCGTTTTGAACTGGTGGCTCGCTGTCAGTATCATCCTGTATCCCGTTCCCTGCGGTTCCATACTGGCTAGTACCCCTGTCGAAAAAGAGCCTTCCTTCCTGCGTGTAAGTCTGCGGGGAAGTGGAGTAGGTTGCGTTTGAGGACTCGGTAATCTCCTGGGTGAGGCTGGTCATCTCCTGCCCCGGGTTGTATTCTGCGGATAAAGCGCATTCCTGATTGGCCCGCCATAAAGAAAATCAGCCAATAACCCAGCAACTCCAACGGTTGCAATCAACCCCCCGATAACGAATTTTCTCCTTGTTGCTTGGAAATGAGTTAGCCCATTATTCTCTCCGCTGTAAATCATTTCGACATTTTTCTTGATTGCGCTGTTCATTGAGTAAGGAGTGGTCAGCGGTTCGGATGCTTTTATTGCCAATCGGTTTATGAGCTCTCTTATGTCCTTCATACACTCACAGCTTGTTTTCAGCGTGATCTAGTCTGACCTGGGTCCCCACGCCAGAAGGAAACATCTCCAAGAAAGCAATAGTCCGAGTTGCATTTACTCTTGTTGCTTTGCAAGAAGTTATGAAAACTGCGAAAGCCGTGAGAACTATCTTCTTCGTTTCTTATCCAAAGATTCTCACGGGTTCTGTACTCAACTCCTAATGGAATGACTGAGTTGAACTTCAAGTTTCTTGAAGTCCTGCTTCAATCACGGCTCTCTTCTCTTGTATAAGAATCCACGGGGCGATTTGATTGAGCGCCTCCACAACACGGTCCGCACAAAAGGCCGGATTTGTATTGATTCTCATGTTCCCACAGGCGAAGAATATGCCACTTGTTCGCCTTGAGGATCATGTCGTGTAGGACATCTCTAGAGCGCACATCTGGGCGATTATGCCAGTAGTCACCATCACAAAACACAGCCAGTTTCTTTTCAGGGAAGGCGATATCTGCCTGACACCGATTCAGAACCGGATAATGCTTTGCAAAGACCAATCCCCGGTTTGTCAACTCAAACTGCATCGATCGCTCAATTCCCGTGTCCCTGGTCGGGAAGATTTGACGCAGCCTCGCTTTCCGAATTTTCTCGCGTTTTCCTGCGAAACTTTGCGTCCCCGAAGTTTCTCGCGTGTTGACTGCGAAACATGACAGCCCCTCCTTGCTTCATGCAAAATATTCAGTCGCCGTTCGCGCTCTATCGGTGAGAGGCCCTTCCAGTATTCCTTGTGTTTCCGTGCAGCGTTCGCACGAATTGAAAGTAAGCGGCTGGTGTTCGCTACTCCAAGACAGTGTAGCGAACAATACTTCGGGCTTCGGGTTCCTGGGCGCCTTCGCCTGCTATCCGAAACGTGGAACGGTTTACCACATCGCATACATGCAAGAGTGACACCTGATTTGTTCCAAGGTATGCGCCCCCGTTTCTTCAAAGACGCAGAGGGGTATCTTTTCCCTGTATGAATTGCAACCATATGTTGACGGTATTTAGAATCTCGCCAAACTTCTCTTTGTACTTCGGATCGCATGGCGCGGAAACTCTCGGGCATCTTCCGGTCTTTGTTCCATGGAACCTGATTGGACATTGTTAGGGGAGTTACGATCGCTGGTTTACCTAAGAAAGCGATAGGTGGGTGAAAGTAACGGATTGTCTACGAATATCGGATCCATCGTATAGTAGCAGCAGCTACGCGAATTTGCGATCCAAGCTGTAGATGAAGCATCGGGTGTGATGGGGAAGATTTCTGCTGCCATGGGTTTAATCGGTTCGGAGCTTGAGACACTCGGCCCAGGTTTCTCGCAACTTGGCCAGGTGATCCAGGGCTTTGCTGTCGGTGGCCCGGCCGGTGCGGCGATCGTAGGCCTCGGTGAAATCGCCAAAGGCATACAGGACAGTGTTGCAGCTGCGGCTGGCCTGCAGACAGTGTGGACTGACCTGCAGTCAACCATGCATTTGACCGGCGCCGCATGGGACGCGATGAAAACCCAGATTGACGCTGTCGTTGAATCCCTTCGAACAACCACAACATTCAGCGACACGCAACTGATTGGAGCCTTTCAGCGATTATCAACTTATGGCATGACAGCCGCCCAGTCCATGGATGCGTTGAGGGCTGCAACTGAGCTGCGGCAGCGAAGCATATTGACCTTGAAACTGCAGCGACCGCCCTCGGCAAAGCGTTTCAAGGAAATGATATGCTGCTTGTCAGGTACGGTGTTGACGTTGCTACCGTAGCCAAGCAAGTATCGTTGGGTACTGAAGCCATCAAAGAAATGGGCGTTAATCTTGAGAGCGCTGGGACAACGCAGCTTACAGCCTTCTCTGCTGCAGTGACAGCGGCAGGCTTGAGTCTTACAGATGCAAACGGGAAGTTGCTTACTCACGCAGCAGTTCTGAAAGAGATAACGGCCGCGTGGAAGGCTGGCTCTATTGACGCTGATCAACTGTCAACGATTGTAGGCGCCCTCGGCATCAACTTCCAAGGCAGCAAAGCCCTGGCTATGGATTACGCGGCTGTGCTTGGCCAGGTGAACACGCAATATGGAGGCGCCGCCCAAGCCCAGGCGACCACCTACGCCGGCCTCCAGGAGCGCCTAGCGAATGCGTTCCAGGTGGTGAGTGAGAAAATTGGCACCATGCTTCTCCCAGCCCTGACTTCTATCCTGGAAGCGCTCCTTCCAGTCATTGATGGTTTCAGCAGGGGCGTCGACGCGATACAATCATGGGTTGCAGCTGTAGGGAAAATCCCTGCTGTGCAAGGCGCGGTTAGTGCCTTCCAGGGCGTTTGGGACGGCCTCACAAAATCCTTCGACAATGCCTGGAACTCGGTGAAAGGAGACTTCATGCCGGCACTGCAGGACCTGCAGAACGCTTTCAACGAACTCGCTACCGCCCTGCAGCCCGTATGGGATGCTCTCAACGAACTATGGCATGCGGTCACTGGCAGCACTGGCGACTTCAACATATTCCAAGCGCTTCTCGAAGGCGTCGTGTTCGTAATCAAAGCCCTCGCAGAAGGCATCCGCCTAGTCATCCCCATTGTCAGTTTGTTCGCGCAAGGTTTCAAACTCCTCGCCGACATTATTGGGCCACCCATCACGTGGATCATGAACACGCTAGGCGCGTCTTCAAATGGTTGACCGATGGATTCCAGGCGTTCTACGATTGGCTTGTCGGCCACTCCCTCTGGCAAGACCTGTGGGCTAAGGTTTGGGATGTGGTAGACAGCGCTATCATCGGCCTGGTCAGCAGACTTACAGGCGGACTGTTCGATTGGTTGAAAAGCAGTTTCACCGACACCGTTAGCGCCATTCAAGGCAGTTGGAACAGCATCGTTAGCGCCGTTACGAACTCACTCGATACAATTTCCACCAAGATTCGAGGACAGTTCCCTGAGCTGTCCAAAATCATCACCGGCGGAACAGAGATACTGAAAGGCAACTGGATGCAGGGAATAAGTGACATTGCAGCCGCGCTTCCAGGAGCCTGGGCGGAAATCACTTCAGCAATCTCGAAAGCCCTAAGCGACCTAAACACGGTGCTTGCAAATGCGTGGACTCAGATGCAAAGCGCCGCTCAGTCAGCTTTCAATGAGCTGCAAGGCATCGTGAACAACGCTCTCTCAGGTATAGCTGCAGCCGCAAACGCTCTCTGGAACAGTTTAACGCATCACTCCATTTGGCCGGACATGATGGCTGAACTTGTAGCTCAAACAAAGGCCGGCTTGGACGCAGTTCAAGGTGAATTTCAGGATGCCTTCGCATCTCCTACCGGGATTATTCAGACCGTGCAGGCAGGCGGTCAAGCAACAGCTGCCGCGAGTAGCCCAGCCGCAGCGTCTGCAACCCCTGGAAGCCTGGATACAAGCCAGGCGATCACCTTACCCATCAACGTGTACCTGGACGGCCAGCAGATCCAAGCCTTCCTCGAGAAGCGCATCGTGGCAACCATGGTGAGAGATGCGAGTAGGAGTAAGCGAGCATAGATGCCGGGCAACCTAGCCAAAACATTATCCGGCCTGATCGTCGCGGAGACCTTCGAATCATACCCGAACGGCTGGACCTTCAGCCAATCCGGCCAAGTCTCAGGGCATGGCTGCTTGGCGACTGCCGGCGTCGGCTCACCAAGAACCGGCCATGCCGGCAACAACATGTGGCTTGAAATCCTTGGCGCCATCGGCGACACTCCCGATGAAGGTTGGGTGAAAGACCAATGGGCACAACTCGTCAAGACCCTAAACCTCGGTTCAGGCGCAGGACGAGTTGCCAAGGTCTTTCGCGGCTGCGGTTTCAGTGAACCCGTCTACGACGACTTCCTAGGCTCAGCGTACAACGGAGGCTTATGGACGCTTGACAATGGCAGTGCACCAACAGTCGCAAGCAGCATCGCGACCTTCGCTGTTGGCAGCACCGCACATACCAGGCTGGTGTCAACGACTAGCTACACGAGAGCCTCCAGCAACAACCAAGGCTCTATGACGTGGGCTTTCCGAATCCGCAACACCGGAGGCGCTACGGCTAGGCTTTTCGCCGTTTGGAAAGGAAACGACAGCGACGGAATATTTCTACAGTTCACGTCCATGGCAGTTCAGCTATGCACGAAAAGTGGAGGAAGTCTAGTCCTTGGCGCCGGCATCGCCGTGGATTTAACAGTATTCCACACAATCACAGTCACGTGGACCGCGGTCCCTGGTGGTGGCTTCAATGTTGAGATGTTTATCGACGGCGCATCGGCCGACATACATGCAACGGACATTGGCACCGGTTCAGACCCCATGGCGCTTGGCGCGCATTACAGCAGCACCGACTATGCTGGTTACGATGTGGACTGGTTGGGTGAAAGCGTCCAACCAGGTTGCGCAAAGGTGTCCTTCATCGTTGGCACGATGACATGGTTCAATGAGAACGCGGGACTTGACGGCCGCGACCCCCACAGCCTCAAAGATAACTCGTACTACCCCATCCCCGTCGCTTCGATGGCAACGTGGCAAGCGATCACGGACACTGGGAATCAGACCGCCACGTTCAAAGTTCTAAATGCAAACGTCAGGGGTGTTGGGTGGCCGTATGATGCGTTTCGTAGAAACATGTACTTCGACATTGACGATTTCCTGGTGATGGCAGGCCTCCTTCTCACGGTCAACGCGCTGTCGGGTGGCCAGAAGGTTGAACTGTACGATAGCGGTGGATCCCTGCGTCAAACTGCCACATGTCCCGTAACGAACACTCCGATTACTTTTGATTTGAGCGGCCTGATACCTTCAGCGTTCGGCTTCTATGGTTACATGAAAGTGTACGACACAGATGGCATCACCCTTCTCTACACGACACCGACCATGTACAGCTTCGGTGGTGATGGATGGACATGGGTTGGTGCAGCGTCGCAAATAGTTCTCGCCGCGGATAATCCGAAAATCTATCGCACCGGCGCCGGCTTGAGCCCTGGGACCGCTACGGTCACCGCTACGATGACGAATGTGGCGACAGGCCTCCCCGTTTCCGGCGAGACTTTGGCATGGTCATGCTTCCTTGGTTCAGTGAGTCCCGCATCGAGCGTCACGGATGCAAACGGCCATGCGTCGACCGTCTTCACTCCCTCGGCAGCTGCTGGCCTGGGAGGTGTTCGATGCGACTTTGCCGGCGACAGTAATTATTCCCCAGGCTTCGGGATCCAACTCATTGACGTCTACTACGCCCTGCCAGCAGGGGATGCAACGAAGGACTTTCAAGTCTTCGTGCAGGGACAGGAAATGCCGTACAACAGCGGCAACTACAAGCTTTCTTCAGACTTCAAACCTCAAACCTTCACCGTGACCGGGCCCCTCGGCCCATTGACGGGATTCTGGTGGGCTGTTGAAATCTACCGGCTAGGCGTGAAGGAGTTCCAGGGTCGAATCCTGACCCGGAGGCGAGTAAGCGGTGCCAGCGCCCAACTCACCATCACCGGCGTCGACGAAACTATCATGCTGCAGAGGCGTGTGGCTAACCGGAATTACCTGGACGACCCGAAATACATCATCCAGGACCTTCTCACGCGCTACCCGACCGGAATTGTGGCCGGCACGATTTCATTATTCGCTAATACGATCAGCCTCCCCATAACCTACGACAACGTGTACGATGCGCTGGTTCAAATCGCTAATGCGACCGGTTGGATCATCCGACGGAACATAACGAACACTCTTGATTTCGCCCCGTCCTTTGGGTCCCTGAAGAGTATCAGCATCACCGTGGGCGGCAGCAGCGGTGTCACCGCGGACCATACTGAAGACGCGACGCAACTAGATACGAAGGTTGTTGTAATAGGCAACCCCTCAACCCTGGTCTCCATCTTCGAGGACACGGCCAGCGAGTTGATCTACGGCTACATTGAGGAGGTCTTCATCGTGAAGACCATCACCGCCCAGGGCACCCTGGACCTGAACGCCCAAACCACCCTAGCCAACCGAAAAGTACCCAGGGACACAATCATCCTGGACTGGATAGACAGCCTGGCCACAGGATCCTACGCGCCTGGGGATTCTCTCACCGTCACCGACGCTGACGCCGGTCTCTCAGGAACCTACACGGTCTATGGCATCACACGGGACCTCGCGGACGCATACCTCGCAAAACTCGAGCTCACCACCCGCCTGGTAACAATCGCGGATGCCCTGCAGAGCATTCGGTCCGTCGTGAAAGACCTGGGGGTCCTCTAATGCAAATCCAAGGCATCACGCTTCCACAAGTACAGTTCATTCGCTGAGTTTTCTTTCCAACTTAGCACCTTCACGATTGCAAAGGGTGGTGAATGAAAAATTGGTAACAATACTAGGTGCAGGTACGGTAGTTGGTCAACGTGCCCGTTGGGATGGCACAAGTTGGGTTCCAGTCACACAAGGTCTAGACCTAATCGCAGAATCCGTTGACCCAACCGCTGCAACAAGCCTCACACTTTCAGGGCTGAACGGTGATGCAGACATACTCTACGAAGTGATGGGGCGAATCCTAAAGGATGCTTCGACCGGCCATGTTACTTTCCAACTTAACGCAGATGCGACAGCGGGCAATCACGCTTGGGCAAACGTCATCAATTACTCAGGGACAATTACAGGCGGAGCCTCGGTGTCAGATACACAAATTTACTATGAGGACGGTACAAGCAACCAGCGACTAGTGGCTAGCGACCATTTAGATTTCTTTTTCCGATTGTTCGCAAAATCGGGCGTACAAAGACGACTTCTCGGTAGAGCAACTGCTAGAATCTCTAACGGCAGCCTACTTCTCGGATATGACTTCATAGGAGAATGGAAAAATACAAGCACCAATTTGACTTCAATCAAAATCATATCCGGCGCAGGCAACATCGGCGGCTTAGGCAGCTTCATTCGAGCCTACAGAATCCTCGACTGATGATTCAGAATGACGACCTACTTCGACAATGCATACTTTGACCCTGCTTACTTCACATCAACCGTCGGCATCTCCGTTCAAGGTATACCACTTCCACCGTGGAACTCATCCGTCGCATAGCCAGCCTCCTACTTGGCTTGCAACCCATACCAAGCCCAAGCGCCCAGTCCGTAACCTACTTCGGCAATATGTATTTTGACCCTGCCTACTTCGCAGCAGTCGCAGCCGTTCCTCATTCCATATCTCGGTACACCCGGCAGTTGGCCACGAATGGTGATGCCTGGGAAATTGGAGGTCTCACCGACCACGTAACCCTGGAGAAGCTCTTCGCGCTCCCAGACAACGGTACCGTCTGGGTTACGGATTCTGACCGCGGCTGCTTCCATGCCATCCTCGAAGTTGAAGCAGCCTGGACCACGGAGGATGTCGTGGAGGTCGCGGCATTTGTTCCTTACTTCGGCAATGTGTATTTTGCCGCTACCTACTTCGCAACTGTCGGTATCGCTGCAAGTGATTCTGGGAGGAGACAGTACATGGTTCGGTTGAGTGTGACTGAGAATGTGTTTGACCCTTCAGTGTTCGACCCGTACGCTTACGAATAGGTGAAAGCTATGGTTCTCTTTGGTTCCACAACTCTACCGCACGTTCTGTCGATGCAGCGGCAGCAGCCGCGCATCAAGCAGGAAGTCCCGTTACCAGGTAGAAGTTTCGCTTACCGGAAAGACCGCGGCGGCATCGGCGCACAGTTCGTTCTCAAAGGCGCCATTCGTCCCAGCAGCCAGGCAACCAGGGACCTGATCGCAGGCCTGGCCGACGGGGCCGCTAGGATTCTGGACCTGCAGGAGGCCACGTTGACGCTCCTGGAGAGCTGCTTACGATATCAAACCGGGCCCACGTGGACAGATTACACGGCAGAATCCCAAAGCACCATCGGAACACCTTTCACTCTCCTGGGTGCCACGACGGACTACGGGTACTTTGGCCACCGGGAGAAATGCAATAACCTCATCTTCGCGTTCGCAGCGGTAGGTACCTATGTGATCCTCCTTTGGGAGTACAGCAAGGGATCCGGCGCTTGGGGGACTCTCACAGTGACGGATGGGACCAGTGGTCTGCACCAGAACGGTGCCGTCACCTTCGCCCCACCCAGCGACTGGAAGCAGGACACGGTCAACGGTATTGCGAACAAGTTTTGGATTCGAGTCTCGGCGGCCAGCGTTACAACGGCGGCAACCATCTACAACATTCAACTGAACAACGTCTTCCTCTGCATCATGCTGAACCCTAGCTTCGACGAAACCGCTGACGACTACAACGAAATCCCTTATACACTCACACTGCTCCAACAGGAGAATCCGTGAGTCGAATGCCTAAGATGGTGTGGGGACAAAGCCTCGAAGACGGTATTGTTCCTATCGAACTTGCAGATGACGACAAGGTTGCGGAGTGCGATTGTGTTGTCAGCAAAACCAAGAAGGGCTTGAGGATAACCAAACTCTGCGTCAATGCCACGCTTGCCTATTACACAACTCTTGCCATGTCTCTGAGTAAGAAATCGACGTCCGACTTCACTGAGAAAGAAACAAAGGAATACCGAGAACAGTGGGACTGGATCAACGAGCGTGGGCGGCAAGTTATAGTTGGGTATTGTGAAGAAGCCTAGCGGGACGATCACCCGGGACGACTACAACAACATGGTCGACTTCCTAGGCGGTCCCTCAGGCCTTACAACCCTGTTCGATGATGACCTTCACATGACTGTCGCCAGCAAGGGCCTAATCGTCATGACGCCGGACGGTACTAAGCGGTACCGCATCAGGGTCGACAATTCCGGCAACCTAGTAACTGAATTGGCCTAGGTTCTCTCTTTCGGCAGCTTTCTCAGCCTAGCGGTAGCCCTAGGTTTCCTTTTTGGCCGATCTAAGCTCTAATACGCGGTCGTGGAGCATTGCTGCTTTGCTGTATGTTGGGAGAAGGGTGCGCTCCTAGGCTGGATGTCTTCGTACGGGGAACTCGGAAAATGACTAAATTCAAGGACGCATACAAGCACCCATTTACGCTAGTTCAGGCTGAGTAACCGTGCCGGAGAACAGTGTCGAAGCTCGAGAAAGCCTTCCTGCTGGGGGTAATGCTGTACGGTACGTCGCGTACGCAGTTTTGGCGGTAGCGGTCATGGCATTCGTTATCGTTTTTCTTGCCACGCCAGGCTTCTCACAAGCGTTAGGGATTAATGATGTTACAACGACCGTGACGCAAACAACCACGGTAGTAACGACTATGTCTGTGGAGGCTACTCCGTCGGCTACAGTGTCCATAGAAACAACGCCCGCAACGACGCTTACCATATCGGTAACCCTTACGGATTCCACGGGAGAAATGGTAGATACGACGGTAACCACTGTAGCAGCTTTGCCTGTCACTGTCGAGACCACCGAGATAACGATAACTCCAGATACTACTACGACTGTGACTCCGACCGAGACTTCCACTACGACTGTGACTCCAACTACGAGTGCTACTACGACTGTGACTCCGACTGAGACTGCTTCTACTACTACTTTGACTTCAACCGAGACCTCGACTACGACTGTGACTCCAACTACGACTGCTTCTACTACGACTGCGACGGCGAGCGTGACCTTCGGCTCGTCACCGCAGAACGTACTGTTCACAGTCTACTGATACTCTGGCAGTCAACGGCGCCAATTCACGGGTCAACTAAGGGATGCGGCGCGCCGTTAACATTTCTGGGGTCTGCTCCGAGCACGATGACAACCCAGCGTAAGTTTCTCTACTCCCACTCTGTAGCTGCTTAGAGGCGAGCTAGGCAGTAGGCTGTTAACCCGTTGTGCGGGTGTCGTTTGAAAATGACATAGGTTTGAGGGTTTTTGCGGGTAGGTTTATCTTCCGTGTTTCCAGCACGTCTACTGATTTCGGTTGAGACTTCGTTCCCTAATTACAGTATGCATCTTCTTGGCGGCGTTGGCAGGTACCTTAAGTTCAAGTCCCCCCGCCTCAGCTAACAGCCTCCAGGGAACAACGAGCATCAGCTTCACCATTACAACCACAACGAATTATCCAGTCCAGACGGGTGGGGTGTTGCAGGTGAATTTCAACTCGGTTCAGGTTGACACTGTTCCGCCCCAAGCTTACTCGTTCGGGGTTCAAGCCAAAACCTTTCCAGGGCTTTGGATAACGAGGCTGCACTGGGAGTTCGGCGACGGGGCCTTCTTGGATGTTCCTTACTGCTGCCAAAGCACAGTCAGCGAGGTACAAGACCACGCCTACTCTCAACCCGGCTCATACACAGTGGTCGTCGTAGCATACGACAATGCTGGCAACTTCGGCGACGTTTTCGTCACCGTGAATTGGGTAACTCCCATCCCAGAATACCCGAACTACGGCACGCCACTCTTCATCGCCCTTTTCACAGTCCTAACCGCGGCCGCCTTCGCCAAGCGCCGAGTAACGTCCCGCTCTCGTTAATCCACAAGAATCCTCGAACGCCACCAAATGTTGGCGTGCGATGGCACTGTTTGGCACCACCCCATGATGGGTGGACCACCCTAGTCTATGCCACTAGAACACAACAGAATCCCTTGTTCGGTTTAAAAAGGGCTTATATATTGAGGGGAGTTACGAGTGCCCAATTCCCCCCGTATATAAGGTGGCTAATCTGCCGGTAAAGAAGGCTTTCATCAACATCGAAAACGTCGTTGCCTCAGCGACCCTTCACCAGAATATCGACCTAAATTCAATCGTTCGCGTTTTCCCCGGCGTCGAATACCGCCCCGAACAATTCCCAGGCCTCGTGTACCGCCTTAAGAAACCGAAAACGGCGACACTAATCTTCAGTTCAGGGAAGATGGTTTGCACGGGTGCGAAGTCTGAGCGGCAAGCTCGGAAGGCTGTCATGAAAGTTGTTGATGAACTGAAGAGGAATGGCATCGTCATACTCGGTAAACCGGAAATTCAAATCCAAAACATTGTTGCGTCAGCCGGCCTCGGCGGAGCCATCGACCTAGAAAAGTCCACGTATTCGCTTAAACGGACAATGTATGAGCCCGAGCAGTTTCCTGGCCTAATCTACAGGATGGACGATCCGAAAGTTGTCATACTCCTATTCGCCAGCGGAAAACTTGTCTGCACTGGAGCGAAGAAAGAGACTGAAGTTCACAGAGCCGTTGCGAAACTTCAAGGAACCCTTGAGGAAAAAGTTCTCATAGCATACGAAGCAGCCCCGGCCCCGGCTGCGACGCCAAGCCCGTAGGCGAAAGCGAAAAATAAGCAAGGTCCGCCCTAGCTTCTCCTGGTTAGCAATGGTCGAGAAGCGAAAGATCGGGGCTTACGTTCTGATTAAGATCGCCCCAGGCAAGTCTAGAATCATCACCGAGCAGATATCCAAGATTGAGGGCGTTAAGACGGCGCACCCTGTTACCGGGATGTTCGATATCATCGCGTACATTGAAGCTGTTGACATTAACAACCTCACTGGAACCGTGAGGGCAAGAATACAGACATTA
The DNA here is from genome assembly GCA_963780265.1 of Candidatus Bathyarchaeota archaeon. Taxonomy (GTDB): domain Archaea; phylum Thermoproteota; class Bathyarchaeia; order 40CM-2-53-6; family 40CM-2-53-6; genus FEN-987. Next base: position 17,709 of record CAWABQ010000018.1, read on the forward strand.
GAAGGCGTGCTGCGAACTCACACTGCGATAGTAGGCGAACTCGTCACTACAGGTGACTGAGGGCCGAAACACGCTTAGATGTTCGAAGAAGGTATCCGCGAGGATATGCTCTACCTGCGTTTCCCGGTAGCAGATTTCGATTCGTTGTATTCAACAGCAATGATTAACACAACCAGCAGAATTATGAGAGTAACACCTAGGGGCCCGCGTAGTTCTAGGCTTATCAGCCCAACGTAAGGGATCTTCACAACGTATACTCCGATGAGATTCTCAGCGGGTACCTTCCAGCCATCCTGAATCTCATTATGGTCGCCCTTCGTCTGAAAGAAAAGCGAGCCTCCATCGTTGACCACGGCAACAACACGATGCACTATCGGCATATCATATTCGTACGGGCTGTGGAAGATGATTATCGTCCCCACGCTGATGGCCTGTGGGTCTACGCCACGAACAATAATGATATCTCCAACGTTTAGGACGGGCACCATGCTTCCCGACGAGACAACCATCAACGGGGAATCTGTATGAAGCGCCAAACGCATAACCTCAACCCCACCATACGTTGCCGCGAACAGTATGATAATGAGTATCAGGACGCGCACCATAGGATTCTTGAAAGCCCGGACGGCCTTCGAGACAGAGCTGTTCTTAGACAAGTTTAGGTCGGAGCCTCGAAATCACTCATCATTGATATTGCTTTCGAATTCGCCACGAGACCGATTCAGGGTTTTGATGGCAACGGCTGCCCTTGCATGAGTCGAGCAAGTTCGAGCGTGGCACGTTCCCCTGCTTCCAAAAAGGTGATTCCGCCTTCAGTGATTTTGTAGATTCTGCGGCCGCGGCCCTTCTCAGATTCCCATTCCCCTTGAATGTAACCATCCTCTTCAAGTGAATGCAGCAACGGATACAATGTTCCGGCGCTCAAGTACACCCGATACTTGTCCCGGATTGCAATGTTCACTTCGTAACCCCATTGAGGCTTCGCGCGGAGGAGCCTAAGGATTATTAAGTCAAGGTTGTTTTTCACAACCCGCTCACGCCAATCCTTCTCCATGTTCCTTATCAAACGCTAAGCCTCAATGACTCACACGCATGCAGGCGCTTATGGGATGCACCTACTGCGTTCATGCCCCGAATTATAAGTTCCCCTCGGTATTTGGCCGTAGACCAAATGGTCAACAGAGGATACTCGAAATTATTCGATTATTGTGACTTGGCTTCCTTGGCCGAGGCCAAGTGGTTGCTCTTCGAATTTAACCACGAGAAAATCAGTCTCGACCCCAATGACTTTTCCCTTGAAATCCTTGGCCTTCGAGAATTGGAAACTTGCATCATGGCCGACGAAACGGTCCAAGTCGGTTTCGGAAACTGTTATCCATGCCTTGTTCTCTGCGTCGTCGAATGTGATAACCACGCCTATCAATCTAGCCGACCCTAGTACGTTACGTAACTGCGCTAAGTCTTGAAGTTTTCCAACTGCTTCCAGGAGCGACGATGGTGTGGGAAAAAAAGATGCCTAGCATATGTTATACACACCTAGCGGGTGAGAATAGTGCGGTCGCACCTACAACGGCTTACTTCATGCCTTGTCTAGGCGGTTCCCTAAGAAAGTGTGGAAAGAACGATGATAAGCCTACTCGTCACCTTTGCTGATTTCTTCGAGTCTGGCGTTTCTCGTCTTCGGTTTCGGGTTTCAGCGGAGGCACAGGGATGGGTCTGTGTTGCCTGTCGAGGGCAACATACGTAAGGAAGCACGTGCCCGTGTGCCGAACTTCCCCGGTCAGAGGATTCTCAGCTTCGACGCGGACGCCAATTTCCATTGAAGTCCTATGAACGTAATTGATCGAAGCGATTAGTCGAAGCATGTCGCCGATATAGACCGGGGAATAGAAGTCCATGCGGTCTATTGATGCGGTCACCACGTTGCTGCGCGCATGCTTGAAGGCTACAATTGAGGCAGCTTCATCTATCATTCTGAGTATGCTGCCCCCGAACACGTTCCCTGCCACGTTCGCATCCATGGGCATCATGATTCTGACCATGGTGGTCGACGATACACTGGGTGTCTTAGCAAGCTGAGCCATAATTACTTACCAACCGGTGAGGGTTGCCCTCTACTGGAATAACGATTTCTCCCAGAAACCTTCACGGTCGCTACATGCGTCGGGCCTAATCGTTGACATGTTCACCTAGTGTAGATCAGTGCGCTTTGCACAGGGATTAACCCAAGAATTGGTCGCTTGGTACCCACACCTTTCACCTTCGTTTTGGTTTGGAAAGCATTAATATAGATAAGCGCGAAGGCCCGCGATAGTTCACCTAGTACGGTGGTTAATATGGAAACTATTCAGGTAGAAAGGGCTGAGACTAAGCTAATCAGGGAAACCAGAAGCATCTGCCCTGATTGCAATAGGATTCTTGCCGCAAACGTCTTCGAACGTGAAGGCAAAATTTGGTTAGGCAAAACTTGCCCAGAACATGGGGAAATTGAGGAACTCTACTTCGGTTCCGCCGACATGTACTACAAGTTCGCCAAGTACTCCCACAACGGGAAGGGTATCGAGAACCCGAACGTTCCTCTAGAGAAGTGTGCTTGCCCAACCAACTGTGGCCTTTGTACAAGTCACCTTAGCCACTCAGGACTAACTAACTTGGTCGTCACGAACCGCTGTGACCTAACCTGTTGGTATTGTTTCTTCTACGCTAAGAAAGGGGTTGAGGGCGCCTACGTGTACGAACCCACACAAGAGAAGATTCGCGAGATGGTTCAACTCCTTCGCGCTGAAAGGCCTGTACCAGGCAATGCTATCCAGATCACAGGCGGAGAACCCACCCTACGAGAAGATCTACCCGAGATTGTTCGAATATGCAGGGAGGAAGGCGTTGAACACATCCAGCTGAACAGCAACGCAATCAATATGGCACTAGATCAGGATTGCGCAAGGCGGGTCAGACAAGCAGGTGTTAACACAGTTTACATGAGCTTCGACGGTGTTACGCCGAGAACGAACCCGAAGAACCATTGGGAAGCACCAATTGCAATTGAAAATTGCAGAAAAGCAGGACTCGGAGTCGTCCTCGTGCCAACGGTCATCAAGAGCATCAATGACCACGAATTAGGCGGGCTCATCAGATTTGGCCAAAGGAACATGGACGTAATTCACGCCGTTAACTTCCAACCAGTCTCGCTGACCGGGCGATTATCAAAGTCCGAGCGGGAAAAGTACCGAATAACAATCCCCGACTGCATCCAACGCATCGAAGAGCAGACGAACGGAGAAGTAAGGAGTGAAGACTGGTTCCCAGTCCCAAGCTGCGTTCCAATAACACACTTCGTGGAAGCCCTAACGAAACGCCCACGATACGAGCTTTCAATCCACTTCGCATGTGGAGCCGGCACATACGTCTTCAAGGACGGCGACAAACTTGTGCCACTCGCTACCTTCGTTGACCTCGAAGGTCTCCTCGAATACTTGGAGGAAAAGGCTGATGAGCTAAGGGCCGGGCAGAACAAGTACCTGGTCGTAGCGAAAGTTCTTGCCAAGATGGGGACCTTTATCGACAGAAGCAAACAGCCAAAAGGCCTAGCACTCAGCAAACTCCTGTTCAACGCACTCGTAAAGAACGACTACAGCTCACTCGGAGCGTTCCATCACAAGTCGATGTTCTTGGGCATGATGCACTTCATGGACAAGTACAACCATGACGAAGAACGCCTACGAAGGTGCGACATCCACTACCTAAGCCCAGACATGAGAATCATCCCATTCTGCGCATTCAATGTGATTCCAGAATGGTACAGGGACGCAATCCAACCCAAGTACGGAATCCCCATCGAACAATGGGAGAAAGAGCACAAAACAACCCTTGAGCAAGGATTGTACAAGGGTACACTCAGAAAAGGTAAAGGACACTCTGCTGGGTGCGGATGCCCACTAGGCGCTCTTAACACACCAAGTTCAGAACTACTCTCAATCGAGAACGGCATGATCCAAGGCAAGTAGGCAAGCCGTAACGGCTTCACCCCTACGCCTCCTTTTCCTTTCTTTCGAACCCAATTCCCGTCTACTGCACTCTCTCTTCCGGATTTGCTTGAAGAAAATCGGATCAACCGCGAACCTGAACGTTTTTGTGCTGAACCAGTTGTTAGTGCGTATCGATGAGGCGGGCCTAGCATGGAAACCGATTATGATGTAATAATTGCTGGGGCCGGAATTGCTGGAATGATTACTGCAGCATCTGCTGCAAAGCATTCTAATCAGAATCTTAAGATCCTCGTCGTGGACCGAAACCCCAGGTCTGAAGCGGGCATGAAAACCTCGACTGGTTGGGTTTGTGGAGACGCCGTTAGCAAAGCCAGCCTAGATTACCTAGCCTCCGAGGTCGGGTTACACTACGGGGAACCCGAACTTGAGCGGCCCGTTCATGGAGTAGTCGCCTACTCGCCAGACCATGAGTCAAAAGCTAAGTTCGAGGGGCCGGGATTCGTGTTAAACCGCAAGCTTCTCCCCCAGAGGCAGTTGAAGGATGCGGAGAAACTTGGGGTAGAGTTCCTCTTCGAAGCCTATGCTGATGCGCTTGTGGAAGAGGACGGTTTCATCACGGGCATACATTGCAGATCCTCAAAGGACAACTCGACGTTCAAGAAAACTGCGAAACTGGTCGTAGACGCTACGGGATCAGCTTCACGGCTTCGAACAAGCCTTCCGATAAAGAGCTACATTGAGAAGGAAATCGACAAGGAAAATGACCTGGAATCAACGGGACGATATATTCTCAGATTTGAAGTCGGCAAGAAAGACGGAACTTTCTTCGACCCCGATTGCTGCATTATTCATCTGGATCAAGAGATAGCGCCAGGAGGGTACGCTTGGGTATTTCCCAAAGGCGAGGACAAGGTCAACATAGGCCTCGGTATTCAGAAGCGCCTTCTTGAGCGGCGAAACAAGGATTTGGGGCGAAACGATACCCTGCAATCGCTAATCGATGAGTATGTGCGCAAGAATCCTGTCATCAAGAACTGGAAACTGGCTGAAGGCTCGGAGGATAAAGGAAATGAGAAGGGGAGCTGGCAGGTGCCGGTTCGAAGGCAGAACGATTGCTTGGTAGCAAACGGGTACATGATTGTTGGCGATGCCGCTTGGATGCCACGGCCAATCGACGCTGGAGGGATTGGGCCCGCAATCTACGCTAGCACCATGGCGGGTAAAGTGGTTGCTGAAGCTTTGCAGGCGAATGACACTTCTGAGCGGAGACTTTGGAAGTTCAACATTGAGTATGTAAGGGCGTACGGTTACAAGATGGCCAGCTTCGAGATTCTCAGGCGTTTCCTTCAGATACTGAGCAACGCCGACCTGAACTATGGGATGAAACATTTTCTCAGCGAAGATGATGTAGATAGCATCATTCGGAGGGAGCATCCAGAATTCAAACGCGTCGACTTTGTAAGCCCTTCAAGGATTCTCTGGGCTCTACCACGCCTGGCTTTGGCGAGGGGATTGCGATACACGGTAGAAAAGAGTATGACGCTAATTCAACATTACATGAACTACCCATCCTCGCCGGATAGCTTTCCTGAATGGCATAGCAAGTTAATGGCGGAAATGCACGAGGCTTACGCACGATTCTCCTAGACTCGACTGCTATCGAGAAGCCTGCTCGCCGGCGAGTCCTACCCCTCCGGAAGAATGGACGCATCAAATTCAAATAGGGCCAAGAGTGGACCAGAAATAGGCATTGGAGTGCTCTGGACAAGAATGCAGGAATTTCTGGCGAAGGTCAACCCGAAGCAGAAGAAGTATTTCACTCAACTACGAACAGCGCTCCGCGAGCTTCCTGAGACTGAAGAGTCTATTGAAATCGACGACGTTTCGGGGGAATGGTGTCCAGCCTACCGCGTCAAGGGCTCAGACCTAGTTTGGGTTCACTTCGACGAACACTTATGGATCAACTTCCCGGTCGAACCGAACTTCGAGAAGAAGGTCCTTCAAGACGAGAACCTCGACACTGAGGTCGTTGATTTCGTGAAAGAAGCTGAGGAGACCGGTGGCGTCAAATGGGCGACGGTGGAAATAAAGTCCGGCGAACGCGTAGACCAGGTCATACCGCTACTGAAGCTTAGGCACTCCATCCTAGCATCCTAGAAGCCCCATCTGACTCGAGTTGCTTCCTCGGCGGGAAATACGCTGGTTAATACGAACTGTCATATACGCAGAGGTCTGATGATGAGATATGTCGAACCTTAGTTACCAGGGTATTGGGCCGAGGCTCATCGCGCAGGTCATCGATACGGTAGTACTCATTGTGTTATTCTTGTTGGTGGGCTTTGCGCTTTCCGGCTCATTCACTTTCGAATACCAAGGTGAAGCTGCCTACCCCTTCCTCTCTGCCTACGGCTTAATCGTCCTACTGTACTTCGCAATTCTCGAGGGCACTATGGGCGCAACTCTTGGCAAGAAACTCGTCAAGATTAAGGTCGTCAGGGAAGATGGGTCCGCGTGTGGGATTGGACCAGCGTTCGTCCGCACCTTACTTCGTATAATTGATGGATTGCCATTCCTCTACATCATTGGCATGGTCCTTATTGCGCGATCAGACAAGAAGCAGCGGCTGGGCGACCGCCTAGCTAAGACGGTCGTTGTCAAGGCATAACGATAACGCGGCTAATCTCAGGGCTCCGCGCCGAAGTCCTGAATCAAGTTAACCTCTATGGTTTGCCTTTGGCCGGTTTCTGATGTGCGTCCACTTGGCGTCGGGTATTTTTCGAGGTCGGGTTCGGGGACGCTGGCTTCTAGCTGCCAACGAAAAGACTGAATCTTCGAACGGAAAGTCTTTTGAATAATTCGAAATCCTAGTCAGCTGACTTTAATGAATCGGTTGATGGCGTTAGTGTTCCTCCTGTTCTTTGCGATATCGCCAGCTCCTTCTGTGAGAGCGACAGATGTACATGGTGCTAATCTGATCATCAATAGAGTGTTCGGCGGCGCAGGGACCGGGCGGTCCGGTGCTCCCTGGAATTAATGAAACCTTCTATGTGCATGCATGGATCGCAAATACGGGAGACCAAGATGCCAAAAACTTTACCGCGGTTCTCGACGCAACATGGCAAGGCGTTGCGGGTTCGAGTCCACAGGACATGACGATTCACTACGATAGCTTAAGCGCAGGACAGATCAACGACTCGGATCGCTGGGGACCTTTTCGCTCTCCTCAGCCTGCAAATCTTACTCTGACAGCCCAACTTAACCCTGACCACGCAGTGAGCGAAACGAGTTACTCTGACAATGTTCTCACAGTCAGGATTCCGATTGGAGACCTATTCAATGTGGGTAACGCTCTAACTCTTCAACCTCTCTGGTCGGTAAGCGAGAGTCAAAACTTCACACCCGCAGGTACTTCAATCCCGAATTTTGTCTACGGGGCAGTTTCAGGCGACGGCAAAATCGCGCTAGTTCGTACTGATTCAGGGCACCTTAGAGTTCTCAACAACGGTAAGGTCGTCTCTGACCTGCAGATCGGCTTGGATAACGGCTTCTTCCCATCACTCTCACCTTCCGGGAGGTACGTTGCATTAGGTTTCTACTACAAAGTGCAGGTATACGACCTGAACAAAAGCGCGAGTAGTCCCGTGTTTTCAAGGACAGTTAGTCAGCTGAACATGAGCTTGGCCATTTTGACCGCGATCTCCGATAGAGGCGTGTTAGCTCTGGCTGGTAGTGGTAAATCGACCGGGGGAAACGATTTGGTATCTTTCGGTTCTCTCACTGAAGTGGATACGGCGACGGGGAAGGTGCTCTGGTCGGAGAACTTTGACAAGGACTTGTTGAACCTGGGGCAAGGACAATATTACACGAACTGGATATCCTCGCTCGCATTTGATGACGCTGGCGACCTCGTCGTCGGTGTACGGGACGCTTTCTCTAGCCCTGATCACTTTTCTCTAGCAATCTTGCACGAACCTCATCCATGGCTGTATTTGTTTCATCCTGACGGATCGGTCGCTTGGAAAAGTGACCTACCCTCCTCTGTGGTGAGTGGCATGTCTGCAGTCTCAACGAATGGCAACTCAATAATGGTAGGCACATACTCGGGTTTGTTTTACTTCTTCGATATCCATCAAAATCTGAACCTCGCGTTCTACCACGGCTTAGGTGTCGAAAGTGGACAAAAGTATTGGAATTATCCAGTGCAATTTACTCTATCGCCTGAGGGGGACTGTGTCGTCATCTCTGATTCGCGGAACATCTATGTTCTAAACGCTTCTGGCACTCCACTCATCAAGTTCCCGGTGGCAAATGTCACTGGCCTTTCAATGGGAAGCGGTTACCTTCTAGTTGGAAGGGTAGGCGGCGCAATGATGGCAAGCTTGTGGGGACCAGTAAATGACACCATAAGTGAGGCTAGCGCGGGTATAGATTCGGCGAAAAGTAAAGGTGCTGATGTCGCTCGAGCTGAAGGCTTACTTACTTACCCAGGCTCAATCGGCCCAGTTGGAAGGAGATTGGTTCCAAGCCTATAATGCGGCAACGCAAGCGATCACAGCTGCTGAAGAGGCTACAGCCTCTGTTACTCAAACTACATCTACGAGCCTCTCAACGTCTTCTTCGAGTGTCGGCATTTCGCAACAGCCTATTCCCTCAGGATTGGTGGCAGCTATCGCTCTAGTTGTCGTTTTGGGTGCTGTTGTTGCCTTCGTATTTCTCAGACGTAGAAGAAACGCATGACTCACCGGAAACCGAGGTAGACCTGACGTTAACTTTTGAGCATTTTACGTAGCCCCCGAGCCATTTAGCAGATTTTCGGCGAATCCGGACAAGATCAACAAGAACACGGGACTGTGAGACGATCTCCAAGTCCCTGATTATGGGACAGTGAGAAAATGTGCCCCAGCTGCCACGCTAAAATGAGGTTCCTGAGGAGAAAAAAGAACATACTCCTACGATGAAGAACGGGTGTTTGAATACTACAAATGCGAAAACTGCGGAAGCACCTGGACGCATGACCCCCCCAAGACAGGGACCCGCATCGCCTGGACATGCCAAGCATGCAAGGCCCGCGGCTACTTCTTGGGACCACGGAACGAGAAAGCAATCCTACTCGAGGCGTAGTTCGCGAGCTCCGGGTGTACCCCCCCTATAGGGAGGGTACCCCAGCTAATGCGAATGTAGTACTAGGGTACTACATTGGAGTTTGTGGTGCTACCGGGCAAATGTAATGCACCCTACTCAGGGACATTCTTCACACCGTCATAGTACCCGACGCATTCTCACTCCTAGGTTAGAGAACTGGAGAATTACATTTAGGCGGCTGTCCTGTTCTTCATTACGGGCGTTATTTTTCGCAGGATGAGAGCTGGGGTCAGAAGCAGGGTTTCAACGACTGCCAGCGCGGTTAAGTTCGCTGCCGCGTTGAAGGTTCCTGTGGTTAGTGTGGCTAGGAAGGTTAGGGCGGCCGCTACTACGACCAGATTGCAGATGGTTCGCTTGGTCATTCTTCGTTTGGATAGCTTCCAAACTAATCCGTAGACTGGGCCGAGATAAATGAGACCTAGAATGGCGCTTGCGAGTAAGCCAGCTAAGAGAACGGCCAGCTCAGGGCTTGCCGGAGCGAGAGCGGCGAACACCATGTGGCTTACGTATAGGCTTCCTATCAGCGGACTGATGAGCATTCGGGTGGCTGCTTTGTAGTTCTCGTTGGGCGCTATCTGTTGAGCTATCGTTGGCGCCCATGAGTAGTACCAGCGGTTGAACGCGACCATGAAGTTTGCGCCGAGTGCGGTCTTCTGCACCTCGTTGTCCCTGAAGTTGCGCAGGAACTGAACTGGAGCGGCCAGTTCGCTTCCGTAGGCTGCTGTTGCAATCACGCACTTAGGCGTCGTGCTGCTTGCTGACGAAGTACTACTGCTACTACTAATGTTCCATATTACGCTAGGATCGCTTAACGCCACCATCAACTGAAGCATTTCGAGGTTTGTCTCGACATTCGAATCTAACGGATTGATAGAATGTCCGGTAGCGATCTCCACGTCGAAACCTACGTTCGTGTGGACAGGTCCATTCCACACGTTCTGAAGATCTGTTTGCTGCTCGTTGTTTCCAGTGGCCCAGAGGTAGAAACTGTTCGCCATTGTCTTATACTTCTCGTCGTTAAAGAAGTTCCACCCGCTCGCCGTCGTTGTTCCAAGAGCGGCGGCTGCGAAAGTAGACTTTGGATACGGAGATACATTGGGGGCGGCTGATACTGTGTAAAGAGGGCCCCAATATTGATCATGTGTTCTGTTAACCCAATCGTCCAGCCAAACTTCTATAGCATTTCTAATTTGAGCTTGATTTGGTTGGAATATCGCAGCGTTATTGAAACCATACAGAGCAAGGCCAAACACAGCCCTACCGTTTGATGAGGAAGACTGATCTACCAACTCAGGGTTATCGTAGAATCCTCCATATCCACCCCCACCGGTCCATGTTCTATCCGTGTGGTTCTCTTGGAGTCCAAGCAGCCAGTTGGCAAGCGACTGGGCCCAACCTGCATACATCTGCACATTACGATACGCAATTCCACTAGACAAATTCAGCTCATATGTGCTGACAGCAACTAGCGCCGCAAGTAGCTCTCCGTTCTCCGCCAATTGAGTGTCCTGCGTTTCTACACCTTGATTTATGTATACGAAATTCCATGACCCGTCACGGTTTTGGCTGCCTTGGTACGAGTTCAACGTTTTTTCTACAACTTTGATGATATTGTCGTAGAAGGTGTTGTCTGCCGGATCACCGAACCCGTTCCAACGCATCTTCGTAGCCACAATGGCTAATCCCTCAAGCACAGCTGCGTTCCAATAGTACAACTTTCCAGACCGATCCCCCCACCCATGGTTGCTCAAATCCCAATAGTGGTAGAAGTCGTTGGTTTCGTTCGATTGACTCTTCAGAACGAACTGAAGGGCCACTTTGATTTTACCATAAAGATTCGGACAATTTTGACTTCCACACCACGTTGACTCTGTAGAATTCTTGTGAAGCAGTTCCAACTCAAGAGTCAGCGCAAGCGCCAATCTGGCGTTACTATCAGTGTATGCGCGAGTTTGATCGCTACTTGTTAGTGCCTCTGCGAAGGTCGTTTGTCCCTGTGTGTAGGTTTGTTCTTGCCCGAGCAGCCAATAAATCACGTTTATGGTTCTGTCACTCACCGTGGGCATGTTAAAGTTTGCTGACACAGTAACGTCACCATTCATGACAACGCTACAAGGATTCACCGACGCACCAGCAGAACAGTATCCCCCATTCCAACTTGAAAATGCCCAACCATTACCAGGCATTGAACTGATTGGGACGCTCTGTCCGGCTTGATATCGACATCCACTCGGACAGTATGGGTTAACCGATCCACTGCCAGTCGCTACACTAGTTTCCAACGATGGTTCTATGATTGTCAGGCTAAAACTGGTCGCGCGAGTGGTCGCACCCGCCACTCCGATGACGGTCACTTGATATGTTCCAGGAGCTGTTGAGGTTGATGTACTGACCGTTAGTGCACTTGAAAACGTTGGGCTTCCTGATGAAGGTTTGAAACTACAAGAAGCGCCGGAAGGAAGACCGCTCGAACAACTCAGACTGACGTACTGAGGAGAACCACTAGTCAAGGTCACAGCTATCGAAACTCCAGACCCGACGCCTCCCTGTATGACCGATATGTCACCATTCGCTGTCAAAGTAAAGTCAAACTCAGGAGAGATGGTGACCTCCACTCTATTCGAGTCAAGACCCGAAACAACATCTTTCACATAGAATGCCTGTTGACCGATAGGAATCTTCGGGCCCACTAACATTGTTCCCGAAGCATATCCGTTGACGTCGGCGTTGGGTTCCGCTAGGCAAACAGAAGCATCGATATTATCCGTCGTCAAACAAGCGGAGATGGGGCCGTTAGGTGTGAAGCCTTGACCAGTAAAATTGATCGACTCTCCTTGCGTATATGTTGTCTTGTCTGTTGAAACAAAAGGTTGGGTTGAAGATGTTCTGGGTGTTGCAATTGTGTTCTGAGCCACGTCGAAATACGCAATGGCGCTACTGAAACCGGAACAGAAGTCATCCGCCTGCAAGTTCACCGTCCATCTTCCAACTTTGTCAGCGGTCAGAGAGAACACGTACGAGGAACTGTATGCGACAAAAGGGATTACGGAAGGCGTACCGGATGGTGGGGAGATCGTCAACATCCCCTCAGCAGGTCTGTTCGCAGTCATCTGAATGGTCACCGTGTCTTCGATTCGATAGGTCGGCTTGTCTGTTGTCACGGCAACCCGCGAGCGGCGGTCCCGTATTGCAGGCGAAAGTACTGGAAGTTACCTGTTGGGCGGTCTTCCCTAGGATAGGCGTGATAATCAAAGCAACGGAGGGCAAGCTTACGATGAGAATCATAAAAGCAAGCGAACTGGTTCGAGCTTTTGCCTGGCGGAAGTTCATGGGAACCCCATACGACAGCTGGCTTTCGTTAACTAATTATTCTATGCTTTCGGCCTAGAGAGATTAACTAATTGAGCGGTCAAGCCAAGTCATCGTGGGCATTACAGGAAAGCCATCCCATTCGAGGAGTAGTGTCGTTGCGCCGGCATGATCAATGGGCCTTGTTGGTTGCTAGCCTTAACTGCTATTCAACGCGTTGAACATGATCGGCGAGGGTCCCGAGGTGTACGTGCCAGCGGGTACCTGTGCACAATTCGGATTTTTGCCACCCCCCATGGGTAGGGGGGGGTCCCCCCTGTACGGTGTCCTTCTCGCCATGTCGCTTTCTCCGCTGCCGTTGCCTCGCAGTTCTCCTTCTCCCGTTCATGCTTATGTTGCGGATACCAGTGCGATCGGAGCATCGGCGGGACCTGGCATCCCGGCCAAGCACACTTCACATCCCGAATCTTGGAACCGACTGCGTCCAGGCTGCGAATCCCGGCCCTTCTCCAACATCTCCTTTACAAGCTGCCCTGTTCTAGGAATTGAATCAGAAGGTCACTTCTGCTCCGCCCCGTCAACCTGGCGTAGAGGCTGGCCGTCTTGAGGAAACGGGTTGGAAACCGCAGAGACACGGGTTCGCCCAGGGCTGGTACAATTCGAGGCTCATGGCCGCCTGAGCCTTCAGGCCTCCGCTCAACCTAACATCACTCAGGAAGGCGTCGACTCCTTCCTGCTTCTCAAGGCGCAGGAAATACAACATGGAAGCGAACTGCATCAACATCTAGCAGAGCTCTGTGACTGGGATATCCAGTTCAGATCGCGAATCTTCGAACGCTCCCCGTCACCCCGCGAGGCACGCGAAGCGACACTACGCTTCGCCTTCCGGGGGACTGCGCAGTAGCGATCCCTTAACGCCGGCTGCCTTTCCTATTTGAAAAGTGTATGTCATTTGACATGCGGTTTCAGTTTTTCCGGGTTGCGTTATCTTTGGTCAAGTATGAATCTGCCCACAAATATTCGAAATAGTTTTTCGCGAATTTTGCGAGGCCCATGTGGTCGGACCATATAGCTAGGCTGATCGCCTCATCCCCTTCTTGTCCCAAAAGCAAGATGACTTCGCGGCCATCGGCGATTATTCCGCCGCCGAACATTTGCTCGCGGACGCGCATCTCACAAAACTTTTCCAGCTTGGCCATAGTTTCACTCATTGGGCTCTTCATAGTCATTATTTGCACTTTGACGCCCCTTTCCACAATCGTTTTCACTAGTGGAATAAGCATCTCAGCGGTTTCGTCCGGTATTCCGGGAACTGCAACTAGGATTTCTTTCTGAACGTGTTCAACGGTCTCCCTGATCTTGGCGAGAACGTTGAAGTCTCCGCGCACAATCCAAATGTCTGGGCGTTCTCTCACGCCTTTCTTCTCGTATATTGGTTGGAGTTCGTCTAGGACTAATCCCTCGTTCGTCTTGAGCGAGTTCTCAAGTTGGGATTTCGTAATCTCGAGAGCTACTGAGGGCGGTTTCGGATAGTACTTGCTTGGCCGCCCATGTTCCATTTCAATCCAACCTTTCTTTTCGAGCGACCCTAGGACTTCGTAGATTTTCGAATAGGGCACACCGGAGGCTTCGCTCAACTCGTTTGCAGTTGCGGGGCCAATTTCAAGCAGTGAGGTGTATGAGCGGATCTCGTAGTCAGTTAGTCCGAATTCTTGGAGCGAACGCCTTACCCTATCGCTTATCGTCAATGTTGGCCGGTCCACGAGTTGTATTGTTGGAGCTTTCTAGCCAGGATTGAATATAAGATTTCACTACTGAAAGTGGTTAACGATTAGTGTTCTTGTCGTGTTCGTTTGAGAGCCAGTACGATTCCTTCGTTGTGAATTCCTTCTTCCAAATTGGGACTTCCTTCTTCACTCTCTCAACCGTCTCAGAAAGTGCTGGAAAAACATCCTGGCGATGTTTTCCAAGCACAGCGACGAAGAGGCTTGGTTCACCAACCTCCAAAATGTCAATGATATGGTGAATCGAGACCTCGAGAACCCCTGGGCGTCTCTTGATCGCGTCTCTAATCTCCTGCATGCGTTTGAGGGCAACCTCGATGTAGGCTTCGTATTCAAGGCGGACCACCTTCGCCTCAGACGCTCGCACAGGATCTTCGCGGACGACACCGACGAAGCACGCTACTGCCCCGGCCTCATGATAATCAGGAAGATGAGAAAGGTCGCTCATTATTTGGTTCAGGTTAACCTCCCCTTTCTTGTGAAGTCCGATAACTTCCATCAGAGTGACGCCCGGGAATTAGGTAGTCACGCTCAATATGAGAACTGCTCTTTGAAACTGGCGAGCAAAGCCGATTGTCTGACCTACGTTTTCTGCTGTAACTCGTTTTTCATTTTCTCGACGTGCTGGTTTTCAGTGTCGAACTTTGTTCCGACAATCTGCACTTGGTAGATGCATTTGGATGCGTTACAGAAGTCGCACGGTGGCCCAAACCCTTCGGGGCTTGGTGATACCCTAAGCCAGAGCTGGTTAATTCCAGCATACGTAAGGTCAAGTTTGATCTTATCCCGAGCACAGTTTTCGCAAAGATAGAAAGGCATCGCATCCACTGGGGGACGCGATAGGTATCAACCCGTTATTAATACTTCGAATCCGCGAGCCTGTTGACTAAGAGAAAACGCCTTATCAAAACCAACAATCAAATTGGACTCAGCTAATGTGAAGGTGCGTCAAACGGAGAACGTCGATCAATTCTACTTTCTTCAACCAACCATTACGATTCTGTTCAGCGTAGCCCTCGTTGTCTATTGGCGCTACCGGAGAGATTTCACAAGCGCTGTTCTGCTCTATTCTTTGCTAGCATACGCTGGTGCGATAGCAATTAAAGCGGTTTTGCAAGCCGCGACGTTCAACGGGTTCGAAGCGCGCTACGGAGGCAATGCCGTCGCGCTTGGGCTTTACCTCGGGGTTCAAACGATGGTTCTCGAAATCGGTGGAGCATTCCTAGTCGCCGCATGGGCAGTTTCACGCCGTAAACTTCAGGCCAAGGACGCTGAAGGATACGGGCTCGGTCTAGCACTATGGGAGAACGCAGGACTCTTGGGAGTTCTAGGTCTAGTCTCTTTGGTAACCATTAGCTTAACGTTGTCTTCCGGTAGCCCAGCCGCACAAGAATCTTATTCTAACCTGATTCGAAGTCGTCCGGATCTCTTCTACCCGCCATCCCAAGCTTTACCTTTGATCGCTTGGGGTGTTCTTGAAAGAGTGACCTCCCTGCTTTTCCATTTCTCGTGGGGATACCTGTGCCTTCTTGCGGCATGCTTTCACAGGAGGAATTATGTTCTGCTGGCTTTGCCGATGGGCTTGGTCGATTTCTTTGTGCCATTTTACCAAAGCCTCCCTCTTCCCGTGTTCGAGTCATCCCTATTTGTACTGGGGCTAGTATGTCTTGGTTTGACTTTGATAGTTGGAAGAGGCTTGCGTTCGCCTAGCCGGCGACGACGTTAGGAAGTCCCACGTCCTATCGGCATGATGCGACTCAGGGTAAATGCCTTATCAACACAAAATGTTCAGATTAACTCTGATTCCCTCATCGTCGCAATCGAATTATGGATTTGGAATCAGTTTAACTTTCTGGGAGAATCGTTCTTTGTTGGGCTAAGATGTCTTGGGGGCGGCGTTACGACTTGTTTTAAATAGACACGTTCAGCATAACCTACTCCGAGGCCCCCGAATGTGCTGAGATATTCCAAGGTAATCTTGTTTGTCGCTATAATGGTAGTTGCGTCTTTTCTGCCTTCAAATGTTGCAGCAGCGGGAATCACGATTTCAGCGCCTCAAATCATTGCACAAGGTAGTCAAGCGTCATATACTGTAACAGTGCTGCCAGCTGGTCCTGCCGGTCAGAATTACCAACTGGGGGCATCAGGGGTAGCCGGGTACTTTACAACCAACCCCGTCGGCCCGTGCGGCCTGGCTACTTGCCCTGACACCACTTTCGTCGTAGATGCGAGTACGCTTCCAACCTACTGCCCAGGAACTTACTCCTTTACTGTGACCGCGCAAAGTACGAGCACTGCAGATTCAGGAAGCAATACAGGTTCGGTGACGGTTGCGCAAGTCGGCGCCCCTCTTCAAGTGGCAGTTTCCACAAACAGTCCGTCCTACCACAATGGCGACAAGATAACAATATCTGTGTCGGCCAGCCGCACCGCGGAGGGAGTACTTCAAGTCACTCCGCCCTCTGGTGCCCCTATGACATATCAATTTGCCTTCACTGGCGCCACCTACGGGGTAACGAAGACATTGACTGCTTCACAACCCTACGGAACATATGATGTGAGTGTTCAAGCAGACGACTATTGCAGCGGTGGAAGCATAGCCTCAACTACCTATACCGTCGGGCCTGACACATACGACATATCCTTATCGATGTCAGGCATTCCTTCGCAAGTTTCTGCGGGTTTGATGGTTGACGGCCAACACGGAGGCACTGTTGGGGGCTCAGAAAACAAGAAACTGAGTTTTACGATTGGAAGCTCGCATTCAATTCAAGTTGACCAATATGTTTCAGGTGATACTGGGGTCCGATACTACTGTGCAGACAACACGTGGAGCGTCAGTGATCAGGGCGCGCACACCTTCAATTATCAAACTCAATACCAGTTCAACGTGCTTACCGATCCGAGCGGCGTTACCCCTACGACAGGGGGAGGATGGTACAATGACGGCCAATCGGTGCAGACGAACCAGGCTCTTCCGACCGTGGCAGGCCCAAGCGGCTCTCAATACGCTTTCAAAAACTGGGAATTGGATGGAGCACCCCAGAGTGGTAACCAACTTACTGTCACAATGGATAAACCCCACACCGCCGTAGCCAAGTTTTCAATTCAGTACCAGCTTGTGATCGATTCACCCGGCGGACTTGGTAATCCGCAAGGAGCAGGTTACTATGACGCTGGCTCGACCGCAACGTTCTCCGTAACCTCGCCCGTAGGCTTGCTAGTGCAACAAGTCCTCGTCCAATGGCAAGGCGACTACACTGGGACGAACCCGCAAGGCACAGTCACTATGGATAAGCAAAAGACCGTGCACGCAGTTTGGACAACGAGCTACACACAAGCTTACATCGTCGGAGGCATTCTAGCAGTTGTTATAATTGCTGTTGCAATCTTGATGATGCGGCGAGGGAAGGGCGGCACGAAGCCTGATAAGCCGGCTAAGAAGAAAGGAGTCGGTTTGCGTTTAGGTAAACCGAAAACCGAGAGTTAGGGGCAATAGTCTTGTCAACCGAAAAGGACGCGCAGAAAGACCTGCTGAAACTCTACGCTTACGGCACCCTAGCAAACTTCTGGGTAACCGTCGGTGGAAAGGACGCAGTAGACGAGGACGAGGCTCAAGCATTTCTTCAGCTTCAACAGTCCCTAATCAAACAGCTCGACCAAACCCTGGAGGCACATTTGGACGAAGACTCAATGGAGTCCTTCAGAAAATTCGTCAGTCGCTATAGAATTCGCACAGAATAGGTATTATTCGTTCCGACCATCGCAACGTGCAGAAACGGGTGCATTGATCGGTCCTCAACTTGAGGAAAGCACAGTCAGCCTAACCTGTGAACTACGCGTAGGCAACTAGCTCCGCTCGCACACCTATCTTAAATATTATCTCCCATCGCATACGAAGTCAATCAGGATGGGTTCAGCGTGAGCTATTCCAAGCCGCTATTCTTACTCGGCGTCATGATCATTGCTTTCGTGCTTCTACCGCGCGCCTACGCATCACCTGTTACCGTAAACATAACACCCACAACGCAAGCTGTACCTCAGACTTCCACAGCATCCTACTCGATCGGCTTGTCAAGTGCAGCGACGACAGCCTACAAGCTCAGCCTTTCGGGCTTGGTGTCCGGATCGTCGTACACCTTCTCACCCAATCCAGTTTCCACGCCTGCAGGTTCAGGGAGCAGCAGCCTCACCATCGATACGAGTATCCCCCCGCTCTATTGCCCTGGAACCTATTCGTTCACAGTCTCCGCAAGCAACTCAACTTCAGCTCCGCCGGCCGGTGATTCAGGCAGCGTAAGTGCTAGTCTTACGGTGATTCCAGTAGGCCCTCCATTAGTCATTGCCGTCTCGACGGACAAGTCGGCGTATAGAATCGGTGACACAGTGACGATTGCGCTCACTGCAAATCGGCCTGCGGAAGGTCAACTGATCATTTCATCCCCGTCCGGAACTCCCGCGACGTTTTTCTACAGTTTCCTAGCTCCAACTTACTCGTTAACGAAAACTCTCACTGCAAACTCAATTGGGCAGTGGACCGTGGCCTTTCAGGCAGACGATTTCTGTTCCGGGTTCAATAGTGCGTCAGCTGCCTTTGACGTGGCGCCAGATACGTACGACATCTCCATATCTTTGGATGCGGTGCCAGCACAATACTCGTCGCAGGTGAAGGTTGATAGTCAGCCGCAAGGAACGATTGGGGGCGCTGAAATCAAGAAACTTACATTCAAAGTCGACACGACCCACACCGTCGCCGTGGATCAGTATGTTCAGGGCGACGCGGGTGTTCGTTACTTTGCGTCTCAGAATAGTTGGACAGTTAGCTCAGCTGGCAGTCATACCTTCGCATACGAAACCCAATACTTGTTTACCGTCGTAACGGACCCAGACGGAATCACTGATGTGACTGGTGGGGGTTGGTACAAGGCCGGGACGAGTGTGCAGACGAACCAAGTTCCTACCACGGTCCCTGGATCAGCCGGGACGCAATATGCCTTCAAGGGCTGGGAAGTAGACGGCGCTGCTCAATCGGGCAACGGAATCTCATTAACTATGGACAAACCCCACACAGCCATTGCGAAGTATGAGACCCAGTACCAGTTGCTAATCGACTCGCCGTACGGCAATCCGAAGGGCCAAGGTTACTACGCGGCCGGTTCCACGGCGGCCTTTTCAGTAACCACCCCTTGGGGCTTCCCGATGCAACAAATCTTCGTCGATTGGCAGGGCGACTACACAGGCACCTCGCCGCAAGGTTCAACCACAATGGATAAGCCGAAGGTGATACACGCAGTCTGGTCAACCAGTTACGTTCCACTCATAGCCGTAGTGATAGTCGGCCTTGCAGTCGTCGCTGGTTTCTTGTTCTGGAGGAAACGAAAGGGACCAGCCCCAGAGAAGAAACCTACTCCAAGCGCCGGCGGCGCGGAGGCTGAAGGCGTGAAATGCGCCTCATGCGGAACCGAGAACCTTGCCGACCAGAAATTCTGCACGAACTGCGGAGAAAAGCTACCTAAACCCGGAAAGCACCACACTTAACCAAGACCCACGCCCCTTAAACTCGTTCGGCGATGACTTCACTAACGGCGCCGCTGCAAGAATCAACACGAGCCAGCAGATTATTTTTCGTGCTTTCAGGCGAGCACGCATCGCTGCCCGCAGCAGAAGTAGGAGCGATTCTGGAATCGAGTGGCGTAGAATTTCGCGCCCTCGCTCAGAGTTACAGGTTGCTAACACTAGATGCTCCTTTCGCTGCTTTGAAGTCTGTTTCAGAAAGAAGCCTGATGTACGATTGGTGCGGTCTCAGCCTAGGTGAATGCGATGCCGCCGAGCAGCAAATTGAGTTTTTCGTGAGGAATCAACCGATTGAACAGTTAATGAGTGGTGCTGAAAGCTTCGCCGTCCGGTCGGTGCGGTTGGGTGGTGCAAACAAGTCGATTCGGCGCGTCGACTTGGAAAGTAAGATCGGTTCTGTGGTGAAAGCTATGGTTCCAAGGATGCACGTGCGCCTTCAGAACCCTGACCTGATCCTTGCCTGCGTACTTTACGAGAACAGGTTCCTGCTCGGGGTGTCAGGTTACTCGAAGCCGTCCGGCCTGATCGCGCCTAGGCGACCTCGCAAGCGTCCCGTATTTCACCCTTCCACAATGCCGCCGAAGATAGCGAGGTGCATGGTCAACTTGGCGCGAGCGGTTCCGGGGGCGACATTTGCAGACCCATTCTCAGGGGTGGGCGGTATAGTGATTGAGGCAGCAGTAATCGGCTGCAGGGTTCTGGGGCTGGATGCGAATTTACGGATGGTTAGGGGCGCTCGCAGAAACATGAAGTACTTTGGACTTGCGGCGGAAGGTTTTCTCAATGCAGACGCACGATTCCTCCCTGGGCAAGGCCTAGAGGCCATAGCAACCGATCCCCCGTATGGGCGGGGCTCATCCACCATGGGATCGAAGGTAACCGCTTTGGTGAAAGAATTCCTCGAAGGGGCGAAGAGCTCACTGAAGAAAGATGCCCACCTATGCATATCAGCCCCAATGGAGGTTGATGTTGAAGGATACGCGCATCAAGCTGGCTTCGCGCTGAGAGAAAAACACCTTGCAAAGGTCCACCGCAGCTTAACAAGACAGTTCGTCGTCTTACAAAACTCGTAGAATGGCTTCGAAAGATGTCTGTGTCAGTAACCTTTCTAGGGACGGGAGGAAGCGTCCCAAGCAAGTTTCGGAACCTCCCAAGCGTCTTGGTACGTAGGGGCCCAGAGGTGATGCTCTTCGATTGTGGGGAGGGTACGCAACGGCAATTTCTCCAAGCCAGGGCAGGAACAAACCGGAAGATGCGCATCTTCATCAGCCACATGCACGGCGACCACGTGTTCGGCTTACCGGGATTACTGCACTCCCTATCGTTCATGGGTAGAACAAACGAGCTGGAGATAATCGGTCCGAAAGGCATCGCAGATTTTGTGACTTCCGTTAACCGGGTCGTGAAATTATATTCACGATTTCCGATGCGAATTAAGGAGGTGCGTTATGGCCGTGTTGTCGACGACGAGGAATACGAGGTACACGCCGCTCCGGCAGAACATGGCATGCCTTGTCTATCTTATGCGTTCGTGGAAAAACCGTGACCGGGAAAGTTCTATCCTTCCAAAGCCCAGAAGTTGGGTATCCCAGAGGGCCCGCTATGGAAGAAACTACAGACTTCTAGGTCTGTGACGGTCGAAAGAAGAGTGGTCCCAGCTAGGCTCGTTGTTGGTCCCCCAAGGTGCGGCGTGAAAATCACTTACGCAGTTGACACGCGGCCGTGCGAGGCGGTCGTCAAATTGGCGGGTGAGTCGGACCTTTTGATTCATGACAGTTGTTTTGCGGAAGCTGCATCCACAAAAGCGAAGGAGTATGGCCACTCCACCGCGAGCGAGGCCGCCCGGGTTGCGAAGAAAAGTAAGTCCCGAAAATTGGCGCTCTTCCACATCAGCGCTATGTACGAGGACCCCGCGCCACTCTTAGCCCAGGCCAAGAGAATATTTCGTGACACCATTCTCCCTAGAGACATGGTTACCGTCTACGTCGCCCCATCTGTTTGCGGCTGAAGCCCTCCCCGGGGCTCGCCGCAAGGAAATCTATTACCGATTCCGGGACGGGTGACTCTATCTCAATTGAGACTGGTCCATGGGCAGACTCGCCTTCAGGCTCACAGAATGAAACTCGCCCAGCGAAAGCAGCTTGCTTGTTGAGGTAGATTCGAATCCGTTGACCGCGGGTTCTACTGAAAAGAATCGACCTAGCGGCGCTGCGAATCCTTTCCTGTTTTATCATGATGCGCAGATTCGACAGGAAGTCAATATCATCGCCATGAATTCCAAGAACGATATCATCCCCACGCGTTCCCAGTTTCTGTATCGGGGCCGAGGGGAAGATGTTATGGAGGGCGCGTTCCACTTTCGCTTCATCCTCAGTTGGATGAACCACCGTTTCAACGGTGACCTTCAGATCCATCACGCCTTCATCTTAGCGAGGATGGCTTTGAGGGACGACTGCAGTTCTGCAATCGTGCCTTCATTTACTACCACAGTATCGGCTAACGCGATGACATGGCCTAACCCGACTTTTAGTTCTCGATTATCGTGCTCGTAGAATGTTTCCCACGTCTTTGGGTCGTCGCTTCTGCCTCGAGATAGGAGTCGCTGAAACCGGGTCTTTGGTGAAGCGTGAATGGCCACGGTGACAACCTCGAATTTTGATTTGAGCTCAGCGAGTTCCTCGGGCCCTCTGACTCCCTCAACAA
Source organism: Candidatus Bathyarchaeota archaeon (assembly GCA_963780265.1). GTDB lineage: Archaea > Thermoproteota > Bathyarchaeia > 40CM-2-53-6 > 40CM-2-53-6 > FEN-987. The sequence continues at coordinate 40,207 of CAWABQ010000018.1, forward strand.
TAACCACATCGGACCGGCGTTCTTCAATCCTGGAAAGTAGTCTATTCGCAACGGCGGCAGGTCCCTCTTCCTCCCTAACCTGCAACATAACCGTGCCCATGTTCTGAGGTGTTGGGTCCAAGCCCCTTCGCTGAGTCTCCTCCCTAATCACATCACCGAGAACGAGCACTTCTATGCCGAGCTGTTTCGCCGCCTCGGCCGCAACCCCTTTCCCAGCGCCGGGCATGCCTGAGATAGCGATAACTTTCTTTCTTGACCGCATTTCCTGGTAAACGTCTCCGAGGTCTTCCGCTCATCGCCCGTGAACCGTTAAATTAGGTCATTCAATATTAGCCTTCGCTGGTGGAAATCAGTTGTCGCAAGAACGCATAAGGAGCTTCATTGCAGTGGACTTAGATGAGCCCTCTATACGCGAACGAATAATCGCGGCTCAGAAGGGGTTGGAACAGACACGCGCGCAACTGAAAATCGTAGAACCACAGATAATGCATCTGACCCTCCGCTTTCTCGGAGAAGTCCCACTGGCAACAGTAGAAAGAGTCAAAGAAGCAATGGATTCCGTACACTTTCCGCCCTTCGAAGCAGAGTTCACTGGCCTCGGCGTATTCCCAAACCCGAGGCGAATCAACGTGGTCTGGGTAGGGATCAAACAAGGGCAAGAACAACTAAATCACATTTTCCAACAACTAGAGCCAAAGCTTAGGCAGATCGGGTTGCCACCAGACGACAAGGGTTTCAGCCCCCACATGACCATCGCCCGAGTCCGATCCGCCATAAACAGAGATTCTCTGGTGGCATACGTTGAAAGTATGCGGAGTGAAGAGTTCGGGAAGATGGCCGTAGGGGCTGTGCGATTGAAAAAGAGCACGCTGACCCCAAGGGGGCCAATATACACGACAATCCATGAGGTAGTCGCTTCGTCCTGACGGATCAAGTGCACGTTCTTGGACAAATTCGCAGAAGTTTGTGACGCTGTTAAGAAGAAGATTGTGCCCCCGCCAAAATTGAAAAGCGCCGTCGAGTTGCGGGCCGAGCAGATCAGGAGCGATGTGGAGCGAGAGTGCATTAAGGCGAATCTCGAAGCGGAGGTCCGCTTGGACGGTTCCGTAGCGAAGGACACGTGGATACGGGATTATGCTGACGTCGACATATTCATGAGAGTCTCTCCGCAGCTTAGCAAAGCGCAGCTCCGAGATGTATGCTTGCCAGTCGCCCGCGAAGCACTCCGCCCTCACAAAATCGTCGAGAGATACGCGGAGCACCCGTACATTGAATCAACAGTCGATCTGGGAAGAAGCAGTGTGCTTCGGGTCAACGTTGTCCCATGCTACAAGGTCGAGAAGGGTAACTGGTTAAGCGCCACAGACAGGAGCCCCTACCACACCGAGTACATTCGGCAACACCTCACTGAAGCGCGGCGCAACGAAGTTCGCCTGCTAAAGGCCTTCATGAAGGGCATAGGGAGCTACGGAGCGGACATCAAAACTGGTGGCTTCAGCGGAATGTTATGCGAAACGCTCATTGTTTCGCAGGAGAATTCCAACAAGTTGTCAGCGATTTCACACAATGGCAAGAGAACGAATTCGTAGATGTCGAAAACTACTACAAAGGAAGACGTGAGGAAGCGCATCGCATCTTTAGGGAACCGTTGATCGTCATCGATCCCGTGGACAAAGGCCGTAACTTAGCCGCCGCAGTCCGACAACACCAGCTTTGGAATTTTGTCGCTGCATGCAGGCAGTTTAACTCGAGACCATCAGCCGCTCTCTTCGATGAACCAAAGGTGAGAAGGCTGACGCCGACTGACTACCAGAAACTCGTTCGAACTCGTGAGTCGACAATTCTCTGCCTAGTCGTTGGGGAGATAGATGCAGTTGTCGATATTCTCTGGAGCCAACTCTACCGGACGCGGAGAGCGCTCCTAAGCCTTCTCGAAAATACTGACTTTAAAGTACTGCAATCATGGGCTTGGACCGATGAAAAGTCACTGACTATCATTTTGTTCGAATTGGAGCAAGGACAGCTACCCAGAACTAGGCACCACGCTGGCCCCCCAGTTTCCAAGCTTGAGGAAAGTGCTTCCTTTCTATCAAAACATGCGAAGAACGCGAGTACAGTCTCCGGTCCCTGGATTGAACATACCCGGTGGGTAGTTCAAAAGAGGAGAACGGTTGTTTCCGCAAAGGCCTTGCTCGCCTCAGCCCTCCGTTCGGGGGGAGAAGATGTCGGCGTTGCTGCTTTGCTAGCCAAGTCCTTCCGGAAGAAGACACGAATTCTTGAAAATGAGAAGATTGGAATGCTGATTGCCTCAAATACGGACTTTGCTAAGGCCATGAGAACCTACCTCTCAGGAAGGCCAGCATGGTTTGAATGAAAACGAAATTCCACTCCGTAGGCTTCTGGAACCCCATTACTCACGCATACTAACCTATCCAGATACGGATACCAAAGAAGCAAAGGCAAGGATAAGGGAGCTATCCGAGATCGGGATCTCGGCTTTTCGTTTCGAGGGAGTTACACAGATTGGCGGTATCCCGGTTCTTGGGAAGGGCTGCGTCGGCGTCGTGACGAAGGCGCGGCTTGAAGGGGAACTGGTAGCCTTGAAGATCCGGCGCTTAGACGCCGACCGGCCATCGATGAACGACGAGGCTAGGCTGTTGCGGTTCGCGAATAGCGTCGACGCTGGGCCGCGTTTGATTTCTGCAACGAAGAACTTTCTTGCAATGGAACTTTTCCGTGGCATTCCGCTATTCCGATGGGCCGAGGGCTCAGGCGCAAGCGGTAGGGTGGTGGGGAAGCTCGTCTCACGCCTCCTGAGCTGTTGCTTCATGCTCGACTCGATTGGGCTTGATCATGGGGAGTTAAGCCATGCTCCCAAGAATGTTCTTGTCGCCAAGTCTGGCCATCCCTGCATTGTTGATTTCGAGAGTGCGAGCACGGCAAGGCGCGTCGCAAACGTCACATCCCTGCTACAATACTTCCTGTTCGGAAGAGTGTCGAGAACGCTTCACGCGTCACGAGTCTTCCCAGACAAAAGGAACATCGTTAAGGCTCTAGGAGTATACAAGCGGGAAGGCTCGGTCGAGAATTTCCAATGCGTCTTGGATGCGCTTGGCTTGCTGTGAAAAGTTCTTATGAGCGCTCAATTTCTCTCTGCGATGAACGGGGCCGTCGTCTAGAAGAGATTGCGAGCGCAACTCTCTGGACAGCTTGGTCTGGGAACACGATTCCGCCAACAGGATACCAGAGCGCAACTGCGCGCGGTGAACCTGGGGCGCTGGCGTCCCCAAGAAACAAGGGTCTTGGGGCCAGAGGTCGTGGGTTCAAATCCCACCGGCCCCACCACTTCGTGGGTTCAGAACATTCTTTAACCTGCTTCCGCGCTCTAGTTTAGCGCAGGTTTCCAGTTGCCGTACAAGGGTCTGGATAAGCTCAAGGAGAAAATTACCGAGCCGTGTGTTAAGGAGTGGGCGGACACCCTGAAGGAGGGCGATAAGACCACTCTGTATGGCGTTCTGAAGTATCTGGACTGGGTTAGGGAAAACGAGTATTTTCAATCAGCGCAGGAGATGCTGGACGACCAGAAGCTCTGCATGCAATCGACAGACGAGGATGTGAAGTACAAGCACCTAGAAATCGTGAAGAAGTACGTGGGAGGCAAGCGATACCTTACCGGGTCGCATAATGGGGAGCTGGTCGGTGTCCGTGACCGTAGGGCAACTTTTGATTCAATAAAAAGATTCTACGAACATTACCGTCGGAAGCTTCCCGACCTGACGAGGAGTGAAGCCAAGGAGCTGTTCGTAGCAACTGAGCTTGACAGGCGTAGGGCTAGACAGATGAAAAAACCGCTTACAGCCGAGGAAGTCCAAAGGCTGGTAATGGCTATGCCCCAGCCGTACAGGGCGATAATCCTCGTGCTCTTTCAGGGCGCTTTGGGTTTGGCGGAGTGGGATCAGTTCAACCGTGAACTTTGGCATAACATTGTGCCCGATCTCGACAAGCCAGGCCCGATTAAGATCGATGGATTGATCCGGGTGAAAACGGAGGCACAGAAGACCGCAATGAGTGGTGAGGTGCCCCTATACTATACCTACCTTGGTCACGATGCAAAAACGATGCTGAAGGAATGGCTGAACATTAGGCAGCGCATGAAGACCGACCTGCCCCATCTTTTTGTCGTAAGAAGCAAGGGGCCGAGAAGCAAGGGTACCTTTGTTCCTGTTACTGGTTGGCTTGTGGAGAAGAATGTGACGGATCATTCGAAGAGAATTGGATTGATTCCGTACAAGAGCGATGTCAATCGATACCGGGTTCATCCGCACAGGCTTCGAAAGCTGTTCAAGAGCCTCTGCTCAACGCACGGAGTAGACGAAGTTGTGTCAGAATGGTGTATGGGTCATAACATAGACCGGCTCGGCTACGACGAAAGCCCCGACCTAGATGAGAAATTCTTCCGTGACGAGTACAAGAAGGTTGAACCTTCCCTGAACATAATATCGAATCCAGCGGGTGGTTCAGTGGCGGAAGAGGCGAGACGTGAGGCAAGAGCCGAATTGAATCGCCAACGTCTTCTCGTTGCCCACTACTCGGAGAAACAGATCGAGCAGATGGGTGACCTTTCACGATTCACTACAGACGAGGTTCGAGAAATGGTCAGGAAGAAACGGCAGCTTGCCAAACAGAAATCCACGGCGCTTAACGGTGGTCAACCCGACGGCAAGGCTGGTAGGCATAAGGTTGTTCCTGTTGACGAAGTTGCTAAGTGGCTTGATGACGGGTGGGTTTTCGTTCACCGGCTCTCGGATAATCAGGTGGTTATCCGGTTTCCGCCAACCGCTTAGCTTTGGCGTCAAGCATTTTGCTGTAAGCGTCCATCTTTATGTCCGCCTCTATCTCGGGAAGAGTGTCCGGTTCAGCGAGAATAGCGTCACGAAGCTCGTTGTCGGCTAGGTATTTGTCCGTTCTCGCCCACGCCTTAACGCCTTCGAAGCTCACCATGTCCTCAGTCAACCACGAGCGCCCAGAAAGAGAGTTATACTGTCACTTTGATAAGGTATGCCAATGTGTTTCCAGTATGTCAGAAGAGAAGCTGAGCGGTGCCGAAAAGGCAAAGGAGCTTCTGCGATCAGGTCGGCATGTCTTCCTGCAAACGGTGGGATATTCTGAGCATGAAATCCTTGGATTCGGAGATCTTGGCGAGCTATCTTCTGATAAAGTAAGCGAACTGCTTCACAGGAAAGCCTTGGAAGCGTTCGCTAGGTATTTTGACAAGGAAAATGTTCGGGTCAAGCGGCTCAATGAAGCAAATGAGTGAAACTGGTTTGCCGTCCGGTCTTCCGAGCGTATGCGGCTGAAGTTAATGAAACTATTTGATCTGTTTCGCAGAGCAAAGGCTGAACGGCCCGAAAACATGGGTGCGGACATTCTAAGAATCGAAAATAGAACTCAAATGTTCTGCTACTACAATACATTGGCATTGGAAATCTTAGCAGCTACCCTTGCCAGCGTTATCGCTTTAGAAACTCTCCCATTCGTTGTCAACAATGAACTCCGCAACAAAATGTTCCTTCCAATCAACGCTGGATGCACTCTGATACTCGTAGGCGGAGCATATCTCTTTTACCATCTGCGAAGTCTTGCGGCCAGGTGGATAAGTTTCCCTTGGGAAGATGATCGCACGAGTCCTAAAGCGTGGATAGACTATGTGGAGATAGGCGACTGGAAGACACGTCGCTCGCCCAGGGAGATTATAACCGATACTGGCTTGATTGCCTTCATCGTTGCAGCAGCAATCATTGGCGTTTCGGCGTGGTTCTGGTTCGGATTGAAATGATCGTGTTGAGATGAATCAGTGCGCCGCTGAATCGCTGTGGTTCTTGCATAAGTTGCCACAAGAATTTTGTTTGAGTTGTCACGAAGAATCGGACGAGTTGCCTGCTAACCAGCGTAAGGAACCTTGGAAAGTGGAGACAACAGCTATTCGTTTTTCTTGGTCAAACCCTTTCGGTCTGTTGTCTCTTATGACAGAGTTTTCACCACCCCCGCGGACGCTCGCCACCCGCCGAAATCCTGACCATTATTCCGTTGTCTCCGGTTTTCGATGGAATTTGCGTGGAAATTCGCCACGAATTCCACCCTTGCTTATATCCTCGCTCGGCCAGAGCTAGTTCACGATGCGAGTGAGCCTTTCAAAGGACATCATTCGATCGTTACCGTGACAACGTGCGACGACGTGCCCGGGCGGGCTGATTTCGACTTACTCGTTATTGTATTCGTTGACTAACGCTTTCGAGGATACACAGGACGGAGACAACGGGTGGGAGACAGCAATTTCGATTCGAAGAAGAACAATCTCGTGCGGAGAGCATCTAATTCGATGAGAAATGCGGCTATTTGAAAACGCTTACCGACAAGTAGATTCCATGAGCATTGCGCTCATTCCGCTTCTCAGGACGTGCGTGCGCATCACGCTGGCGGATTTGGCATGTAAAGTCACTTCGAGGAACGTGCGCCTAGCCTTCATCAATTCTCGACACGCACGCTGAGTCTCAACGCTAAACATCATAGTAGATTTGTTTTGACTCAAAGTTGCAAAGTGAATCCAGGAGCAAGTCCAGATGCAGGCGCAGGCGCCGACACACGCTTCGCTTTTTGAGGTTTTGTTTTTCTTGTCCATCACGGTAGAGGTTGCTACATTTTCCTCTTTCCTACTTGATTTCCAATTACCTTTTCTGCTCTTTCTTTGCTTCGGCCTCTTTCCGCATCTGGCGCTTTTCAGAGCTGCTGGTCTCTTCCTGTCACTTCTGCTTTGGTTGTGGTCGCTTTTCTTCCCTTTTGTCTTCGCTTTTCGGCTCGCTTTGTTCGCTTTCACTCTTTTCTGAAGCCCGCCCTTTCTTGGCGGCGGCGGTCTAAATGTCGATTAACGATATTGAAGCGAATTGAGAGAAGAAAGAGGAGGCGAGGTTATTCTCGGCGTTTCGCTGGGCGAGGCCCCGTAGGGCGTTTTTCTGATCGGTACTTTTCGATTGCTCTGTCGAGAAGTTGCATATCGTGTTGAATGGATGAGCGGTATCTCTCTATCCTCCAGAAGAGTTGGTGTATGCTTCTCATCCTGGCACCTGTACGGAGGAATACGTCCAATTTCTTCCGTTCGTTCTCGCTGAAGATTGAGCTGTTCATGGAGATACTTCCTTGAAGATATTCCCTGTAACGGAATATTTATATCTTTATTCCGTGTATAGGAATATTCCGTGTGACGGAATATGGCTCAACAATCCGTGAACGCCGAGAGTGACGAAGTAGGTAGGGGTGTCCAGCTGCTTATCGACGGAGAAAACCTCTACATGAGGACGGTTGAATACTTGAAAGCACGGAACATGCCTTCAGACACGGCAGCTGCAACCGAATTTATCCTTGCAAAAATCGGCGAACTTGTTGATTCGATTGAAGACAGATAGGTCTCCGGATCGATGTAGGATACTATTACTTGACCAGCGTCGGCGTGGACGCATTACGAAGCAGAAGAATGCTTGGTGGGATTCAAAGAACAGTTAAGGCAGTTGGGAATCGAGATACGGTGTAATAGACAAGCGGAATGACAAGGCAGGAAACGTTGACCCTCGCTTAATCTCGGAGGCATACCGGCTCCTGCTTATTGAGAAGAAGGCGCCTTCTAACCTGGTTCTTGTGAGCGGCGACAAAGACTACGAACCCATGCTCGCAGACTACGAGAAGCAAAGCCGACAAGTAGCCATATGCTTCTATCTGCCTGGAGGCGGAGGAGCATCCATAGACCTACTGAGCATAAGAGGAACAGAATTCATCAACTTTGACAATCCGCAACAATCGTGGATAATTGCGTAGCGACCTGCAGGATCTTACTGAACTTCGCCTCTTACTATCTTGGGGAGATTCATAGCAGCCTGTTGGTAGGCTTCCATCATCCGTTGAACAATAGTTACTTTCGGGGAAGAAAGTGGGCTCAAAAAGCCAACTTAACTACGGCTTGATCCAATTTCAGTATTTCACCGGCGCCAAGAGCAATGAGTTGGCTTTTTTTCTTCGGTTTATGAAAGTTGTTGTCCTCTGTTAGGAAGATGCCACCACCGTATCGAATGTGGCTCCACATTGCGAGTACATCACATTTTGGGTTACGCCAGTGTCGGTCTATTTCCCCACTTTTCGGGTCAAGATCCTTTTTCTTACAGAACTCTTCGTAGGAAAATTGGATCTCTGGAAAGAGTATTTCATGTATCTTTTGCTCAAGTTCCAGCATGGGAACACTGGCAGTTACGCACCAATCAATGTAGGTAATGTCCAAGTAACATAGTGGCTTTAGAATCTCTACCTTTCCAAGCCCCACGGCAGTAATCCTGTTCCTAAACTCAGAGAAATTCGAAGCATATGTTCGATCAGGTTTTTTTTCAGAAGCGCTGATTGCGACTACTCTCAGGTTGATCCTGTGGTCGTCATGCATCTTGGCGAGTGTCCTTAGTCTACTCGCTCTGCCTTGTACCGCTTGACTCGCTATGCCTACTGCCTTTTCAAGATCGATGATGTAATTGGTATCAAGCGTCACATTGACATTCTGAAACGGCGCATCACCCAAGCTCTTCCTAGGTGCAACTGACAGTAATTTCAGTGTTGCCTCAACCGAGTATGCGTCAGCGGTGTGACACAACAGTTAACAGAGGAATGAGGGAACCTATACTCTTGTGGTGGAGCTTGCCATATTGTTCAAGATGCGGAACGGAGCTAACCGCAGGCATTAAGTTCTGCACAAATTGTGGAGCATCAACCTCAGCTCCACTTCCAACCGTGCCCCCCGTGCAGACTAAGCCTTCGCACACGAAAAGGAATCTTGCCATCATCGTAATCTTTGTGATTCTGGTTGGAGTTGTCGCAGCCGCCTCTTCCAGGGGCCCCTCTCAGAGTGGCACCACGCAGACCACGATTGGTGAATTACCGACAGGGAGTACAGTCACCATCGGAGAGCCGTTCATTGTGAAAGGCACGGACGATGTGCCTGTGCAGCTAAACTTCACATCAGCTTGGTTCGCAATGCGGTACGACGACACTGGAGCCGTCTCACCCAACAAGTATTTCGTGCTCGAATTCCAGATGAAGAATGTTGGAATTAGATCGACCAGTGTGTTTTCTCTTGCGTTCCTGAAGTGGGATGCGCTCGTAGATAAGGGGTACATTTACGAGTCCGACAATTACGCTGACTGGAATTTCAGCTCAGGTGTGGGGCCTGCAGAAGTTGCCACTAATAATGTGGTCTTCAATATTCTGGCGGCAACGACTCCGCTCGAAGTCAGGTACTACGATACGTGCGCAGGGAGCACTGCGGATTGTTCTCCCACTTTCACGGTGAACTTGCGTGGAATCACCATCCCTGCCAAAGAAGAGTTGACTGTTGAGTCTTCCTCCTCCTTCTGCGCCTTCCAAAATGGAACGGTAAACATGCTCAATGTCACCAACTCAGGGCTCGCTGCTGTAACCATAGCAGAGGTCTACTACGCTGACCAAATTGTCAATGCGAACCCCACACAGATCCGGCCCGGAGAAACAGTCGGCATACCCATCACCATCCCAAGCAACATTCAGGCAGGCTTCGCTCAACAGTACGAAATCAAAGTCGTCACCACTCAAGGTAACACGTTCACAGAAAACTGCTACTACGAGGGGTCGTGAATGGCTGAAAGAACGCCCGAGTTCGTTCTCGGACTCGCCGGCGGGATACTGGGATTGGTGGCGGCTCCGATCATGTTTCTTGCCGGAGGAATACTCGCCGCCTTTGGTCTAAGCTCTGGCGTAACCCTAGTTGGAGTCTCGGTTGTAGGTGGGATTCTATCGATAGTTGGATTGATTGGGGCGGCGTTCGTCAAAAGTCATCCAAAAGCGTCGGGTGTCATGATGCTTCTGAGCGGTCTGCTCGGCCTGTTTGTTGTCCTAGGCTTCTGGCTTGGCGCTCTATTGCTGCTGGTGGCAGGTGTTGTAGCGCTTCTAAGGAAAGAGAAGTCTACCAAGCCTCCACCGCCGCCACCATCGACCCAAACGAAGGTCTTCTGTACGAACTGCGGCAAACCCTTGACCTATGTTCAACAGTACCAGAAATGGTATTGTGAAAACTGCAAACAGTACGCCCCCTCCTAACGAGTTTCTTTGTTCGCCGAAAAATACGTGAATCGTCTCCGAAAAACGCCTTATTTGTCTGCTCTGCGTTAACGCCTCTGATGGACAAGGAAAATAGTCCGATGCGAAGACATAAGTCAATCTTTACTCCTTATGCTGTCAGATTCTCTCTCATCTGTGAGCGTGTATGAAAATTAGCAGTGCGTCGATGTTACTCGTTCTCGCTCTGGTGGCAACGCCAAGTCAAGTATTTGCTAGCATGACCTTTCCTCAAAACGGATCAAGTTTGACCTATGCGAGCTTTGTCACTTCCAAAACGTCGCAAGGAAACATTACTGCAGCTTCAACCGATTCATACAGCTTTCAACAGACAGGGAGCCAATGGAATGTGACAGAAAGGATTACAGGGAAAATCACTTGCTCTCCTCAGGCAGCGCAATTGAGTGTCAGGTTTCGTACAACGTCGGATATCATGGGAGCAAACTCAATCGTCTCAAATGACCCGAACATAGACATCAAAGTAAGTTACGTGGTACAAGACAGAGTCGTTGAATCGACTCCAATTGGGTCAAACGTACCAGCGGGATATTCCGCAGAGTGTACTGTTGGAGGAATTGACGTAGCGGCTGTTTCTCAAGCGACACCTGCATTGTACGTGTCTGGCTTTCGCTACTACGTCTTGCTCTATATTCAAACCGCCGGAGTCGCTGTGGGAAGTTCAGTGCCGGTTGCAATTATGACTTCTACAATATCAGGAATTCAGAATGTGATAGTACTGAATACTTCGCGGCCAGCGTTTGTGGGAACCATTACAGGTATCACAAGTGGAAGCTTGTACTGGGACAGGGACAGCGGTATCCTGCTCTCGGAAGAATCGACCAGCAGTACACAATCAGAGAGAATGTTGCTAACTTACAGCACTGTACCTATTCCAGAATTTGAGTTGTCACAAATCATCGCAATCGTAACCACAACCATTACATTGTTTGCGCTCGCAGTAAACCGAAAACGACCTCATTCAAGCTCACGTCGATTATCCGTACCCATAATTTCCTATTTGTCTTCGCCTTAGGTTATGTGACTAAGAGGGGATACGTGCGAATCCTTCCTGTGGTAGGAATATTACTGAACCCACGACCTAGTGGGTTCGTATCCCACCGGCCCCACCACTTTCGTGGGGACGATCAGCAACCGTCGTCCATATCGTAATTTCGTGTGTCTGGGTCTAATGGTGCGCACACACAAATCACATGTGCTCGCTTCGCTCGCAGTAATCCTTTATGATCTAAACTGATGAGCGCTTCAGCGTCGCAGAAGCTATTACGTGTAAGTATTTCTAGGGCTTTCCTTGGTGGAATTGTGTGACGGACCGTCATCCGAGCAACACCGCGATCGGTGCTGCAACAATGCGTGCTGTCCACCAGCTCATCGATGAAGAACCAAAGATTCTCAATGACCCTATTGTGCTTCGACTTCTCGACGCATCCACCCTTGACCAGATTCACTTGAACCCAAACAAGTTCCGGACACCGAGGATGAAAGCGATGCGCTCACATATCGTGTTACGCAGCCGGTACACGGAGGATCGGTTGGCCGAGGCGGTCGACAATGGCGTTCAGCAGTATCTGATGTTGGGCGCTGGCCTCGATACCTTCCCTTATCGACAACCTCATTGGGCGAGAGTACTGCGGATTTTCGAAGTAGATCACTCAGCAAGTCAGCATTCGAAGCGCGAACGGCTGGCCTTGGCTGGGATTGAAGCTCCGGCGAACGTCGAGCTAATCGCTCTTGATTTTGAGACCACCTCTCTCCGTGATTGTTTGCGCAAAAGCAGTTTCGATTTTGGGAAACCTGCATTTCTTTCGTGGCTCGGTGTTACGATGTATCTGAGCACAGACGCGATCGATGCAGTATTCAGGTTTGCAAATTCGTTGCCAAGATCGAGCGAGATAGTTTTCACGTTTGCATCTCCTGCTTCCACAGTGAAGGAAAATTACCGTGAACGCTTGATTGCTGTTTTTGCGGCGGGGCACGGGGAGCCATGGCTTACGCGTTTCGAGCCAAATGGCTTGGCCCACAAGTTGCATGGGTTGGGTTTTTCGACAGTATCGTTTCTTTCGGCTTCAGAGGCGGATACACAATATTTCCGAGGTCGTCACGATGGTCTTAGTGCACCGCGAAAGGTTGGGATTGTGGCCGCTACCGTCTAAGCCGATTCGCTTGCAGTCTTTAACTAAGTACTCTACAGTTCCTTGGGCACAAGTCCGGTAGTGTACTAATAGGCTTGTAACTTGAACCATCAATTTGTGTGTGCCCTACACCAACACACCCACACAAAAATGGAAGGATTGTACCCACAAAATTGGTGGGTACATATCCCATCGACCCCACGACAGATTGCATTCCATCTTTAGTACCGGAAGCAGAAACGACTCGAAATGGGGCGTTTCAGAGATAGCCCACCGAGAATTCCAAATAAGTCCCACCGGCCCCACCATATCATGGGTTCAATAGCCCGATTTTGACATGGCTTGTTTCGTAAGGCGTCAATTGTTTTCTAACCATAATCTTATTAATGACGTAAGACTTAAATATGGTTTGCTGGCCGTGCGCAAACATGGTCGGCCCTGAAAGACGGGCAGAACTAGGTTGTTGCACTCGGGAGTGCCTTGAGAAAAGAGTGCATTCGCGTCCGGCCAACATTATATTGTTTTCATACATCCCACCATAATTCTTGCGTTCGCGCGTGTATTGCGGCAAACATCTACTCGTTGACAGGGGCAACCAGTCTGGTCCCGCAACCAAAAGTGGATTCGATTTGGAGCGAGCGTTTTCATATCGCGATGAGCTCTCTTTCCTTTGTGTGAATCATGCGTGAGAGAGATAGTTTTCGAAAGAGGACTCTGCTGACGAAAATTGAAGATCTAATCGCCGAGAGGGAGGCGGAAAAAGATAAGCTGCCATACGAGGAATACAAATCGGACGCGCAATACATACAAGGTTACGTTGCGGGCTTGGAGGAAGCGCGACGGATAATCAAAGGTCTTCCATCGGGCGGATGGCGTCCATCGGCGGTTCACCAACGGCTTGTCGAGAGAAGGAAGAAGGAGAGAATCCGGACAGCAGGGGAAGAATCTCGGACTACTTCCTAAGCGCCATCGCGTTCAATGATGATTCCTAACAAGAGAAGAACATTGCCTGTGTCCTTTTCGGACGTGTCACTTGATGTGACACTTGTGAAGGGCGTTCTGCTATCTGTCTGATGGCGCACTGGATATGTGTGCGCGGTTCTTTTTGCGCTTGCTCCTAACTGGAGTTAGACCAATTCCCCCGCGTCTCGCTTTGCCTTCAAGCAAGGTGAGGTCAAACTCAATCTTCTTCCTCCTCTTGCGGCCAACTTTACTTTCCTTCCACGCCAAGATGGTTCAACGACCAGAACGCAACAAGACTAGATTTAGATTCCGGCAGCCCACAGACACACATAAGTTGGGCTGTGTGTGAACTACTAAGAACTCAGCGGAGCTCTGGTAATCCGCGTTTCAGATTGGGGCGGTTACCTCATGCCTAGCGGTCAAAAGACCCAAGAAGCCATTAATGATGGAGCAAACGTGAATAAGATAGAAGCATGCGGCGGAGGCGATAGTATTGAGTGAAGAGTCCGACGAGGAAGAGGAAAAGCAGCGTGAAGAATCGCAGGAAGACGATCAGCGAGAGATGGAAGATAAAGAAGAGCTGGACCGGGAAGGCGCTGATGAGAGTGCCGAAGAGGAAAAGGACGAGGATAGACTGGAGCAGGATGAGGAAGAGCGTGAACGTGAAGGGACACAGCTGAAGGTCAAGAAACCCAAGAAAAAGTCTCCATGAAAGCAGAATGATTCAGCAGCAGGTTGGGCAGATGGTTGCGCGCGCTACCACCTAAGCCATGATTTACTTCGCGATGAGGCGCCCAATTATCGTAAGCATGATGCCCAGCACGTACCCCCATGTCGATGAGACATATCCTTCGAACAATTCGTTGATTGGTATTCCTTGGTGCCAAGCGAGGCTCATGGGGATCATGAAACCTACCAGACCTAATCCGGCACCGAGCATTACCAAGAGCTTTCCTATCCTTGGTACGTGGAAGATCAAGAGGCCACCTATTATGACAGAGATTCCACCAAGGGCGGCTATGAATATCAGCACCCTCGTGGCGAGGATTGGGGACGCGTTAACTGCTGGTTGAATGTAGTTCAGGATTTCCTCCAGCAAGGGCTTCATGCCGGTGGTTCCTGCGACCACAAGAAGAGCACCGCCGACAATGCACAGGATACCGGCAGTTTTGTTCCTTGGAGTCACAACCTCCACTTCCCCATAGCCTGTTTGGTCCGTATCGTTTTGATGCGATACCCATGATCTTATGGCTTCAACGTTTTCAATTTAATAAGAGAAAAGAGGACGAGCACAGTCAGTGCTCGGTCTAGTCGGTTTAGTTTCGATGCTCTGATCACCAATAGTACGGATATCCGTACGAACCGTAGCTGTACCAAGGGGAGTAATAGTTCCATCCATAGTAAGGATAACTATACGAACCGTAGCTGTAACCGTACGACGGATAGCCATACGATGGGTAACCGTACGATCCGTAACCGTTCGATGGGTAACCGTACGATGGATAACCGTACGATTGGTAACCGTTCGATGATAACCGTACGACGGATAACCATACGACGGAGCGAACATGTAGTCCGGTCTGCGACCGTAATAATTGTTCCCAATACATGCACATGACATTTCTTTTCTTCACCTCCCTTCTTACGTCCGACGATCTCCAGGCTTCGACCAGTCCTTACCTAGCCAGTCACTGACAGCTTCCTCTATCGCGACACTGAGGTCTCCTTTCTTCCCTCCGAGCCTCTTCACGATTGTCAATCGCAGTCGGCGCTCAATGTCATCCGAGAGTACTACGTAGATTTTCCCAAAGGATATCTGGCTGAACTATATAGTGCGCAAAGCACGATATAAGCTTATATATTTAACGATTTATACTGTATAACTGCGGGCCGAATTCCAGTGAGGAAGGAGACTTATTCGTGTACACATCGGTCTTCTTGGGAATCATGCTCATTGATTCTCGTTCTTTGGTTGATTCTTCGTTAGAACTGAAGCTTTTTCGCGCTTAGAGGCGATTCCCGTAATACTCATGTAGAGATACTACGGTTCCAGAAATGCGTGAAGAAGAGGGATTTGCGCCTACAAGTAATTAGAATGACTTAGGGTATGCCAGAATTATGAGGGGAGCGATGAGTTCTAACAACAGGAAACCTTGAAGCCAGTCACTGGATTCGAGGTTCAATATTGGTCGGACATGATCCACAAAGATCATTTCGAAGCACGGGGTCTCCCTGGACCTCTTTCATGCAGCTGGCCGCGCACCCATTTGGTAATGTTGGCTTCTGTGGCATGTTTGTCCAGCCATTCTTTGATAGCCACCTCGATGGCACTGCTTAGATCGCCTTTCTTTCCGCCGAGAATTGTGACAACGGCCAGTCGGAGTCTGCGTTCCGTCTCGTCAGAAAGAACTATGTACATCTTGCCCAAGGTCTACATTCCCGGAGTACGCTACGTTCAGCATTAACGATATAAATATATAACCTTATAAGCGTGATTCAACTACTGTTAGGTCCTGAGTTAATTGATATGAGCAAGATCTATTCTATGATAGCGCCTTTACTTGGTGTAAGTCTGTTTCGGGTCCTTAACGAATTAGGTGTGAATCAGAGTGCAGGTTCCATGGTTAATTCAGCGTACCAGTGGCTGCTGACACTGAACCCAATCGTTGTGATAATTCTAGGTGTGATCGTGTTCTTCGCGGGCAAGCTAGCGAAATGGGTCGGCGTCATAATGATTATCGTCGGCATCATCTTCCTCGCCCTGCCGTACCTATTGAAACTCATTTAGAATCTAAACGTGCGTGATTCTCGATGGCTAAAGCTTCCTTAGGACGGCTTGCGTACATTCTCGCATTGATAGGCGGAGTAATCCTCGTAATCCAGGGTCTCCTGAGCTTCGTGGGAATGGCCTTCATGATGCTCATGCCATCGGTGCTTGGGTCCCTCGGTGGAGCCTTTTGGGGAATCATTGAAATCATCCTCGGCATTGTTGCCATCTATGGCGCCAAACGTGCTACCGACCTCACTTGGGATATTGTTCTCATAGTCGTAGGAGTGATCGGAGGCGGCCTTGGCGGCGTACTCGTACTCATCGGCGGCATAGTCGGCTTAGCATCAAAGTACCTCTGAATGAGCTCAGCATGAACGAGCGAAGGAAGATGCGCATTGTCTTGTGTACCTCCCTCGACCGATAGGTGTGGAGCAACTTGAGTGAGAAAGGAAAGAGAGCTTTCCTTCAAACAGTAATAATTCTCCTTACGTTATTTTCCTCTTCCGCCATGGCGGTAAATGCGCAACTGCTTCCTACATTCGCGCTGGCCACTTCACCTTCCAGTTTGAATTTGGTGGCAGGTTCGCAAGCGAGCGTAGTTGTAACCGTTACTTCGGTGAGCGGATTCAGTGATCCGGTGCAACTGTTTTTCTCAGTCCTTCCAGTTGGTGTGACGGTTAATCTCAGCTCAAATCCTGTTACGCCGCCTGCGGGAGGTACCGTGACCACAACCGCGTCGTTCACGGTGGATTCAAGTGTGTCCGGTAACACATACTATCTCACGCTTGTTGGATCGAGTGGTTCAATTATCCACACTTATACGTTTGGCCTGCAAGTAACACCCCGGACTATCCCGCAGGACTTCGGGATCTCTGTCTCCCCGCCAGTCCTCAACATAGCACCCGGCGGACACGGATCCTCGACCGTCACCGTCTTCTCCTTCAACGGTTTCTCTTCAGGCGTATCTTTGATACATAGCGGGGGACCTTCGGGTGTGTCTTTGAGTTTCTCGCAAAGCCACTTGTTTCCGCCCTCAGGCGTTTCGAGCCCTTATGGTACATCAGCTAGTTCAGTCCTTTCGATCTCCGTTCCGTCATGGGTTGCTGTTGGGCTTTACCCTATCGCCGTGACCGGTACAAGCGACCCGTTAGGTGTCTCTCAAAGCGTAATCGTTCATTCGACCCAGTTCACTTTGCAGGTGGTTTCACCTAAGGATTTCACTATCGCAATTGCGCCTTCGAGCCTAAGCATGCAGCCTGGCACATCTACGACCGCCACTGTAACCGTGAGCTCTTTCGGCGGATTCTCTTC
Organism: Candidatus Bathyarchaeota archaeon; assembly: GCA_963780265.1. Classification (GTDB taxonomy): domain Archaea; phylum Thermoproteota; class Bathyarchaeia; order 40CM-2-53-6; family 40CM-2-53-6; genus FEN-987. The sequence continues at coordinate 57,580 of CAWABQ010000018.1, forward strand.
TGCCGTAGAACTAACAGCTAATGGTCCCTCCGGGGTGTCTTTGAATTTCTCACCAAATCCGATGACCGAATTGCCGGGAGGGGCAGCAACTGCAACCGCGGTCATATCAGTTAGTCCGTCGGCTAGTTCGGGAACTTACCCGATGCTGATTACTGGAATCGGCGGAGGGTTAACGCATAGCACAACCATCACAATTATCGTATCGCAAGCTGCGAGCCCAGACTTTTCCATCACCTCTTCGTCTGCTCCGATCGGAATTAATCAAGGAGCGAGCTCGGGAGGAACCGTCTATGTGTCCTCAATTAACCACTTTACGTCGCCCATCACCCTGTCCGCATCCTGGTTTGGCATATCCCCTCAAGGCCTATCCTTCACTATTCCTGGATCTGCCACCCCGCCGGACGATGGGTCGACTCCTGCTGCCGTAACATTTTCCGCCTCGACTACGGCTCAAGTGGGAACCTATACGCTCAACGTAGTAGGGACGAGTGGTTCACTTAGCCATGCGGTGAATATCTTGATCCAGGTCATAGTATCAGGAGGCGACTTCAGCGTCTCAATTTCACCGACAACGATTAATGTGATTCAAGGCTCACAAACAACCTCAACGGTAACATTGCAAGCTTCCGGCACATTCTCCTCTCCTGTCACTCTCACAACAACCGCCGTGAACGGATTGAGCCTTAGCTTCAATGCGAGCCCTATACTTGTGCCGTTAGCGGGAACCGCAGCCGCCCAGCTTATCGTATCAGTCGCAGGATCAACACCAACGGGAACTTACACGATACCGATTATTGCAACAAGCGGATCCCTGTCGCATTCCACAAGCTTGACGGTAACCGTGATTCGGGCTGGCTTGCAAGACTTCGCAATTGGAGTTTCGTCAGCGACGATCATGATAAATCAGGGAAGTTCAAAGACGGCAACGATATCTGTCTATTCACAAAACGCATTCAGTTCCAGCGTCTCACTGTCAGCCTCCTGGAGTAGCATAGCTCCTGACGGAGTCACGATCAACCTCGATGGACCTGTAACCCCATTGTCAAACGCAGTCGCCTCCTCGACTCTAACCATAACTACTTCCCTCACATCCACAACGGGAAGCTACCTGCTGCAGGTCACCGGGTTCAGTGGATTGCTTATACATACAGCGAATGTGACTATTCAGGTCACGTCCTCTTCAACTACGATTACATCCACGATTACATCCAGCAGCGCGTGCGTCCACCAGCAAAAACCGGATTGTGTCTCATCGCGACTGCAACGTATGGTTCGCAGGTGGCGCCTGAGGTTCAGTTGCTCCGCAACTTCCGTGACAATTCCCTCATGAAGACCAAATCTGGTTCCAGTTTCATGTTGGTCTTTCAACGCTTGGTACTATTCGTTCAGCCCCAACGTTGCCGCGTACTTGAACACGCACTGGGTTGAACGAACAGTGATGAAGGGCGTGCTCTATCCGCTCGTAGGAATCCTATACCTAACATCAAACCTGTTCTCAGCAACCTCCGCCTACCCTGAGCTTGCTGTGCTAATATCCGGCCTACTAGCTAGTTCTCTAATCGGCGCTTTCTACTTGGGAGTACCCTTGGGTGTGCTGAGAGCTAGAGTTCAGGCGTCTCCGCAATTGGAAGGGTCAGGGGATGCTTGAGAGAGCGCTCGCTGCCATGCTGTTCGGCGGATTAGGAACCCTCATGTTCGGAGAGCTGCTCTCATCACAACCAGCCCTCATAATATCCACAGCCACGATAGTGCTTGTCGACGCTCTTCATATCCTCAGCAATAGTATCCAAGAAAATCTGCAGCCGACTCTAGAAACCAAATCTCGACAGAAAACCACCACATGCCAATCGGTGAGTATTAAGTCTCAGTTATACGTCGAATTTCAGCAGTACCTACGTACCCAGCAAGGAGCCAATCAATCTAGATCCCGCGCACCATGAGACTCACCACCGAAGCTTACATTTGACGACGGTCTGAACGAAGGATAGTGGCCCAAAAGGGTTAAACTTGTAGAGGCAACATGAATGTCTCTATGCCAAGAACGATCGATGAAGCTGAAGCAAAGAAAATCGCCCTGGAGTATGTCAAGAAAGAGGAATCAGGCGCACAAGCGGAAATCAAATCAGTAGAACGGCAAGACATATGGGTATTGGAAATTTCCTGGGCGATGCAGACGGAAAAAACAAAGGGCACCCAATACGCCAATGTAACCGTTTCCGGGACAGGGGAAGTTAGAGATTACAAGAAGACACGTTTTCAAAGCGGTTCTGTATCACAAAGAATCCTTTCAAAGGTACGGGACATATTTTCGCGCAGCAAGCCCGGAGAAAAAAGCTAGAACCTCGAATGATTGCGACAGGAGTTAACCGTGGGTGTCCACCACCATCGCTTAGTCTACTGTGGCAGGTCTATGATGCAAAAGAAAAAACGTACGATTAAGCTATTCGCTTAATCGTCACTTAGAAATTCAACTCAAATCGATGCCTTAGCCTTTTGCCATTTTTCGCGAACCTTTCCTACCCGCTGTTCAGACTTGCCCTTAATCACCTGGCCCATATTCAATGTCAATTTGCCTTCTAGTTCACGAAGCTTACCCTTTATCTGCTGGTTTTTACCCCTCATGATTTCTTTTCACCTTCCTTACCTGATATATAGATATCAGTACACATATGTAAGCATTGTTCTGCATAACCGGGGGTATGAATGTTCCTATGTAATCCAGCTCTTGACGCAGTCAATTACTAGAGCGTAGATGTCTGACTCATCCATGTCGCCGTTTTATTCGCTTTGTCCTAGGTGCAGGTCAACGACGCGATTCGAATCGGAAGCTTGAGAATCCGTTAGGCGCTATAGGAGCTGGAAGGAGATAGAGGCATCCACACGTGGCCACGCGATGGCCTACAGAATTGCGGGAGATTGCAGTGGCCTCATCGGGGCACTAGGTTTTTACGTCTCCCAGTTTAACGATATAAATATGTGGCGCTTCTTAGCGCAATTCAACTATGTTACGTCGTGAGGCGAATCGTTGATGGACCTATTGGTTGCTATAATCGTGGTCATCGTGATTCTCTGGCTACTGGGACTCGTTGCCGGTATCGCCGGAGGTCTAATCAATATATTGCTCGTCATCGCAGTCATAGTGATAATAGTTAGACTACTTCGAGGACGTCGGATATTGTAGTCGGAGGTCTTGCTATGAGTTATTCTAGTAATTACTGCGATCAGTGCGGCGCCAACCTGAAGGTCCAGTTCGAGTTCCGTGAGGACCAGCCCATGCTGTTCTACTGTCTTCAGTGCAAAGCCCCTAGAACCGTCGTGGCCACAGAGCATAAGCACCGAACCGACTACGCACTGGCTGATTGCCCCACATGCGGCTCAAAAATGAGCACGTACGAAGCGAACCCTGCAGGATAGACCAGACCTGAAAAAGAAATTCAAGGGGTGATTTCAAAATGGCGAAGAAGAGTAGAGGCGGCAGAATGACTGCGGCTAAGAGGCGTGCCGCTAAGTCAGCTGGTGGACGCGGTCCCGTGAAAAAACGTCGAGCGGGTCGAAACATCATGAGGACTTAAGAGTGAAGGAGCATAGGATTATTACAGCTCCTTCCCATGGCCGGCTTTCCACAGCCCGGTAGACCAAACGGGGACTTCACAAAACCAAAATTCAGCCAAGCAGGACTGACTCGCGTACAGTTAATCGAGGCATTTCTCTTTCATTCTAGTTGTGTGTTCGCACCTTTAGGCCTGTGCAGGAGTATTATGGTGCGGGGAGTGGGATTCGCCTCCGCTATCGCAGATCGAGCGTTTCGCTTATCAGAAATCCCCGGCACAGTACCTTCTTAGTCCGCTTCGTGAGAATTATTCAGCTAGTGCCGAATCTTACCCTCCACTCCCTGACTACTTTGTAGTTAGCGTTTATCTAGCAACTTAGTTATGATGAGTATAGTGATGCCACAGAATGATCGACCATGTTTTTGTCGTAATGTTAGAGAACAGAAGCTTTGACCATATGCTTGGGTTTTCGCAAATTCAAGGCACCGATCCATCCGGAAAACTTACGAAGATCGAAGGGCTCACCGGAAAAGAAAGCAACATTTCACTTAGTGGCGACCTCGTCAATGTCTCGTCGCCAGCAGATTTCGTACTGAACTACGGTCCAGGTCATGAATTTAATGACGTGAAAGAGCAACTCTGCGGAAAAGGCCACACGTATTCTTCGCCTGCTCCGTCGCCAGGCCAAATTGATCCTAACATAAACAATAGTGGTTATGTTTCTAACTACAGCGTATACGATCGCAAGAATCCCGGAAATATTATGAAATGTTACCTGCCAGAACAGTTGCCAATCCTGACAACGTTAGCCAAGGAATTTGCAGTGTGCGACCGCTGGTTTTCATCAATGCCCGGACCTACGTGGCCTAATCGCTTCTTCATACACGCTGCCTCCTCTGGAGGTTTGGACGACAGCCCCTCCTTCTCCCGCGAGTTCAAGTCCATACTCTATGACGGCTTCAAGTTCGACAACGGCACAATCTATGACCGGCTAGACTCTGAGGACCATGATTGGATGATTTATTGCGATGATGAATTTCCTCAAGTGCTCTCAATCGCTGGGATGCGTTCCCATTTCACTAAACACTTTACACCATTCAATCTATTCAAACAGGACGTGAGTAATCCTCTTTTCTCAAAATCTTACGTATTCATAGAGCCGGATTATCATGCCTTCACGGGTAATTTCCGAGGTGGCAATTCTCAGCATCCAATGGACGACATAACTCGGGGGGAGAAGATGCTTAAGGAAATTTACGAAACCATACGTCAGTCTCCCCACTGGGAAAGCAGTCTACTCATCATAACCTACGACGAGCACGGCGGATTCTATGATCACGTTGTGCCACCCGCCACTGTACATCCAGGAGATTCTATCACCGACCCGAGTAACAATCATAACAACTTTGACTTTCAACAACTCGGTGTTAGGGTGCCGACAATAATTGTCTCACCGCTAATCCCTAAGGGCACGATTGATCACACCGTTTACGACCACACTTCTGTTCTCGCTACGGTTGAGAAACTGTTCAAGCTCAGCAGCCTAACTAAACGGGACGAGAAAGCAGAAACGCTGAACCATCTACTCACGCTTAGCGCTCCTCGAACCGATACACCTGCGGTATTGCCTAATCCGGCTGACTCAGGCTTTAGCTATAAGGACGAAGACGAGAAACCAAAGAACGCTATGGTGTCGTTTCTGAGCGGCATAATGTCCGGCCGCATTTCGCTCCTGCGCCGTGAACCGGTTGATCCATCATTGCGAGGCTTCCACCATGTCGCTCTCTTAAGAGATCTTGGAGATTCACCTTCAACTGGAAAGGAGCAACACTTTGAAAGATTCTTGAGGCATAAGAAAGTTGATGCAGTAAGATACATGCAGCAGGTCAGACAGAAGGTGACTGCCAAAGGTCACGAAATATCAGCCAAGGAATCATAAGAGCCTGAAGTGCCGGATGCTGAATCTTTTAAGTTCAGAGCGATGTTGGTCTGTTGAAATCACATCAACCCTGCGAATGATTGCGTGCTATCTTACTCGGGAAGCAGAAACGGCACAAAATGGGGCGCTTCATAAGTAGCCCCACCGTGAATTTCAATTGTCCCACCGGCTCCACGATTTGGCATGCTTTGCGCTTGCCACTAATTGGATAGATAGAGGACGTGACGTGAATGCATGATTCCGGCAACGTGTTATTGGCTCTCTCGAAAAACCTGCGGTCTTCGAAGTTCCATCTTTCTAAGAAAGACACTCAAGCTGAATGGGCTTAGAGGCCGAAGAGCTTTTCATGTGAATCGTCTCCTCCGCTTGGGCATAGCAAGTATTGGGTCACTTTTTATAGTGGTCTTGCCTGTTGCGAAGGTAGTATACTGGAGATCTTACCTGCGTGGATGATGGGAGGGCCTTAGGCCTGTGCCGATTGTCGCGGCGAGTATTATCTTTCGTATAACTATAGAACAGGGATGGTGGAAAACGAAATGGGTTATGAGAATAGACGTTCTGGTGCCCCGAGGCAAATGACGAAAGTCAAATGCTCCGACTGCGGTGCAGACACGGAAGTACCGTTTGTGCCGACGACGGGCAGACCAGTCTACTGTAGAGACTGCTTCCAGAAGCACAGAAGGTATTAGGCAAACAGCCTAGAACCGATACTGACCAGAATTTCTTCATTTTATTTTTCTTCAAATATACTTCCTGTAGGGTCCCATGTTATAGATGTGTCACGGTTAGGTTTACCAAGCATCTGTATCGGAAGCGGCCGATTCACATGTTGGATAGACGCGGGTTTCTCTCTAACTGAACTAATCCTTCTAGAGCATGGACACTGCAAACAAATCACCCTGACGAGAAAGGAATTAGCAACGAGCGCAGATACTTCATAGCAAGGGCATTCTCAAGATGTAGCCCCGTAGGCTCAATGGTGCTGCGCACAAAAGCCAGATGCTTCAAACGGTCCCCCAAGTGTGCTCGCAGTTGCAATAACTTTTGCCAAAGTCATCTTTCCCTACCTTGCGAGTGCCGCTTTTGAATTCGAAATTCGTGACCCTTGCAGGGTACTCGTTGTAGAATATTCCGTGCCAAATTGGTCCTATGAGGGGTTGCGATATGTCCCAGCAGCACCTTGCGTAGGTTGCCATCTCTATGTTGAGCTCGCATTCATCGGACCATGCGTTCACACTGAATATCGGTAGGTCATTCTCGTAACGTTTAGTTATTCTAACATCTTTCATGGAATATTCCTTCCCCTCCGTAGGGTCGTAGAAGTTGAAAGTCTTTGACACCATCTTCTCCCCCCAGTCCATCAGGCTCTTGTGCGAAATCGAGCGTCTGAGCATTGGCATTCCGAGATGCGGCAGGAAGTACTGCAGGTAAGCGCCATTATCCCACTGTACTGTACCCCAGTACCAGCAAGGTGTTATCGAGGATATCCGAACTTTCTGGAAATAGGATCTGCCCTTTACGGGAGTCTCGGCATCGCCTACTCGGATCTTTCCCGAAGACGTGAGTGCCCTGTATTTCAGCATGGAATACCCCATGTTTCTGAAGAAATTCTTTCCTGTCGGTATCAGTTCTGCCATCGGATCTTTCCATCGCTGCATCGACAGTTCGATTCCGACCTCCTCGCTGTCTATATCCATCCAGAAATCCGCAGGGCTCCCACCAAAGGAATAGACACCGTCATCGCTTTCCATTCTCATTCGTGCAGAGTTTTCATCCCACCCAGTTTCCGTCTTGCCGTGGTCGAGGATGAAGGGGTCATGCATCTTGTTTCCGTCATAATACCAAGAGGCGACGATTGATTCGAAAGCGGCACGATTTTCCTAGATCTCGATTGGGATTTTTGGCTCCCAGTAAGAATCGTTCACGCGAACCTTTCTGCAGTTCCTGGTGCCCCAAAGAACCATGAGCTGCCTGGGGAATTCTGGGTTGTCTGGGTTTTCGAAAAAATGTATCCACCACCACCAGTGCCAAGTGCGGTTCTTGAGCATGTTTTCAGGGTAAATCTTCCATATATCGCTGAAGACTTTATGCATCCGTCCTCGCAAATCAGATGACGATTGCATTAGGCATTTTCCTCTCGCACTTCCTCTTGCGCACTTTGTGAATGATATTTCACTATTTTTCCAATCTGTATAGCACGTAAGTAGCTGCAGTCATCCCTAAGAAAAAGTACAAAACTGCAATTTCTATTGGCAAGGTTCCACCTATCATATAAAACGGCGAACTATAGTAACCCCACAATCGATTTCCAGTTCCATAAAGCTCCCACACCGTATCTGCGACAAAACCAATAGCACCAAGTTCTAAGATTACAGGATTTCTGAATTTAACAAGTCCAGCTATTCCGATAACACCAAACAAGACCATTAGAACGGTACTCGTCCAGACATTCTTGCCCAATTGACTTGCAAGAAAAGTAGAAGGTATGATGACCAAGATTATGATCGAAACCATTGGAACGCTATTTTGGAGTTTCATAATCTGCCCTGTAATGAGTCGCTGATTTAAGTTGCACCGGCTACTGTGCACGAAAGTTGTTAGATCAATTTTCACGATAACGATTGGCAACGGGACATATGGTCCAGAGTGTCTGGTACCAATAGACCCAACACACGCCAAGAATTCATGGGTTCAAATCTTGACTCTGCTACTCGGAAGATAGGTCTCGCTCGCAACTTGCCCGCCGGCTTGATCGTATGAGACCTTCGAACCGATCAAGATCAGGCTGGCAATCGACGTCAACATGCCGTTCGTTAGATGTGCTTCTTTCAAAGGATTTCGCCAAGATAGGCGCATCCTAAACTAGATGAGTCCGAATATTAATATTCTCGGCTTCAACGCCTGGAAATTATTAAGTAAAACATAAATGTTAATAACTTGCTTTTTCACATACCATGGGCCATGGAGAGTAAGAAAAATCGCGGACCATGGGTGCTTGCAATCGCACTGTTTCTTGTTGGCCTTACTATCGGCGGTGCCTTGGTCGGCTCTAGCAGGGGAATGAATTCACCTACTAGCAGCACAGTCACCACCACTGCCCCAATTAGTAATGGGCCTGTCCTGAAAGTCCTGGCGACGTTCTTTCCACTACAGAACTGGGCCGCAGCCGTAGGAGGAAACAAAGCGAAAGTATCACTCCTAGTGCCTGTGAGCATCGACGTACATGAATTCGAACCCAGTCCCGCTGCAATTCAAGCCATAGCGGAAGCCAACATTCTGGTTCTAAACGGGGCGGGTCTCGAAACATGGGCCTCTGCAGCCATAGCCGCAGCTAACAATCCCCATCTCATCGTTGTCGACTGCAGCGTAGGCATCAGCCTGATCAAGCTTCCTCCACAGTTTCAGCTCGGTAATAGAACAATCGACCCGCACATATGGAACGACCCTGTTGACGCCATGGCCATGGTGAAGAACATCCTAGCGGGATTCATTCAGGCAGACCCATCCGACGCATCTTACTTCACGGCCAACGCAAACGCATACGGAAACGCCCTCCAAGTTCTCAACCAAGAGTTCGTCGATTTGACCAGCTCACAACTTGCTACCCGAGACTTCGTCACTTTCCACCCAGCTTGGGGCTACCTGACACAGCAATACAACCTGACTCAGATTCCTGTGTTCGGCCCATTTGAGGACCAGCCGACGCCCGCAGACATACAGAACGTAGTGAATGCCATCAATCAGGACAAGCTATGCTACGTAGGCTACGAGTCACTCGAAAACCCAGCCATCCCACAAACCATAGCAGCGCAGACTCATGCCACACTTGTTCCTATGGACCCAAACGAAGGCCTATCGCAACAGCAGCAGGCATTGGGAGAAACATACCTCACTATGATGCAGACGATGCTTTTCGTCATGACGCTAGCCCTCACACACGTCGGCTGCTGAGGACCCAAGGTTACATAGTCGCGACCCACCGCAACATGTTGAGCAAATGGGGAATGATGTTTGGTGATTTCAAAATCGGGCAAGGAATCTGTAGTTGAACTCAATGACGTCGGAGTGACATATCCGGGCGACATCGAAGCACTTCAACATATAACCCTCGAGATTCGCTAAGGGTGATTTCGTGGGCTTGATAGGTCCGAACGGAGCTGGAAAATCAACTCTCCTCAATGTAATACTTGGCATCATCAAGCCAACCACGGGCTACGTCCGGCTCTTCGGCGAACCCATCTCTCCGAAGAACCTAAGAAAGATAGGCTACGTTCCCCAGATACCATATTCCAAGGGTAGCAACTTTCCGTCAACAGTTCATGAAGCCGTACTAATGGGACGGATCCCCTATTCTTCTCCGTTCCCGTGGTTTGGAAGAGAAGACCACCGCAAGGTCGAAGAAGCACTGAAGCGGCTCGAGATTGAAGACCTAAGGAAGAGAAAGATTGGGGAACTTTCGGGCGGGGAAACTCAAAGAGTTTTCACGGCCAAGGCGTTGGTGGGAGATCCCCAGATGTTGATATTTGATGAACCAACTAGCGGGGTGGATATTGAAGCGAAGAAAGAGTTCTACAGCATACTCGAACAGCTTAACAGTGATCTCGGCATCACCACGATCCTTTCAATCCACGACTTGGCAGTTGTCACGCAGCTCGCCAGGACAATTATCTGCATAAATCGGACTCTCTACTTCGACGGTCTTGCGACACGATTCGACGCCAACGCTATTCTCCCTAAGGCATACAATTATCCAGTCGAAGTGATCAAGCATGGAGACCATCCTTAGCTCAATCCTCACATACCTTAGTGCTGGGTTCATTCAGCGTGCCTTCATCATAGGGATAATCGTCGCCGTCCTCAGTTCAATTTTGAGTGTTTACATTGTGCTCAAGAGATTGTCTCTCATAGGAGATGGGTTAGCGCACACTGCCTACGGAGGTATTGCGATCGGACTTGCCATAGGGGGCCTCGAACCTAGACTCGCAAACGTCAATCCATTCTTGGTGGGGGGCGCAGTAGTCCTGCTTGGTTCGATAATGATCACCAAGGCCATTCGTTCCGCGAAATTTGCTGGAGATGCTGCTGTGGCGGTTTTTCTGGAGCTCGGGTTAGCAACCGGCATCTTTGTCACTAGCGTCACCCTCAATTACGGCTTCGACCTCAACGCACTGCTTTTTGGAAGTATCCTGCTGGTAACATGGAGTCAGATATACGCGGCTGCGTTCTTTCTTGTACTGACAGCCACGGTAATTTTCATCTTCTTCAAGCAGTTGCTTTACACAATCTTCGATGAGGTTCAAGCTAGAGCGTCAGGCATAGTTACTTGGAAGTTCGACTACCTGCTGGCTGTCCTCGCAGGTATAGCGGTGGTCGTTTCAATTCCTATCGTGGGCATTCTGCTCATCTCGGCGCTCCTCGTGCTTCCAGGGCTGACCAGCATGCAGATCGCTAGGTCCTTCAAACAAACGATCCTGATGTCACCCATCTTTGGTTTAGTCTCTGTAGTTCTAGGAATGTTCCTTTCGATAATCGAACCCAACGCCGCCCCTGGCGGATCAATAGTTCTGGTCGGTTTGGCCTTACTTGTCGCCGCTATGGCCGCGAAGAGAATTAAAGCGCTATTTTAGTTGAAGATACGCTTCTCGACGAGAACAGGCATTTTGTTTACTTCGAAGGTTAAATAGTAATATCAAGGCCTCGAATACACCACTCATCGAGTAGGCCGCCATGACAATTGTGAGTTTGTCGTTTCCAGATCAAATGATAAACGACATGGACCAGATCCAGAAATCTAGACGCTTTACCGGAAGATCGGAACTCGTCCGAGCCGCTATAAGGCTAATGTTGGAGGACACGAAAGAAAAAGACTCGATGGCAGGCAGTATCAGCGCGGTAGTGACAGTAACTCACAGCCAAGAAGATGAAGAACCCATAACTCGGCTGAAACATGCTTTCCAGGATATCGTGAAGACCCACATTCATAGTAAAGTCAAACATGGGAACTGCGTAGAACTATTCCTTTTGGAAGGAGACGGAAGAAAAGTGGCTTCCATGACGAAGTCATTCCAGAAGGAAGAAAATCTGAAAAGTGTCAGATTAATAGTGCTTTGACCTTCCAACAGAAAAGATCAGGTCTTCCATTAAACTATTTTAGCCATGAGGTCGCCCTTTCTCGACGTTCCCCACTTAGGTAGGCCTCTTTCCTGCAAGACGAATATGGTGCCCTTACACGTCCTAGGCGGAACCCGAATGGAAGCGGTTGAACCGTCCAAAGTATGAATTTCTATTTCCGTTCCATTTCTCAGTTGAGTCGCTGATACGGGTACTTCACAGTAGATGTTGTTCATGTCTCTTTGGAAAATTCGATGGAGTTTTACGATGATTTGCACGAAGATATCGCTGCCAAAGTTTCCGTCTCCTGCTAATTTGAATTGCATGCCGTGCTCAACTCCCGCGGGAATTGTCAGCGATATTTCTCGTGTTTCCTCTGTAATTCCTCTTCCGTTACAGTGTCTGCATGAAGATTTCCGTCCGAGTCCTTCGCAAAAAACGCACAAGCTTCTCCTAGTCATCGAGATTGTTTTTCTTGTTCCGGTTGCAACTTCCTTCAGGGAAACTTCCAAATCATACTTGACGCTTCCCCTCCGTCTCCCTTCGACTCTAAGTACTCTTCTGCCGTCACGCAGGTCGGGAACTGGTTCTTCACGCACTGATATTGGAGCGAATATCTCATCCAGTGCCCGTTCTCCGGTCTCGAAGTCTTGATTCTGCAGAGCTGCGCATGCTTCAGCATAGGCTTGTGTTATTTCCTTGAACTTTTCTTGCGCTTTCGGGTTCTTGTTCCTGTCAGGGTGGTATCGGAGGGCAAGTTGCCTGTAGACGGCTTTCACTTGTTCTTTTGTCGCGTTTTCCGGAACACCTAGGACCTCATAATATTCTCTCTTGATTCGGGTCCCAGTCACACTTTCCACGTGCCGTTGCCCTTTGAATTGTGAGTTATTAGTAACCCATCGGGCACTATTCGGATATAGACCTGCTCTCTCAAGTTAAGGGGGAACTCGGCGTCTTCAACCAGAATCTTGGGGATTGTCAGCCGAACAATTCTTCCCGTCTTGGTTTTCGACTTACTGATCCTAATTGGTGCCACGTGAGCCATGGAAACCGTCTCCTCATTCTATGGCGGTAAGCTTGGAACGCCAGGCTGTTGGGGTACTCGTCGCACCTCTCTTCCCCTTGGCATGCCTATGAAGACAATGATGCTTACTACTCCCATAACGATGCCAATGATTACCACGATCGGCCATATTTGCGCAATGCCTGGCCGCACAAGAATCGTAAGTATAAAGGTCTTGGCTGCTGAAACTCCGGTACTGCTTACGATTGATACAGAGTACGTGCCTGGTTGAATATTCGGTCCTGCAATGATCGTTAGGATCACAGTGATAGGCGTTGATTGTTGTACTTGGAGATTTGTTGGACTGAATGTTACCGTGAAACCTGTTGGAAGATTCAAAGCTGTAATGTTAATGTTTGATCTGAAACCGTTTTGCGGAGTGATCGTCAAAGTTACCGTTTTTGATTCGCCGGATCCCGTGAAGGATAGTAATGTTTGATCTGCTTGAATGCTATAGTCGCCTTGAGGTTGAAGTGTTAATGATACGGTAGCTGAATTGGTTATGCCGGCAGCGGTAGCCGTAATCGTTAGAGTAGCGGTCGTAGGGAATGTGCTAGGCGGTGCTTGAATTACCAAATTCGTGGATACTGATTGAAGACCGTTTGGAATTAGGGGATTATTCTGAAAGTTGGTGAGTAGGCCAGCAGGCAGACCTTGGACTGACAGAACGATGGGGTCGGTTAAGCCAGATGTTATTGGCGTAACAACTATGCCTAATTGTTGAGGCGGCCCGCCAACTAACACGTTGAGGATTGATGGGCTAGTTGTGATACTGAATGCTGGGGGGATAATGATCGTTAAGGTGGTCACTTTGCTCACGAAGTAGTTTTGGTATGAGGAGTAGCTGGTAAGTAGCTGGTTTTGCATCAGCGCAGTTATTCCAATCGCGAAAATGTAGGTTCCCCCAGTCTGAAGGAATGCCGGAGTCATAAGAACGCCCACTGTCACGGTTGAACTCTGACCGGCAATAATGCTACTGGTCCCGGGCGTGAAAGTGATGATTAGGCCGCTCGGAATGTCGTAGGCCTGAATTGTCGCGATGAGAACTGTTTGCCCAAGCTGTGTAGTCGCGCCGGATGTTAGAGTTAACTGTAGTGTCGCAGTTTGCGATTGCGTTATGCTCGCTGTAGTTTGGATTGTGTTCGGTTGAAGACTGAGTGCAACGTCAGCTAATTGAACTGTCGATTGGGTGCCATAGAAAATGTCTACTGTTAACGGTGCAGTTCTAGTAACACCATTCGCGGTTGCGGTCACGGCGAAATTGACTGTGTTAATTGTATTAGTGACACCAGTAATGTACTGGTAACTGATGGTTAGTGTAAGCACTGAGTACGCTTGAGCGTTAGGCGCCAACTGTAGCGTGCTAGGCTGAAATGAAGCATATGACTGCGATTGAAACGACTGAGAGAGCCCTGTTACGGCTAGCTGAACCGAGCCAGAAAAGCCGTTTACTGAAGTAATTTTTATGACAAAGCGTGCTGTCCCATCTGTCCCAATTGAAATATGTGACGGAGTTACGCTAACTTGGAAATCGCCTGTCTGCGCATTAACAGTCACGGCTGGAATAAAGCTAGCACAAACAACAATGGCCAGCGCAATTAGTAACAGTAACTGTGCCTTTCTCATCTCAAACATTTTGAGGTGCTCCGCATGCCGGGCAATAGGACGTTCCCGGTTTAATTTCAGCTCCGCAATCCAAACAACGCGTGACAGCGCGTTTTGTCGGTGACGGAAGACGTTTAGGTTCAGCAGCGTAAGGTTGTGGAGAAAAGGTCTCAGTGGTAACGTACTCCGAATAGCTTCTTACGGTTGGACCGTGGCTCTGCAGGTAGACTAATCCAATTAATCCAGTGCCCACTCCGAAAATGAGCAGCCAGCCTACCATGCCGTACAAGACGAATGTTGAATCGAATGCGGATACACTGTAAGCGGTGTAAACGCCCAATACGGTTCCAATCGCTGCCCAAGCGACTAAGATTGCAGAGATCCGTTTCGTCATACTTATGGCCCATTTCGCTCCACTAACCAGTCCGATAGCGACCACGAAGACAACGCTGCCCAAACCGAGTAATACCATGCCCTGTGCGATAAGCAAGGTTTGTATGTCGAAAAACGTTTCAGAAAATCCTTGAGCAACTGCCAACAATCCCAGCATTATACCGGATAAGCCTGCGACCCAGTAGAGCACTATGAGGATTCGCATGCCAAGTGGCATGAAAATCTCTAATACCGACTCACGTTTAGCCGGTGCACGTCGACTCAACTAAACCATCCGCATGGTAATCATTGGCAATGGCTTCCAATAAACTTAAAGTCAGAACTAATTAAACGCAGCTCAATTCTTAGGGGCATCAGAACCAACCAGGTTTTCCAGCGCCTTCAAATCTTCTGAAATAACCTTAATCTTCGAGTCAGCTTCGGCCAACTTTTGGCTAAGTTCAGCCCTCTGCTTAGTTAAGGTTCGGTTTTGCTTGTACCACGGAAGGTGGTCGAGTTCATCGAGTTGTTGTTTTTGAATGTTTCTAGCTCTGACATACTCCCGCAAGCTATTCCTTGTTGCCGAGAGCTTCGAGCGTAAGTTCACAAAGCCCTCCATACTATTTAGCGCCGTAGCCAGTTTCTCGATATTATCCCTTGATCCAGTTACCGGGAGAACGATTTTCTCGGGCGAGAAGGAATATTTCGCCTGGTCCAGTGAAAGTTCAAATTGGGCGAGTAGTTTCGAAAGTTCTGTATTCCAGTCTGCAGCCCCTTCGTATTTGCAAAGAAAAGTGTGGGCCGTCTGTTTGTTGACATCGCGCAGTTCTCTTGGTTTTGTGGAGGCTTGATTACTACGGTGGCGGGTTTTGCCGGGGCGTCGTTTGATTTCATGTTGCATCTCGAGTCTTTCCCTATGTAAGGAATCGATGGTTGCTGCTTCGGATTTCGTTGTTGTCTCTAACTGCTGTTTCTTGGTAGCGAGAGCTTCGATTTCGTGTGTAAGCGCATCTCTTCGGTTCCTCAGTGATTCAACGTCAAGTGTCAATGGTTGCAAAGCGGATGTCAGCGTCTTTATCTTGTCATCTAAGGATTCAAGTTCTATTTTTTGAGATAACTTTGCCTTCTCGGAGGCGTTCTCTAAGCCTCTAATCTCATTTTCCAGCCCGGCTTTTCGAGTTTCCATTGAACGTAATGAAGCGTTCAGGTTGTCGATATTCTTCTGCATTTCAGATCGGACCTGATAAACGCGGCTTACATCCTGCGGAGTACCACACACGTCACAGAAGAGCACGTCGTTGGCTATGAAATTGTGACAGAAAGAGCAGACTTTCCGTTGCTGCGTTTGTGAACTCGCCAATCGTAAATCCTCCATCCCCACTGGAAATCACGTAGAGACTGGTTCAAAACCGAAACTTAACCATTACCACGGAAATGCAACTGCTGTGGCAAGCAGGGTATGGAAGGTATGGAAGTGTTGCTTTGGATTTGCAAAGCTGAAACAGTAGCTCAGGTGTAGCGTGGTGCCTTTTGAAGGAGTAAAAGCGTGCGCTCTTTCGAGTTCGGATGCAAGGATTGACCTATTCCTTGGCCGCCAAAAGGCCATGGTCTAGTAGATGTTTACGATGAAGCCCATCGATAGCTTGAAGTGCTGCAAAAGTGTACAAGGGCGTTGAGTAGGGATCGTTTAAGCTAGCTTCTCCGACCTTGCGGTGGCGTGAGCGACTCGATGGGAATTGGTGTTTCGCGTAATCTTCTCCCAACGATCTTCTCTATAGCACGTAATGCCGCGGGGGTACGCCCATGGTTGGGCTTTCCCCCACCCCTTTAGCTCCATGGGGAAGTGAAGATGGATTACTGGCCAGTCCAATCTCCACGGAAGGCATCTCTGAGGCGCTCAGTAATCCCGCGTCGGCGAGAGTGACGGTTAGAAGCTGTCCTTCTTCGTCATACTTGGCTTGTTCGTTAAGCACTTGGCCGATCCCTTGCGCGGAACCGCCTATGATTTGGCTTTCAATCATTGCCGGGTTGAGTTGTCGCCCCACATCATAGTAAGCTCTGCATTCCTTCACTCTGACGTTCCCTAACTCGTCAAACACAGCCGTTACTAGGTTTGCTCCGAATGCGTTCAGCTGTCCTTTCTCAGAGTGAAAGACTGTAACATCAAACTCATGTCTAAGAAATTCTTCGGGGGAATATTTTCCAAGTTGCGTTATGGCTGCGTCTTTGATCTTCCGTGCTGCTTCAACCAATGCGGCTCCTCCCACCGCAGCCGTCCTGCTTCCCCAAGACCCCACGCCTTCATCCAACTCGTCGGTGTCCGACTTCTCAACATCTATGACTGATTGAGGGACGCCCAACTCTTGGCTCACGAGCATTTTCGCGAAAACGTCATGTCCCTGCCCATGTGTACTGCCACCCATCCACACCTTGACCCTTCCTTTCTTAATTGCGATCCTAGCCGATTCCCCAGGTTGCGCTGCTGGGATGAGGACGAAGCAGGAGAACCCTACGCCCTCTCCCTTTCCTCTTCTTTCATGATATCTTAGCTCCTTTACCGCGGATTCGAGAAAAGGTCTGAACGGGTCGAGCTTCAGGCCGAGCGGTGAAACAAATGGTTCTGGGCTTGCGTTTCTCAGCCTTACTTCAACAGGGTCCATCTTCAACTCGTCTGCGAGTAAATCCATCATTCGCTCAATGAACATGGCAGCCTCAGGCCTTCCAGCGCCTCTGTAGGGACCGAGCGGAACTTTATTCGTGTACACTGCCTTCGCATCAACAAACACCTTCGAAATTGCATACGGGCCCGTAATCTGAAACCCAATCCACCGCGGCGCCATCATCCCCATGTCGGGTGCGTAACCACCTGCGTCAATGAGCAGCTCAGTCCTTAAGCCTAAGACCCTCCCTACTTTATCCGCATAAATTTTCATCTTCGCTCGCGCTCCCCTACCCTGGTGAGTCGCCATCAAGTGTTCCATGCGGGTCTCAATCCACTTCACAGGCTTTCCCGTCTTCATAGCGGCGTAACAAGCGATTACATACTCGGGGTAAATGCCTCCCTTGCTGCCAAAGGCTCCGCCGGTATCCATCTGAATGATTCTCACGGACTTGGGAGCGAGACCTAAAGAGTCGCACAATCCCTCTTTCCAGGCGTGGACCGACTGAGTTGAGGCCCACACCGTAAGTCTTGAGCCATCGTACTGGGCCACGAGCCCGGGGTTCGAGAGGGTTCGGTGAGATTCTCTTATTCAGGAGCGTGTCTTCCAAAACCAGTGGGGCGTCTGGTAAGTCGAACTCTTTGCCGAATTGGAAGCTCGCAAGAACGTTCGACGTGGTTTCGAGGTGAATCGGCGGCGCAACCAGTGCCTCCTCCGGGTCGATGACCGGCTTCAGTGGTTCATAGTCCACTTCCACCTCGTCCATCATGTCGATGGCCGTATACTGATCGTTTCCGAGAACGGCGGCCACAGGCTGGCCCACATAGTTCACGTAACCTATGGCGAGTACTGGTTGAGCAGCGCCTGGCCCTTCTGAAGCCCCTTCTCCGACGGAAGCTAGGTTCGCCTTAAGTTCTGACGAATTTATACCACCCTTCACCTTCAGCAATTTTGCGCTGGCATGCGGGCTTCGCACTATCGCCAAATGTAACATGTCGGGCATGTGTAGGTCGTTTACGAATTGGCCGCGGCCTTCAACCAGTTTTCGGGAAACGTCTTCCATGCCTGACAGAGCTCCAGCAATCAAATACTAGGATTAGACTCTAAATGAGTTCATGGGCAAGTCTTTAAACCGCATCTTCCGGTCTCCCAAGAAGACCGCCTTTGCGACCGAGGCCTTTCGAGTATTATGCTCCATCCTCCCTGAGCGAAGCATTGAATCTGCTGCACTCCCGGGACGAGGCCAAAATACTTGCAGGGGGACAGAGCATAATCACCTTGATGAAGCTACGCCTGGCCTCTGCCAATACATTGATAGACATTAATGGCGTCGCTGAGCTAAAGCACATACGCGAACAAGACGGCGTTATCGTAATCGGCGCTTTGATCCACCACGACGAGCTCGCGAACAATCGCCTTACCCGCGAAAAATCTCCTCTCCTCGCCGAGGCGGCAAGTGTGATCGCAGATCAGCAGGTCAGAAATCGTGGCACGATAGGGGGGTCACTCGCACATGCCGATCCAACTGCCGACCTTCCGACAGCGTGTACGGCTCTTCACGCAACAATAGTAGCGGCCAGTGTTAATGGGTCGCGGTCAATCGAGTCAGCGGATTTCTTCCGAGGTTACTACACCACTTCACTCGAACTGGACGAGATTGTCCGTGAGGTGCGAATTCCAATTCCGCCGCCAAGGTCTGGGGGTTCCTACCTCAAATTAAGTAAAGGGCACAACGACTTCGCGATTGTGGCCGTAGCATCTCAGTTAACCTTGGACAGCGAAGACGTTTGCAGAACAGCAAGCGTGGTTCTGGGCGGTATAGCGCCCACTCCAGTTCACGCTAAAGGAACAGAAACTTTCCTATCCGGCCGAAGGCTCGATGATAAAACGATAGAGGAAGGCGCCGAGAAGGCGTGTGATGCACAAAGCGCTCCGTCCGATTTTCGTGCAACGGCCGAATACAGGTTAGAAATGGCTAAGGTTCTGACGAAACAGGCGGTTCGAATATCAGCTGGCCGCGCAAACGGAAGTGCCTAGGATGGGAAAGGAATTAGAGGTCAATGTCAAGGTGAACGACCGGCGGTACAAACGAACCGTCGAACCTAGGATGTTACTTGTCGATTTTCTCCGCGATGAACTCGGCTTAACCGGAACTCACATAGGGTGCGACACCGGCCACTGCGGCGCTTGCACTGTTATGCTGAACGGAGTAACCGTCAAATCCTGTCTTCTGCTCGCAACCCAAGCCAACAATTCGGAGATCAAAACAATCGAAGGTCTCGCTGTGAACGGCAAATTACACCCACTTCAAGAAGCCTTCTTGGAACAGCAAGCCCTCCAATGCGGTTATTGTACGCCGGGAATGATTCTTTCATGCCTCTTCCTGCTCCAAAGAAATCCACGCCCAACCGACGAGGAGATCAGGAAGGGGATCGGAGGGAACCTCTGTCGATGCACGGGCTACCTTAACATCGTGAAAGCTGTGAAGGCTGCCTCAGCTAAGATGAAATAAGTAATCTTCATTCTACCTGCTTTCGAACACAATCAAAGATCCCAGCAACTGTCCTTTCCGCCGTGTCCTTGATTACTCGTTGCCCAAGGCTGGCCATCATGCCACTGACCTTGACATCTGTCTTATAATCAAGTTCACTGCCCCCAGGGATTTCTTTAAGCTCAATCGCTAAGTCCATGTTGATGTTGCTTCCTGAACCGGTCCCGACCGCTCTAAGCTGTACGCGGCTGGGGGGTTCTTTTCCTACGATTTCGACCTTGAGTTTGAAGTCAGCTTTCATGAAACCGACTCCTACTCGGACGACAGCAGTGAAAGTGTCTTCGCTCTCAACATTCAACGTCTTAAGGTCTGGTAGGCATTTACCGATCTTATCGGGATCGGTAATGAACTCCCAGAGCCTTTGTCTCGGCGTTCCCAATTCGTATTTTCCTTCAAAGATCATTCCTAGGCCTCCACCCATCCGGGAATGAGACTCAGGCACTGATTGATTAAGGCGTGTTGGTGCCGGATACCCGATTTCGAGATGGTAAAGTACACTTGAGAATAATGCAAGCATATTCTGGGGAAGACCTTCAACAGGTCAAGACTCTCTTCCTAGAATATGCTTCCTCACTCGGTTTCGACCTCTCCTTTCAGAATTTTGAGGAGGAGTTGGCAAGTCTACCCGGCGATTATTCCTTACCTGAGGGTGCGCTTTTGCTCGCTCGTGATAGTGAGGGTGTTGCTGGTTGTGTCGCTTTGCGAAAATTGGCTGAAGGCATTTGTGAGATGAAGAGGCTGTATGTGCGGTCGGCGTTCAGGGGAAAGGGAGTTGGCAAAGCTCTGTCAGTGGCAATTATCGAAGAGGCAAAGAAGCGCAGGTACTCACGTATGCGTTTAGATACAGTCCCTTCCATGCAGGGAGCGCTTCATCTGTATCGCATCTTAGGTTTCAAAGAAATTTGTCCCTATCGATATAATCCTAGGCCAAGAGCACTGTTTCTCGAACTAGCTCTATAGAGATCCTCGTGTTCATTTTTCTAGATAGATGAGATTTTCTTTCTCAGGGTCACTCCGGCTAGGGTGGGAGTAGGTGCGACTGCGACGAGGGCAGGGAGCCATCGATATGCTGTCTTTAAGCCGTCCATGAAGACCGCTCGATCAAACCGCAAGACTATACGGCGTAGAGTGCGAGGCTGATTCGCATATCAGAGTATGAGAGGATTACTGCACTGTGATGCAATGTCATTTCGTGATTCTGATGTTGAAGTTCGGCGTTTGGTTGACTGCCATCAACCGTACGCATAGCGCTAGGTACATTTCTGTTCCTCTGGCCGTGCTTATGTCCTCAAGGTCGATGACTGATTTCCAACCAAACCAGTCTGCAACGATTTCGCGAACTTTGGATTTGGCGTTTGCATCGTTCCCACTCATGAAGATGTCGTGGGGCCCTGGGATAATGTGGGGGGTTACCATTACGTTACAGTTGATGGTGTTGAGTGTTTTCACCACTTTTACCTCGGGGAACGCTCTCTGTATTTGCTCGCCAAGCGAATCCGTGTTGCACACTGTCAGGGTGGGAGGCATGCCTTTAGAGAAATCCAGTGGGTTTGAGATGTCGACTAGGATTTTGCCCTTCAGGTTTTTCGCGCCAGCCAATTTCAAGGCCTCGAGCGAAGCTGCGCCCGGTGCAATTGAAAATTATCTCGCCGAATTCTGCGGCCTCAGCGAACGTACCGTTCGAGGCCCTTGGCCCATTGGCTTTGGCCCATTGGACGGCTTTTTCGTTTCCTGACGTGCGGGATCCCATCTTCACTTCGTGGTCCAATTGAACAAGCTTCGAAGCAACCGTATTCCCAACCATTCCAGTTCCTAAAACTCCAAGTTTCATGCTCATGAACTCCTTGCACTAACCGGAAGGAAGAGTATCTAGCTATTTATTGACTATCAGACCGCATTCGGGCTAACATTCTCAGAATAATTTTGCAAAGAACCAACCTGACACTAGCAGGCCGATTGCAACGACCGTGATGTGCATTAAGCGTGGGTTAACGTGTTTTGCTAGGCGTGCGCCCCCGTAGCCGCCGATAATCGCGCCGCCCATCATAAGGAACGCCAGGTACCAGACTACAAGTCCTTTGAATGCGAAGAAAGCGAAAGCGGTTACGTTTATGATTGCGGCAAGGGGTGTCTTCATCGCGTTCATTTTGTGTATGTCGCGTAGGCCCATGAGGCTGAATGAGCCTAGCATCAAAATTCCCATCCCAGCCCCAAAGTAACCGCCGTATGTCGCGACGAAGAGTTGAAAGAGCACGCCCCAGACGCGCCCAACAGTCGTCACACGCTCAGCGTTATCGGAAGTGTGTCGAAGCCTTCTGGAAATGAGGTCCTGTGACGCAAGCATCAAGGTAGCAAAGAGAACTAAGAACGGGACGACACGACTGAAAACTTCAGACGCGGTAAAAACAAGAACCGCCGCTCCCGTGAGTCCACCAATAAGGCTGGGAATGGCAAGCATAAGAAACAAGCCACGCTCGACTGAGGTATCCTTTCGGTATCCAAGCGCCCCACTAAGAGAACCAGGCCACAATGCGGCTGTATTCGTAGCGTTGGAGATAATCTCCGGTTCGCCGAAAGCCACAAGGGACGGAAAGGAAATCAAAGTTCCACCACCAGCCACGGAATTGATGGCGCCGGCAAGCATGCCGGCAAAAAACAGGCCAATCAACCCGACTAGATCGTTCATCGTGGCTACGCGGCTGTATCCCGTCCGTGGGTGAGATACTTGAACATACTCGGCACAAGTCGAGTTTGCGATTCATCGAAGAGAGCCTACGCAGCAATTAAGCTACGTAGAGGTCGCCGAAGGTAATGCTGCCATTGTCGTTGGAAAAGCTAGTTGTTTCCAACTTCTTTCTTGAAAGCTTCGGTTAGGTTTCTTCCCCAATCAGCGATTGGTTCGAGTCTTCCATCGAAGAACCGGAGGACTGGAGGCTCCCACACGAACTTCAGCCCTTTAACAAGGTCCCGGTGCTTGTAGAGCCAGTTTATTCTGTCAATGGCATATTCAATGTGCGATATTGAGTAGACTCTCCTTGGAAGCGCAATCCTGGTTAGTTCAACGTCGGCTGGGACTTCCTTTCCTTCCTTGTCCCTGTCCATTGAGACACTTCCTCTTTCCATGCTTCTGATTCCCGAAGCTATGTACAGAGCGTCAGACAAAGCCCCAGCAGGATACTGAGATTGAGGGACGTGCGGCAGGAACTTCATCGCATCTAGATGGCACGCTAACCCGCCTGGCGGCGTAACGACTGGGATTCCGGTTTCAAAAAGCTTGTTGACAAAGTACTTGATCTGTTCAACCGAGCAACCCGCGACCGAGGGGTCCACCATTTCTCGGACTCCCACAGCCATGGCGCCTATTTCTCTCATGGACATGCCCCCATATGTGTAGAATCCTTCATAGACGGGGAGCCAAGGCCTGATCTTGTCGAACAATTCCTTATTGTTGGTCGCTATCATACCGCCTCTAACGGACGTGTTCTTTCTGCCGCTCATATAGAATAGGTCAGGTATACTGCAAATCTCACGAATTATTTCGGCAACCGTCTTGGTTTGGTATCCTTTCTCTCGCTGCATGATCAGGTACGCATTTTCGCAGATGAGACTTCCATCTATAACGAGCATCAAGCCGTGTTCATTGCAAATTTGCTTAACCTCTTTCAAATTCGTCATGGAAAATGGTTGCCCGCCGATTAGGTTGGTCGTAGCTTCCATACGAACAAATGAGACCTTATCCTTTCCGTACTTCTTTATCACGTTCTTCAGTTTCTGCGGATCCATGTTGCCCTTGAAGGGGTTCGTACTTTCTGTCTTCAAGGCGCCATCATAGTATATCTCCAGAACCGACGCGCCTGAGAGTTCGATGTGCGCTCTAGTGGTTGTAAAATGGTAGTTTGTCGGAACCACATCACCCGATTTGATGAAGACCTTAGCCAAGAGATGCTCGGCTGCTCTCCCCTGGTGCGCATTCATGACATACTTGTAACCCAGCACATCTTTCACTGCGTCCGCGAATTCGTAGAAGGTCATGCTCCCAGCGTAGGCGTCGTCAGCTCTCATGAAACCTGCGAACTGGTTATCGCTCATAGCATTGACGCCGCTATCGGTGAGCATGTCCAAGAATATGTCCTTCGTCTTGAGCAGGAACGTATTGTAGCCGGCCTCTCCAATCGCCTTGAGCCGTTCCTCGACGGGTATTAGCGCAATTTTCTGGACCATTCGCGTCTTGTGCATCTCAATTGGAATCTCTTTTCCTGAAGACAACTTGATAGACATTAGCGGTCACCACGAGGATTTCTACGGTAATTTCGAGACCACAAACGACGGATACTTACGCATTTGGATGGGTTTTCTTGAGCGGAGATTACCCGAGTTGGCCGAAGGTGGGTAGACTCCTATGAGGCACAACAGTCATGACGCGGTCCGTTGTGTACGATTAAGAATAAGTGAGATGCTGTGGAGATTCGTTTTCTCTATTCGGACCAGTGTCCCTCGCATGACGAAGCGATTGAACGACTGCGCAAGGTCCTAGATGAGGAGGGAATAAATGCCAAGATTGAAGTCATCAGAGTTGAGACGTTTGAGGATGCGAAGCGTTTTCGATATCCAGGGTCTCCGACAATTTTGATTAATGGGCATGATGTCGACCCGGTTCCGAACCATGAATATGCTCCGACCTGCCGTGCTTACCGCCTTGAAGATGGGCGCATCTCCCCTTTGCCATCGGTCTCAATGATTCGCAAGGCCGTCCGTGCTGCGAAAGGAGAATCTTAAGAGCAGAATCCTGCACTAAACGGTAGACGCATTCGCGGGAATGAAACGATGACCAACCTTAAGATCGGGGATAAGGCCATACCCTTCAACCTAACTGGCGTCGACGGGAAGAATCATTCGCTCGCCGAATATTCTGGAAAGAATGCTGTGGCGATTATTTTCAGTTGCAACCACTGCCCCTACGTTCGTGCGTGGGAGGACCGTATGGTCCAGATACAGGCAGACTACGATATGAAGGGCGTCCAATTGATTGCAATAAACGCGAACGACGCATCAAAATACCCTGATGACAGCTTCGAAAAAATGAAAGAGCGTGCAAGCGAGAAGCATTTCAACTTCCCCTACGTGCATGACAAGAGCCAGCAAATAGCTCGCGCTTACGGAGCTGAGCGAACACCTGAGGTTTTCCTCTTCGACAAGACGGGAACGT
>CAWABQ010000019.1:0-10729 GCA_963780265.1 Candidatus Bathyarchaeota archaeon
ACTTCTCCCACAATTACCGCTGCACCAACAGTGGAAGAACCATTCAATCATCCTTCATGTATGCTATTTCTAACGTTAGAATAATTTAACGTTTACTCTTAACGCTCGATGTTACTCTTAAGACCGTTAAAGTCTCCTCATCGTCAAACGAGAAGACCTCCTCGATATGCGACTTTAACGCCCTAGAAATCTTATGAGCCAATCTTAACGAGGGATTGTACTTTCCCTTCTCTAAGTAGAGTATCGTCTGTCTCGTAACGTTCACCTTGTCTGCTAGCTGCTCTTGGGTTAGATTATGCTTCTCTCTGAGTTCCTTGATCTTCGTTCTCATGGAAACCTCATTCCGCAGGGCGAACGAGTTGATGATAGACCCACGTGGAAACAAATACCCAGACGGTGCCGATAAACGCGATTCCGAGAGCCCATTTGGATGTTTCGCCGGTTGACGTGATAAAGGGCAGGTATGAGAGTGTAAGCGTCAAGTCGATCATGGTAAACATGAATGCGTTCCTGCAGGCGCTATTCAGATTGCGATCCATCCGTTCATCGGTTCCCCTGACCAAGAAGACGCCGAAGATACCGAAGGGGAAGAATGCGAATAACCCGTAGTTGCGTGTAACGAACCCGAGCAAGCCCACGAAACCGAGCAGACCCAAGTAGCCCATCGGATTCCTATGCATACAAATCACTATGTAAAGTCATTCTAACGTTAGAACTACTTAACATTTGCTTTTGATTCCTAGAGAAGTTCCTAGAGGGTAAGGCTTGACTGCGAATGATTCAGGGAGCCTTCGAAAACGGCTCAAAATGAGAAGAGTAAGGTGAAAAAAGTGGCTGTTAAACCCAAGATAGGGTAGAGCCGGTGGGATTTTGAACCCACGATTTGTGGGACTAATGGCTTCTAACAGAGGGTTGGGTAGAGTGATGTTTCTCGATTGCTTTTGCAATGTCGGTGCGTGTGATTATGCCAATCATTACGTCCGGAGCCTCATGCGAGACGACTGGCAGTCTGCCCACTCCTCTCGTCATCATTCTCGTTAACGCTGAAAACAGGTCTTCCTCCGGATATGCAAAGACCAATTGTCTGGCCATAACATCGTCAACTGTTTTCTCTGCACGCTTCGAAGGTTCAACTTTCAGTATGTCGGTCTTGGTGACCATCCCCACCAATTTTCCATCGGATAACACAGGCAAGCCAGCTACAAGGTCTGTTTCCATCAAGTCTTGGGCGATCTTGACGTTTGCCGATGGCTTTACCGATTGCACCCTCTTGGTCATAACGTCGGCGACCAAGATTCTCTTCAGGACTAAGGTCTCATACTCCTCAAAGTGGGCTGGGGAATCTTCCACGCTCTCCACTTGATTGTAGAATACGCTCAGACTTCCGGTGAGCAAATACGCGACCACGACAGCGACCATGGACGGGGCGAGGAGCCCATAGCCGCCGGTCATCTCAGCTATCATCACGATAACGGCTAACGGTGACTTGCGGCACCGCCAAAGAATGCCATCATCCCTACAATGGCGAAGGCCGATGGGTTCGTAACCGTTCCGGGAAACATTTGCTGCGCAAAGTAACCGAACGCGCCGCCAATCATCGTTCCAGTTACCACGCAGGGCCCGAAGATTCCTCCACTGCCCCCTGAACCTAACGTAAATGACATGGCAAATATCTCTGCAAAGACTGCGAGGAGAATCATCGTTGGGGGGAGGATTTGGTAATTCTGGTTGAGCGCTAGCTGCGCCCAGCCATAACCTACGCCAAGAACCGAGGGAACAAAAATGCCGATCACTCCCGTTATGAGTCCGCCAATTGCTGGTTTCATGAAGCCGGGTATTCGGAGTCTCTCAAACATGTCATTAACTCGGAAGTAGACTTTGAAAAGCAAATGGGCGAACCCAGCGCAGACAACGCCTAGGACTCCGTACAAGATGAGCGCTTCGGGATGTGTAAATGCGACCGGGTTGACTCCGGTGCTGAAGATTGGCTGCCAGCCTGTCACGAAACCGACGATTGAATAGCTGACCGTTGAAGCTACGAATCCTGGAATCATAGCTTCCGCCTCAAAATCATGCTTATAGAATATCTCACCACTGAGAATTGCCCCAGCCAGGGGAGCCTTGAAGATCGCGGCAATACCCGCTCCGAGCCCCGCTGCAAGGGCGATTCTTCTCTCACGCTCCGTAAGCTTGAACGCCTTAGCAATCTGCGTGCCCAAACCCGCGCCTATCTGGGCTATTGGCCCTTCACGACCGGAAGTTCCGCCTGAACCTATCGTGATGGCCGACGTGAGAAGTTTAACGAGTGGTACGCGAGTGCGAATCAGAGCGTGCCCTTTATGGAATTCGCCTATCGCAGCGTCAGTTCCAACACCCTTGGCTTCAGGAGCTAACTTCGCAACCAATATGCCACTCAGCAATCCCCCCAGAGTTGTGGAGACGGGTATTAGCCAAGGCCGAGCGATAATGATGGTAGTCAGGGGAGTTTGTGTCTCGCCACCGGGTAGCGGTGGCGCATATCCCACTATGCCCACTAGGAATAGTTTCGTGAAGAAATCAATGCCTTGGATTAGAGCTAATGCTCCGACGCCGGCGACGATGCCGGTCGCAATCGCTACTACAGTCCACTTTCGTAGATAAAGAAAACCAGTTCGAGCATCAAAACCGCCTAATAGCTCACTCAACTCACGGTCATCTATTATTGAGCCTCTCTTGTTCTTTCTTCGTAGCATGGTTCACAATACAGGTGTAGACTAGAGTCGTAGTTGACTTTCTCCCTGAAGGGGCCTTTCCTTAGAAGTTGCTCCTCTGGGGAGATGATTCGGCCGCATCTACAGCAATGATTATTCAATGCATCTGGGCATGTTGGGCATTTCAAGGACTTCACGGGCAAAGCTAGGCAGTCTTTTTGACATGCATGGGGTACTTAGTATCTCTACCTTTACGGGTTGCGTTCTGAATTCGAGTTAACCACTTGTTCTCGCCTTGAATTTCTATCGCTGCGATTTCAGAAGGGGTCTTACCGTTCAAGGCTTCGTGTAGTCTAACGTAGTTGTGGAAGATTCGCATGCCTGAAAGTATTGGCGTATCTGTTATCTAGGTCATAACTGAACTCGAGGCTGTTACGTTACTTCAGGGGCTCCTAGGGATTTGAACCAATTGAGGTAATGAATCACTGTCTTCTTCCCGGGATTCCTTTTTCACATACGCTCGGAGGATTTCTGCTTGGACGATCAATGAGAGGAGTGCCACGCCGAATACCATCGCTTGTATAGTGCCTTTGTAATTGCTTTCCGGCACTGAGAGGACGAGGGCGATTGAGACTGCGCCACGTAGACCTGCAAACGCCAGGATCCTCTTCCATGAGGCTGGTACCTTCTCTCCCATCAGCTGAGCGAACCACAGGACTGGGTAGACGCTAAGGATTCTCGCGATGATTATGGCCGCGAAGGCCACTAGTATGAATGGGGCGAAGGCGACCAGTAAATCGAAGTCAGCCTTCAACCCGATCAGTAGAAAGGCGAAAGCTGTAGCCAGAAAAGTCACCACCTCCCAGAACTTTATCATCGTTCCACGGGTTTCCTCTGACATGGCTGTTCGCATAGTCCGATTCCCCATATACAAGCCGGCGATAGGTACTGCAATCAAGCCCGACACGCCTAAGCTCTCTGCAAGCACGTAGGAACCGTACATGACCGCTATGGTGAAGGATGTTTCTGCGAGCGGCTCCGTGATCAACTTGTGGAGGAGTTCAGCAATGCCCGACACCAAGAGACCGATTCCGACTCCTCCTAGCAGAGTGAAAGCGAAATGGCTCAGACCGCTCATTGGACTGAAAGATAAGGAGAGGGCTATTGGGAATAGGATGACGGGCGTGGCATTGTTCAAATAGGCTTCAGATTCCAGAATTGTTGTAAGCGCTTCCGGTGCCTGCATTCTTTTCAGAACACTAACGACAGTCACCGGGTCAGTAGGCGAAACGATGATCCCGAACAGTAGTGCAACACCCAGTGGCAACCCCAAAGCAAGATTCAGTACGAGGGCGCTCACGAAGGCGGAGATGACAACTCCGAATATCGCCAAGCCTATCACCGTTTTCTGAACAGTCCTGAAGACTTCAAAACGAGTCCGCATGGCCGCTTCAAACATCAACGGAGGAACGACAATGCCAAGAATCAGATTGCTGTCAACAGTAATACTGCCAAAACCCGTACCAAACCTAAGAAGGGACAGTAAGAAGCCTATCGCAACCATGATCGTTGGATACGATAATTTCAGCTTGTCACTGATGATGGCTCCCAAGAAAGAAAAAACGATTACAAGCAGCAGCACGGTCAGAGGAGAGCTACTAAGCGCAAACATGATTCAACGCTCGAATCGATTCACCCTGCGGTTCAGCAATGCAGGGTTTCTCGAACGCCTAAGGCGTTCGTTGATACAGGATAATGTAGACGAGGATGATAGCCAGCAGAATTAGGCCGACGGTGATTCCGATCCTGTTCGGATGAGCCTTCAGATGGGACAATAGCGTCATGACAATCGAACTCCCAAGATGAGAAAACATTCTTAACGGTTGCTATCGAATTGCGAATAAAATACTTCGAACTGGTTGTCAAGCGTAATCGAATTGCCTAAATTAGCAAAGTCTATGTAATTCGAACACAATCCATGGAATTTGGCTGGTACATTGAGTAGAGTTAGGCGTAGTGTATCCGGTCCGAGCTTTGGGACGTACGTGCCCGACGATCTTGACCTGTTTATTCTTGAGAAACTGATTGACGACAGTACTATCACTTTCAAGGAGATGGCCACCTTAGCGAAAACCGATCAGCGTACCATAGCAAAGAGATGCGAACGTCTGAGAAATGTGGGCATAGTGAGGCGTGCAACGGTGGATGTAGATTGGTCGAAACTGGGTTTGACTGCGACGGCGTTCATGGGAACAGCCACTTCTCATGGAGACGAAACGCGAGAGAAGCTTTTGGAGTTTATCCAGGAGGAGCCAAGAGTCTTAGAGGCGTATACGACTTTGGGCTCACATGAATACTTCATGACAGTCCTAGACTCAAACATGGAGAAACTGAGAGCCGGGATATGCGACAAGTTAGAACCATTGACAATGGGTCTGTCTACCTCGGTTATTGTCAAATCAATAAAACGTCCAGACCACAAGGGATTACTGAGGTATCTCAAGAGCGGTCGGAAGCGCAAACAAAGCGATTAGCGACCGGTGTGTGCATTCAATGGTGCGGGCATCGACTTTTAACTGAACCAACACAATCCTAAACCCGTACCGCCATGCCATCGCTGCTTATCAAAAACTGCGACTGGATTGTCACTCAGGACAAGAAACGCGAGGTGCTGCGGGACGCATCCATTTTCATCCAAGACGGAGAGATCAAGCAGATCGGGAAAAACCTCAAAGGCCCCGCTGACTCTGAAATAGATGGACATGGGAAAATCGCCCTTCCCGGCCTCATTAACACCCACACCCACCTCTCAATGACGATGTTTCGAGGATACGCAGATGACATGCAGCTGCAGGATTGGTTGCAGAAGAAAATTTGGCCCCTCGAAGCCAAACTGACCGGCGAAGCCTGTTACTACGGTGCCTTACTAGGCTCAGCTGAGATGATCCTGTCTGGAACAACAAGTTTCGTGGACATGTATTTCTACATGGAAGATGTCGCTAGAGCTGTAGCCGAATCTGGCCTGCGCAGGCTTTCTATCCTATGGCATCATAGACCTATTCGATCCTGCGAAAGCGCGAATGGAACAGGAGAAGAGTAAGAAATTCTTCGATTACATCAAAGGCCTTGGAAACCCCCGAATACGCTTCGCCCTAGGCCCCCACGCACCATACACCTGCTCCGCTGAGACCCTGCTCTGGGCGAAGGAATTTGCGGAGAAGAACGATGTCATCAACCACATCCACGTAGCTGAAACACGCAAGGAGCAAGCAGACTCACAGCAACAGCATGGTATGCGCGTAGTTGAATACTTGGACAAAATTGGCGCCTTGTCTAAGAAAATGCTCGCAGCCCACTGCACTTGGCTCACAAAGAGCGAAGTCGCCCTCCTCGCCAAGGCCGGCGTTGCAGTCGCGCACTGCCCAGTTTCAAACATGAAACTCGCAAGCGGTGGAGTCGCCCCGTTGCCAGAGATGTTTGAGGCCGGCGTCCCCGTCGGATTGGGGACTGATGGAGCCGCGAGCAACAATACGCTGGATATGTTTGAGACGATGAAGGTTTGCGCCCTTCTGCATAAGGCGCACAGGTGGGACCCTACGGTTCTGAACGCGCAGACCGTGCTTGACTTAGCCACGATTCAAGGGGCGAAGGCCTTGGGAGTGGAACGCGAAATCGGTAGTCTAGAAACGGGAAAGAGAGCAGACATCATTCTAGTGGATGCAAAGGCGCCTAACATGAACCCAGTCTACGGACAAGAAACGATTGTCTCCGACCTTGTATACTCAGCCTCCAGCGCAAACATTCACACGACGATTGTGAATGGCCAGGTCCTCATGGAGAATAGGCGGATACAATCAGTTGATGTGGGGGAAATCGTTTCTAAGACACGTGAGCTTGCAACGCAGCTCGCTCGTGGTTGAAATCTACCGCGAACTTAGCTGAACTTCATCTAACTCCAAGTGACCCGAATCACCGGCCCAACGTGGCGTGGACCGAACGATCGTGAGGGGTATTCTGAACATTGGTGCGGCTAGGACGAAGGTTTCCGCTTCTCCTCCCTCGAACGCAACGTTCAGGCCGTATTTTTTCCTGAGCGCGACTAACTTGGGTAAGTCTGAGGTTTCAAGTTTTTTACCCAACCACTTTTCGTCAAGCCCGAGCGCGTTGCACGCTGTTATTATGATCTGAAACCCGGATTCTATTTGTTCTCGGACAAGTTGCTCTTGGTTCTTATGCCATAGTGGTGCGATACTCTTGAGGCCGAGTTTCTCGCACACGTTGTCGATTCGAGTTCGTTGATACTCGCTCGCCACAGCGCCTGAAACCACGGTGTCAATGCCGAGGGATTTCTTGAGTTTGTCAAGGCCGGCAGTTAGGTCGCTCAGTTCCTGTTCTTTTTCTCCTTTGGTTGTAATGATTGATTGGGGTAGGCCGATTGCTTCGGCTTGAAGTTTGGTCCATTTTAGGCCTGGGAAGTGAAACATCCACGATTCTTGGGATTCGGGGAAGACGGTGACGAGGCTTTTCACGTCCCAGCCTTGCATTTGCGTGCACCAGAGTGCGAATGCGCTGTCTTTGCCGCCGCTGAAGAGCGATGCGACCTTCAAGGAAAAACCTCGAACCTAGAAGCCAGCAGGAGCCTTGAACCTGAATTGGTCTTGGTAGAGCTTTGACAATCGCTGCAGCGAGTCTGCGTCCTCAATCCGTTTATCATCCCTGAAACGCGTAATCCTAGCAAAGCGAAGGGCGAATCCGGATTTGTAGTGTGGGCTTCGTTGAATCTCGTTGAAGGCCACTTCAACGACAATCGACGGCTTGACATGCACCGTGTAGTCTGTTTCCCGAGTCTTCAACGCTTGCAATCTCTTCGTAATCTGAACGAATTCTTGGTCGGTGAGGCCTTTGAAGGTCTTGCCGACTACTAGAAACTTTCCCGACGCCTCGTCCCGAACGGCAAGATGGTAATTACTAAGCCAGCCTCGTCTCCGTCCGGACCCCCAATCCGCAGCCACGATGACTACGTCTAATGTTTCTGCAGGTTTGATCTTGAACCATTTCTTTCCTCTCACACCAGGGGTGTAGGTGCTTTTGAGGTCCTTCGCCATCAAGCCCTCATGGCCTGCCTCAATTGAGGCTTGCATAAGTTTCTGCGCCTCACCCAAGTCCCGAGTAACTATCCTTGTGGCGAGTAATTGCATATCGATCATGCTGCGGAGCGTGTCCCATCTCTTCTCGTAAGGGATGTCAATCATGAGGGTTCCGTCCAGGTAGATGACATCGAATAGGAAGAGCCTAAGCGGGATTTCCTTCAACATCATTTCGATATCGTGTACGCGCCTGAATCTGCGCATCAAATCCTGAAAGGGAAGCGGCTTTTGATTTTCGCCGATCGCAACAACTTCGCCTTCAATGAGGAATTCCTGACTGCGAATACGTTCCCTTGCCAGCTTGACCACGTCAGGTAGGCTTGTTGTGACGTCGGTTAGTCTTCTGCTGAAAATTCGAATAACGTCTCCCTTGCGGTGAATCTGTACGCGCGCCCCGTCGTACTTGAATTCAAAGGCGCTTACGCCTCCGTGTTCTTTGAAGACATCCCCAAGATCCTGCGCCATTTCCGCGAGCATGGGCTTGATTGGAACGAACAACGTCACATCAACATTCTTTATTGCTTCAGGGCCCTTTGTGAGCGCCAATTCCGCAACTTGGGCTAGGTTTCCCATGAGCATGTTCGCCCTTCGAACTGAGTCAAGGTTGATAGATGCGGCTTGGGCAATCGCATCCAAGACAGCGCCCTCAACGGCACCTATGCGCATCTCTCCGAAGATTATCCGCATCAAATACTCGGCATCAGAGGTAGGAAGCCGGCTCAGCAATGTGTCTACGAGCGTCTCCTTTCTCTGGCGCGAACCGGGTCCAGTTGCGGTCGCTATCTTCTCGAAAGTTCTGTAAACTTCGAGTATCGTTACAGGTTTTGAGACCAAGGCAGATTGGCCGGTTCCGCGATTGATCTTCCAAAGCGTCTGTCCCCCAATATCGAGCACTCGCTCATCGGACTCGGGAAAAGGCCGGCCTACGATGAAGGACACGGCGGGTGTAATTTCTTCACGGCTTAGCGACTTAAGGAAGCTCACCAGGTAAGCAACCTTCTCCGTCCTCTTCGTGGTGGACTCTAGCGCCTTGCAGACTTCTGCGAACCGATTGAACGAGGTCTCCGGCGACAATTAGGCCCCTCCCTGATTGCCTCCTAGCCAACTTTGAAGGCTTGAACGGTCTCGGGCGTAGAATTCACGCATCCGTACAATTGCAAGGTCAACTCTATCCGCCGAAAACCCACGCTCTTCGCATAGAAATTTCCGGAGGCCTGTTTCGTCTAATCCCTTGAATTTGATCTGGTAATCTTCAGTTACGGTGGGGTTGAGGAAGATTCTGCGTAGCTCCTGAATGTTGTTGGGTAGCTGGCTTCTGAATCGGTCTGGGAGTTCTTCGAGCCTTCCGTAGCCTTTGATGAGTTTGAGAGCTGTCTTGGGCCCGACCCCACGAACTCCTTGATTGAAGTCTGTCCCCACTAGGATGGCTAGGTCGATCAGTTGTTCTCGGTTTATTCCAAGCGCCGTCAAGAGTTGTTGAAGTTCAATGAGTTCTGGGATGAGGGGGCGAGCGATTCCTTTGCTCGGCAAGAATTCCTGCCCAGATATTGTTACGTAACGGACTAGGCGCGGGGACCCGAAGAGTACGGAATCATAATCCCGGCTGTTGGCCGCCCAAACATCACCTTTCCCGGCCATGTAGGCGGCTTGAGCCTCCCCTTCTTCCGGGGCTTGAACGTAAGGAACGCCGAGCAGCCCTAGCATTTTCCTAGCATCCTCCTGCATCGGTTGGGTCAACGAGTTCATTCTTGTTGCTTTCGACCAGGCGGATGAGTAATCGCCGCGTTCCACTGCATCCTCCCACTCCTTCCGCGCCCTTTCCCTATACTGGCGCCTTGCTTCTAGAGTCCGCATTTTCAGCGCAGGTGGCTTCCCGTCGAAAACGAAGACAGGGCGCATCCCATAATCTGCCATCAAACGAGTCGTGCGAAGAAGCAACCCAACCAGGTGCGATGTAATATTACCCTTTGAGTCAGTGAACGGCCGCCCGTCCCGCATACGAATCAGCGCAAGAAATTGGTAGAGCATGTTGTTGGCGTCAACGGCGAGACTTCGACCTTTAAGGTCATCCAACCTCAGCTGCCGCTTAACAACGAGCGGAGAAAGGTTGAAACCCAAAGACCAACTACCTCACCTATTAGGAAAACAGAACCCACAAAATTAACCATGCTCAACACAGCAAGTACACAAAACTGTTAGGAACGAGAAACAAGCCGCGGGCCTCCCCTCGAAACGTAACTGTCAAACTCTAGCCGAGGAGGGTTGGCTGTCAAGAAATACGGGTTAGGGGAAGGACCAACTGGACGATCATACCAGAGAACGAGTTGGAAGCGGCAAATTGGCGAGTAATCTCCGTTCAGCCAAACTCATATATCCTATGGAAACCGGTACAAGCTGAGGCGGTACATTACGAGCAAAATAGCGATCATAACACTCATCAAACCAGAAGAGAACGACAAAGAGAAAGCACTGCACGAAGCTATAATACATGAACTTCAAACAAATCCCTTCTGGCGAAGATGGAAGATCGAGAAGGTAACCCTACTCGAAGCCACTCAAACGAAACCGAGAATTGAGGCATAAGTAGGCCCAGTCCTATCTCGACATTACCCTTCGGTCAGCATAGGCCATCTCCAAGATTTTCATAACTCCCCACGCGAACACGAAACTCGTGGTTCCTGGCGAGAGTAGCCGGCGCATGTGTTTGGGAATTGGGCCTTCGAAACTTTCACAGGCCCACCGGCACTGACCGAGCGATATGCAGGTTAAGTAGAACAAGTTCATCAATGATTGGAAGGCACTCCAGCTAGACACACCAAGGGAAAACTAACAGTGCCAGGAAATGTGAGCGGTGCCCCGTTACTGGATGGGCAAAGGGTGTCCCGAAAACTT
>CAWABQ010000020.1:0-18380 GCA_963780265.1 Candidatus Bathyarchaeota archaeon
TCGCAGCAGCGGGCGCAATTGGATACGTGTCGTATCAACACTTCGGATTCTTCGGATACAAACCACAGGCCAGATACTATGCTCATTGATTGTCCAAGCGGAAATCCTACGAGTGTATGTGAAAAAGGAGGCCAAGGAAGAGGAATACGACGAAAAGCTTCCCAATCCCCCTAGTGAGTTTGAACTCTAAGGGCGTTGAATGGCACTTCTGGGACAACGGAAAGAAATCGATTTGAATGGCTGTGGGGGCGCGAAATAGGAATGCCCTGGTTATGGTTACAACGTCGTGGAACATCTCAGGCACAACTAATGTTCGACGCATGTTCGTACATGGTCTAAGGGAGTCGCGGATACGTCTGCTCAGTATACAGGCTAATAGTGCGTAACTGTGTTCAGGTTACATATCCGTTGCCGCTTAACGTATCTTGATGACAAGAATACATTCTTTCCGATTGTTGGCCTCATGAGCGTTTTGAGCGAGAAAATCCCCGGATCCTGGACTAGGGTGCTTGGGATCGCCGGACTGAGAGGCGTCGTTTCGGTCGCTCTTGCACTCTCGCTTCCTGACACCTTTCCCCAAAGAGAAGCCATCATCACCATGACGTTCGGAGTTGCGCTTCTCTCATTGATCATCCAAGGAGAGCTGTTGCAGGTTTACGTAAAGCGCCTTAGACTGTAAGAGTTGACTGTAGATTCTAAACGAATGAAGCCGCCGCAAAGCCACAGGCCATCAGGGTGATTGTTAACAGAATGAAAATCA
Organism: Candidatus Bathyarchaeota archaeon; assembly: GCA_963780265.1. Lineage (GTDB taxonomy): Archaea > Thermoproteota > Bathyarchaeia > 40CM-2-53-6 > 40CM-2-53-6 > FEN-987. The sequence continues at coordinate 761 of CAWABQ010000020.1, forward strand.
CGTTTGACCCTAACGCTGGGACCAATTCGGGTGTTCGGTTGTAGTTCTTCAAAGTGATTCGGCCGGCTTTGTATGCTATGGGTAGACTCAGGAGTGAGAGAAGCACTAAGGTTGGCGCTGCCCCGATAGCAACTGCAAGAATGATTGAAGCGTAAGTTGCTACTTGGCCTACGACATAAAGCCAAGCCGAACCGCGCTTTCCCAATAGTACTACAATATGGCGCCTGCCTCCAGCTTTGTCAACCTCAGCGTCTGGGAACTCGTTGAGGAAGAGTAGCAGCGCGACGAGAATTGTGATTGGGACGAGTATGGCGATGCCAGGGGTGTCTATAACGCCAGCTTGTGTCGCGTACACTCCCAAGCCCATAAAACCGAAGCCGGACCCAGCGACAATCTCGCTTAACGCATGGACTCGCGAAAGAACTGGGGTATACAGGACGATTATGACCGCCCCATAGACGACTAGGGGTAGAAGCACGCTGAACAAGTGTGCCAAGAAGTAGAGTCCTATCAGGGCGGCACAGATTAGGCAGAATAGGCTGACCGTAAGTGCCTGCGATGGTTTCATCATGCCCTTGACAAGTGTGTCGACGCCCCCGCTGAAAGGTGTCTTGGGGGTTTTCTCATCGATTTTAGAGCGGTAGTCGAAGTAATTGTTGAAAGCGTTCACTGAAGCGTGCGTAAGTAGAGCTCCTACCATCACAAGGGCAGCGTCAAGGGGGATGAAGGTCCGGTGCGAATAGAATGCGGCTGCTAGGCCGGCGAGTACGATAACCATGGTTAACGGCAGGAAATTCGCCCGCGTTATCGAAACCAGGTTGCTCAAAAGCTACTATCCAGCTCGCCACACCTGACGCTATATCAACTGTTTTAAACTTGCGCGGCCCCATTCCACGAGCGGAAGATACGCTGAGTTACCGGGAGGATTTACTTGTGAGCAAAGTCAAAGATCAGTCGTTGGCCCCTCAGGGTCAATTGAAAATTGAATGGGCACGCGCGCACATGTCTGTTCTCGAAAGAATCCGCACGCGGTTTGAGAAGGAAAAGCCGTTTCGTGGGTTGTCTATGGGAATGTGTATGCACCTGGAAATGAAAACGGCTGTGCTGGGGCAGACAATGCAGGCTGGCGGGGCCTCGATTGCAATAACTGGCAGCAACCCACTCTCAACACAAGATGATGTTGCAGCAGCCCTAGCGAATTCGGGTGTGAACGTCTACGCCTGGCATGGAGTAACGCCCGACGAACACCGCGAAAACCTGTTTCATGTTCTGGACCACAAGCCGCAATTAATAATCGATGATGGGGCTGAGCTTTCCGTGGCAGTTCACACAGAGAAGAAGGAATTGTTCGGGCACGTGATTGGAGCATGCGAAGAAACCACTACAGGCGTTCACCGCTACAACGTGTTGGAGAAGGATGGTTTACTCAAGTACCCTGTAATAGCCGTAAACGATGCTTACACAAAATACCTGTTTGACAGCCAATATGGAACAGGGCAATCAGCTCTGGAAGGAGTGATGCGAGCCACAAACATGCTCATCGCCGGAAAAACAGTCGTCGTAGCTGGCTACGGTTGGGTGGGACCTGGCATTGCCCTGAGAGCGAAAGGGCTCGGCGCAAATATCGTCGTCACCGAAGTCGACCCCGTTAGAGCTTTGGAGGCAGCAATGGAAGGCTATCGAGTAATGACGATGGAGGAAGCCTCCAAAATCGGGGACATATTCATCACCGCTACGGGCGTCAAATCTATCATAACCAAACAGCATTTCGATAAGATGAAAGACGGCGCAATCATGGCGAACTCGGGACACTTTGATGTCGAAATCCAGGTCAAGGAACTCCGCGCCACGGCAACCTCAGTACGTCTCGCAAGACAGAATGTGGAAGAATTCAAGATGAGGGATGGGCGGCGTCTGTACCTCTTGGCCGAAGGACGCTTGGTAAACTTGGCTGCGGCAGATGGGCATCCAGCCGAGGTCATGGACATGAGCTTCGCAGACCAGGCACTCGCCGCTGAGCATCTAGTCAAGAACAAGGGCAAGCTGCAACCAAAGGTCTACAGAATGCCACTTGAGATTGACAAGGAAGTTGCGAGGCTTTGGCTTGATTGCCATGGGTTGAAGATCGATAGCCTCAGCGGAGAACAAACCAAGTATCTCTCAGCATGGCAGTAACCTCAGCCAAAGATCTTCCTAACCACATGCTTCGTCGGAGCATTCAGCATACGCGCGAGGGACATCAAGAGGTCGCTACGGGCCACGATTGTGACCACGGGTGCACTGAACACGTAGTATAGCTTCAGAAAACTTAGCGGCGAGAGCAAACTTCACCTTACCACTCTCGCGGAAGTCCTTCTCGGACCATAATTCGTTTTTCAGGCGCATCTGCGCATAACCTTCCGCCCGTTCATTCATCTCGCTGAACCAACTAACACCAGCGGGTCGACTTTCACTCAGTGGTGAAGACTCTCTGTTCTTCCCCAAACCTCAGGCTAGTTTTGCCTGTTTCACCTTGCTGTGGCCGTATTCGGAGTCCAACAACTCCTGAATCTTTGTAGCTCGTGCGTACCCAATGCCGCCTTTCACAGCCAATTCTGAGCGTGATGCACGAAAAACGTTGCGAACCGAGCCGAATGATACGAGCAGCTTCTCTGCCATCTTGGGGCCTATTGCTGGTAAACTCTCGAGAAGGGATAGCTGCCAATCTTTGGTTGTCGCCATCCTCGGTTTCTTGACCAGCAATGGTCTGACTGCGGCTTTTCCGCGGATTTTAGTAACTAGCACCTGGAGTAGGTCCGCGGTTTGTTCTTGGTCTAACGTGAAGAGAATTCTGAAATCAAAGTTCATGGCCAGGGCGAGTAATGTTCCCCAGTAAACTCTAGGGTTCCGAAGATCCGATAACACCTCCTGGATGTCGCCCTCTACGATAAGCAGGTAGTCTTTGTATGAGCGAGAGATGCGTTGGGCTTGTTCAAACAGCCTCCCGCCGTACAGGGAGCTAATGAAATCGCGTACGGTCTTTCTCTCAACAGCACAAGTGGAAACCACGTAATCCCCCACGTCAAGGCTCTTCATCTGAACGTAGAATCCTCTCTTCCGCAAGATTTCCGGGATGCCTGACGCGGCTTCCCGGCTGTCTGCTACGATCCTGGCGAATGGCATCTTCTACACAACCCGTGAAGAGGGGTTCGGGCTTAGAAAAGTCGTGGTATCTGGATAGGGATTACCAAGTTCGGCAGTGGAACTCTAAGGTAAACGTAAACCGCGAGCCCCAAACCAATGATGGTTGCGACGATGACGAGGTAATCAGCGATCCGCATCTTGAGGGTCACGATTGCTGTCCTCTTCTCACTCGCACCGAATGCCCGTGACTCCAAGGCTTCCGCTAGTTCTACGCTTCGTCGTATGGCTGAGATTATGAGAGGAATCAGGATTGGGATGTAGTTTCGAATCCGTTTCATGAAGTTCCCCTTGTCAAGTTCCAGCCCCCTGGAGCGTTGGGCGTCAACAACGGTTTGGGCGTCCACGGCCATCGTTGGGACCAGTCTCACCGCGGTTGTGAAAGTGAACGAGATTGAATAGGGCACATGTATCTGCTCAAGTGCGAGGCCCAGGTCGTCCGCGGAGGTTGTCATGAAGAAGAATGAGAAAGCGGACATTATCGCGAGGAATCGGATTGCGAAGCCCAACGCGGTTACTATGGGCGTGCCAAAGATCACGTTCATCACGAATATGAAGATGAACAAGAACAGCCCACCTCGTAGCGACCGAAGCCACCGGCGTGGACTCTTAGCCAGTATGATTCCGGGCACTTGTGCAAAGAAGATCACTAGTAGCGCAATAATGTTTGTGAACATTAGGGCCGAAACGAAGAAGCCAATTGTTAGGATGAATTTAGACCTCGGGTCAAGCCTATGAATCGGGCTGTCCATTCTCGTGAACTTGAAGCCCTCAACAAATCTCAAGGACAACCTGGTTTCACCGCCTTTGGGTTGGCGCCCCGGCCGCGACTCTCTCCTTCAATTTGCCCGAGAAAAATGCCTTGGCGGAAAATGCGTCTATGATGTTAGGTGGGGGGTTGAAGTCCTTCAGGTTCTTCATCAAGGAGGCTATCTGTGGCATAACAAGGGATGCTTGCTGGAGAGTTTGAGGGTTTGTTAGAATTTCGGCGGCCGGCCCGTCTGCAATGATTTTTCCATGAGATAGCAGGACCACCCGGGGTTTGCATTCTGCGACGAACTCAACATCGTGAGTTACAATGACTACGGTCTTTCCCTGAGATGTGATCTGGACAATGAAGTTTCGCAGATGGTCTTTCTGCAAGTAATCTTGGCCAATGGTCGGTTCATCCATCACCACATGTTTTGGGTCCCAGGCAAGAACCGCGGCAAGGGCAACCCGTTTCCTTTCTCCGCCGCTAAGAACAAAGGGCGAAGACGTCTCGTATCGGTTTAAGTCCAAAGTGGTGAGCACGTTAGTGATCCTTCCCTGGATAATGTCCTCCTTGAATTCGAAGTTTCTGAGTGAGAAGGCAACCTCCTCTCTGACGGTCTCGGCGAACAACTGGTGGTCGGGGTTTTGAAATATGAGACCCACATCCCTTGAAAGCTGAGCAACAGATTTTTCCCGTGTGTTGACGCCGTCAACAAGCACAGCTCCTTCCGTGGGTTTTAGGAGGCCGTTGAACATCTTGACTAGCGTTGTCTTTCCCGCGCCGTTCTCTCCCATTATCGCAACGAACTCGCCATCTTTGATTTGCAGGTTAACGTTCTGAAGAACATTTGATCCGGCAGTGTAATGGAAGCTAACGTTCTCGGTTGAAATCATTGCGTCAATAGCCTCCTTAATTCGGCGGATGCTTCTTCAACCGTGATTGGGTTTGTTACCCTGAATCCGTCGCTTCGAAGAAGATGGAAGAGCATCGTGACTTTCGGAAGGCCAATCCCGATTAGTCGTGCTTTGTCATTGTAGACTTCCCGTGGGGTGCCGTCCAACGCTATCTTTCCATTATCCATCACGACGACTCTGCTCGCGTACTGCGAGACCACGTCAAGCCTGTGTTCCACGAGTAGCGTGGTCAGTTGGAGTTCGCGGCTGAGTTTGGCTATGATCTCTACAATTTCTTCTGCTGATTTAGGGTCTAGGAAAGAAGTGGGCTCGTCGAGAACGAGTACGCTGGGGCGCATGGCCAGGACGCCTGCGATGGCCGCACGCTGTTGTTGGCCCCCGGAAAGTTCGTATGGGGCCTTGTTGCGGAGGTCAAGGATACCTGTAGCTTCCATTGCCCAACGGACTCTTTCAATGGCTTCTTCCTTGGCTACGCCAAGATTCTCCAACCCGAATGCGACATCCCTCTCTACGGAGAGCGAGAAAAGTTGGTTCTCAGGGTTTTGGAAGACGAACCCAACGTGGGTTGCTAACTCCGCTGTAGATCGGCCCTCGACATTTAGTCCGTCGACTACCAGTTCGCCCTTCAACTCGCCGGAGTAGAAATTTGGGATTAGGCCGTTCAGGCATCTGCAGAGGGTTGTTTTGCCGCAGCCGCTTGGGCCGGTTAGGATTACGAATTCGCCTTTTTCGATTGAGAGGTTGACATTTTCCATTGACGGCTTTTCGCCGCCCGCATAAGTGAATGAAAGCTTCTTGGCTTCGATTGCCGGCAACGGATTGGGCCCCTACGCTTTCATCTCATTTTTGCGTAATTACGCTAGTTTGAGAGGAAGCCTGCGCATTACCGATTGTCGTTGTATTAGGTTTTGGGGGACGCGACAAAAATTCTCGGGTCAACGCTAGTGAAATTCTCAGCGCATCATTGACGTCGCCCTTTACGTTTGCGCCTGCTGCCGTCGCATGTCCCCCACCCATGCCGTTCATTCTCATGCCCAGCGGGTTCGCTAGGTCCGTGCCGAGATGCATCCCCGTTTCAGATGCGAATTCCCGAGTTGCGCGGAAACTGACCGTCAACTCATCGTTTCTCTTTCCAGCAACTATAGCCAAATGCGCCCCCAACGAAATGAGGGCTCGTGCCGCTGAAGCATGATAAGACCCCACTTCCGATATCGCGACGACCCATCTGCCGGCGCGTTCCATTCTGACTCGTTGTGCTGACTTGATGCGGGCAATCCTTTCGGAGTCATCCATCGTGCCACGCGTAGTCTCCCTCGCTTGTTCAGGGTCGGCACCTGAACGGACTAGGGCGTATGCGGATTCGAATGTTCGCCGCGTAGCTATAGACAAATATCCAGTCTCCACGAGCAACCCAACCAGGAGCGCCTGGCAAACGGCTCGATTGGGGGCAAGATGTGATTGCTGATACATGTCGAGGATCATTTCGCACGTTGAAGTTGCCTTCTCATCGCAAATGACGAATGTTGCGGTCTTTGCATTTTCAGGATGGGGCGCGTGATGGTCTATCATGACCAAGGGCTTAGCAGATTGGACAACTGGCTCCCGGAGTTCGCCGAGCTGCTGAAGCGTGTTCGTGTCCACTGTAACGATGAGGTCCATCTTTTCCATTTCGGGGCGCTCAGTTACCGCAAGGGGAACGGTCTGCAGGATTTGTTTCGAAAGTTTGCTCACCCCAGTGGGAGAAGCGAAGGTAACTTTGATTTTGTTGTTAATGCGCCTAACGAGAACGGCGAACGCGTAAGCGGAGCAAACGGCGTCGGGGTCAGAGTTTTGATGGCCGATTATTAGAACCGATTTTGCCTTCCGAAGCAGCTTCACTAGGCGGGGATATCCTCGCAAAGGTTAAGCTCCCTAGCTTTCGCTTCTGCCGCGGAGAACGCCATGTCAGTGGCCGCGTCCACGAGAGGCTCCAAATCTTGGTTGCCAATTTCGAGTTCGATTGCCACATCCACAGACAAAACTAGTGGCTTATCGCCCACCGCCTCAATCGTGACGTCGAGATCGCTGATTTGCTTCAGCGAAATCTTGGACAACATGTGTTTTCGCGCGGCGTATTGCGCGGCTTCGCAGATTTGTTCAACCTCTTCTGTTGTGGGTTTTCTCTTGAATTCAATACTCATTGTGATCATCCTCTGCATAATGGGTGGGATTGGCGTTGCGGGCTTACGGCTGAGTGGAAGGCCTTGGTCCCTGAAGCCGTTCCTGAAGCTTTTCTTGAGCTTCCTTTAACCTCTCCCTAGTCCGTTCCTCTTGTTTTCCGAGGACGGTAACCCGTGTTGTCAGAAGCTCCTTTCGTTCCTTAAGTTCGGTTAGCAGGTTCTGTCTGTTGGACTTGACGAGTATGCTACCCACGCTTTTGTAGACGGGTGTTTCGTCGGTTGACTTCTCAAGTTCAGCTAAGGCTTTGTCAGTTTCATTCAACTCGGCCTCCAGCTGCTGCTTTTGCGACGCCACTGACTGGAGTGTTTGTTGAAGCTGTTGGAAACGAACCAGTTGCTCTTGGACTTGCGGTGGTAGCTCTACTTCTTCGCCCAAAACTTGTGCCTTCAGAACTCGTGCGAATTCGCGTAGCCTTAAGACGGCGGCTAATTAAGCATTTCAGACCTTCCGGTACTTTTCCTCAACTCTCCAAGCTAAATCCAAACGCCTTCCACCTGAGTATTGATCGTGAGTTGATAACGAACAGCGGCAGGCACATCCAGATAGTGGAGAAGCGGTTTTGTCCGAAGTGCAAGGTGTTCACCGACCAAGTTTGCCACAAGGTTCGCTACCAGGAGAACGCGGAGCAGGCTGGAACGTTGGTCAAGAGGAGTAACTGGGTCTGCCCCACATGCCTCACCGACACCGAGGACGTAAAGATTCAACCGATACCCGGCGACAAGGTGAAAATCATAAACAGGCTGCTCAAAATGCAGGGCGACTACGCAATTCAATCAATGAGCATCTCATCACACCCAGAAAAGCTAGTTGTCGAAATAACCATCAAAGAATAATCAAGGCCACCGCACATCCCTTTCTTTTAATCCCTGAAGCAAGCAATACGAGGCAAGATATTTGCCCGGGGAACCCTTCGAATGCCCGATTTGGTCAAGAAGAATATTGAGATAGACGACGAGACCGGAGCAAACAGCGGAATTCTCAACTACGCGAACGCAAAGGTTCCTGTCCCAAACAAGTTCGCAACCACAACGGAACTGAATGCGACCAAATTAGTCGGGCTAAAGCAAGACTTCCCTACCGAGATCGTGATCGCGGGAAAACTGATCTATCCCGAGACGCTGAAACGCATATTGAAAGAGGAAGAGTTCCTCAAAGAATTCGCAAGGCGGCTCGCGAGAGAGACCTCGAGCCATGAAGATGCGTTGAGCATGCTTTTTCTCGTCCTAAAAGGCGAAGCCGCTGTTGTCGAATCGAGCGACTTGCGCACGATTCTAGACCTTCAGTACTTCTCTGACATGGACGTAGTCACGGTACAGCAAAGCCCAGGTGTGTCGCCGAAGGATTTCTTCGCCCTGTATCGGTTTGCTGAAAGATGGCTCGATAATAGAGGGTTGGACAAGCCGCTCATGCCAGTTTTGACTCCTGCTGAGTCGAGGGAAGAGTTCGATAGGAGTCTCAACCAAGTGTTGAAGAGGGGTAGCAAGCTTATCGGGTTTGATATGAGGGGAGGGTTCCACTATCAGGCGCTTCGCTCTCTAGAGGACGCGAAGAAGAAGGACCCGAGCCTTTGGATCCATGTGTTCCAGGTTCCGCCGAAGATTCGGTTCGCGAGAAGCATGCTTCGTTGTTCTGAGGGTATGATGCTCCCGCTATTTGGGGTGGACAGCTTTAACAGGTGGGTTGTTCCGCCACCACCCGTTCCGCTAACGAAGGATAAAATCAACAGGTTCGATTCCACGAACTGGGGGGTCTTCAAGCGAAAGGAATGGACCGAACAATACGGCCCAACCTTACACTGCACATGCCCCATGTGCAACAAACAGAGGCTCCCAACGTTCTACTTGGGACAAGTGCTGACCGTTTTGGGGAGGAGTAAGGTTCACGACCACTACGCACAACGTGAACAGCTGTTGCAATTGTCCTCGCACGTCAAGAGGGGAAACGTAAGGAGCTTTGTCTCGAGGAAGAAGTATCCGAAGGATTTTCTCGAACAGGTAACGAAGTCCGAATCGCAAGGGGCCTAGAGTTTTGCCTCAGCCATCTTAGTCATCAGGGCCCGAAGGTCAACCTCGGAATTCGTTCTCCAACCTAGGCCCATCACGCCAGCATCATCCTCATCCAGATATCCAGTTCTGAGGAATACGTCGACGAGTGTTGCGGCTTTCCAGCGGCCGAACTTGTGGGCGATCAATTTCTCCAAGTCTTCACGGGGGGCCTTGCCCTGTTTTGAGACTAGGTATGCAATGGATGCGCTTAGGGCGGCTAGGTTATCGACTCGCCAACCGATCATCTTCGCTTCCTTAAGGCCTAGGGTGCCTTTCAGAGTGACTTGATACCTAGCTTCTTCTAGTGGAGCTCCCTCAGGGGTAAGCTCGTCTGTCCGGGGTTCCGTCACCTTCTTGATCTCCAAGTCCAGTTCCGACAATAGCTGGTTCAACTGTTCGAGGACCTGTTCGTAATTTTTCCCTAGTTTTTCCTTCAACTCCCAATCCTTCGCGCCCGGTATTTTGCCGCGGCGGAAGAGCAGGAGATGCACTGCGCGCTTCAGTTTGTCTGAGTAGAAACTCTTAGTCTCAGTGGTTTTTGTTTCAGTGGTTTCAGTAGTTGTCAACTATCTCATGCCTCTTTCGGAATCGGTATCGGAAAACTTACACCGCCCTCGATCGCCTTCTTCGAGGGTTCGTCATTGGGAACTAGCATCGGCTGTTCGGCTTCAATCTGGAGTTTGGCGTAGCCATAGGTTACGAGGAAGCTTACGAAGTAAGCCCTCTGGACTGTTTCGTGGTAGGACTGTGCACGAACAAATTTCCAATATTCAACTGGTTTCTGGTCTTTGTACTGGGCTCGAAGTTCTTCCCATAGTGATGTTAGGAGTTTTCCGAATTCTTCCCCATGTATTCCCAAACCTGACAGAGTAGAAGAGTCGGCGGTCTCGGGTCTCTTACCGCCTGAATAATCCCTCCTTTTCCACCTCTCTGCGATCGGCAACAACAAATTCCAGTAGTCAAGCGCCAGGGAGACAGCTTCGTTCGTTAGTTGTTCCATTTCTGCGAGCGGGTGCCAACTCTGAAGAAACACCTCGGCAAGCCGTTTTTCGCTCATCCGTTCAACTTTCCTAATGATGAATTCCGGTTCGGCATAGAGTGCACTGGATTGGAACTTTAGCTGGGTGTTCTGGAGTCTGACGACCTCTGAGAGCCTGTTGAGTGTGTGTGCGTCGAGGCAGTGGTCGTCAAAGCTCTCCCAATTTGGGAAATACTGTCGCAGGGTCTCCACCCCGAGCTTGATGTCCATGAAGAAGGGGTTGAACTTCCTCTCCGAGATCGCCTCGCAGGTCTCAATAATCTCCTCTAACTCTCTTCTGCCCGATGCAAGCGTCCGCTTCCCTTTGGGTTTCTCTGTCAAGGTTCCTTCAACTCGCTAACTACCGATGTTCCCGCCACGTTCTGCACTACGATTACATGGCTGTTCTCTGTGACGTTAATCTGCCCCGGCGTGATTGCCACATACTGTCCCTCCGTCATGGCTCCAGAGCTTGACATGATTAGCTGCGTAACCAGTTCGCGGTTCTTAGGGTCCATGTGAACATCAAACTCGTCGATTGCCCTAAATGGGGAAGTGATATGCTGCTGGAGTCCCAGCAGGAAGGCCATCATTGCGATGCTTCGTTCACCGCCGCTTTGCGTGAAGGCGTCAAGGGCAGTGGGTTTGTTTCCCTTAAAGCCGACCAATATTTCTAGGCCACATTTCTCAATATCCCTAGACGATATGAGGCGAATAGAGCCTGTTGCCCCAACCGTTCCTAGGATTTCGTTGTAGCGGCCCGTCAGCTGTTCCAGGAAGGATGAGAGCACGTCCCGCCATCGGGACAGGCGCTTATCAAGCTCGGTAAGAACCTCTTGCCGATTCTGCGCAACTTGGTCAGCCTTCTGCTTGAGTTCCTCATAGACCTTCGCGTAGGATGAGTACATGCGCTCGACATCTGCCGAAAGCGTCGACAGGGGCTTCATCTGCTCCTCGACCGCGCCGATTTCCAGCATTATCTCGAGGTTCTTTCTCGGAGATTCCACCGAAGCACCTGCCTTCTCGGCCGAAGCAACCATAGGATCTAGCTCTTCCTTAGCCAGGCGCACCTGGGCCTGGAGGTCCGCTACTTCCTCAGTGAGGAGTTTCCTCTTGAACCCCGATACCTCATACTCGACATTCGTATCAATGAGCCTTGTGAGCGCATCCTCAAGGCGTCCACTAGTATCAGCTATTTTCCCGTTGAGTGCGGTCATTTTTTCTTTCACTCTCGCCAGCTTGCCTTCTGATTCCTCAGCCAACCCCTGCCAGGACACCTTCAGTTTGTCGAGGGATTGCAGTTCAGGTTTGGTTGGTGAAGTCTCTTGCTCGGTCTCAACGGATTGGAAGTTTTGAAGAAGATTTGTGGTCCATTCAATGTTCAACTCATGGGTCGTGATTTGCCTGACAAGTTCAACGCGGAATCTTCGAGCTCTATTCGTCCGAGGTTTAGTTCGTCGAACTTTGCTTGGCGTTTCTTCTTTGACTCGGCCAGCTCCTGAATTGTATTCTCAACTGATTGTAGGGCTCTTGTCTTTGATTCGATTCTGGTCTCGATGTGTGTTAATGCTTCTTTCTTTCTCTGGATCCTGCTCCATTGCAGTTCCCTTTTGAGACCATCTAGTTTTGTGTCTAGTTGCTGTTTCTGTAAATAGCGCTCGTATTCACGCTTCCAATAGTCATGAGTGTCCTTGGTGGATTCAAGAACTTGGGCAAGTGATTGTTCCTGGCTTGCTACGCTTTCTAGGCGTTTTCTGGCATCGAGAACTTCCTCTCTATATGATTGGAAGCCAACGGCTTCCTCAAGCATTTTCAGCTTGTCTTGAGCGCTTACGGCGGCGAAGCGGCCGACCATGAACTGGTGCATTATGACTAGTATGTTGTCGGGGTTCAAGCCGAGTGAGAGGAAGACGTCGGTGATTGCGGCTTTGGGTGCAGGCTTGTTCTGGAGGAGGTAGTAGTACGTGCCTGCGCTCTTGATTACCCGTGTGACGGTTACGAGGTCGGCGTGGAATCTTGGGAAGGGGCGTTTTTCGCCTGTATTGTCGAAGATTAGTGTGACTCGGGCCTCGTCGTGTCCCCACTTCACAAGGTCGCTCAACCGTTTAGATCGTTCAGTGTAGGCTTGGCCTAGCACCACAGAAATGGCCAGTAGAATTGACGATTTTCCGGCTCCGTTAGGCCCACAGATCAGGTTCAGTCCAGGTTCTAATGGAACGTATGAGTTTTCGTAGGACATGAAATTTGTGAGCACTACGCCTTTTATCATCTGAGCCTAGCTGCCATTTGAAATCTAAGGTTGCCTTCTGCTGCGTAAAAAACGTTCAGGGATTTTGGGGCCCTTCTCCATGGATGCTTCTCATTCGCACCGGGTCCGAGGGATTTGGAAATCCCGAGATCCCGAAGAATACATTCAGCGTTGCAATCGTTCGCAGCAGAATAATGACATTTGATATGTCAGCTTTTGTTTAAAGAATTGTAAATTGCTTTGAAGAGAATCGACGCGGATATCTACGTTTAAATATGATAGGGACTTCGAGTGACCCACGGCGGGAGTGACGTAGAAAGTTTGCACAGGCTCGGCAAAATTCTTCATATTTCAAGCAGCCGAAGCCTCATAGTAAAATGTGACGAAGCCCGCTTCGTCAAAACGGGAACCCGAGCTTGCGATAGCAAACTAAAGGAGATAGGAAAAGTTCAAGAATTTTTCGGGCCCATATCCTCGCCTTACGTATCGATCAGACCCACGGGTCCTTCGCCTACCAAGTATGTAGGCCGCATTGCTTACTCCTTGGATTAGGGTGGATGAGAAAGTGTCTGAAGAAACTGACGGTGAACTAGGCGAAGCGCTACACTCTACCCAAAAGGTGCGTGTGTGCCCTGAGTGCGGCGGACCTAAACTGATGCGCGACTACGAAGCCGCTGAAATTGTTTGCATGGCATGCGGGTTCGTGATCGACGAAAAACTTGCTGACACTATGCCAGAATGGCGAGCCTTTGACGCCGACCAGAAGGCTAAGCGAAGCCGTGTCGGAGCTCCTTTGACTTACACTATTCATGATAAAGGCCTCTCAACCGTAATTGATTGGCGTGATAGGCGCGTTCTTGGGAAACGTGCAACCGCCGCCCAGAGGTTGGACCTCTACAAACTCCGTAAATGGCAGAGCAGGGTCCGCGTATCCGATGCGACTGAGAGAAACCTCGCAGTTGCCTTAGCTGAACTAAGCAAACTCTCTTCCGCTCTCAACCTTCCAAAGAACATCCTGGAGACAGCGTCAGTTATCTACCGCCGAGCGATCAAGAAGCGTTTGATTCGTGGAAGGTCAATCCATAACGTTACCGCCGCAGCGATTTACATGAGCTGCAGGCAATGCGGGGTTCCGCGAACGTTAGATGAAATAGCGTCCTGCTCAAGCCTCAACAAGAAGGACATCGGTAGGAGCTACAGGTTCATGGTGCGCGAGCTAGAAGAGTTCGTGCCCCCGTCGACGAGCAGGAACTACGCCGCACGTTTCAGCAACAAGCTTGTGATTTCTGGAAAGGCGGAAGCGATTGCGATTCGCATCCTCGAGATTGCTAAGGAGATGAAGTTAACAAGCGGCAGGGGGCCGACAGGTATCGCCGCCGCAGCCACATACATCGCTACAGTCCTCACGAACGAAAGGAAGACTCAACGTGAGATAGCCGAGATAGCGAATGTGACCGAGGTCACCATTAGAAACAGGTACAAAGAGCTGCTTGAGCGTCTGTTTATCGAAGTTCCATTATAACGTGATGCTATTCTATCGTTTGGCTGCGCTTTTTCCGCCCGATTTTGCCTTCTCGCATAAGCCGAACTCGTACGTCTCCGTGTTGATCTGCCATGTCTTCGCGTAGTAGGGAGCATCAGTTTGCACTTTTTTCGTGGCGATTGTGAGTTGTTTTGCTCGAACTTCAGCGGCGATGTAGGTTCTTTTGCTCTTTAGCAGGTTGCGGCGTTTGTTGATGGCGCGAGGATGTAGGCGTGGACGTACGAGTCCACTTTGAGGTCCATTTCTTTGCGCATTTGTTGCATGCGCCTCACGGCGTCTCGAGCTAAGCCTTCGGCCAGTTCATTCTTGGTGAGTTTCAGGTCTAGGTATACTGTGCCGTCGGCGAATTCGGCTTTGGCGAAACGTTTGGGAGCTTCATACTTCGAGCTTGCAGCTCTGGGGATTGAGGTTAGGGTTCGCGTGTTTGCTTGGCTAAGCAGGAGGTTTGAGTAGGTTTTCAGGGCTTTTCGGATTGATTTGGAATCGGTTGCCACAACTACTCGGGGGACTGGTTGCCTTTGTTTGATCGCCTTTTGCATCCGGGCAACGGCGACCGTCGAGATGACATCCTTGGCTGTGTTCATCTCTTCCTCGAGGGAATCACTGATCCAGTTCTCGTCGAATTGTGGCCAGTCGAGCATGTGCACGGTCTGAGGGTGTTTTGGTTCAGCATTCCTGAACATGTGTTGGTAGACTGATTCAGTGAGGAACGGGGTTATTGGGGTCAGCATGGTGAGGGCGGCTTTGAGTGCCGTGTAGAGCGTTGTGTAGGCAGCCAGCTTGTCCCGTGTCTGCTTCTCAATCCATGTTCTGCGCCTGATGAACCTGACGTATGTGTGGCTTAGGTCCTCCACTAGGAAGGTTTTGAGTTTTCGAACTGCTTCATGAATCCTGTATTCATCCATTAGCACGGTTACTTCTTTGATTGTCCGGTGCATTCGGCTCAGTAGCCATCTGTCCTCGGGGCGAAGGCTTCGTGTGAGCTGCTTCAAGGGCAGGCTTGGTGAGAACTTGTCCAGGCTCATGTAAGTGCCTGCGAAGACGTAGGTGTTCCAGAATGTGCTCAAGTCACCGCTGTACTGTTTTACAGCGTTCCACGAGAAACGCAGGTCTTCCCACAGCGTAGTCTGGAGAACATAGTACCGAAACGGATCCCGGCCGAATTTTTCTACCACCTCACTGGCGGTAACGAAATTGCCTGCTGACTTGTGCATTTCACGCCCTTCGGAATCCAGCGCGAAACCGTGCATCAGGACCGTTTTGTAGGGTGACTTCCCCATCGTCACCATTCCGCTCTTTAGCAGGGCAAAGAACCACGCCGTTATCTGGTCGCGACCTTCTACGATGAAGTCAGCGGGCCACCAGAACTTGCTCTCCTGAGAATTCTGGGGGTATCCTAGGCAGGCGAGCGAAGCGCCGCCAGAGTCGAACCAGACGTCCATGACGTCGGGTACTCGGGTCATCTCGGCTCCACAGTCACATCGGAGTTTGACATTATTCACCCAGGGGATGTGTAGAGTGGGTAGGTCAGTCGCCGAGACTGAGTTCTCGAGTAGTTCCTGCTTTGATCCTATGATTTTCTGTTTCCCACAGGATCCGCAAATCCAAACGGGAAGTGGGGTGCCCCAGAACCTCTGGCGTGATACGACCCAGTCCTTCAGGTCTTGAAGCCAATTCTTGAACTGAACCGCTCCTGCCCAGTCAGGAATCCACAGCGTCGAGTCCACTTCTCTCATGAACTCGCTCTTCTTCTGTGCTATGCGTATGAGCCATTGGTCTGTTGCGCGGATTAAAAGCGGAGTCTTGCAACGCCAACATACGGGACTTCTGTGTTCTACTTCTTCCGCGTGGAAAAGCATCCCCAGGGATTTCAAATCGTCTATTATCTCAGGGTTCGCATCTCTCACGGACTTCCCTGAGTATTTGCCAGCCTCAGGTACGAACTTTCCCTGGTCGTCCACTAACATTAGTACAGGTAATCCGTAGCGCACTCCAACTTCGTAATCCTCTTCGCCGTGACCTGGGGCGGAATGTACGCATCCAGTCCCCTCCTCCAATGTCACGTACTCTTTACTTAGCACTACGCGGTGAGCATTCTTCAAGTTCAGCTGAGCAGGAACTAAGCTCTCCAGGGGTGAGCGATACTTCAATCCGTCTATTTTGGTTCCAGGGAAGGTTTCCAGAAGCTCCAGCGTTCGGCCGGATGCCTTCGCAACCTCATCCATTCGCTCCTTTGCGAGTATGAAGGTTTCCTGCCCAGACCGAACTCTTGCGTATTGAAAATCGGGGTTTACCATGACAGCTACGTTCGATGGTAGCGTCCAAGGTGTAGTCGTCCAGATCAGGATGAACTCGCCTTGCTTGCCTTCCACTGGGAATTTCACGTATATTGACGGGTCGCGGAGCATCTTGTATTCTAGAACAACTTCATAATCCGAAAGAACCGTTTCATCTCGCGGGCACCAGTGTACGACTCGCTGCCCATGCTCGAGGAGTCCCTTCGACGACGCTTGCTTGAGACCCCACCAGTTGCTTTCGATATAGGAGTCCTGATGTGTCATGTAGGGTTGATTCCAATCCATCCAGATGCCGAGGTCTTGGAAAGCCCTAGTCAAGGCCGCGGAGTTCGTTTCGGCGAATAGTCTGCATTCAGTGATGAAACGCTCCAGTCCAAAGCTTTCTATGTCCTGTTTCGTTTTGAAGCCTAACTTCTGTTCTATTGCGAGCTCGATGGGGAGGCCATGGCAGTCATAGCCTGGTTGGTCCCTGACATTGAACCCCCGCGATCGCTTGTAACGAATTACTGTGTCCTTCAGAACCTTGCCCCAGGAGGTTCCAATGTGGGGAGTATCTGAACTAGGGAATGGAGGCCCATCTAGAAAGTAGAACTTTGGGTTCTTGGATTTTGATTTCTTCACCGCTTCATAGGTTTGGTCTTCTTCCCAGAGGGTCTTTACTTCGTTCTCTACAACTTTAGGGTCATATTGCTTAGGAAGCTCGCCAACGTGCTTGCTCATTACCACAACCTCCTCTTGTCGGCTCCTACGAGAATTCCTGGCTGAATACTCCCGCACCGACCGAGAACAATACCATGTCGAGGAGTGTGTATCGGAAGTTTACGCTGCGATTTCTCGGTCACCTTTCACGGGCGACACCAATTGCACGCCCCACCGTGCAATATCTTATTTTAAGTTAACGTGTCCGGTTTTCGTGGTGTGTTAGCTGTGGCTGAAGGTTTGTTGGAGGAGTATTTGGCGAGGGCGGTTCGTCGCATTATTTGCGTAATATGAGATTAGTGGAGGAGGGCTCTGAGCCCTCACTAGTGACGGGAATACGAACAGCGCAATGGGGCTATACATAGGAGCACTCTAAATCAGTTATGTGGCTTACAAAGGGCGGTCTGTACTTGGACCGGAACCCGCGGTCTTGGTCGCACGGGTCGTTGCGAGTGCCTTGGTCGGACTGGTCTATCTAATTATCCCATCATATCTGATCGTGCGCTTAATCCGTCGACGAAGAGAATATACTCGTGGATTGTGGTACAGATTTTGGGAGAGGGGTACAATCAGCTCTGATGAGAAACCTTTCTGGAGCATTCCCAGCTCAGAGCTATTTGACCAGCTTCAGACGACTCCTGAAGGTTTCTCATCAGAGCTGATTGTACCCTTCTCCCAAAATACTACAAGCAATCCACAAGT
>CAWABQ010000021.1:0-12073 GCA_963780265.1 Candidatus Bathyarchaeota archaeon
AATAAAACTTCCAGCTGGTCTCGACGAAGCCCGCAGCTTTGCCAGTAAGATTTTGCAGACCGAAAAAGGCAAGCAAATCTTCGAAGATATTGGCAAAAATAAATTAAGAAAATAATTAAACAACAAAACTATGCAGAAATTTTTACACGATCCTGCTGGTTATGGCCGAGGCTATCCGGTTATCGGGAAATTATCAGTGCAGTTTAGTTATGCTGATGCAGTTATAATTGATTCAAATGGCTTTTTAGATCTCGCAACTACCACTTCTCAAATTCACGGTTATTACTGTGGACAAGGCGAAACAATGTCTGCAACTAATCAAACAGTTGAGAAGGTCTGTCCCGATTATGTTTATTCCGACGGAGTAGAAATGGTCTATGGCGCTGATCAAGCTTGCACCCAAACCGATATTGGAACTTGGTGTGATTTTGGAACAATAACTACTGGGGCGCAACAACTCAATTTAGCAGGTAGCACTAAGGCTCAATTTTTCATTTTGGGCTTTGACCCCGATGGCGACGGAACAACGACCAGTGTTGTTGTAAAATGTGGTGAACCGCAATATATCGGATCATCCCAAGCCTAATTCTAATTAATCTAAATCTAAAGCTATGAACAGAAATTTTGTTGTAGATGGGGAAGCTGTTGACGCTACAGTGCAAGCTCTCTTTTCGGAAGTTGCCGATCAACTTTCAGGAGACTTGTATTACAAGCAACACGGCTTCAACGACTACGAACCTGATATTCCTGAAGAAAAGCTGTCAACGGTGTCTGGCTTTGGGAGAGCAATGTTAACAGTCGCTGGCCAACAATTTTACAGTGGATGGGAACGACGAGCTGTACCGCTCATTATCTCAGAAATATGCACGAGAACAGGTCAGGGTAATTACCACAGGCGAAGCGAAACCAACTGGCCTTGCACACGCAAGAAACGTCGCTATCCGCCACTGCACAGAAGACGTGATTTCGTTTCTTGACGACGATGCTACTGCTGACCAGAATTGGATTGCAAACATCGCCGAATCATTCCGAAAATACGACTGCGTGACTGTGGCAGGTAAGACACTACCATCATGGCAGGCACACCAACCCAGATGGTTGACACCCACCTTTTACTGGCTTGTCGGAGCGACTGGGAATTTGGAGAGGGATTATGAACACTTCGTAAGGAGTGGCTTTGGATCCAACATGTCGTGCATGCGACACGCTTTGGTTAAAGTAGGGATGTTCAACCCTTCCCTTGGTATGCGTGACTCTTCTCTCTTACAGGCTGAGGAGGCGGACCTCGGCTTGCGAAGCAGAGAGGCGTTTGGCAAAGAAGCTGCCTACAACCCTAAAGCCATCATTTTCCACAAGGTCGACTACGAAAAGCTTCGACTTAGTTACATGTTCAGGCGGGCATACTATCAGGGAAACTCGAAAGCTCTTCTATTCAATCTTCACGGGCGAGATCAATCAATTCTGGCTGCTGAGTCTGACTATCTGCGGTTGGTTTCCTATGAACCAATCAAGGCGCTCAAAAACATATTTGATGGAGTCAGTATTCTAGCATGTGTTGGGCGTTTCCTCTTCAGTATGTCTGTTACATTTTCGGTCCTGCTAGGCTTCGTCATCAATTTCTCTACGGGCAGATCGCGGAAACTCGAGAAACGATTGACGAACTCGCAGGAATATCGGTTATCTGAGGTAACCGCACATTGAAGTCTGCACTAACATTCGACGACGTAAACCCCTCCTTCCTAGCATACTCGGATTTGAAGAGACTTCTTGGCTTCTTGGATAAGGAGAAAATCTCAGCGACCTTATTTGTGATACCCGAAGGGCTAACCGATGGACCTGTAGACTACGCGAAGCTGGTTCAACAGGCGCACGAGTCCGGGCACGAAGTTGCGCTGCACGGATATGGACACACAAGAAACGAGTTCGGATACATTTTACCCTTACCGTGGCCGAGCTATGATAAGCAGAGAGAATTACTTGCGAAAGGAAAAAACGAGCTAACAAGGTTTCTGGGTGAGGAACCGTTAGGCTTCCGTGCCCCGAACTATAAGCACAGTAGAATTACACTCCGAGTTCTCAACGATCTAGGCTTCAAGTACGATTCGAGCAAAACTGTCTTCAAGCCTACGCATGGTCTGCGCTACCGAGTGAAGACGGGGACTCCCCCGAAGGTTATGAACATCAACGGAATAGTCGAGATACCTGTAACTGCAGACTACACTCTAAGCACTGCCACGATAGGACTCGATGGACGTTTGCAGCTTGCACGAAAGGATTTCGATTGGGCTGGACAGGTGGGTGGAACTTTCGTCGTCAACAATCATATTGATATTGCAAAAGGATTTGTGTTCGAATTTCTTCACTCCCTAATCAACGACATCAGAGATGATACCGAATTCGTGAGACTCAAAGATCTCATTCCATAACTAACCTACGGGGATTAAGCTATTAGTGCCGCGTTGAACATTCTTCCAGAAAGAACGATGGAATATGCCAAAGGGCAAAAAAGCGGCCAGGCGCAGCAGAATCAGACCAATAATACTAGCCTTGCTAGTGCTAGTGGTTGTCGTTGGCATCATAGTAGCTGCGGCTGTTAGCATGAATACAGCCCCAAAGCACATCGGCGTCAACTATCTCAGCCTATACCACGAATACACGACTCCGGACGACAGATTACAGCATGACTTCGCGCTCTTCGAGAAGAACGGAATCAACACCATTGTGATCTCATTGTATTGGTATCGAATTGAACTCTCGCAAGGCGTCTATGACAAACAATTCATCAACAACGTGACTCGAGTGATTAGAATCGCTAACACCTACGGGCTAAGCGTGATGATAGACTTCCATACGCTGATTGGAGAGTCGGACGCTTGGAGTAACCCTAACTACGTAGGGGTTGGAATGAACCTCATGAACCAGACGCAGATTGCAGTGGGTTACGTCGCTATGGTGAAGTGGACGGTAACTCAGCTGAAAGGTCTTCCAAACATCTGGGCTTACTCCCTGTTGAATGAACCATGGTATTGGCCGCTGGAGTCATGGAGAAAATCTAACTGGATCAACCTGATGGTTCAGCTATCGCAGACCGTAAAAGGGGTTGACCCCAAGCCGGTTACTGTCCGTTTTATCGGAGCACTCTTTAGCAGAGACTGGGCATGGAACTCAGCAATGATAAACTCCTTGGACTTCCTCTCGATTAACGCCTACATCGACGACAACTCCAACGAATCAATTTACTGGAATAATTGGAACAAGTACAAGACAGGGCTTTTTGACGTTGCTCGGGAAGCTTCGGCGCTCGGAAAGCCTGTTCAGATCACGGAGTTCGGTTACTCTACTCCCGATGATGCCGTGCAAGAAGCGATTTACAGAGAGTATGTTTCGGTCTTCGAGCAGACCCCAAACTTGATCGGTTGGTTAAGTTGGGGTTGGGATTCAAGCTATGATCCGAATAACCCGACATGGAGCGCGATTCATGATTACTCTATCGACGTACAGTCCACCGGAACACCACGGCCAGCATATTACGTAATCCATCAAAGCCCTCAGTAAGAACCCATGAGGAGGACAACTTGATACGTGATGAGTCCTAGGACTTTGCAAAGGTACGTAGAGAGGACTTTAGCCCCACTGTTCCTCCTGACTGTGGCAGCAGCAACATATTTCATGGCTACAGCATCCACCCCCCTCGTACCGCTCGAGGTTCCATTCGGGTTTGTGAAAGTTCTTCCCACCCAATACTGGATCTTGCTGTTTGCAACTGTACTTTTGTTGGCTGCATCCATCACATGCCGAAGCCTGCCGTATCTTTGGGCCTCCGCGATAACGTTAACCGCAATTGTACCCGCCCTAAGTAATCTCATTGATCCTTATCCGCGTGACATCTTTGCAACAGTCGCGACAGAATACATTTCCAAGGTTGGGGTGTTCAACCCCCTAGAGCATATCTTCCTGAATTTCCCGGGCTCTGAAATAGTATTCTCATCGATTGTTATAGTTACGAAACTAGATCCAACAGCAGTGATCAGGGCCTATGGATTGTTCTACAACCTTCTCTTGTTAGGAATCAGCTACGTGTCATTCCGACGATTTGGAGTAGCTCAGATTGCGGCACTCTTAGGGTCCTTGACATTCGTGCTGGGTTTCTATACGCAAGGCCTCTTGATTTACAGCTCATTGAATGGTTTCCTGTTCTACGTTCTAGTTGCTGGCCTAGTTTTGATGCCCTTCACTAATCGAAAGGCCAACCTGATGTTGCTTACGTTGTTTTTCGCAGCAATGACCATTACTCACGCATTCAGCCCCTTCCTAACAATCGCGGGGGTGGTCGGCGTGCTGCTTGGTGGAAAGATCGTAGATAGGCTGATCATACGGCGAGTTGGCGTTCGGCCACTAGGCGAAGCTTATCCTCAGGTAAATTTCTCTACTGCAATTATCTTTCTTCTGATGACCACTTCATTTTGGGCGTACGTCGCATTCGGACCATTCTCTGCAGGCCTATTCGAGGTTTCATCAATCAATCCAGCTAATCTTTTCGAAGGAGTGATTTCCCCGCTGCTTAGCCCGCAGACCACATACGAAATGAGCTACGCCAATTTCGCGAGACTCTATGCCCCCGTCCTTTTCTCAGCATTCGCGATCTACCTACTGGCCGTGCCGGACAAGCGAAGACTGCAGATGCTCTTCCTAACAATAGGACTGGGAGGTACCGTTGCTGTCGCAGTAGCCGGATATGCTGGAGAATTCCTCACGAGAATCTTCGCCTTCGCACTCCTTCCGATATGTTACGGGGTCTCGAAATTGTTCGAGTCCAGACGAATGACCCTAAAGGCAGTCGCACTCATAACCCTAGCACTTGTCCTAGGATTACATATTCCCGCTCATTATGGCCAAGACGCGTTCCAGACGTATCCCACCTCGACAATTCGGGCAGTTCAATTTCTTGCCCAACACTCCCACCCGAATTCTACCTTCGACTCGACAGAGAGAGAATTTGGATGGAATTACTACTTTGACGTGTACCGTTCAAACTTATCCGACACGGAAGTTGGGACCTTCTACTACGTTTTGAGTTACCCAGCCGCCAGCTGGGAAATCTACTCGCACGGAGACTACCCGTTCGCGCAATTGAGTTCGAGACTTAATTCTAGTGCATATAACTCGGTCTACTCGAACGGCCTGTTCACCGTCTATACATGATTGGATTGCAATGCGATTGAGAACTCTCGCTTCACTCATATTGGTCCCCCACTTAGAACACGCAGGTCAGGTGGGAGCCGTATGCGATTGATAATTCCCGCAGCGGGAGCCGGAATTCGCCTCGGTGGGTCAATGGATAACCCCATCCCAAAGCTTCTGATCCCCATACGCGGAAGACCATTAATTTCACATCTTCTGCGAATAGCTAGCTCAGTAGGGTCCTTCTCCGATGTAATCCTAATCCTCGGACCGGATTACGAAAGGGCCGTGCAAACAGTAAGAGACCTTTCCTCCGGCATAAAGTGGAATTCCAAAACCATGATAACTTGTCTCAAGAACTCAAGATATCGAGAAACAAATAACATATACTCACTCTATCTCGCACGTGAATTTCTGGATGGTGATGTGGTCATTCATAACAGCGATGTGCTGGTGGCCCAATCAGCATTTGGAAGCCTGCTATCTTGCGTTGGCCAAAACGAAGCATGGGTGCTGGTCACTAAGGCGACACCAATCCCCAAGGAGGAAACAAAGATCATAATGGCAGAAGATCGAATACGCGGGTTCGGAGAATACATTACGTCTGAAACAGCACATGGAAGGTATGTGGGCGTCAGCAGGTTCACCCCGGCAACCTCCAAGATGCTAAAAGACGAAATTGAATCATTAATTCAACAAGGAGAACTCAACGTTTTCTATACAAAGGCAATTGGCCATCTTGCCACTCACAGCATACTCAAACCTGTTTGGGTTGAGGAATCGCACTGGTTAGAGATTGACACTTGGGAGGATCTAAAGGCGGTAGGACAGCGAGCGAAGCAGATCATAGAAGAGACAAAACCAATAGATTACGAACTTACGGCCGAGGTTACAGTTCGTGACCTTGATTCCTAGAATACGCATTGTTGATGGTAATTCGCTAAGGCTTGTTCATCAAATGGAGTCGAGCAAACGTAGACCGCAGCAAATTATGTATATGGTTAATGAATTCACGAGCCTGAAGCAAGTTGCATTTTGAGGAATTCCGTGCACGGGCAGGGAAGCAAAGGTATACCAACTACATGGCCATGGGCTTTTCGAAGGCCTCGATTAGGCTCTCGTACATTCTTGCGCATACTTCCATTACCCCGAACCAAGTGACGCTGATCTCTACCGCAGTTGGATTCTGTGGAGCTGCGATGCTTGGTTACCCTTCCTACGGGATTAGAATTCTAGGCGTTGTGATATGGTTTGTTGCCTTCATTCTGGATTTCTGCGATGGTGAGATTGCACGGTTTAGAAATCTGAAGAGTGAATACGGCCATTGGCTTGACAGTGTGACAGATAGGGCTAAGGATCTTGTATTGTTCACAGCAATAACCACTTCAACGTTCTGGCAGACACACGCTCCGTGGGTTCTGTGGGCGGGATTGCTGGCCTTAGGTGGAACTCTACTACATTCATACGCAATCTCATACGGCTACAAAGCGACCGAACCATCTTCACCAGGCGGTCCACTCACGAAATTCGGACAAATACACTACGCACTAATGGCCGTATTCGCAGTTCTGAACTACCTGCAAATCTACCTAGTCATAGTCGCCCTGACAAGCCTAGGGGATGTGACCTTCAACATCTACCTATCCTGGAGGACATATGCCAAGCGCCACAAACAACATTGACGGATCTCGAGATGTAGCTCGATTTGAAGAGAACCTAGATGCTACGTTTGTGCCCCATTTCAAGGATCTCAGCGTTGACCGTTCGCACCAGATTGCGTGGAGTTGACCTTGCAATCGTGACCCGACGTAAATGAGAGGTCATTTTTGAAACTTCAATGAGATTAGCCTGATCGACCGATAAGAGTACGAGAGCCACCCCATGATTTGAGTTGACCGCACACTTGGCGCCCTCCACTAGTCCTTCCACATTCGAGCCCCCGTCCGCAATCGCGACTACCAACACGCGATCAGACAGGCTGGCGATTATCTTGAATCCCAGATAACTTCCCTGCTCCCTTAGACGATCTGACCGTTTGGATTCTGCATAGCTGTAGAAGGGAAGCATGGTGCGAGCAAACAAGCCCAGGCGCTTCAAATACGGCTTTGTCGCGGATTCGTATGCAGTTAGGTTAGAAAGAGAACGAACCTCATTCGAGTGGCCTAGTTGAGGTGGAACATGATGTTTCTTTGCCTGGTCAGTGCCGTGGTTTTGAAGAAGCGCCTGAATGATTTTCTCCTTATGCTTTACCCCTCGCCTTGGTAGAATCGTGGTAACAATTGATCGGGAATCGTATAGGAGGAGCCCCAGCGGACTTGCGACCCGGATGTTTGAGATTAGCTCGTGCAGTCCTTCTAGGATTAGACTACCTGCAACACCCGCGAGCAATGATACGTCCACCATCAACATGACAGCCGGTTCCTCGTCGAGGTAGAACTCTCGAGTAAACAATTTCCCGAAACGTGCTACGGCCTTCCAGTCAACCTGCCGATAGTTGTCAAGGTATGTTGCCGGTCTCAATCCGGCAAAGTCCGTTCCCGTTCCTCGGCGTGATTCATCATGGACTAGGTCGGTGAGGCTATCTGTATCAATGGGATGGGTTACTTTGACCGCGGTCGGTTTTGCCACCAAACAAAACTGATCCTGAAGCAAAATGTGGTCTAGAAACAATGCTCGACGTGAGCCTAACGTAAGTCTTAGCTCGGAAATAACGAAGTTTCCAATGTTTTTCGCTTCTATTTCGCATCTCAGCGACAGTTGGCCCCGCGGATTGAGGATATATGGCGTGGTTTTGTTGGATTGTCTTTCCGAAACGCCGACCGGTAGAATTCGCCTTGCATCTAGAAGGTCAAGTTTCATTTCCGACCTATTCGTTAGAATCGTTGCAAAGCTTACTGGCCTCATAGCCCTAGTTTCCTGTTCGGAAGGGACAGTTTCCGTATCCAGTGAACCCGCAGCTGCGTTGACAATACGACGAAATGACAGCCCTTCATACAGCAGGTAGAGAAAAACAACAATTGCGCTTCCCACAGCGGCCGCGTTTGTGAAGACTGCACCGAATATGGAAAGGGTAACGCCTAGCCAAAGGAAAATGCGGCCGGTCGACGAGAGTTCCAATTGCTTCATTCGCCATTGAACGGTTTGTGAGGAACTGGAATCTCTTTCAGGATTTCGTCGATTATGCTTTCGTTGGTTACATCCTGACCAGATGAGGCCACCAATCTGTGTCTTAGTACTGCTGGCGCAAGATCCTTCACGTCATCTGGCAGGACGTACATTCTTCCTTTGATGAGTGCTCTTGCTCTTGCCGCCTTCGTTAAAGCGATCGAAGCTCGCGGGCTCGCCCCCAAGGAAATTGTTTCTATTCCCCGGGTCCTCTGGATGAGGCTAACTAGATACGTTTGCACATGAGGTGCAACGTACACCTTCTTGCTCAGTTCGACCAGATACGACACTTGTTCGCTTGTTGCGACCGAAGCTATCTTTCTCGGCTCACCAGTGGACATGCGATTTGTTATCTCGACTTCTTCTTCAACAGTAGGATAATCAAGTTTCAGACTTAGCAGAAACCTATCGATGAGCACCTCGGGGAGGGGAAAGACTCCGTGAAAGTCGATTGGACTTTGCGTTGCTATGATCATGAACGGGTTCGGCAGGGCCTGCGTCTCGCCCTCAATGGTGACCTGCCGCTCCTGCATGGCCTCCAAGACGGCGCTGTTGGTCTTCGGCGTGTTCCTATTGATCTCGTCGATAAGAAGCATGTTAGAGAAAATAGGCCCTTTCTCTAATCTAAATCGTCCTTTGCTCTGGTCAAAGATTGAGTTCCCAAGATGTCTGCAGGCATTATGTCTGGAGTGCATTGAATTCTCCTGAACTCGAGACCAAGGGCGGCGGCAAATGTTTTTCCGAGCGTGGTTTTCGCCACTCCCGGGACACCTTCCAAGAGGATATGACCCTCGGAAAATAGGGCTACGAGCAGACTCTCAATTACATCAACCTTCCCAACGACGACCTTTTGGCACTCCGAGACCAGTTTATCGATTAGATTGCGTGCCTGAGCAGGTACCTCTTCGTGTTGATCCATCCCTATTCACTGTCTGAGTCGATTTCATGACGTATTAAGCATGATTCCGCTTTGGCGGGGAGGCCCACTTCACTTTGCGCATTCTTCTAGCGATTTCCAATGAAAAACCAAGAATCATAGCAACTAGGGAAGCCCACTGCAGATATGCTCCAGTCTGGCTGAAGAAGAGGAAACCTCGCGTTGAGTCGAATTCCTGTTTCAGCTGAATTCGATATGATGTGAGAGGCGCATTACTAAGATGTGCCACATCGATGATGAGATGGTTGTGGCCTTTCATTAGGTTGCGAAATAGCAATGTGTTGTCGAACAGTCCGAGCATCTCGTTTGTGAAGACGTTCGGGTCGGCAATGACGATGAGCGAGCCTTTGCCAACAGTGGATGTTGCGATTATTGGGTAAGAGGTTACGCTTTCATTCGCCACGGGACGCCCTTGGCCCAAGTCGATGAATGAGAATGGAGAGGACGAGGCTAATGTGGTAACGCTCGAATTCGCCGCCAACAGGTACGAAGGACGATTGAATACGATCGCGGTTAAGTTGGCTGTAAGCGGGCTTGGAGTGAAATCATACGCAATCGGAAACACGGAGTTTCTTGTGTAGAAATATAAGTCCGCTAGCTGCTTTCCAGAAATCCGAACATTAACCTCTAAGGCCTCTAACAACAAGTTACCCGTCCCGAAGTTATCCGCCAAGAGAACGGTTCCTCCGGCATCCAGGAATGTGTGTATGATAGAAGCGTCATGCGTAGTGAAGTCTAAGTTTGGCCCTATGATTGCTAATAATGATCCACTCGGCACTGTCTCATCATAGGAGCTCAGTAGAGTCGTGTTTCCGTACATTTGGAAGATTTCGCTACAGCCGTTCCAACTAGTATTCAGAGGATGGTATGGGTCCTGGATAGGCAGATAGTAAGCAAAAGCTGTAGCGATTAGAACCGTGAAGATCCCAGCTAATGCGACAAACCGAACGAGAACAAGCTTCATGCTAACTTCAAGCCCTGATTTCGTTTTGAATGACACCTAACGCCTCCAATGCAGAGTCGCTCTGAGCTTGGCTGATTGGGAATTGGCTGTAATCAGCTAGTTCAAAGAGTTCTGAGAGACGTTTCAATGAGTCGCTGATCTGAGGGAGCCGCCCTGTAACGCGCAAGTAATACTCGGAGACTGTTTCGCTGCCTCGGCGCTCTTCACCAAGCCTTGCGTCGATCAAGGTTTGCGCGAGTGCGTAGGTCTTTCTCACCTTCACACTACTCTCCGTTTCGGCTTGAATCA
Source organism: Candidatus Bathyarchaeota archaeon (assembly GCA_963780265.1). Classification (GTDB taxonomy): domain Archaea; phylum Thermoproteota; class Bathyarchaeia; order 40CM-2-53-6; family 40CM-2-53-6; genus FEN-987. The sequence continues at coordinate 10,536 of CAWABQ010000021.1, forward strand.
AAGCCAACCACTCTTCGTACCGTTCGCCCGTCGGGAACACTGGGCGCGGCCTTTCCATCACAACGGCTTCAGCCACGGCGGAGGGAGGCAGACGTGAAATTGGAACCCTGCGCCGAAGCCAAGCCAAAGACATCACTGATGCCCCGACCAGAGTAGCGGCAGTGAACAGAATCAGTGGTGTGCTGAGGACATACACGAGGACTGTGGATTGTGAGCCGTTGACCGAAGTGTCGACGGGAACGTATTTCACCGTCAGAGAATGCGAACCAAAACCACCCCAGATTGGCAGCCCTATGGAATACTGAAAAGTGCCATTGCGGATTGTAGTAGTATTTGCGTAGAGAGCATTGTCCAGGTAAATCAGTAATGTGCCACCGTTGACCGCCGTTCCATTCGTGTAGGTGATTCCCCCACCGAGCGTCAGGTTCGTTCCCGAGAATGCCAGACCCCGGTCTGCTTTGAGTTCCATCCTGCTGGGAACCGTAAGCACGTTGAACCGTAGCACGAATGTTGATGCCGCGTACCGGCCAGTTGACGGGTTAAAATTCAGTGTGGCATTGTAGGTTCCGTTGCGCATTGTCTCGGGGATTGTTAGGATGAAGTAGAACGCTCCATTGGTCACAGTCGTAGTGTTTCCAAGCAGAAGGCCGTTAAGTTGAACTGAGATTGGTTGGCCAACAAGCGATTGTCCCGTTGGAGTTCCCAGGCGGCCTGTTACGAGCGCTGGCTCTGTTGGCCTCAACGCGTATCGATCGAGGCTTGCGGAGATTTGTGTCCGTTCATAATTCACGGTAATTTGTATCGCTGAATATGCAGCTTGGTACATCAAGCTATCATATCCACGGGCTTACCAACGAGGATGTGAAGGATGCACCCACATTCAAAGAAATCGCCCGTACGCTGGCAAATGAATTTGAAGGGTGCGATTTTGCAGGGTATAATTCCAATAAGTTTGATATCCCGCTTCTTGCGGAGGAGTTTCTGCGGGCAGAGGTGGATTTTGATATGATGAAACGGAAATTCATCGATATCCAGGTTATCTTTCATAAGATGGAACAACGTAACCTGGTTGCAGCCTATAAGTTCTATTGCGACCGTACCCTGGACGCGGCCCACAGCGCTGAAGCAGATACCATAGCCACCTACCAGGTACTGAAGGCGCAGCTTGACAGGTATGATAACCTGGAAAATGATGTGGATTTTCTTGCCGGCTTCTCTGCCCTTTCAAAGAATGTGGATCTTGCCGGGAGGATCGTCTATGATGAAAAAGATGTCGAAGTATTTAATTTCGGTAAATATAAGGGCCGTCCTGTGGAGGAAGTACTTGCTGCTGACCCGGGATATTTCGGGTGGATAATGAACGGCGATTTTCCCCTTTATACCAAGAAGGTCCTGACAAACATTAAACTGCGGGCGCTTAAGCGATAATTGTATATCCATGCCCCCCCGAGACTTCGGGGGGGGCATGGATATACAATCCAATTTTAACCTTATATCTTCGTCAGTGAAAATTATTTGTGTCGGCCGCAATTATCTTG
>CAWABQ010000022.1:0-137237 GCA_963780265.1 Candidatus Bathyarchaeota archaeon
CATAACCTCGAATCGAGATTTGAAAAGTGAATATTTTCAATAAAGTCCCCTTCATATTAACGGTCGGGCACGAGGGAGAGAAAGGTGGCGAATGCGAAGAAGACATTTTGCCAGTTGGCTGTAAGTCCGAAGAAGCGGCAGATTTGAAGAAGTATCTTAAATGTTTTAGTACCTACGTCCCATCTCTCACATGTCTCCTGGTAAATTGCTTTGGTATTTTGTTATTTCCCTTTGTAGGGTGAGTCAGGCTATTGAAATGGATATGATAAAATTATATAATGCTATAAAATTGTCATGACAATTTTATAGCCATACGGAAATTATTCATATGCGGTATCTGACAGCGGAAGTCACACGGTTCCTATCAGAAGAGGCCAAAATGGCCTTTATCGCAGGGCCCCGGCAGGTGGGGAAGACGACCCTGGCCAAGCACCTTTTGGCTCAAGTGGGCATGGATGCCTTCTATTTCAATTGGGATATCGAAAGTCATCGGAAGGCCATCATTAAACATCCAGAAGATTTCTGGCAAAGGACCATTACTTCTCCCTCACAACATAAGCCTCGGATCAGTCTGGATGAGATTCACAAATACCCCCGCTGGAAACGGTTTCTTAAGGGCCTCTATGACGCAAAGGGAAAAGATATTGAAATCCTGGTCACAGGCAGCGGACGTCTCGACATCTACCAGCGAGGAGGCGACTCCCTTTTAGGACGATATCATCTCTATCACCTGCATCCCTTTTCTTTGGGAGAAATATTAAAGGAAGACCGCGTCACGGTCCTGACCCCAAAAGAATTCTGGGAGAATCTTGCTCACGGAATTCCCCCCGCTGGCGCAACCAAAGCGCTTCGTGATCTGGAAACCTTGACCGGTTTTCCAGAACCTCTCTTCTCCGGAAGTGAAACCCGGCTCCGGCGATGGCGCCGTGCACACCAGACATTAGTGCTCCGAGAAGATCTGAGGGACCTCACTCGGATTCGGGAAATCGGTTTGGTGGAGACGATGGCGAGCCTTCTTCCCGAAAGGGTGGGATCTCCTCTATCCATCAATTCTCTTAAAGAAGACTTAGGGGTTAATTTTACGACTGTCCAAGGATGGTTGGGGGCGCTGGAGAGGCTTTATTATCTGTTTAAAATTCGTCCCTATGCAGGTCGATTGGCCCGAACACTCCGGCGGGAAGAGAAAGTCTATCTTTTCGATTTTTCAGTCATTGAAGATCTGGGGGCGAAGTTCGAAAATATTGTGGCAATCCATCTGCATAGACTCTGCGATGCCTGGACCGACTGGGGTTTGGGGGATTTTGCCTTGTATTATGTTCGGGACCGGGAAAAGAGGGAAGTGGACTTCCTCATCACAGAAAGCCGGAGACCCTACGCTTTAGTTGAAACCAAACTGAGGGCAAGTGATATCGATCCCGGTCTAAAATATTTCACAGACCGTCTCAAAGCCAAGTATGCCGTACAGGTGGTTCGGCATCCCCAGGGATTCGAAAACATTTTTGTCTCCAGAGGAATGATCTGTGTTTCGGCGACCCATTTCCTTTCTCTCATTTAGCCAAAAGAGATTTAGATTGCCCATATTACACCAATGCCCCATCCTATGAGTTTGTTGAGATATTGATCACGGAAGCTGAAGCGTGCGTTTTTGAGAGAATGGTTGGGAGAGAAGGAATAGATGAGAAGGAACTGATGTTGTTGAGGAGAACGAGAGAGGTTGTAAGAGTAACAAAGTTTTTTGCCAGTTAGCTGTTACGGAGATGGGCTACATAGGTGCCAAGGTTGCTGGTGGTGTTGCCATATATTCTCCTAAAATTGCCATCTTATTCAAGCTATTGAGCCGACAAAAGATCACCATGGACAGACAGCCGGTATTTTGTGCTACACCACTCGTTACCTTAATATTACAACTTCTTCTGTCAATCGTTTGGCCATCTCCGAAGAAGCGGCAGATTTGAAGAAGTATCTTGGAAATGCTTTAGAACCTATGTCCCGGCCCGCCGTCCCTGACCCTTTGGAGAAGGTTGAACCCATGAACCACTTTACTATCTATCCCTTGACGGCATACTCTGTTTTGAGTACAATTGTACTCAAAAAGGAGTCCAATAGATGTTAGAAAGTTTATACATTTCAAAATCAAAAATCAGACAGGATTTGCTCGCTCTATTCTTTACCAATCCGTCCCAAAAAATATTATTTGAGAGAACTGCAACGTCAATTAGGCTACTCTGCTGGCAGCATACGAAATAGAGAGCTCTCTAAAATTTCAAAAAGATAATTTATTTAATACCCAAATGGTCGGAAACTTACTTTATTATGCCTTGAATACCAAACATCCCCTATTTAAAGAACTGAAAATGATTGTTTTCAAAACGGTAGGAGTGGAAGGTAGTTTGAGGAGCACGCTTTCATCTATTCATGGAATAAGAGTTGCTTTCATATACGGTTCTTATGCAGGGAAGAAGGAAAAAGGTAGCAGCGATATAGACCTTATGATCATAATAGGAAACCCTGACACCTCTCTTCTGAATGAAAAGATTGCTGAGTTAAAAAAAAGACTCAAAAGGGAGATAAATCCAACCATCTATCCTGGAAGAATATCGGGTCAAGAAGAAGGCCAAACGTGGCTTCATAATGGAGCTATTAAAAAATCCAAAGATAATGGTGATTGGTAAAGAATATGATCTATAAAGAGTCGAAAGAAAATCTTTTAAAGCAAGGGTTAATAAAAAAATGTCCTGTGGATTGGAAAGCCATTAAAAATCTTATGAAACGGGCTTACACGGATTTAAGAACTGCCAAAAGAAACATAGATGATGATGAAGAATGTGCCTACAACTATGCTTATAATGCCATGCTGCGTTCAGGCTTAGCCTTAATGTTCAGCCAAGGTGTTAGGCCCTAGATTAAGGATAAACACCTGACCATTGTAAAGTTTGTAGTTTCTCTATTGGGGAGTAAGTTTAAAAAAGGTCATTAACGATTATGATTTTATTAGAAGAAAAAGACATCATTTTATCTACGAGCCAGATATACCTTGTTAAAGAAAAGAAGCGGAAGATGCTCTAAAGACCGCTAAAGAATTTGTGGATATAATTGGCAAGCTAATAAAGGAAGGTAACCCTCAAATGGAATTTGATTTTTGGAAAATCAATAAAATTAAGTCTTAGATCTAAAACAGGGAATGTCGTTAAAGAAGCTTCCATTGAAAGGGCTGCTCGAATAGCTGGAGTCTGAGGCTCAAAGATAATGGATAGAGGTCGACCGCCTACGCAGGAAACCACGCCTGCGTGCTGAAACGCACTTCGGCGTGCAAGCAAGGCCTTGGCCATGGAGGAATGCGTAAATCTTGATGGAATTGTCTCGGCAATGCATCTACATGCTTCGGCGGATTTCGCCCACTGGCGGATGACCCACCGACCTGCTCGCCGAACAAGTTCTTTGGCTAGTTCAGGAAACGCAGCGCGTTGTAGACGCGGCAGCCAAGAAATCCATAGTCCTTCGACTCTTCGGAGGCTTGGCTATACGATTTCACTGCCCGAGTGCCACTCACAGATCCCTGGGACGAAAGTATGCGGACATAGATTTCATGGCCCTCCGGAAACAATCACGTGACATAAAGAAGCTCTTCGCAGAGCTTGGTTATGTTCCTCGGGATAGGTTCAACGCTCTCCAAGGGGATAAGCGGTTGATATTCAATGATATCGAGAACGGCAGGCGCGTTGATGTTTTCTTAGAGATTTTCGAAATGTGCCACCGGTTCGATTTCAAGAACCGGCTAACCATTGATAATCCCACAATACCATTAGCCGATCTTCTCGCGACAAAGCTTCAGGTTGTGGAGATTACTGAAAGAGAGTACAGGGACGTTATGGCGCTGGTTCGGGACCATGACGTAGGCGATTCCGACAAGCCGGAGACAATCAACGGAGCATACCTCGCCGGACTCTGCAGCGACGACTGGGGGATTTACAAAACCTTCACTATCAACATAGCGAACATCCTCAACGCCTTACCCAAGTACGACCTAGAGTCAGCGTCAGTGGACATTATGCAAAAGCGGCTTGAAGACATCCGGAATCGAATAGAGAACGCGCCAAAGTCATTCCGCTGGAAGATCAGAGCGAAAGTAGGCGAGAAGGTTCAATGGTACGAACTGCCGGACCAAGACAAAGAAGTTGTCGACTCTCGCATGAGCAAGGTAGAAGGTTGAGTAGGGCGCTCTAACGGCGCTATAGGGCTTCGACTAGTTGCACTGCGGCTCATTGAGGTCGGAGAACGGCTTTTTTCGTTATTTGGAGGGAGCAGCTATTGTGGGTGCGGCAGAAAGTCTCGCAGCTATTCGCCAAGGTCTCGTCGGCGTAACCGAAACCGCAGATCTCACAGAGGTACACGAGTTTCTGCAAATAGCTGATTGGCAAAACCAATGAGCAATCCCTCCCCTGAGCTTTGGGGCGATTATCTTACGCGTTCCCCTCGAATACGTTTCGGCGGACTTACGCCAAGGTTTCGGGCCAGCTTCCGTACCTCTTCTTCGTCCAGCCAATCGACCTTCAGGTATTCGAAAAGTTCTTCGTCGGACATCCCGAGCCTCCGGGCTTCCTTTATGGCGTGCCTGTAGGCTTCAAGCTCCGTCGGGCGGTCATGGTATTCGAAGCTTTCATCGAACAGCGTCTTTCCCTCCCTGAACTGCCTAACGTGCACGAGTTCATGCACCACATCCAGATACTTGCTTAATGGGTCACCATTTCGAAGGTAGTATGCACTAACGATCAGATGCCCATCTTCGTCGCTTACACCCATATAGCCAAACTTGGAACTGAAGAACTCCACCCTAAGTTCGGAAAGAACCTTCTCGGTTTCCTCACCGAATATGTCCCTAACGGCGGGGATCTTCTCGAAACCTTTGAAGTAATCAGAGAAGGGATGCATGGCGATGGGCACGTTGGTGGGAACCTGAACGTCAGGTAGGGGTGATCGCATTTTCGGAACGCTCCTAATCTCTAATTGCAACTCTGCGCTATGGTCTAGGGATTGAAAGACATTACGAAACCGCTCCTTGAAGCGGCGTCAGCAAAAAAAGGAGGATGTGGGGGCGATATCAGGCGAAGAAATAATGATCTTACTTTTTTGCTGATTGTTTAGCGTAGTCGACCATGCCTTGAAAATCAACAACGACCGCGGGTTCGTTTCCGACAACCCAAGCATCGTGCCCCGGAGGGAGGAGCGAGATGTCGCCTGGTTTGCAGTCTTTCTCTGTGCCGTCATCCATTACGACGTGCAACGTTCCTGCTACGTGGTATTGAAAATGTGGGGCTTGGCAGCTGTTAGTCTTCGCTGTTTCTTTGAGGGAAGTGGACCATCGCCACCCGGGCTGAAATTCGGCTCGGCCAACCGTCGCGCCTCCGATCCTTACGAGGTCAAGTTTGCCTTTCTCAAACTTTCTCGTCTCGTCGGGCGTGTTGAGGGTTCTGACTTCCATCTTTGCCATTTTACATCAATGCTACAAGCGGTTTCGCGGTATAAGAAGGCGATGCAGCATCGCTTCGTGAATTCTTGGGTAACTCATTCAAGACTTGACCTGGAGAATTCTCCGTAGCTCGGCGAGGTCCGCCGCTTGTATGAAGGTAGGGCGTTCAAAGAATGCTTTGATCTGTTCGCATTATTTCCTTCGAGCGCCGGATACCAACAATGCCAAACCAGCAATCAATACCATTGCCCATTCTGTAATGTATGCTGTGACGAATGAGTAATCCGTGGCCCCTCGCGCCAACATTCCTTGAAGGTTGATGCCGGCACCGTAGATCAGCCCTGTGAGGCCGCCTAGAATTAAGAAAACTCCAGCTGCAACAATCGCCTTATCCATTAACTCAGCACCAGGGATTTTCGGCGCTTCGATACCCAGCGATTATTTGAGGGTTGCCTTTGAATTATCACAGTAACCTGGCCGTGAGTGAGCATGTTCGGGTTGTGCGGAAAGCTGTTCGAGATGGTTGAATTCTTCGCCGCTGAGACGCATCAAAATTGACACTAACCTGTATCGAAGAATCAAGAATCAACGGAGAATGTACAGAGGGCTGATAATGGGCTAATTTCCATGAGCTCGTACACGTGCTTTTACCATCCAAACCTACCGGCTGTGGCAGTTTGCAGCCGTTGTGGGCGCGGAACATGCGCGTCGTGCAGCAAACCATACGGCGCTCTGAGTTTATGTCCCAACTGCTTACACACGATTCCTTCTCCGCAAATGGCTCCTGTCATGGTAAACGCATATCCGGCGCCAGCACAACCCGGCTGGTTCGGCCCATTCTTTTCGCCCAACTTTTTGAGATCATGGTGGGTGCCTGTAGTTCTGGTTGGCATCGCAGCAGCTCTAATATCTATCAACGGCGCCGCGTTTCTATCCCCGACGTTCTTCGCGGTTTGGAGTAGCTATCTTCCCTGGATTGCATTTCTCGGGTCTCTTGCTTTCATTCTTGGCGTCATACTCGGCATAGTGCTGCTGGGGGCGCTCATCTTGATTCTGCTTGGTTACAGGGTGATGTCCGCATTCCTGATTTTCCCAACAGCAATCATCAGTCTCCTCATCGGAGGAGGGTTCGCAGTCGGCGCGCTTCTTGCCGTCATAGCCGGAATCCTTCTGATACTCTAACGCCCCAAGAACCTAGTTCCGTTTCGGCAACCGGCCGAATTACTTGCCCTTGAAACGAGGAGAACGTTTTTCGTGAAAAGCCTGTATGCCTTCTCCGTAATCTTCACTGTCGTACACGATGCGCCGAAGAGATTGGATTCTCTCGCCGGTTTCGGCGTCGATCGAATGGCCCTTGGACAGCAAAGTGAACTGCTCTTTGAACACTTTGACGGCGAGCGGAGCGTTCTCAATAATTCTCTTGGCTAGTTCGCGTGTGAAGCGTTCCAGGTCGGAGGCCGGAACGAGATGGTTCAGGAACCCCACATTGAGAGCGTCATGTGCATTCACTGGCGAGGCCGTGAAGAACATCTCTTTCGCCTTGTTCAATCCAAGGATATTGATGAAATGAATCATACCTGATGCAGTGTATGGGATTCCTATCTTTGCAGGCGTCACCGTGAAGGAGGCGGTCTCGGACCCGACTACTATATCACATGTGAGGGCTAGGTCGCAGCCTCCACCCCAGACACTGCCTTCGATCATTGCAATGACTGGTCCCGGGTAGTTCTGAACACGACGCAACAGAAGGCCGAAGGTCCCGGCATAGGGCAGGGGATCTCGGCCAGGCTGCGAGAGTTCATTTACGTCGAAGCCTGAGCACCAAACTTTAACCCCCGGCGCACCCCGTAAGATGACAACACGAACACCTGCTTTCTCGAACTCGTCGAGTACTGTGCAGAATTTGCCTATGAGAGCTGCACTGAGGCAGTTGCGCTTTTCTGGATTGTTAAGGGTAATTATCCCAAGCGAACCCTCGATGCTCTTGAGAACTAGTGACATGACCTTTACCGTCCAAGTCACGACCTTGAGGGGATGGATAAGTCTCGTGTTGTTCCACCGGATACGAAAACAAGGGCCTCATAGTGCGCTGTGTCAAAATAGAACAAACAACATGGCAAGAGTACGAAGTAGAATTACCCTCGGAGAAGCAAAGGCAACTTCGTCTACTGTGCGCCGATAGCCTAGTTCGCTAGCGTGCGAATCAACCAAACACTGCCTAACACGGTACTGAGATAATGCATCCGAATATTCGGAGAACCCACATCATGTAACCCACGAACAAGCCGAGCACAATTCCAGCGAATAGCGCGAAGACGATGACCGCGCCCAACTTTCCTTCAGTCACAATGGACATGCACAATACTGCCGCTGCGATGCAATAAAATGCTTTGTGGGTTCCAGGAACAAGCCCTGGCAAGGGTATCGGCAAGATTTCCACCAAGTAGAATGACGTGTGTCATATTCCAACAATCACTAAATGGTTTAGCCGAGAACTATTCGTTTGAGCCCGTGGAATGAATCCATAGGCTCAGACCCCTACCAACGAAATGGAATAGGAAAGGAGGTGAAGACGCGATGGCGAAGCAAAGAGTTTGGATGCCTAGCTACGTCTACGCCTACAACCCGTGGTACGGATACTACCCATACCCAACATGGCAAGAGTACGAAGTAGTGTACTAAGATACGAGGGTAACCGTACCTCCGCTTTCCTTTTTTATACCCATCCCAGCCACTCCTCTCTCAGGCGGCACTGGTGTCAGAGCGTAGACTGAGGTTCAAGATTCGGCGGGGCAACTTTGAGGTCGAACTGGAAGGGGATTTTGAATACGTTCAGGGCAAGTTTGAGGAACTCTTGAGATCCCAACCAACCATGTCGGCTGTTTCCCAGCAGGCTGGTGGCGATCAATCGCTTGAATCAGTTGTTCCAGGGGAGGAGCTTGCGGGAATTCTTGAAACAACGCCTGAAGGTAAGTTGCATTTCACGATACAGTTCGATCGGATTTCCGCGAAGGAAGCGATCGGCCTGATTCTTTACAGCAGTAATTCCTCGCCCCTCGAAGATGCTAAGTTAATTGAATTACTTGGAACGAGTTGGAAGGCAGTGAAGGATAACGTGGTCCGCGCGCGTGTTAGCGAATTGAGGAAAGAAGGGAAACTCATCGCGGATCAAGGACGCTACTCACTATCAGGCGCTGGGATGCAGTGGATAGGCCAAGAGGTGCTGCCCAAACTCCGGCCCTCAGCGGCGCCAGCCTAATATGACTTTTAGTACGAAAAAGACTAATTATGCTATTAGTACTAACTAGTCCTCTGTGGTTTCGATTTCAAGGTTTGCTCCTCAAGCCAACGTAGCCGTTGAATGCCCCGTTCAGTAAGTGCGTACGTGAACATCCCGCCCGCCCTTTCACGCTTCAACAGTCCCTGCTTGTAGTAACGCATCAACGCCATCCTCAACGCGTGAATATCCATAGCGGTTTCCTTCGTCTCCCCGATCGTGCTTGCAAGGGAGCCACTATCCACTGGCCCAGTCTTCGAGAGTAACCGGAGGATTCGTAGCTTCAGTACGTTATAGTCCAAGCCTAGACACCTATGGCGCACAGTTTAGCTTTAAGATGTTCGAAAAGAGAGCCTGAGCACATCAGATTTTGTCAGAGTCGAAGGTGAGTAACACCTAGCAGAACCATCAATTCTAGCATCATCTTGCTCGACTTCGCACACAGACACAAACTTAGGAAGAGTAACACCTAGCAGGTTCACTCCGCACTTCAAAGCTTTTATACAGTGTAGGAGTGAATGTGAAGTGAAAGTACTTGTCTGAAGGCCAACAACAGCTCACTAGGATAGGACTACCTCTAGAGGTAACCATCAAGTACGGAACCCTTGAGAAAAAAGTCACCGGCCCGCCCGAGCAAGTGGCAAAAGAAGTCTTTGCATTTCTAATGAAAGCGGTCCCTGAACTCGAGCTCGCGTCCCACTTGGCGTTATCAGTTGATCTAAGCGACCTAGCCAAGGCTTGCGAGGGCGTTCTTGCGGTAACTCCGGAGGGTGTCGTTGTCACCGTCCCTGTCGACAACCTGGCGGACCGCGAACTCATGCTCCTTCACCTAGCAAAAGCGCGAATCGCGCAAATGCTCGGGAAGTCGGACAAAGATTTCGTTCAATCCGCAGGATTTGATCGCCTCAAGCAAGAAGACTGCTGGTACCGTTGCAGGCCGGTTGAGTGAACTCTGCGGCGAAAGCTTGGCCGAGAGGAAGGGTAAAGGTGAGTATAGGGCCACAACCCTGGGTCTACATCTTTTCCGAACACAAGTCCTTCCCAAATTGAAGGAGAAATCATAGCGAGCTGCAAGCCATGACACAAGCCGAAACCATGCAAGTTAGGGTCCAGATTGAAGTAAACGGTATGCGTTACGAAGGAAGTGGTTCCGTCCAGGAAATTGTTCCGCAGATTCTTCAATTCCTGTCCCAAGCAGTTCCGGCGTACGACCTGGCGAGGAAGTTGGTGTACGTCCCTGACCTGGCCGGTTTGGCCGACAAGATTTCGGAATTCGCCAAGATGACTAATACAGGTCAGTTACTCCTGGCTAAGCGGGATCTTCCGGCCGAGAGAGCAATTGCGATTGTTCTGTTCATGGCTCACCTAGCGAGCAAGATGGGTAAACGTGACGCCGACTCGCTTAGCATCGAGGAAATCGCCACCGGAGTGGGCAAAGCGCCCAAGACGATTAGAAACGTGATAGTCGAACTTCAGAAGGCCGGACTTATCGATCGGGCGGAGAGGGGGAAATATCGAATCACCTTGAAAGGATTGATGGAGCTGGAGAACTCTCCATCCGGCGTCTCCCAAAAAGGAGGTACCTCACAGTAGCGGGGTGTCTTGCAAGCTCATGCCGTCACTCATAACTGAGTGGTGCGGCGGCTGCGGGAGATTCGGGGGAATCCCACCGCAAAGGGGGCGAGAGTGAAACGAACCGCCGCACCCACCCAACGTCAAATGCACAACAGAGGATAAGTAATTTTCTCTACGCGGAAGACTCGCTCAGCGGAGTCATACCTGAGCGTTTCGTCGAATTTTGTCGGCACTCAATCGAAGGCATACGGGGCAACCTCATCTACACCAACCCCGTCCTGTCGCCCGACCCAACAGGTACGGAGTACGACGGTGCCGAAGCCTCGATGCTGGAATTGAACGGATTCGACGACGAGCGTCTTGTTCGACTAGAACCAATCCCATCTAGTCGGCCAGTTGTGGCGGTCGATACCTCCACCATCAAGCTTGGTGAGATGGCCGACGGTGCGCTTTGCGCTGTAAGGGGCGCGCTTGTCTTACTTGAGCAAAAACGCTACAGGTATGTGAGGTATGGGCCCCTGGTCTTCTCAATCGGCTACAACAACCTCGCCATTTCACAGGACTTCGCGGGACTAGGGCTACCACCATTCACCGGCGAGCCAAACGTCGACAGCCTCCTCAAGCGAATACGGAACCTTGTCGAACGCTGGCTGCAATTCAACGCGAGTTCCTCAATTGCCGGCGGCTTCATCCTGCTCGACGGGTCGCTAACGGCGGGAACACCTGACAATCCGTCGAAGGAACTCGAACGAATCCTCGAAACCGCCCGGCGGGCCGGAAGCGCTGTAATCGCCATTTCGAAGAAAACGAAACTGCGAATCAACAATCAGTCGCTAACTGAACTTCTCGAGAACCAGTCGGAACCCTGCATATTGGAAGTTGACGAACAGGTCACCGATCAATTCCCCCCGTACCCGGTACGTTTCCTCGGGCGTGTGTTCGTTGGAAAACTTGCAAAGCCAGGATTCCCCTTCAGGATCGACGTGGATCGTGAAATCTCGATGCCTGAAACAATGAAAGGATTTCGCGAATTGGCTGGAACGGACATCGTAGACCAGGGCTACCCTGAAACCCTCAGGATGGCCCACATCCTATCAACTTTCACAGCCAGTGACGTGTTAGCAATGCAAGCCTTTGCGGCTGCGCGTTATGGGGTACAGCTGCTACCGAAACTGGCCTTGCGCCGGTCGCTCTTCGGCCCATTCGGAACCGCTTGGGAGGCCTGGCATTGAAAATCCTCCGCAAAGAAGGCGACAACATACAGCTTCTCTGCTTCCCAGAAGAAGAAGTGGAGAAGGGCGACTACCTACTCATCACCGACAAAATCAAGGAACGCTCGCTAATCGTTCAGATAATCGACATTCAATACGCAAACATCCCGGGCATTCTCGAAGACCTGCTGAGGGACGGCATATCGGAGGGCTCACTTTCCGGTGACGAAGTTGACCCATTCAAAGTCTCCTCCCAAATCACCGTTCTCAAAGATACAAGGTTACTTCTAGGGAAGATAGCGGAGCAATCGAAGAGGGCCGAATAAGCCGAGACGTTTCTTGGCTGCCGTCAAGAAACCACTCTCAGGTCGAGGTGATGCCGCCCAAATTCCTCACCGAGTCACTCCCCAAACACCCCTTTGAGCTAGGTTCCATGCGCCGATTCCTCCACATATCCTCCGACCTCGGTACGCTAGACGGGCGCCTTAACATTGTCACAGGGCGGAAGGGAACGGGTAAGTCACACCTCACCAAACTTCTCGTCACCAGCCTCGTACAAGAAGGTGCCCCCGTCGTCGTCCTCGACGTTAACGGAGAATACGCAAATCTGGGAAAGACGCCGGACGGCCGGCAGATGCACCTTTCACCCAAGATAATCTCCCTGATTCCCGGCCTGAACCTGAGGTTCGGCTTAAGGGAAGTCGGCCTGAGCACGCTCCTCGGAACGCTAATCTACGCGCTGTCACTACCTGAGAATTCAGCGCGCGTATTCGCTCGCATTTGGCATGAGCTCGAGGAACAGAACCAACTCACGATGAGCGGCTTAGGTGCAGCGATCGCGAACTTCGACTGCCATGAAAGCATTAAAGACGCCCTCCAAGCTAGGTTCAACACACTCGACGACTCCGGCATCTTCACAGACGATCCACGAACGGCGCTCAACCTGGAAGAGGTCTTCAGGAATCATGCCACCGGCTGTGCGCTCATAGTCAACCTGAAAGACCAGTACTCAGCGCTTCGCAGAATGACAGTCGAACTGCTCATCAGCAAATTCACGGACCTCCTATCCGCTCAGAAGCTGAGGGCATTGTTCCTATTCGCTGAAGAAGCCCACCTTTACCTCCGGGAGACCTACTGGGACGATGTGGTCACACGGATGCGTCACCTAGGCTTATTCACCACCTTCGTCACCAACCAGCCTGACACGATTCAGGCCAGCATATACCGCCAAGCCGACAACATCTTTCTCTTCAACTTCAGCAACGAACACGACTTGGAGATCGTATCGAAAGTCGCGAAGGTCGACGCAGACACGATAAGAATGATTGTGCGCGACCTACCGCCGCACCGCTGCCTGATGATCGGTGATGTCGTAGCTAACTTTCCACTCGTAGTAAACGTTAGGCCACTAGAGGTCCAGACTCTTGGCGCGACGCGCTACTTTTTCGAAAACCAACTCGCCCTAGCCTAGGGCGATTATGCGAGCTTACGAGCCTACTGCGATAACCTGTTCAGGTGCGAACCGTTGCTCGTGGCCGTGGGTTGTTGCATGAAAGAAACAATACGCATGGCCGCATTCAGAACAAGTCCAATTCGCTGGGCTCACACAGATAAAACCGGAACAACGACTCAAAGTAACACCTATTTCCAAAACCGCTCGGGTGGAGCGAATATAAGGGTTGCCGGAATCGTCGCAGACTGGCGCAACCAAACCTTCCTAAGTAGAATCCCGAGGCACAATAGTCCACGCGGCAGGTTTCTTGCCCACAGGAAGCTAAGCGTGAAAAGACTATATACGATGATATTCCTCTTTGCTGCTGAAGAGCGGAGGTGTGAGAGTTACCAACTCACGGATCATTGACCAAGGCTGGGAAGGTTCGTTCCCAAACTCCGAAAGTCCCGGCACGAACGACACTCCCCGATTCCTAAGATCAGGGTCAGGCGGAATTCCGAGAAACGCTTTGACTTAGGCCGAAAACCTGGTCAAAACACCATGCGACCCATGCGAACTTAACAGCCCGCTTTTTTCGGGCCTCCCTTCACGTTCTATTCCTCAGTAACCATACACGTAGATTCAGGTCTGAAGCTGCCTTGCGCGGCCATAGCTGTGAATCGGGTTTAGTGATTCAAGAAATGACGGTGCGTATGTTCGGGGTTTAGGGTGGGGGGTATAACGGAGCTCTGGAGGTGTTCCTGTGTCTAGAGCAGGAGGCTCATTAGTTTCTTGAATCTAGACATTCTCTTCTGGTATGACCCGAGGGACATGATTTCCTCGAGGCCGTCCGACTTGCTCATTTACCCACACTACGGGTTGTGAATGAACGGGCTGAGAATAAAGGTAATCGTATGATTTCCAACCTGTCGAAAGTATTACTCCCAAACATACTAGGAAGAGTGGACAAAATTTTCAGGACTCGAAATCTCCAAAAAAATCTGGCGGATTCTAATTGAATCTGTTCGCGCGAATGCTCATGGCGGGCCAATCATACAACGCCGGAGTCCTGAATTTATCGCGAATCGCAAAAATGGCGGGCCCGGAGGGATTTGAACCCTCGACCTCCGGCTCCGCAGGCGTTCGCGAAATCTGTTAGGCATCTCTCAGCGTCCTAATCCGGACTAGACTACGGGCCCTGGGGTCTGATTGCGGATTGTGGTTAAAGAATTGTTGGGAGCGTGCAGGGTCAAGTGTGTGTAGAGTTTTCGATTGCTCTCTCTAGGGCGCGTGCGACGTTTTCGCTTCCCATCGCTTTGATGTATGGGCCCAGTCTCGGTCCTTTCGGGGAACCCAATAGAATCGTGTAGAGTAATCTAAAGAACTCCGGTGGGTCAAGGGAGTATTTCTTCGCGATATTGAATATCGAATTTTGAATAATCCTTTCGTCGGTCTCCGACTTGACGACTAAGATGAGATCCTCAATCCCCAGCTTCTGAGGACCGGGGATTGTGATTCGTGTTTCAGGTATCTCGGTGAAGTCCTTCGCCCAATTCACCGCATAGTCTAGCCTTCGCTGGAAATCGGGCAATGGTTGTGTTTTCAAGTAGCCGTATTCTCGAAGCTTCGATTCTACGTATTCCCTTCTCTTGTCAGGCGGCGCTACCGTGACCAAGTACACTAGTAGGTTGTAAGGCACGTGTGTGCCGGGGGCGGAGGGCGGCTTCAGGAACCATGAGTATTCGAACAGGCCTCTGAGTTTCGTGAGCTCCTTCTCATCGCTGGGCTTCTTGATGTTGAAGTAAACCTGTTCAAGATAATCGAGTTCATTGGCGTAGGTGGGTATGTCTTCGACTCCGACGCTACGAGCGCCAGTGATGCGCTTGAACATCAGCAAATTGAGCGATGTTGGAGGAGCGTACTTGAACCAAGTCTGCGGCGTGATGACATCAACTGCTGATTTCGATTTAGAGATTTTCTTCCCGCCTTTGTCGAGGAAGAGTTCGTAACGGACGTGGTACGGCGGAGGAGAGCCTAAGATTTCTTCGCAGACTCTGTCATTGACGCGAACTGAGTCCGTGAGTTCTTTGCCGTGCGCCTCGAAGTTTATCTTCAATGCGTCCCAGCGAACGGCGAACTCGGCTTTCCATGGGACCTTTCCGCGGCCTTCCTTGAAGTCTATTTCGCCCTTGTAACCGCATCCCTCAAGCGTTTGCCCTTTAATTTCGGACCCGCCTTCGCAGGCGTACAGAACCTTGTCGGTTCTTGATTCGAACTCTAGGCTACGGGTTGTATAGATCCTTCCACAGGAACCACAAATAGGGAAGTACGGTAGGACCGTGGTATACTTCTCCTGCCCCACTTCCTCTTTCACAATCTTGCCGACTCGGTCGGCTTCTAGTAGGATTTTTCGAATCTGAGTTGTGAACCGCCCTTTTCTGTAATCTTCTGTCGCTGAATGGAAAACGTACTCAACGGTGCACTGGTCCATTGCTTCCCTCAAAAGGGAGTTCATGTGCGTACCGTAACTTTCATGGCAATTGTATGGGTCCGGGATGGCTGACACTGGGTGCCCTAGATACTTCTTGAGCGAATCAGGCATGCCCGAAGGAACCTTTCTTAGACCGTCCAAGTCGTCGGAGTACGCGATGAATTCCGCTTTCCCTCCCTGGGTATCGAGGGCGAGTTTGACTCCATACGCCCGAATCACGTCCCCTAGACTGCCGATGTGAGGAATCCCTGAAGCTCCCAGGCCGCTTTCCGTTCTCAAGACATCGCTTTTCCTACCAAGCTTTTCTTCGCGTTGGAGGACACGCTGAGCAACCATGTCGAGCCATGTTCCCCGCCCCACGACCTCGAGCTTCGCACGGTTGCCCAAACTCAATCCAACTCTTCTCGCTAGTATACGGTTCGATTAAGATATTCTTTATAGCAGCACTACGTTACGGTACAAAAACCGCAACACAGGGACAGTCGTTAAGGAAGTCTGTTCATGGCCTGGAGTACAAACCGCGCAAAGTCGATATCGGTAGTCGGAATTTCGGCGCTCATCGCCGCCTTGGACTGGTTCTTCATGTTCTACATCACCTCATACAATTTCGAAGTCAAGACACAGAACCTGGGGGTCGGCGGCCTCACATTTGCGATGCCGATTCTGTGGTTGCCGATTCTGGGAGTCTTTTTGGTCGCCTTGGTCGCTTGGTATGAGGTGTTGACGAGGATATTTCCTCGGCGAGCCGGTCCTGAAATTGACCCGCTCACCAACGCACGCTGGCTTCGAGCAATCGCGTTTTCAGTCATGACCTTTGTCTGTGTTCTCTACATTCCGTACCTTCTAGGTTCGGTTTGGTTTTGGGCTAAGGTAAGCAAGCTCGGCCACAGTATTCCTCAGATTCAAGGTCTCGGCCTATCACTACTAAACACACAAACGCCCGTTATGACGATAAACCCGCTTTGGCAATATTCTCTATCCCAAGTCCTCGCCACCGCTGCCATGGTAATAGTCGCTTGGGCCTTCAGCCGAACTGTAAGGCGGCCAAGGAAGCCTCGGTAAGAGTCGGATAGACTAGGCCTTGCCAATAAGGCCTAAAGCGCTCTATTTCGGTTAAGCGAAAATCGAAACACGACGGTTAACAGCATGGCCGATCATTGCCCGCTCTGCGAAAGGCCAAGGCAAGCTCCATCGGAATTCTGCGCTCTCCACGACGCAGCCCACGCTAACCTCGAAAACGCGTACTTGGCATGGAACAAATCCTACGGCGGTAATTTGACTAAAGAAGAATACTTTGCTCAACTGGAGAAGAGAGAAGAAACCGGCAGAGCCGTGAAATCTGTTATTCAATACCTTCTCGGGAAAGGAGGCGTTGCCTAAGTGGCAACAACTCTCATCGTTACTGAGAAACCGGACGCAGCGCTCCACGTGGCGGAAGCTCTCAGTAGCGAGCAGGGTCCGAAGAAGATTAGCGTAGGGGGCGTTCCGTTTTTCGAGGTTCAGAAGGACGGTGGGCGAATACTCGTTTGCTCAGCGCTTGGCCACCTATACGCAGTATCAGCTAAGGGGACCGAGGTACGTTCGCAATATCCCGTCTGGGATCTTGCTTGGAAGCCCAAGTATCTGGCGGAACGCGGCCAAGGAAGGCAGGAGAAATGGATCCAGTCAATTTCGATAGTATCCAAAGAGGCCGACCGTTTCATCAATGCCTGCGATTACGATGTTGAAGGTTCGCTAATCGGGTACACGATACTCAAGTACGCTTGTGACGGGGCGGACAAGAAGGCGCAACGAATGAAATTTTCAACCCTCACTGTCAAGGAATTACGTGACTCGTACGCTAATGTGTTACCTGAGCTTGATTTTCCGCTCGTTTTTGCGGGGATGTGTCGGCATGAGGTCGATTGGCTTTATGGGATCAATTTGTCTCGTGCACTCACGCAGTCTGCCCTGAAAGCAGGCAACCGGTACTCAACCCTAAGCACCGGACGAGTGCAGGGGCCAACGCTGCGCTTTGTCGTCGACAGGGAACGGGAAATCGAAACCTTCGTCCCACTGCCGTACTGGGCTTTGGCAGCGCGAGTCGATATTGACGGCAAGGTCATCGAAGCTGAGTACGAGTTCGAGCGGTTGGAGACGAAAGCGCAAGCTGAGCAGGCGATTAGGGACTGTGCAGGGAAGAAAGGGCTCATTGAGAAACTTGAATCCAAAACGTACCAATTGTCGCCCCCCACTCCATTTGACCTCTCCACACTTCAAAGCGAAGCGTACAGGCATTTTGGCTACACTCCTCGAACCGCGCTCAGCATCGCGGAACGCCTCTACTTGGACCAATTAATCTCCTACCCGCGAACCTCCAGTCAAAAGCTTCCTCCCTCGATTAACTACGAAGAGATCCTGAAAGGACTCAGCCAGATCGGCGCTTATCGTTCTGATTCGTCAAGCCTTCTGGCTTCGGGGAGCTTGCGCCCCAACGATGGAAAGAAGGGTGATCCGGCGCATCCAGCTGTATACCCAACCGGGGCTGTTCCACGAGGTGAACTTGACTCTCGGGGACAGAAGCTCTTCGATTTGGTCGTAAGGCGCTTTCTTGCCACCTTCGGCAGAACCGCGACAAAACAGAGTGACAAGGCCACGGTCAAGGTCGGGAAACATACGTTCTTCCTACGGGGCTCAAGAACCCTGGAGAAGGGATGGGTCGCTCTCTACGGGCCTTACGCGAAATTCCAAGAAATCATCCTGCCCCCCTTGAGGGAAGGACAGCAGGTCACAATGGCCGCGCTCTCTTAGAGGAAAAGTACACTCAACCTCCGCCCCGCTACAACCCGAGCAGTCTACTGAAAGCGATGGAGGACGCGGAAATTGGAACAAAGGCGACCCGGGCCGACATAATTGAAACCCTCTACAAGCGCGGCTACGTGAAGGAGCAGCGGATGAGTGCGACCCCACTAGCATTTCGAGTGACAGAGATTCTGATGAAATATTGCCCCAAAGTCATCGACGTCACCTTCACCCGCGAACTTGAAACCAAGATGGAGCAAATCGAACATGGAAAACAAACCCGCGAAAACGTGGTCCTAGAAACTGTAGCCTACTTGAAGCCAGTAATCGAAGACCTGAAGGCGAAGCAGCAGGAAGTGGGCAAAGAGCTCACCGCAATAATCGGTGATAGGTGGCAAGCTTCAACAACACTCTTCGTCCCATGCCCGCAGTGCGGGTCGACCCTGAAAGTTGTAAGAAACCCGAAGACGAAGAAACGTTTCATCGGCTGCGCCGGCAAATGGACGAAGAACTGCACATACGGATTACCATTACCGCAGTTCGGGGCACTAACGCTCTTGGAGAAACGATGCCCCAAATGCAGTTTTCAATTAATCCAAGCAAAGTCGAAGGGGCGGCGCCCCCTGGTTTCCTGCCCCAAATGCTTCATGGAGAGGCTAATGGCTAAGAGGGCTGCGGAAACGGTGACCATCAAGTCAACGGTAACGAAATGATTACTCAAGAAAGAGCTTCCCTGTACACCTGAATAGTCCTTTTCGCCATTTCATCCCAGGTGAACCGCTTGCAACTTCTCCTGCCCTCTTCTGCGAGCTTCCGCCGGAGGCGCGAATCAGAGGCGACACGTTCCATTGACTCCGACAACGAGTCAGGATCAGCTGGAGGAACGAGTAAGCCGTTGCGGCCATTGCGCACGACTTCCGGTATTCCACCGACACGAGTGGCGATTACCGGCGTCTCTGAAGCCATCGCCTCCAACACAGTCATACCGAAGGCTTCAGCCAAGGATGGTAGAACCAGACACCTCGCCCGGCCGAGGATTTCAATAGTGCCCCTTTCAGGAAGTCTGCCGGTAAACTTGACCCTTTCATGAATACCGAGTTCCTTGGACAGGTGTATGAGCGAGGGGTCGACTCCGCCCTCCAAGCGTTCGCCCACAATCACTAACTCATATTTTCGGTGGCTGCGCGCGAATTTCGCAAATGCCTGCAGAAGGTAAGGCAATCCCTTGTGCGCCGTCTGCCGACCAATGTACAAGAAAATATTCTGGCGGTCCCGTGAAGGCTGATAATCTTCTACGTTCACTCCATTATGTATAACATGCACCTTATCCGGATCAAGGTCATACCTAGAAACGAGTTCGTGCTTGACGCTTTGTGAGACCGCAATCACTGCATTCGAAATGATAGCCAGTTTCCTCTCAACCTTGATTAGCATTTGATTCGTCCCTGCCAGCTGCAAATCAAATACTGAAATTGGTCGTTGACGGCGCAAGGCATCCGAATATTCAGCCCAAACGACATGGAAAGTGGAAACAATTCGCCTCCCGCCTCGCGGCAGAAAGGCATGTGGCACATGGATGTGGATTAATTCGTCATCTTTCAATCGTACGAGCCTGAGACCTGAAAGATACTGAGCGAGCAGCAAGGGGAAATTCCTTGCCCGAAGGCGCGCGAGGTTGTTGATTTCGAATTGTTCAACAGGCCGCCCATAAGTGGCGGTAACCAGCCGCAGGCTGACGTTAGGATGCAACCTTCTGCAAAGGTTCTGTACGTGTTTGCCCACGCCGCCCCAGCAAGGAGGATACTCGGATGAAAACATCCTAACGCTGAACCTTCGACTATTCCATGATCCGTCTCTCTCTGATCCCACAAGTTTCACCAGTTCAATATTCTGGAAAGCCTTATACACGATGAAGCTACGCTACGAATCGTTCCGTCACTCGGAAGTCGACTCATGTCTTGGTTTCCCGCGAACCTAACCAACCTCCAGCAGTTAGTGCTGTTCTTGGTTGCGATGGTCACGGGCCTAATTTCGATTTATGCCTTTAACATCTGGGTTCTAACCCTTCTGTCGATAAGGGGAAGGAGAAAAGTGGCGGATCCCGCAACCCTCAGTTCATGGCCAAGAGTTTCGGTTCACCTCCCACTCTTTAACGAGGAACAAGTCGCGAGGCGCCTCCTCGATGCTTGCACGAAACTCGATTACCCACGCGATAAACTCGAGATAGTCGTAGTAGACGACTCGACCGATGGAACGACGAAGATCGCTCGGGAATTCGAGGCCAAGTTTCCAGGCCTGGTGAATGTAATCCAGCGAGAAGAACGGACCGGGTTCAAGGCCGGGGCCCTTCAGCTAGCGATGGAGAAAAGTAGCGGCGAATTCATCGCCCTTTTCGACGCGGACTATATTCCGCCTCGAGACTTCCTGAGGAAGATGATTCCCTACCTCTACGTGGACGAAAAAGTTGCTTTGCGCAATCCAGATGGAGTTACCTTGATGGACAATTCTCCTGGATCGCCAAAGCTATCTCACTTGCAATAGATGTCTATGCCTTTGTAGATCAGCGGGCTCGGTACGTCGGCAACCTACTTGCACATTTCAGCGGGACGTGCGGGGTTTTCAGAAGAAGTGCAATCGAGGATGCAGGCGGGTGGAGTTCGGACACGCTTGCGGAGGACCTTGACCTATCAATTAGGCTACACCTGAAAGGCTGGCGATACATTTACGTCCCTACAGTTGTCTGCCCGGGCGAGATTCCACCGAGTTTTGACAATTTGAGGCATCAACAGTTCCGTTGGGCGAAAGGCTTCTCCGAATGCTTAAGGAAATACGGTGGCGCAATCATTCGCAGCAAGCGCCTGAACTTCTTTCAGAAAATGGAAGCTTTGCTCCATTTGGGGACCTACTTCATCTGCCCATTAACGATCATCGGCATTGTTGTCGGCTTGTTGTACTACTCGATTTTTCCCCCGTCCTTTTGGTTGATGGGTTTCTGGAGGTACCAGGTCGCTCTGTTGACGTTCTTTCTCTCACTTGTAATCTATAGCGCGCCGCTAATCGCTTCAGGGGTGACGTTATCGGAGTTTTCGCAAGTCGGAATAACAAAAGCCAGACGGTTGCTGCACCTTGGCTACTTGGGCGCACTTGTCTATGGCTTGCTTCTCAGCAATACGAGAGCCGTTATTGAGGGTCTCTTCTCGAGGACGTCGTACTTCTATCGCACACCCAAACTCGGCTCCATTCCGAGTGCAATAGAAAATTAGGTTCGGCTAAGCAGCCCGAGTCACAAGCAGCTTTCCTAATCTTCACCGAAATTACATGCTGAACCGTTCGCGTTGTAGGTAATCTACTGCTTCTCCGCTGACGGTGCAGCCAGTGGTTTGCGTAACATATCGAGTATTCTATCGTTCTTGAGGATGTTCCTTCGGTCAATTAACAGCAGTAATGAGAGCGTCAGGAATACGAGGTAGAGAATCATGGATACGTTCAGTAGGGCGTTTGGGATGTTCGGATACCATCCTACAACATTGACCGAGAACACAAGCCCGTAAGCAAAGAGAGCGAACAGCAGCGGAAAGGTGAAGATGCCAAGCCAGTAAGCCCACCGCGACAGGAAATACAACGCGACGGCGGTGATTATTGATAGGCCACCGAGAACCAGTAGATGGTACGCCGTCCTGTCGAATAAGCCCCAGAAAGCAAGCATGTACACTCCGCCAACCGCGTAGAACACGAAAGGCACCCAGATGCCTGCCGTCCGCTCAGCGAATTCTTCTGTCAATCTCCGCGCCACCAAGTTTTGGGAGGCCTTATTACGCCTGAACATGTGCCATAAAGCTTTGCCAGTCTGAAGTGGTGCGGAATTTGTTGGAGAATCTGACTTTTCACACCTCAAAGATCGACAATTTCTCAGGTTTCTCAAAACCATTAGACGAGGCGCGTTACGTAGTACTAGGCGTCCCTTACGATCACACAAGTACTTTCAGGGCAGGGTCCCGTTTTGCGCCAAGAGCGATTCGCGACGCATCCTTGAACATCGAAACGTACAGCCTTCGAACAGGCATCGATATCGAACACGTTCCAATACACGACGCAGGCGACCTGCACGTAGTCGATAACGTTTCTGAAACGGTCGACCGGCTCAGTAAGGTTACAAAGGACATTCTGTCCGTGGAGAAAATGCCAGTTTTCATCGGGGGAGAACACACGATTACTCAGGGCCCAGTTCGTAGCATGCCGCACTCTGTTGGAGTAGTGAGTTTCGACGCACACGGAGACCTGAGAGATGAATACGGCGGAGGGAAATTATCCCACGCGACAGTCCTAAGGCGTATTACCGAGATTGTTGGAACAGACGCCGTTCTAGTCTGCGGCATACGAGCCCTCTGCAAGGAAGAAGTGGATTTCATTCAAGAACAAAAAATCCAGAAAATGACACCATGGGAAATCAGGGAACTAGGCTTAGCCAAGGCGACGGAACGCGTAAAGGCCTTTACCCATAAGTTCCAACACACATACCTAACCATCGACACCGACGTTTTGGACCCAGCCTTCGCACCCGGGGTCGCAAACCCCGAATTCGACGGCTTAACGCCCGAAGAACTCCTCACGCTAACCGCAGCAGTAGCTGACGAAAGGATGATCGGTTTCGACTTAGTGGAGGTTTGTCCAAACTATGATACCGGTGCCACTGCCGTGGCCGCCGCCCGGCTGATATTCGAAGTTATCGCCAGGGCTGAGAAATCAAGAAAGCACTAACCGGTTCTTTGCATCTTCGCAATGAAGTACCCATTACATTCGTGTATGTGTGGGTAGAATCTCTGGCACAGGTCAAACCCCCTCAGCCCATGTGAACCCAAGAATGGGGCTTGCGGCACAACTCTGAACTCGGGACTATTTCTCAGAAAGTCCTCGATTACAAATTCGTTTTCTTCCGGCAAAATGCTGCAGGTGCAATAGACGAGTGTCCCGTTCGGCTTCACATAGTTGGACGCGGCTTGAAGTATCGCGTATTGTCTCAACGCGAACTCATTTACGGCTGGGCGGGGGTTAACTTCCATTTCCCGGCGGGGCTTCTGGCAAATACTCCGCTGTTTGAGCATGGTGGGTCAACAAGGACGATGTCTGCCTCGATCTTGAATGGGAGCCTTCTCGCGTCAGTGCGGATAGGCATCGCAATCTCGCAGCCGCACCGGACCATTTCTCTCTTCCAATATGAAAGCCTGGGGCCGGAAATGTCGACCGAATAGATTTGACCTCTATTCTGCATTTGGTCAGCTAGGTGAGTTGTCTTGTTTCCAGGTGCGGCGCAAATGTCGACGACAATGTGTCCAGGCTTCGGTGCCGCAACGAACCCTGCCGTAATACTTGCCAGATCCTGTACTACTAGGGCCCCAGACTTAATGAGCCGGGACGGCTGGCCCTTCATACCCAGGCAGAAGACGCCATCGACTCCCTCCACTCTCAAGCCGCCTAACTCTGCAGCAATTTCCACCGATTGACTAGCAACCTTCAGCGAGTTCAAGCGAACGTAAGCAGGCATCGTCTGCAAATTTCGGCGCAGGATTTGGAGGGCGAAGCTTCTTCCGAACACGTTCACGAGCCGTTCGACGAACCAAACCGGATGGCAGGTTTCGAGAGAAAGTCTTTCGAATTCAGGTAACGTATGGTAAGGAATTATTCCTCCTGCAACGATTAAGCCAATTTGTTTCTCATACGTGCGGAGCTCCTTCCAACCCAAAATTTGCCTAGCCAGCTCTACCTGGCGTTCTAGATCGTTTTGGCGAGTCCCGTCAACATACTTGAGGTATGCGATAATTCTCAAGAAGCTCCTTATGCCATGCGGAGCCCGCTCGATTCTCATCTTGGGAGACTACTTGCGAAATCAAGTAGTCAAGTTGGTTTTGGAATCGCGTTGTTTCCATGATGAGCCGGTACGCTTGGCGAAGCTCATTAGCTTCCTTGACCCCTATCTGGTCAGCGGCCTTGAATAGAGTAGTTCTCTCGCCGAGGCCTGCGTAGGCCATCCAGCTGAGAGCTTCAATTGCCACCGCGAGTGAATCCTTCATCAGGTCCACGCCAGCTCCGTGGACGCTATCTTGGTTGCCTAATTATTTAGTGCGAGTGTTATCCAGAGTTCGTGGCTGAAAATTTTGCTAGGGCTCACGGGGGATTCATCAACAACCCCGATGCAACCCACGCGATGGCGTCTTTCAAGAAAGTGTTCGACTAGCCGTGGTCCACAGGATGTGAAGGAAAGGAGAGGCAGCGATTTCGATGGAAACAAGACGCGAGACGAGGGTGGAAATTTGTGACGGAAAATGTGACAGTATATAAAGGGAACGGCCTTGGCCAGTTTCAGGCCTAGACCCTGGCCCACTACCCAGCAGAAATATGCTTTCAAAACGAGTTTTTCGGGGGATTTACCGGTCGTGATTAGTGATAATGAACCTAACGAAAATGGGGTATCGCTCACGGTTGATGGGTTGTGGTGGAAACTTTCGATTGATACGGGCATTAAGGCAAACGAACTTCCTCTTTCTCTTCCCCCTCTCTTCCCATTCCCCCTTCCGCCTCTCCCTTCCTTTCTCTTCCTACCTCTTTCAAAATGCGTTCCACTCGTACGAGTTTGTCGCTGTAACATTCTCCGTAATCTAGTGAATAGGAATCTTTGACTTCAACCAAACTTAGCGAAATTGATAGAACAAAGTCGAAAGGGCCAACAGAGGCGCAATAATTGCGCGAAGTTGCAATACTATTTAGTAGGAACCCTAAGCACCCTAGGCGGTTTTCGGGAGGACTGGCAGACGGCGAAGACACTTGAAAGCTACTTCACGGAAAAGCCCGTTGAGGTGAAGCTGGCACCGAGGCCAGCTCTCAACCGGCAGAGCTTGGTTTTTTCCCCTGTAACTCCGGGGACAATTCCACCATCGTACCTAGTCTCCATAGGATATGACGGGGGCCTCAAGAAGTGTTTCCTGCGCCTTTACGAACCAAAGTCTCATAAGATCTATTTCTGGTTCGATGATTCCGGGCACAAGCCCTACTGTTACAGCAAGCAGTCAGTCAGCGAACTTCAGAAAGTCGATGCAGTAGCAAGGAACTTGGGCTTCGACCACTTCGAAGAGGAAACGAAATTTGACGCACTTAGAAGTCAACAGGTAAGGGTGACGAAGATCGTTGCCAAAGATCCACTTACAATCGGTGGAAAACCTACTGGGTCAATGCGTGACGCGATAACTGCTTGGGAAGCGGACATAAAGTACGTTGAGAACTACATCTACGACCGCGGCCTTGAACCTGGGATGATGTACGAGTTCAAAGACAAACAGCTCTCGGCCGTCAAGTACGAATTGCCCGAACAGGCGACGATGGAAATTGATAGCCTGTTTCGCGAATGAGTCTCCAGAGTACAAGGGGCTAGCAAAAGAATGGATGAGGCTGCTTGAGTGCCCCGTCCCAGAATACAGGAGGGTTGCCGTCGACATCGAGGTCTTTCAGGCTGTAGAGTCACGTATCCCTGACCCAGAATTATCGGAATACCCGGTAATCTGCGCAAGCCTTGTGGGCTCCGACGGAGCCCGCAGAGTTCTCCTCTTGCGGCGAGAGGGGACGCCTGAGGGTCAAGCCTCGTTGCCAACTGGCGTCGAATTGGAATTCTATGAGAAAGAGGAAGAACTGTTGGTGGCACTGTTTCAGGCACTCTTGGAGTATCCGATAGTGGCCACATTCAACGGGGACGATTTTGACTTAAAGTACCTCTACCACCGCGCCCAAAGGTTGGGTTTCAGAAATGAAGAGGTACCAATTGAGTTGGGCCGTGACGTTGCATTTCTCAAGTATGGCGTCCACATAGATCTCTACAAGTTCTTCTTCAATCGATCAATACAGATCTACGCGTTCGGCCAGAAATACCGCGAGAACACTTTGGATGCTGTCGGCGAAGCGCTGATTGGTACTCAAAAGGTTGAGATAGAATCAGTATCGAAAGCATCCTACAAGCAACTGGCCGCGTACTGTTACCGTGACTCAGAAATCGTCCTCAGCCTAACCTCATTCAACGACGACTTGGTCATGAAGTTGATGACTGCAATTTCGCGAATCAGTTACATGACTTTGGATGACGTCTCTAGGCAGGGGGTCTCTGGTTGGATTAGAAGTATTATGTTCTGTCATCACCGCAAACGAGGATACTTGATACCCAGAAAGGACGAGATTCTCGAGGTCAAAGGCCAAACTGTCACAGAAGCAGTCATCAAAGGCAAGAAGTACAAGGGTGCGCTCGTTGTCGAACCTAAGCCAGGTGTGCATTTCAACGTCGCCGTCCTCGACTTCGCCTCCCTGTACCCTTCGATCATCAAGGTTTGGAACCTCGGTTATGAGACAGTTCGTTGCCCGCATGAGGACGAGGCATGCAAAAGAAACCTGATTCCAGGAACGCCCCACTGGGTCTGCAAGAAAAAACGCGGACTTGAGAGTCTCCTGATCGGGTCACTTAGGGACCTTCGAGTGAACAGGTACAAGATCATGTCGAAGGACCGTTCCCTACCAAGGAATGTGCAGAGTTGGTACAAAGTTGTGTCCGATGCGACGAAAGTGATCTTGAACGCAAGCTACGGTGTCATGGGAGCCGATAATTTTGCATTGTATTGTCCGCCTGTCGCTGAGGCTACCGCCGCGATAGGCAGACATGTGATCACTCAAGCTTTGCAGAAGGCGCAGGAACTAAACTTGGAGGTTTTCTACGGCGACACGGATTCCATATTCCTCCAAGGCGAGGACGCGGTTTCGCTTAACAAGCTCATTGAATGGTCGAGCGGCCAGCTAAGAATGGAGTTGGAAATCGATAAGAACTATCGCTACTTGGCCCTGAGTTCAAGAAAGAAGAACTATTTCGGGGTCCTGCCTGACGGAAGCGTAGACATCAAGGGTTTGACAGGGAAGAAGCGGCATATACCCGAGTTCTTGCATGGCGCCTTCTACGAAATGGTTTCAACTCTCAGCGAAGTCAAATCGCGGGAAGACATTGACACTGCGAAAGCGAAAATCACTGAAATTGTGAAGAAATGCTACGGGAAATTGCGAAACAGGGAATACACGCTCCATGAACTAGCCTTCTCAATGATGATGAGCAGAACCCCGGAGCATTACACGAAAACGACCCCGCAGCATGTGAAAGCGGCTAGGCAATTACAGCAGGCAGGCTCCGAAATGAAACCCGGCGACATCATATCTTTCGTGAAAGTCCGAGGTGAGCCTGGAGTCAAACCAGTACAACTTGCAAGGCTCGACGAGGTTGACACGGAGAAATACATTGAATATATTCGGGGAACTTTCGAGCAGGTACTCGACGCCCTAGGGGTTGAATTCGATGACTTGGCCGGCGTAAAGAAACTCGAATCATTCTTCAGCGGGTAAGACCCTTTGATCCAGATAATCGGACTCAGGAAGATGCCACTCACCAAACGCGGCGACAACATTGCCGACCAGGTCGTCAACGCGGCAAAAGAGGAAGGCGTCAAAATATCGAATCATGACATCCTAGTAATCGCCCAAAAAATAATCTCGAAAGCGGAGGGAGGAGTGATAAATCTGAAGACGGTAAAACCGTCCCCCAAAGCAGAGGAAATGTCGAAGACAACGGGGAAAGATCCCCGACACATTGAGACCATTCTCAGGGAAAGCGCGAAGGTCGTTCGGTTGAAGGGCCCACACGTGATTGTGCAGACGCGCCATGGTTTCGTTTGCGCGAACGCCGGTGTCGATAAGTCAAACGTGGAAGATTCCGATTCGGTCGTCGTGCTCCCCGCCGACCCTGATAGGTCAGCGCGGGAAATACGTCAGCGAATTCGTGAGCTTACTGGAGCTGATATAGCCGTGGTCATTTCTGACACTTTCGGGCGCGCCTGGCGGATTGGGCAAGTAAACGTCGCGATAGGCGCTGATGGGCTGCGGCCCATAATCGATTACCGAGGGTCCAAAGACATGTTCGGTTACGTTCTCAACGTAACACAAATGGCTGTAGCTGATGAGCTTGCTTCGGCCGCCGAATTAGTCATGAAGAAGAGTGATGGGGTTCCAGTCGCCATCATCAAAGGCGTGGATTACGTAGAAGGCTCCGGTTCAGCGCGTGACCTCATCAGACCTGAGGAAGAGGACCTATTTCGTTAGTTACCCGGACATTTGGACAATTCCATCCCCCACCCCCCGTCGCGGCTTGGTATGCGTTGAAATCGGCCCCTTCGCAAGCTTAATTATTCCTAGATCTTGTGTCTCCCTGAAACGGTGTCCTGCATGGAGTCGGTTAAACCGCCAGTACCTGTCCACGTCGCTGACATGCAGGCTTTCGCGCGGCTCGCACTAGCGCTGACGGAAGGCTCACAAATCCTTTGGTACTTCAAACACAAAGGAAAGCACGTCTTGGGATTATTCACAGCTTACATGTACTGGGAAGGCGACCTCCCAATACTAGCCTACGCCTATTCAGATACGCCGCCTAAGGCGTTCCTCGCGTACAGAAGTGACTCAGTGAAGGGCGAAGAGTGGGCGTTCACCGACGACGTGGATGACACGCGCTTTCAGATATGCTTCGTTCATTGAGCTGAAAAGTGTGCCAGAACCGTTCGCGGAGAGCTTAGACGGCAAATCACCAGATTTGCCGCCCCCTATGCTTGCTGAGGTTGAAGGACTCAAGTCTATCGCTAGAATCTTGCTCCCACTCTCGCTGAGGGAAGGAACATTATTCCCGCTGTGGCATTTCATGCGAGGCAAGAAGCATATTATTGGCACGTGTATTCCCTTCGAACATTACTACGAAGCGGACGCACTGCCCGTTTTCTTCTACGTGTCCCAAGACGAGGCGCCAGAAAAGGGTTTCATAAAATACATCGCCGTCAAACCAGCTGGCGAGAGAGTTGAGTACTCGAATAACACCAGCGATGCCAAATTCTTCTACGCCGAAACTCGTCGACGTGAAGGACATGCCAATATTCCCCAAGTAATCGGACTCTTTTGTCGCTTTTGTGAGCCCCGGAGCCATCTACCCCCCACGGATGGAGGCCCAGGGTCGTCATGGAGGGAAGATATTGCGTGCTATGGAGTTCGGAGACATATCGCTCGTGATTGGCCATTCTAGCACCCAAGCCCCGCTGATTATTGGCCACCGCAGAACCCGAAATTGCCTAAGTTTGTGGATGGAGTGGATTCCAGTCCCATCCCTGAGGCTACATTACTTGGAATATGTCAACTCCAAGACCAAGATTTTTATTCACCGACATTTGTAGCGGGCTAGCAGTGGTTTCTGATGGGTGGGGCTAAAAAGAAGAGCCTAGCGCAAATGGAGAAGCAACAGGTTCAACAAGACTCTGGAAAGAAACCTGAACCGGCAAAGAAAGCAAAGGGGAAGACCGTCGCAGAGAAGAAGGTCGCGGGAATAGGCCTTCCAAACTTTGACGACGCCAAGTTCACAGGTGAACTCTCGAAGATGGGTGCCCTTACACCCTACGGTATCGCTACACAGTTTAACGTAAGACTGAGTGTTGCAAGAGATATACTTGAGGAACTGGAGCGGCGCCGGCTAGTGAAATCGGTCGGCGGAAACACGAGGATAAAAATCTACAAGCTGGCAGCAGCCTAGACTTTCTCAACTCTTATTTTCGTGCCACTCTTCAGCGTCCCGAATAACTCCAAGTTACTTGTTATCTTTCCCACTACATTTACGGGGCTGTACGGCTGCGTCGCACCATAGAAGATGCACAGTGCTGAACCCATAGGCCAGTACGCAATAGTCCCAACCTCAACGTTGTTTTTTGCTTTCTCAACGCCCAACTTCACAGGAGTCTCGAAATAGATCTCTTCCTTCCACCTTGCCGCGCGGCCTTCAAATGGTAAGGCCTTCGCTAAGTTGTCAACAGTCATTGGACTTTGAAATCGAATCAATTCCCCTTCGGCCTCGCCGTAACCCTCCGCAACCAACCTAACCTTGTAACGACTTACGTCGCTTTCCGGCGGTTGAGCAGTAGGTTCGGTAGGCGGCGACGAACTGGTTGACATGATTCCTTACTCCATTGATCCTAGGAGAACCACTTTTGGGCTTCCGTTCTTTAAAAGTTGGACGTGCGTTCTCCTTTTCGCCAAAAGACGGTGAAATCTGTAGTTTTCTGACAAAAAGGATAACTACTACGGATTTCTAGCGCCCCGGAGGTAACACGAATTGAGTAAGGCCATTCGCACCGTAATCATGGGCGCCGCTGGAAGAGATTTTCATAACTTCAACGTATACTTCAGAAACAACCCGGACTACGAAGTGGTGGCCTTCACAGCGACACAAATTCCAGGAATCGAGGGCCGCACGTACCCGACCGACCTGTCTGGGCCAAGATATCCGAACGGTATCCCAATTCTACCGGAGGATGACCTACCCAAGGTCATCAAGGAGAAGAACGTAGACTTGGTCGTACTGGCTTACAGTGATCTATCATACGACGAGGTTATGCACAAGGCCTCTCTGGTTTTGGCTTGCGGTGCAGATTTCAGGTTGATGGGACCCAAAACGACGATGCTCAAGTCAAGGTTGCCGGTGATTTCTGTCTGCGCTGTGAGAACTGGAGCTGGCAAGAGCACGGTCTCGCGTTCAGTCTCTAAATCGCTCAAGAAATTCGCCGGCAGGGTGGTCGTAATCCGTCACCCTATGCCTTATGGAAATCTTTCGAAGGAAATTTGCCAGCGGTTCGCGACATACGACGATATGAAACGGTACGAATGTACCATTGAAGAGCGTGAAGAGTACGAACCCCACATTGACATTGGCAATGTTGTTTACGCAGGCGTCGATTACGAGAAAATCCTGCGTGAGGCCGAGAAAGAAGCGGACGTGATTTTGTGGGATGGCGGCAATAACGACATGCCATTCTACAATCCGGATCTTCAAATCGTGGTTGTCGATCCGCAACGCCCGGGGCATGAACTCCGTTACTACCCGGGTGAAGTCAATCTGAGAATGGCCGATGTTGTCCTCATTAACAAGGTCGACAGCGCGGCTCCCGATGATATCGAAACCGTTCGCAAGAACATAAAACTGGCAAGGCCGGAGGCGAAAGTTGTGGAGGCAGCCTCTGATATTTACGTCGAGGACGTTGCGCACATTCGCGGTAAGAGAGTCGTCGCAGTGGAGGATGGACCAACGGTCACACATGGCGGGATGAAGGAAGGCGTCGGTGCCATGGCAGCAAGGAAGTTTGGGGCAAAGGAACTAATCGACCCCAAGCCATTCGCCATTGGCTCAATCAAACGTACGTACGAAAAATACCCACACCTTGGCCCAGTGCTCCCAGCCATGGGCTACGGTGAGAAGCAAATCAAGGAACTGGAGGAAACCATCGCCGCTATCGACTGCGATTCTCTCGTTCTCGGCACGCCCATCGATTTGAGGAGAATCATGAATTTACCGAAACCTGCTGTTCGCGTCCGGTACGAAATTCGTGAAACCACGAAGCCGACTCTAGATGAAATTCTCCGATCGGTTCCTATTCTGGTAACCCTAAAGTCACGTTAGAACTCGCTTCAACGTGTCGAAGATATATTCCAACTCGGGCTCGGTGAGCCTCGGATGTACGGGTAAGGAAAAGACCTGCCTGCAAGCCTTCTCAGTCTCGGGAAGAGGACGGCGCGAAGTAGAACGTTCACGGTACAGGGGAAGGAGGTGTAACGGAGACTCATAGTACACCGCCGCCTCAATGTTCCGCGACCGAAGCTTCTCCACAACCTTGTTACGCTTCCCAGCATTAGCCCCTCGCAACCTCAACGTATACAGATACCACGCACTTCTCCG
This sequence comes from Candidatus Bathyarchaeota archaeon, assembly GCA_963780265.1. GTDB lineage: Archaea > Thermoproteota > Bathyarchaeia > 40CM-2-53-6 > 40CM-2-53-6 > FEN-987. The sequence goes on from CAWABQ010000022.1 coordinate 32,063, forward strand.
TCGCTCAGGTTCTTTCGGAGGTACCACTTTTCCAAGCATCCCAAGCTTTTCGCTAAAGAATTGTGCGTTCTTCCGTCTTCGCTCCAAGAAGGAGGGAAGTTTCCTCAGTTGAGCAATGCCCACCGCGGCGAGTAATTCCGTCATCCTGTAATTGTTACCAACGGTGGTAGGCCAGTAGGGGCGCTCTTCCCCGTGAGATCTAATCATCCGCAACTTTTCAGAGTAGTCGTCGTCGTTGGTTGTGACCATACCGCCCTCGCCGGTGGTCATGTTCTTTCCGGCATACATGCTGAAACAAGTCATGTCCCCAATCGACCCAATCTTGGATCCATTGTACTCCGCGCCGTGAGCTTGCGCTGCATCCTCGATCAAGGTCAAGCCACGTTCTCTGGCAAGTTTCTTCAATGGGTCCAAGTCCGCTGGCAACCCGTACAAGTGAACCGGCATGATGACCTTTGTATTCCCGTCATCACGGCCTCAACGGTTTCAGCGGTTATCGTATATGTATCTGGGTCTATATCCGCAAAGACAGGTTCAGCCCCGGTCATCAGGACAACTTCTGCGGTTGCGTGAAATGTAAATGATGGAATGATCACTTCATCGCCCGGCTTAACGCCTGCGACGAGTACGGCTGAATGGAGGGCCGCTGTACCGGTGTTAAGAGCCACAGCATGCTTGGCTCCAACGTAACGCGAAATCTTTCTCGAATTCCAGAACTTTAGGTCCCATCCCGCTCTTCTCAGTCAGGATGCCACTCTTCAAAACTTCAACCGCGGCATCAATCTCCTCTTTGCCGATACTGGGCTGGTTTATTCGGATTAAGTCACGCACAATGATCGTCCCGAAGCCGCGTTCGCTGTCTACTCGAACGTTCATCTAAAAGTGTTTCTAGCCTCGGAAGGAATTGGAATGGGTAGAGAAGTTGCGGAGAAGCCCCGAATCCTAATCACTGACGAACTTACCATAAGAGCTACTTGAAAGAGTTCTACACGCACAAGCTAGAAACCGGAACTGAACATGTCCGAGACATTAGGCTGAATGAGCGAGTGCACAACAACAAGATGGGATGGTTGAATGGAGAAATTCGTGGCCGTGAAAAAGTCATGCGCTCGCTCAAGAGACCAAACATGCCTATACTATTTGGCTATCAACTCTTCCACAACTATGTGCGGCCACATGAAGCACTAGGCGGTAGAACCCCGCGGGATTCAAGTCGAGGGTGATACCAAGTGGCTAACCCTAATCCTGCACGCAAGCTACCAAACGAAAAATAACAGATTGAAAGAACGAAACGACCAAAAACCAAGGTAACCGGCTAACAGAAACCTTATATGAAATTGCTTTTTGTTGGAGGGTTGGTCGGTGTAGCGGAGGCTTTGAGGTTTGTCGGCGACTATTGGTGGACAACGGCAGCAAATACTCAAAGAAGGGACTTCTAGCACACAGGGCCGGGAAGCTCAGCACGCCGATATTATGGCCGTATTGGTGATTGCGGAATCTGTCAGGTCATCTCTTGGACCCAAAGGCATGGATAAAATGCTCGTCGATGGTTTTGGAGATGTCACGATCAGCAATGACGGCGCGACCATTCTCGATGAGATGGATGTGCAACACCCGGCCGCAAAAATGATGGTGGAAGTAGCCAAGACACAGGATGATGAAGTGGGAGACGGAACCACTACCGTGGTCGTCCTGGCTGGCGAGCTGCTGTCTAAAGCCCAAGTCTTGATGGATAAGGATGTTCACCCAACGGTAATTGTTGACGGCTACCAGATGGCCAGTGAAAAAGCGCTCGAATTCTTACACAAGATCGCTGTGAAAGTCAACCCGACTGACAAAGTGATGTTAAAGAAAGTCGCCAAAGTTGCCCTTTCGACCAAGTTGCTGGCAGAACACAAAGACTTCGCTGCGGAGCTTGCCGTTAAGGCGGTTCTTCACGTAACTGAAAAGTCGGGTACCCATTTCGGAGCTGATATTGACGACATTAAGGTTGAAAAGAAACCTGGCGGGTCCCTAACGGATACTGTGCTCATTGGGGGTATAGTGCTCGATAAGGAGGTCGTTCACCCGGGGAATGCCCCGCCGCGTTGAGAATGCTAGCATCGTGCTGTTGAATTGCCCGCTGGAAGTAGAGAAACCTGAGTTCGATGCGAAACTGAACATCCAGAATCCAGATCAGATGAAAAGCTTCCTCGACGAGGAAGAGAAGATCTTGAGGGGGATGGTTGACAAGATAGCGTCGAGCGGGGCTAACGTAGTCATCTGCGAGAAGGGTATCGACGATGTCGTGCAACACTTCATGGCTAAGAAGAATATGTTGGCCGTGAGGCGTGTGAAAGAATCGGACATGGAAAAACTCGCCAAAGCCACAGGCGCTAAAATCCTCACACAGCTCGAAGACTTAAAGGCCTCTGACCTGGGCCGAGCGAACCTGGTCGAAGAACGAAAGGTTTCAGATGATAAGATGACATTTGTGGAAGGATGCAAGAATCCAAAGGCCGTCAGCATCCTTGTTCGTGGGGGGACAGAAAGGGTTGTGGATGAAGCGGAGCGCGCTATTCACGATGCTTTATGCGTTGTTCGCGACGTGGTCGTTGAACCTTACGTAGTTGCAGGTGGAGGAGCCCCAGAGGCCGAAGTATCGCGAATGCTCAAGGGCTACGCTCAGAGACTATCGGGGAAGGAGCAATTGGCAGTTCAAGCTTATGCGGAGGCATTGGAAATAATTCCACTGACCCTTGCTGAAAACGCTGGCATGGACCCAATCAACTCACTAATGGAAGTTAGGTCGAAGCATCAAGCCAAAGCAAAGTGGGTAGGTATTGATCCGTTCAAGGGGAAGGTGGCAGACCTTGCGAAACTCGAGGTTTATGAGCCACTTGCGGTAAAGGTGCAGGCTCTGCAATCCGCTGGCGAAGCCGCCTGCATGATTCTAAGGATTGACGATATCATAGCGGCCTCAAAGTCGAAGGGAGGCGGAGCGCCCAAGGGGCCAGAAGAAAGTGCCAAAGAAGAAGGAGAAGGCGAGTCCTAGGAAAGCGGCCACTCAGCTTATCGGTCCGAAGAAACTCACGCGTTTTGAACGTGCTCGGATCGTGGGAGCGAGAGCTCTGCAATTATCCATGGGGGCCCCTGTACTTTTGGACGTGCCAGAATCAATCAAGTCCCCAATAGAACTCGCCGAACTTGAACTGCAAGAAGGGGCACTTCCGATCAGTATTCGAAGGTCACTTCCGGACGGAACGAGCTTGAATATTCCACTTAAGACGCTTCTTGAAGGCGAACGGGAAGAAGCGGAATTATAGTTTGGCAGTTTCGCCAAATTCAACAGACGAAAGAAGGCTTTGGCTCTTCGCGTTCTTGATCCTTCTGCTAGTCTCGCTGTGGATCCTTACGATGCGCCTGTTGAATGGCGCATTCTTAGCATTGGATTTCGAAGTCACAATCGTATATCTGCCCACAGTGCTTGCAGGGATGATTGTTCTCTACCTTTTTCTGAGGATGAAATCCAGTCAGTAGGCTTCTGCAGTCGTAACTCCTCGAATCAGCCAAAGGTTTTGCAGCCGTACGAGTATTTTGGGTAAGGCAACATCGGCCCTGGGAAGAATGGCATGCTGAGTCGGGGCGGAGAGCGGCGCACGTGGCATAGGGGGCAATAGGCATTTCTAGATTCGTACCGTATGCAGCTCATGCAGATCGGTGCTCCGCACATGGCGCAATTGAACTGGCTCGGAAGCCATGGATGGTAAAGGCATCCTGCAGACCTTTCGATGGGCAAGACTGGAATCGTCGCAGCGACCTCTGTTGTTGCAGGAACATAGTGGGCGGGACGAACTACAACTGATTGCCCGCACTTCAAACAGTAGTTGGCTTCGTCTCTGCTTTCGGCTCCACACGCTGAGCACTTCTTGACCAACACGCTCACGCAATAATGGCAGATGCGGACGAGTTAGATAATATTTCCTCAGCTCCCTGACAACTTGAAACTCTTATGAATGCGAGGGTTCAAACTGGAGGCCAATCGGGAGAAACATGTCGTTCACGAGCTGCCCGAGATGCGGTGGCCCTCTTGAGTTCATTTCGGGTAGCAAGACAAGGTCGAAATGTAGGAGCTGCGGTTTCTACGACGATTGTTGCTAGGTGCAGATGATGCGGTACGAAGATGTCGTGGACTATGTCCAGCGAATGGTTGGGGAAGGCGATGGGCTCCAGAAATGGGTATATGAGAAGTCACAGGAATTAAGGGGCCACGGTGTCTTCTCAATCGACCCCACAAGGGGGCGGTTCTTGGAGTTAGTGGCCAGAATGACTAGTCCTGACCGGGTGCTTGAGATTGGTTCCGGCGCCGGCTACAGCGCGCTCTGGTTCATGAAAGGCATGGATGTAAAGGGAACGTTGGACGCGATCGAGGTTGATCCGCAAGTTGTAGAAGTACTCCGAACAGTCATAGGAAAGGCTGGTTTGGAAGGACGGATTGAGATTCATAACGGGTCGGCCTTAGAAATTCTTGGCAAGATGAATGGACCCTACGATCTAGTCTTCATTGACGCCGACAAAGATGAATACCCTGCTTACTTAGATCATGCTCTAAGATTCACCAGAGCTGGAAGCACCATCTTGGCAGATAACCTGCTGTGGAGTGGCGCCACTGTTCGAGCCGATAGGCGCCGGAAAGGTGTACGTGGCATTATGGAGTATACGAAGCGCATTTTCGCCGACCCGAGGTTGTCCAGCATACTCGTCCCATTAGGAGACGGCGTGGCTCTAAGCTACCGTATCAAATAAACTCGGAACCTGGAATTCTCCGATAAACCCATTAATCCGCCAACGTTCGAACCGCACTCGTTCACATCGATGCTAAGGATCACGAAGACAGGGGCGCTGAAAGTGTCCCTGCTCGGAATCGTCTCAGTCATAGTAGTGGAAAGCTTCGCCGCATTAACCACAGGAAGCCTAGCCCTACTGAGCGATTCCGCTCATGCCTCTTTCGATGCACTATCGACTTTGATTCTGCTCGTCGCAACGAGCCTATCCTTGAAACCTGCAGACGAAGACCACACCTACGGCCACGGGAAATTCGAGTCGCTGGGCGCCCTCATCGGCGGAATCGTACTCTTCATTCTAGCAATCGGCATCGTCGCCCTAGCGGTATTCCGATTGAGCGTTGGAAGTGTGATGCACCCTAGTGTGTTAGGGTACGCTGCAGCGGGGTACACGATCGGTATAGACATCATGAGGATAGTAGTTCTGACCGCCGCATTAAAGACCGGAAGCTTAACGGTGCGCGCCGACCTTTACCATGCGATATCAGATTTCTTTTCCACTTCACTTGTTTTCGTTGCTCTGGGCTTGGCCAGCTTTGGATACTCGGTTGGAGACACAGCCGTTTCACTCGCACTCGCAGCAATGCTCGGCTACCTGAACACTCGACTGATCCACGCATCGATACTCGACCTCAGTGACGCCGTTTCTGGGAAACTTGTACAGTCAATTCTCCCGCGAGATCCGTAAAACTGTCGAGGTGCTCAAAATCAAAGAACTCCGAGTGAGACGTGTTGGGCAAGTAACCTACGTCGATGCCGTGGTCGCCGTCTCACCATTCGCGGGAATTACAGATGCCGACACGATCGCTTCGAAGATTGAAAACAATCTCACGAAACTCCTCGGCAAATCGTCAATATTGATCCACCTCGAACCATTAGAATGGGCTGTCCCGCTCGAGTTGAAGATTCGGGACGCAGCGAGTAGGGTTGAAGGCGCCCGAGGACTTCACAACCTGTCGGTCACGAAAATTGGCAATGGGTTGTACGTGACGCTTCACGTTCAGGTAGATCCTTCATTGCCGCTTGAGAAGGCACACGGAATAGCAGAGTCCATAGAAAAAGGGATTGGAAAATCCGTTCCGGAAGTGCGTCAGGTTACGGTTCACCTCGAACCTTCGATTCCGGAGAGTGAGAGAGGGACATTCGTTGACGACAAATACGTATCCGAAACAATCAGGTCGGTGGTCCAAGGCTACCCGGACGTACTTGAAATCAGCGCAATCACAATCTATGCAACCGGCGACAAGTTGCACATCAACGTCCACTGCCTGTTCACAGGTGACGCGCCTATCTCAGAAATACATGAGATGATTTCACGGATCGAAGAAGGCGTCAGGCAGAGAATCAACAATGCAATTGTAACGATACACCCTGAGCCTATTCGGCGATAGCCTTCACAAGTTAGTTTCGCCCTAGCGCTCACTTGTGGAGAGTCAGTTCAGTAGTTTTGTCATAACGTAGGCGTCGAACCCATCAAAATAGTAGCGGGGAATCGTGCGGGTAATCTCGAAACTCATCTTCTTGTATAGGTTGATGGCCTCGACGTTATTGGTTCGGACCTCTAAGTAACATTCGTCAGAATGATGCACGGATAGCGCTGATAACGCTTGTTCCACAAGCGAGTGACCAATGCCCAGGTTCCTGAAGTCTGGCATCACTGCCACAGAAATGATGTGTCCTTTTCTTGCGAACCTGAGTTTCTTCAAGTCTGAGAAACCATGTTCCAGGCGGCACATTATGTAACCTACAACCTGCCCATGAGACTCAGCCACTATGAAGGTCTCTGGTAGAGTGTTGAAAGTGTCGATGAAGAAGTAGGCGGCGTAATTTTCAGGTAGGCAGACGCGATTAATGTTGATGACCGCTTCAAGGTCTGAAGGGCCGAAGCGCCTGAGTGTGTATTCTTTCTGAATCAGCAAAGGGCTGTCCGATTTTTCCATGGAGCCCTCAACTATATGATACTATCTGCGTATTCGCACAACGATTCCGAGAATACGTTTAAATGACATTTTTCTGTAAGCGCAGAAAGCCAGAAGGACAACTCAGTGACCGCTGCCACAGGGCCTGTAACAGAGTGGCGTCCGCCATCTTTTCCAGTCGATTTCGGGTCATTACGTAACATGGTCGAGTATCGTTTTACACTGAAGGATGCCTATGTTGATGTCGAAGGCTTGCCCACATTCATAGTCGCCCAGGAACCGATGAAAGATAAGTTCAGGGAACTGCTCCATGATTTGGCCAATCATAATCTTATGGCGAAGATTAGGAGGGTGCAGGATAAGCTTGTCATCTCCATGTTTCCTAAACCGAGCCTTGGCAAACCTCGCAAGATCATTAATTTAGTCATGTTCGTTGCCACCATTTTTACAGTTGGAATAGCAAGTTCTGCCCTCATATTCGATGTTGACCCACGCCTGACCGCTGCGCTTTTTGCAAAATCTGATTTGAACATTCAGGTTGTCATCCTCGGGGCATCAATTCTCGGAATAGTTGTCTTACATGAGTTGGGACACGTGGTTGCGGTGCGTCACCATGGGATGGACGCTACTTTACCCTACTTTGTTCCCGCCCCGCCCCCGTTCCCCTTCGGAACCTTCGGAGCCCTTATCTCACTTCGCGGGCCGCCGGCCAACCGTGACCAGCTATTCGACCTTGGCTTCAGTGGCCCGCTCGCAGGGTTCTTGGCTACGATTGGGGTGGGGATATTCGCATTTCTCACAGCACCCATAATCGCAGAGCAAGAGGCATCAAGCCTCATAGCCGCAAACCTTCTCTCGTCGAGGCCCTGGCCCTATACTCCATTATTCTTGCAACTCTTGGGCCAACTAGGTTTGAGAACAGTTCCAGCCGGCCACGTACTAGTTTTGACTCAAATTGCGTTCGCGGCTGAAGTGGGGGCACTCATAACCTTCTTGAACATTCTACCAGTCTGGCAGCTTGATGGCGGCCATATTTCCCGGGCCACTTTCGGAAACCAAGGGCACAAGTATGCTGCGCTGGTCGGGTTCGGGGTCTTGTTTCTGGCTGGTTACTGGGGGTTTGCACTGCTCCTCCTCCTATTCATGTTCATAAGCCGCCGCCCTCTCGAAGGTGTTGAACCTTTAGACGACGTATCCCCACTTTCGACCACAAGAAAATTGCTATTTGCCGTAGCTCTCGGTATGCTCGTCCTCTCATTCGTAATCTTCTAAGAGTCCCACGCCAACGGGAAAACGCTTGCAGCCCGACATTCAAATCAAACTACTCGAACTCACTAGGCACAGTCGGAGAATTTCCTTAAGTGAATTGGCGCAAGGGCTCCGCGCCGGACCAGCTACTTTGACCTCGCAAGTCGAAGAGCTGCGTAGCAAAGGCCTAGTGACCTTTAGTCAGGAGCAAATCGAACTTGATTCACGGCAACGAATCATGTTGGCCGAAGAACTAATCCATGGCGGGCGCGACCCTCAGAGAGTTTCGCGGTTCTTGGAGTGGCAGGAATTCGAGAATTTTGCAGCGCTTTCGTTTGAGGAGAACGGCTTTCACACCGCCAAGCATGTCGTCTTCAAGACTGGAGCCGGGCGGAGAGAGGTCGATATGTTCGCTTGGAACGACACATTTCTTTTCGCAGTTGATTGCAAACATTGGCTGCGAGGCTTTTCCCCGGCACGAATGAGGGACGCCGTTCAAGCCCAGGTTGAAAGAACCACGGCCATGGCCGATAGACCTGAACTATTAGTCAAAATCGGGGTCATGCACCCTGGCAGGAGGAACATTGTGCCCGTAATATTCGCGTTGGGCAACCCACGCCAGCCGGTTGTTGATGGAGTTCCTGTCGTCTCTGTTTCGAAACTTGTGAGTTTCTTGTACGGGATTTCACCTGTCGATGAGAGATTTCGCAGCTTTCCCGTGAAGAATTCGGGTACGGCAACCCTGTTCGGAGAACAACCGAAGCCCTAATTTCATCGGACTGGCACAACGGCAGTAACCTTGAGCGATATCGAACCAACTACCCAACAGTTGACGAACGCACTGCTCGCTGGAAGAGCTGAAGAGGTCCGACAGAGCACTAATGCAGCGTTAGCTGGAGGTAGCACCCCCAACGAAATACTGGATGCGTTGGTTGACGCGGTGAACATCGTCGTTGACCTGCATGAAGTTGGAGAATACGATCAGGGCAGAGTGGACGCTGTGGAGAATGCGGTCGGCTCGTGTCTTCAGGTTATTGAAGACCGACTTGCAGTGGCTGAGGGGAAGTTCAACATCAAGGCGACCACAGGCCCAATTGGCCTCAAAGCTGGAAACTTGCTCTCAATGGCGGTATCTGCATCGCTCAGGTCCGCAGGGTTTCGGTCCGTAAACTTGGGCAAGAGCCAGACACCATTGGAACTTCTTCGAAACTCGGAAGAGCTCGGAGCGGATTTAGTTGTCCCGTTACTATCGAGTGAAGAAGTTGAAAAACAACTACAGACCTTCACCGAGGCTGTTGAACGCGGAGGGTTCAAAACGAAATTCGGGGTCATCCCAGTCGCACCTGGCCTACCAGAAACCATTCAGACTTCCTTTATGATCGCGAGAAACTCCAGCGAGGCAATCAGCAAAGCAACTGAATGGGCGTTGAAACGCCAAAGTCAGAACAGGGCTAAATGAACTAGCGAAGGCAACGAGGCATCAGGTTTTCCAGAATCCGTCGAAGGTTGAGAATGCAAGGTCACCGATCTCCGGAATGAAATGGTCTGTCACGATTATCAGAAACGCCACTGCGAACACGCCAAGAATGAGGCCTGTGGGGTAGTGGGCGAGGGACCACGGTAAGATCCCGTTGTAGAGCAGCCATATCTCCAAGGCTATCCGGCCAATGTTCGCGACGTAGACGGTTACGGCAACAATCCCAAGAGCAGTGAGTCTTTTCTTGATGGCAACTTTAGGCATGGCAACAATAATTCCCAAGAAGACCGCAATCACTTGAACACCAGTACACATTCGCTGGATTTCGAATTGATTCAAGAAGACTTGATTGCCCTGGTACCAAACGGTTGCCTTAATTCCAATTAACTCCATCAGGATAGCTGAATGTTCCGCAATGAGTTTTTCGAAGAAGAAATAGTTCGGTAAGTAGTATAACACGAGTGCGATAACGGATGTTATTCCGAGAACCCGTCCGATTTCGAAAATCTTCTGCCGCTGGAAGTGCTCCGATCCCATAGCCTATGCTTCCTCGCATGGCACATAATGAAAGTTGCTTGCACTCCCCTTGCAGGGGCTGCGACTGCGTGCCCGTCCTAGGCACTGTTGTGGGCTGAGAATCTTGCAGAAACAAAACAAGTTCAAGGCTTTCCTCATTCACAAATGCCCATATAAAACGCAGAACTTGCGCTGGCAGTTTGCCCGTTCTGTTACCTTTTTCGTTTCCTGTGCTTCATTACCGTTAGGGCTGCTGTGATCGCTACGATCGCAATGGTCGATGCCATTCCCGTGGGAAATTCAGGTACTGGTACGTGGGATTGTTCAAGGGTGAAATTGCTTGGAGTCGATGAACCGTCCGAGACGGCAACAGTGTTACTGTAAGCCGTGTACCCTGGTTCTATAACAGTGACGTTGTAAGTGCCTGTGGGTACGTACATTTCATAATAGCCGCTTGAGCCCGTATATGCCACGAATTTGTATTGGCCGTTGGTCGCGGTTACAGTGGCCCATTCGATGGGTTGAAGTTGGTCGTACATATCGAATCCTAGCACCTGGCCCCTAATCAGTCCGCCTCCGTAACTCGGATTTGGTTGAGACTGCGCGATTGCTACTCTTGCTCCGAGCAGGGCCAGTGCGATCATTCCCGCCGCCATAAGGACGTAACACACGAGCTTCATCTAGAGTCGTTAGAGGGATGGATGAAAGTTCCAATAAACGTTTTGCAGGAAAGGACCATTGTCTACACAAAAACCGTTCTGTAGATACGATACCTGAACATGAATAACGCAATTGCGTAAACAATTGCCACATGGACATTTAGCAGTAGGCGTGGGGAAGGTACATGTCTACATTTTCAGTAGGCGCATTGGCGCCACTCGAGGCAATTTGCCATGCTATCCAGAAATTTCGCGCTCAGCATCCTGTTGGCCGTGATTCTAGCGGGTTTCGTGGCCCCGTCTGTGAGTGGGCAGAACGTTTTCCTTACGGTGCCGCAACCGAGTGGTTCGGTATCGAATCAAATAATCGATTTCTACGCAGGGGGAAGCTTTGAAGGGTACCAGCTTCAAGTTTCTCCGAAGGGCGGCACTTTATCGATAAACGATAACCTTGCGATGAGTCTGGTGCCTTGGGGTTACATCTCTGCCAAATGGACCGTCGGCAGAATTTACATCATTTTCCTGGTTAATGTTACGGAAACCAATTTCAGGATTGGTTTTCTTTATTTGACAAACTCCTCGGCGCAGGCGTTCTTGCTTCGTTGGTTCGACTATAGCAGCGGACAAGTCAGCACCTTGAACCTCCAGGGAGTTCAGCACGTGTATAACAGAACTGTGGCAACGAGTTCCGTGGAACTGCCAAGATTACACATCCCAACCTTGCCGACGGCGGTGAGTGGCATGTACGCCCTCGGTTCTCGGCTGTACCTCAACGGGAAAGGAGGACTCCTACTGAATGATTCACGCCAACTCAAAATTGTCCCTCTACTGAACCAACTCTTCTACGGGCCAACGGATTATAACGAACTCTGGTCCCTCCTCGTTGATGATGCCGGTGGCTATTATTTTGCAATCCTATACTTACAAAATTCCGATTCGTCTCACGTGATTATCGAACACCAACTGAGATTGAATGATTATAGAAAACTCAACGGCCAGACGGTTGATGCGAAATGGACTAAGGGACCGTTTGATCACCAAGTCATTGTGAGAACGCCAGCCGCAAGCATCACCGTCAAGATCGACGGGTTTCCGTTCCAAACAAACAACAACGGAGTAGCCTCGACCAGTGTTCCAAACGGTGTCGTGACCGTGCAGGTGCCCCAAGAGATCACGAACCCGGCTAACGCCAAGGTAATTTTCTCCAGATGGAACAAATATGGCGCTTCAAACCCGCTTAGCATACAGGTAAATTCCTCGCTAGATATCACCGCAAAATACGACCAGCAGGTTCCATTGCTCGTAACGAGCCTATACGGAAACCCTCAGGGCTCGGGCTGGTACCTGAGAGGTACAAATGCAACCTTTTCGGTGGAGAACGAGGTAAACAATGGCAACGGGACCAGAAGGGTTTTCCAACGTTGGGAGGGCGGTTCCAATTCTACAGATAATCAGGCGTGGATTATTCTCAACTCTCCGGCACAGGTTTCAGCATCATGGAAAACTCAATTCCAAGTAACTGTAAATGCTGTCGGCTTGCCAGCGAACGCGAGTGCGGTTGCGCTCGTTGGCAATAACCTTGTGACGATCAACGGGTCCGAAGTGTATACGCAGTGGATTGACGCGAACACTCAGCTACCAATTGTTGTGCAAACCAAGCAGATCACGGGCGCTTCAAACAATTACTTCCTCTCAGAACTTCGCGCCGACAACCAGACACTCACAGGAAACCTGGAGGTCGTGAAGCCCGTCGACGTCTCGCTGGTATACTCTGTAACTCCAAAACTAGCTCCAAAGCTCAGTCTCAATATTCTCCCATCCGTTGCGGTCGCAGGGTACCCGTTATCGATTACGTGCTCGGTTGATGGGTTGACGGGTGGACCTGCAATGGTCGACATAGGATACAGCTTGACCGACGGCAACTGGCAAGAGCTCGCAAAGGTGCCGGCGACACAAAACGGTGTGTTTGCTTACACGTGGCAACCGAGTACAGCCGGAAACTATTCGATTAGAGCCTATTGGCCGGGTGACCAAATGCATTCTTCAGCTTCCCGTGTAGTCGCGGTGAGAGTGGTGGGTTCCTCGGTTCCAACGTTCGGTGGTTCCGACGTGCTTACGCCGCTCTTCCAGGCCGGTTTAGCAGCCATTGGGCAAGTACCGTACCTTTCCTCTCTAATCACCTTCGCCGCGTCCATGCTAACCTTGGGGTACGTTTTGACATCATTCCTTCTCCCCGGCGGCTCACCAATGTTTGGATACTTTATCGGAAGCATCTTCGTCGGATTCATCTATGTTTTCCCACTTAGTGCCGCTGTGGTACTCATCAGGGCCTCGAAGACAGGGCGTAGGCCTAGTTTGCTCTGGCTTACGCCGCTACTGACTATTTGGTTATTATCACTAGCCTTAGTTATCATCAGTCCTACGCTCGTTACACCACAGCCTCTGGTCGTGGCATCACAGATCCTACTCGTGTTCAGCAACGTGTTTGTGATTCCCTTGCTTGCAGCCTTCGGGCTTGCTAGATTAGTTATTTGACGATAATCTGAAATCTTTCAGAATTCGCGACTAAGCAGTAACGTTGCATGATTATTGTTAATCCGGATGAATAGTCGCATTTGGGCGTGCATGTTTCCATGCCCCTAAACACTTTATGAAATCAGAGAGAACACGATCGAAAAGGTTCGGTCGACGAAATTATGGTCGCAGGGACTAGACGGACACTTACGATACTCGCTCTCCTCTTTTTCGGATTATTCTCCGCGCCAAACCTGTCGTCGGCCGTCTTTGCGCAAAGTCATCCGGTTGTGGTTTTTGCGCCAGGGACCTCCATGCCGCTCCCCCCCTCCATGCCGCTTCCGGTTCCGGCTCCTGGCTATGTGCCACACGCTGCCCCTGTTTCAGGAGTGATACGGGTTCTTCTGATAGCCGCCGCTTTCTCAAACCTCAACTACACGGTCAGTATTGCTACGTTAAAGCAGCAGTATTTTGGAACCCTAGCCGCATACTACCGTGAAGCATCGCTTGGGACGCTGACAATTCAGGGGGATGCAATCGGTTGGTACAAGCTTCCCTATCCCGAATCGCATTATGGAATGGACTGCCAAGCGATCGACGATGCCGACTGCAGCGGAGCGGACCAGTCATGGCAGATTGCACAGGACGCTGCAAATCTGGCCCAGAAAGATGTTGACTTCACCAATTACGGTTATTTCGTCTTCATACACTCTGGGAATGGTGAGGAATCTTCAGGCGTGAAGAGTGACGTATGGTCAGTAACCTACCTTGGCGGAGTGTGGGTTAGAACAAATTCGAAAACTCTCACAAAATTCAACATTGACCCGGAACTTGAAGCCGGTGGGCCGTACCTAACGGAGTCTGGGTTCACGAATTCGGACACAACCTAGGATTGCCCGATCTATACAACACCAGTACCGGCAAAACAATTCTAGGCCCCTGGGAGCTGATGGACAAAGGTTTGTGGAACGGCGCTCCGCCTGGATCAAGCCCAGCCCACATGACGGCCTGGCCTAAACTTCAGCTGGGGTTCATCAGTGGATCCCAACTCGCAATGGCGAACCTTGGAGTGACAACGACCTTTGTTGTTGATCCAACTGAGATACCTTCAAGTAACGTGCACGCAGTCGAGATACCGCTCACGAGCAGTTCGGACCAAAGCCATTACTACCTGGTTGAAGTGCGATCAGCGACGGGCTTCGACGCGGCTTTACCTGAGACAGGTGTGCTGATCACCTACGTAGATGAGAATGCCGTCATCGGTAAAGTACACGTTATGGATGGCCATCCAGGCGTTCCAGACTTGGAGGATGCTGTTTGGAATGTCGGCCAAACCTTCAGTGACAGTCAGAACCACATCGCCGTAACTGTGACCGGCAAGGTAGGAAATTCCTACCAAGTAACTGTGAATAGGGGCAACGAACAGCCGCCGCCACCACCGAATCAGAACCAAACAACCTACATCGACCTCGCAATAACAGGAGTCAACGCTCAACCCCAAGTGATCACAAGCCCGAACACGACGGTTACCATCACCATCCAAGTATCAGACCTAGGAACTCAAGCAGCAACCAATGTTCCCGTCGGAGTTGACTTGGATGGCCAGCACTACACGAACACCGAGATCAGCGTAGCCGCAGTTTCTTCAACTCAGACTAGTTTCACCTGGGTTTCAGTCCTCGGAAGTCACACGTTTCAAATAACCATAGATCCGTACCGTACGATTAATGACACGAACACCGCGAATAATAATGCGACCTTCACCGTAAACGTTGGACCCGTACTTACCATCAACGTTCCTGGCAATCTAACGTCCGCCGGCAACATGTGGGTTCTTATTGATGGGGTGAAGTACAATTTGACCTCAAGCCAATTTCAGACGAGCGTCCCTAACGGTACAATAACAGTTCAAATCCAGCCTGCAGTCAACACCTCGCTGGGCGTTCGACAATCGTTCACTGGATGGTCAGACGGAGACTTAACCAACCCGCGGAAAATCGTGATCACCTCCAACACCGTAATACAGGCCGAGTACGCGACCCAGTACCTACTCGCCGTCGATCAGAATGGCGGCACAACAACAGCCAGTGGATGGTACACCCCAGACAGCATAGTGAATGTTAACGCCGCGAATCCATCAAACGTAACGACAAACGCGTCGCGACTAATATTTTCCAGTTGGACCGGAGACCTCAATTCAAATTCAACTTCACTCACAGTCAACATGACCAACCCGGTTACAGTGAAAGCAAACTGGATGAAGCAGTACTATGTCACCATAATCTCCCCGACTGGCTCGCCTACGGGCAGTGGCTGGTATAATGCAGGGAACGTAGCCACGGTGGCCGTTCAATCAATTGTTCAATACTCGAATGGAACCAGACAACTCTTCACGGGCTGGAATTCGACCTCGCTTGGAAACAACCCGACAGCACAGATTTACGTAAACGCCCCCACGACACTGCAAGCCGGGTGGAAGACGCAATATCGGATAACGGTAGATTCAGAATACGGAACACCGCTCGGATCAGGGTGGTACAATGTTGGGTCAACTGTCTCAATCTCCGTACAAAATGAGGTGGACTATGGAAACGCAACACGCCGAACATTCGCTGACTGGACAGGGGACTATTCAGGCACCTCACCCAGCATAACACTACAAGCAAATGCGCCGAAGAACTTGACAGCAAGATGGAACACGGCGTACTTGGTCACCTTCATCGTTAATGGTGTCTCAAATTCAACAATTCTCAAACTCAACCTGAACAATTCGTACCATGACCTGTCAGTCAACAACAACTACCATTTTTGGTTCCAAAAGGGTACCACGATAAACCCCTCATTGAACCAAACGATAATTGACGGATTCACTGTTCACCAGTTCGCCGGATGGAAAAACGCAGACGGGAGGGACAATTGAAGCACCATTGGTTGTCAACGCCCCCGGAACGTATGTGGCATCGTACTCAACCTCCTTCACACTTCCTCCAATACCCGGATTCCCAACCGAGGGAATTATCCTGGGCATCCTTATCGGGATGCTAATGTTGGCAGCCATTCGAAGACGTAGGCATGAAAAGCCGAACTTTGATAGCCGCCTGTCCGGAACGCAGGAAGCCATCAACTAAGAACTTATGCAGCTAATCTACGGTTCTTAGATTTGGTAAGGAACACGATGCCCCGCATTTCCTCGACCTGGAAACGTATCCAATTGTCGATGTAGGGTTTATCCCGCAGCTTCTTGATCCTCAACCGCCTTCTTTGGCCCACCCCCGACTCCTGCAGCTGAGTCTCTATCACACAATCGGAAAATTCCTCGAGCTTTGTCATATCCTCGCTCTCGATGCCCGTGCCGACGGTTACGCAGAATTTTCCGTTATTTGCCTTAACCTTAGCTGCCACTGATTGAAGGAAATTAATCAAGTAATCAATACGCAATGCGGTGATTAGCGGGTTTAACGAGTCAAGATAGACGTCTGCTTTGGGACCTGCGATCTCAAGGCACTTTGTGATGTTCAAACCCAAGTTCGTCAAGTCTGTGTGTGAACCAACTGAAAATTCCTCTTTTGACGAGCCTCCTCCAACCGCGGAATAAGCATCGATGAAAATGACTCTGCCGTTTTTCAAATCGGCTTCGGTACAAACTCCGAGCTTGATGAGGCTTTCGCGGATTTTGTCCGGGTATTCGGTGTTGGTGATGTATACTGATTTGCCTAAAGCCAAGTGCTCTCCTGCCAAAGAGTTCAACAAAACAGATTTGCCCGAGCCGGAGTTGCCTGCTATGGTTGTGAAACATGCTTCGGGTAAACCACCATGGGTCAGCTCCGTGAAGTACTTGAAGCCCGTCGGATAGAGCTTGCCCCTCCTCCTCCGAATTAGCACGACCGACGCGACGGATATTATGGCCAGCGTGGCGATGACAGTGATTGTCCGATGTGGGAACGGAACCCTAACAATTGCTCCACCGTTTGCTATCACATTCAATGGCGACTGATATGTAGCGAAAAAGTAGTCTGCGCGAACGGTATAGTTGCCCCCCGGGATTTTCTGGAAGTTAGCAACGCCATCTATCCCAGTAAGGACATCCTGAACCACGGATTTCTGGGACAGCGTGACGTGAGCCGCAGGGACTGGTAGCGCGAGCAGCGGTGTGTCCATAACTATCCGGACTGAGATATCGTAGAGTGCCAGTCGAAGTACAAACATTGAAGCGCAGTCGATAGAGGGAAGAGGTAGAAACGTTTGTGTCCCAAGCCAGGAGATTGTCAGATTCATCGGACCGACTATCTGGCTTGAAGGTAGTGACAAGATGCCAACACCAGACGCGTTTGTGGCAGTGCTCCAAACTGCTTCGCCTCCAAACTTTACAGTTAAAGTAGCGTTCGGGAGAGACGTATTATCTGAAGTTACAACTTTAATTGAAACGGGGAAGAAATTGCTTACCCAGAAATGGTCGGTAAAGGAATAACTATCACCTGAGAGGTCGCGCAGCAGCAAGACTAGCTGCCATTGTCCCTGACTAAACCTCGAAGCAACCGAAGCCAGGCCTGAGTAGTCAGTGTTGTTCTTGAGGTTGATTGGAAAATTAATGTTCGTCCCGTTGGGAGCTGTCAGCTGAAAGGAAACGTATGCGAAACGGTAAGCGCCAACTGAATCATTGACCGCCGCGCCGATTTTGACCGCCGCGCTGCCCCCAGCATCTGCTTGAAAGATTCTGCCGAAACTATGTTCTCCTTGCAAGCTCAGGTCGGCTGTTGTGGGCGATAGAGTTGGAAGCCTGAGACCTGTCGGAGCCGCCGGGTCGTCCCACACAAGCAGCGGCGTTCCTGAGCCTGATGTTTGAAGAACCCCGATGTGAAGTACTATTGCCGAGCCTGTTCGGAATTGGTAGTCGATAATTCCAACTCCAACGGTCACTGGCAAAATCGTTGTTCCCAACCTGATCGGGCCTGTGTCCACGATTGCAGAGGGGACCGCGATTTCTGTTCCTCCCTTAGGGAGTTCAGCTAGCCGTAAGCCAACCGTTCCGAAGAAGGCGTTGCTAGCCCGCAGGTATACTGTGAATGTTATGGCCCCGTAGATCCGCAGATTGTCACCAAGCACCGGGGTGAGCCTGAAAGTGATTCCTTTACTAACGTCGGCAGTTTTCTGGCCCGTCGGTTGTGGGAGGGCGTTAAGAATCGTTTGGTCCCCGTAAGAATGAGCGTACAGCGTAATGTTATGGGACGTAGGCGTAGGCTGGGCTTGCGCCCCGGCAGCCATCAACATTGGTAGAAGAATGATTGAGATGAGAAGTAGGCATGAGGAGCGCATTACGGTGGCCCCTTCGTGGTACCCACCCGTCCCAAATTAGGATTACCGTTGTTTGAGTCGGTTTCCTACTATTGAATGCTCAATTGGAAATGCGACCTTATCTCGCAGCGGCTACGTCGCCGGGAACAATATTCGCGAAAACAGCGTTCACATCACGCTCTACCCTGAATCCGCAGGAATGGCACTTCGGCTTTTCGCGGCATGACAAGATTGGAAGTATTGATTCAGCGTTCGAATCGATCTACTATACTCGCTTCAGTTCTCGCATACGTTTCAGATTGGTTACAACGGCGCTGGGAATTTCACTGGGACTGTACATGCTCAAGTGGTATTCCTCCAAATTCGGCCTTACAACACAAACGTAGAGGTTCATGCCGAGAAATTGCAAAAACGCCGAAACCGCAGCGTGATTTCGTATCTGCCGAGAAGGCGAAGTCGTAATTTGGATCGCGCATGGCTTTCCACCTTTGTAAGCCAAAGCATCAAATACCCAGAAACTTGCCACGTCACCCTGCTCTCGCGACCTCAGCCCTTGCGGCCAGAGGATCTTCCTAAATCCTTCCTTTGGTAAGATCTTCTCTAAGGCTACCTTCTTTGCTGCGAAGATCCTTTCATGGTCGATAGTTGGGCTGGGTTTTCCCTCAAACCAACCTGAGTAGAGTGTGGATATGTACTTCTTCGCTCTGAGCCGTTCTTTTTCACTGTTTGCACGGTAGCGTTTTCTTTTGACTTGTTTCTGGCGGTCGCGGTACTCCTTATGGGTCCGCCAGTAGTTTCGATGGTAGCTTCGGAAGTATTGCTTGTATTTTTGGTAGGGTGTTGACATTGTTGATTGCGTTAATGCGAATTGCTTATTGCTACTTAAATATCGTTCCCCAAGTCGTCCCCTTATATATGGTTTGATGGGCCTATCGTCGCTTGGTATACGTCAAGCAAGTTGACGTAACCGAAAAATTAAGGGAGAAAAAGAAAATTTGCATAAGAAATTTGCTGCAGGGCTAACAATAGCCATATTTCTAATTAGCACTCTAGCGATTGTGAGTCAACTGACTCCAGTTAGCGCCCACTTCACATTGGGCGACTATACCTCAACTTCCCCATACCATGCCTGCGACTTTGACGGGGGACGCCACCAAATGTGTTCAAGCTTCAACAAACAAGTTCACGTGCCAGGCGTAATCGGTTATGTGTGGCCAGGATCTGGCTCAGCCGATTACATGGGCCAAGGCCCAGCGCTCGGATTCTCATATGGGAATAACGCAGCGCCAGGCTACATGCCTCCGAACCCCGCGGCGGACCTCGCAGGGACGGGAGCGCCCCAAAACTGGCTTCAGCTTGACCTGATGCGTACGCTCCATTCGGAGCAGTCCTCACCGGCTCAACCGGTGACTTGATTTTCGCAGTGAACGCAACCAAGCTGGCTCATGAGGCGCACTTCACGAGACTCTACATAGCCATCCCACCCGAATTCACCCTACCCGGCGGTGTCGATAACATCGTCACCACCATAACCAACAAGTACGGCAACATCATCAATTACGGACACATCAGCCCGTACGACAGATGGGCACCAGGGTGGACCCTTCTGCGAATCGGTGCTGACAACATACCAGACAGAGCTGTCAGGGTGACTAGTAAGCAAGCCGCAACCCAGGCCTAGGATCTGGAATCAACTTCAAGAGCACAGGCTTGCAGATACAGTAGGACCGAACGGCGTTTCAACGACGGGCGGTATCTGCGACCCATGGTACTACGTGAGGATTAACGGTGTCACTGCACCCACAGTTGCTGGAAAATACTTCTTCAAACTATCATTCCGACACGACGGAGCGGTCGGCGGTGCTACTGGCGCCAGTGCAACCGACTCGTACTTTGTCCCAGTTGAGAACTGGCCAGTCATGCTCGTTAAGGGTGAGATTGACCCAGCAATCATTACTGGCAACATAAAGTACGGCGGATACAATGCTTCACTCTACGGATTACCCGTAGAAGAGGCAGGCCAAGTTTGGGCTCACATGACGACCAAGCTTGACCCGTACACGGGCAACAAGCTCATCGACTGCTCAACCGGAACACTCATGGCCCCGACTGCAGGATGCACTGATGCCGTTGGATACTTCAACGCAACAGCCCACGGCCACTACGAGGTGGAGGGTGTAGCGCCAGGTACCTACGACATCTACGCTGAAGCGGCAGGATACCCACAGTTAGTCATCGCATCAGGCGTGACTGTTCTGAAGGGCCAATCGCTGCACTTCGACGGATACCTACAACCCGGAGCAGTGATTCACGGCGACATCAACTCCAAGCACCAATTCGGAGTTGAGCCATGGCCATACACAGAATACATTAAGGTTGAACTCTACGACCAACCAACCAACAACCACGCACCGCAAGACTCCTCAGGCAACGCACTCGTACCAGTATACTTGGTCCCCGCTTCCATGTGTTGCGGGTGGTCAAGACAGTGTACCGAGGCGGAACTGATGCGCAAGGTTGCGGTGACCCGCGAACCGCCAGCCAAATTGCCTTCCCATGGCATGAATGGCTGACGCAAGACGGGTTCCCAGGAGCAGGCAACGGCTTCAGCTACGACTTCTCACTCTCCGGAGTTCCAAAGTTCGGTCCAGCACCAGCGGCTAACCCAGGTGCTGGGAGCAACATCAACATGTTGACAACTGACCCAGCAGGAGTTGGGCCAGCACAGAACTGGTTCGTTGTCGCAGGCTCAACCGCACCATTCCACTTCGAATTCGGCCTCAAGGGTGAATTCGGAGCACCAAGAGACATGAGCGGGGAGGTCCCGCAACTGTTCGCGACATGGATCAACGGGCTAACGCCCGGAAGATACTATGTGCGAGCATGGACCTTCAGGTATGTCCAATCTGCGCTTGACGGTGCAACATTCCAAGAATACCCATTCGACGTCACACCCCAAGAATGGGCGGGTGACGTTACGCTACCAATCGACATCCGCTTGAGCAGCTGGGTGAACAAGACTGTTCACTTCCACGACCTGCCAGGCACCATCAACACCGACCCCCTCAGCACGGGAGTTCAAAACTCCTACGACCCCTACATGGTTGGAGGACTCTACGGCGGCCCTATACGGGGACTCTAGGATCAACGCAGCCTAGCTTCATGGAACGTCACCAACATCAGCAACGGCGAAGGCAGCCAAGCAATCACTTTCTTCGGCTTCAACGACACATGGATCGGCGATAATTACGGTATCCCAGCCGGCACATACACACCTTAGGTGTAGGTGCAAGGATACTTACAGCAAACCTTCGAACAAGTTTCCGTAACTCTCAGCGGTAACCCAACATTCATCAGCGACCACATGTATCGAGGCGTAGGCCTCAACATCACGGCCTACAGCGTCGACTGGGAGAGGCCCAGAGTCAACAGGAACTGGGTCTGGGATGGCGCTGAAATCGACTTCGCAGTACTGAACGCAACGGCACCCAAGTCAACAACATATGCTACGAATGCAATGCTGGCAACGGAGTAACCGGTGGACTAGCAACTACAGTTCCACCTTATCCAGCGGATACCCAAAGCTTTGAGATCAGCGGCACACCAGGCGTCATATCATATGTGGTGGCGCCGGTATCTGTACTACACCTGCTGTCGACCAAGAAGCCAATACATACTTCATGGAAGTTCCAGGCTTGGGCGTAGGTAACGCCAACGGAGCCTGGTTCGGCATCGAAACCATCGGTGAGGCCAATGCGGGCCACGCTGATGTCGGTGGATACACAGGTTACGCTTCAGGACCCCCAGGTGCAACTGGAGCAGACCCGCACGTACAGTCACCACTGGTTGGAGGCTTCGGCTTTACAACCGCGGTGATCAACAACTGGCACCACGTAAGCTACTTCAAACCAACCGCACTAGACTCCGGCCAATACTGCATTGCAGGATGGACCTACGGCTACGTACAGGACAAGCAATTCTGCGTCTACGCTAACAAAGGTGAAATTGCAGACATCAAAGTGAACTTCCTGATCGGCGTGAACATAACGTTGGATATACTCTTCAAGAAAGAGCATATCATAACGCCAACGGCGTTCAACATGTCTGCAAGAGTCCGAGTCTTCGATGACTCAGGCGTCCTTGTTGGTGAATGGATGACCAGCGAAGGCACATACGTTACAGGCAATGGCCAGGCGACGTCAGCCACATGTGGCGACGACATCTTTGGACATACAGGTCCAGGATCCGGATGCCTATACCCATGGGACGGAGGACTAGAGGGCGCTACCCCGATCGGCTTCAACTACCTACCGGGCGGCGTTACCAACCTCCACGTACTCATCGCAGGCTTAGCACCAGACGCGACGGACACCACCACGGGAACGTGGGGTGACCCCGTCTTCGCGAACTCGGCTATCAACTGCGACTTCGAAGTCGATTGCACAGGCCCAGGATTAGGCTACCCGTCACCCTGGTTTGTCAACAATGGCATATCGGGTGCACCGGACTATACGGGAAGCTGGACTGTTGAAACCGACTTCGTCAATTGGTACGCTAACAACACAAGCTTCACAACGGAACCGGCAGGAGTTGTGATAAACCACAGCGTTCCACAATACTACCCACCAGTGGTCGGCTTACTGCAAGGTGAGTCATACCACATAATACCCGGCACCACAGCCACGACAGGCGTAAGCTTGACAGAGGACGGTGCCGAAAACAGCGCATTCCTTGGACTGGCCGCACCAGGCATGGAGCGTAACCATCTTGGTCCGTACCAGCAACAAGGAGTCTGGCAACTATCCAACGCTCACCTAAGCGGTGAAGTCAGCGGAGTATTCGAACTTGACCTCGCAGGCTACGTGTCAGGCTCAGCGTGGGCCTTCACATGGAGCAACGAGTTCAGGCCACTCAGCTGGGCAACCGTAACCATCGCTAGCGCAGACGGCAAATGGACCTTCACACAATACACCCAAGACGGAATCTACGAAGGGTACCTACCGCCTGGATCGTACACTATGACGATCTCGGCGCCAGGAATTACTTCGCAGACCCAGAGCTTCGTCGTAACAGCAGGCCAATCCTCAGGTGTAGGAACCGGCCAACAACTCTACATGGAACAGAGCAACATTCCAGTCCCAGAATTCAGCGGAATCGCAATCATGGCATTCTCAGCCCTAGCAGCATCACTATACCTACTACGACGCAGACGCCGCTAGGCGCCTGCGCACGTAGAAACTCCCTTCCCCTTTTTTTCTTCTCAAAAACCCGTAAGACGACAGTCTACCCCGCAAACACTTCAGCCGTATTTCTGAAGAATGTGCTTCAGTTCAACGATAAGAGGTCCGCGATTTTTGCCTATTTTTGCACTATTCTGTTGACATGTTGCCTACGAAATCAAAGGCGAGAAAGCAACATTCCATGTCGCTAACACGAAATGTGCGTGGTATCGTTCTCGGTGTCCTCTGAAATGGAGCAAACAAGTTCGTTAGGACTAGGTTGCGAGGTCGGTGGCTACCGGGGTTTTTTGCTTGCCGAGCGGCGAATCCGTGAGCGCTTGCGTTTTTTCTTCGTTCTCGATTTGAACGCGTATAATCCTGCTGAGGCTCCTATCACAACGACTAGCCCTACTACCGCGTAAAGGCTAAGGTTTGCGAACGCAGCTTCCGTCTCATGAGTTATGGATATCGTTGGCTCAGTAGTGACTAGATGAGTTGAGCTGGAAGTCCTAGTAAACCTTGGGGGGTTAGAAACAGAAACAGGGTAGGTGCCTGGGATCCTGACAAACGCCGCCCTGATTATCGAGTATAGGGCGAGCATAGTGGTTGCCAAGTCTGATGGACGCAACTGGCGGCCGTCAACGGGGCCTTCGTAGAAGTTTCCTTGCGGAGTCTGCATGTCTGTTGATCGTTCGTCGCTTCCCGTCAACCAAGCATAGATCCTGTTTGAATCATTCCAGTATTTTGCGGGGCCGAGGTTGATCCAGACGTCAACTGTGGCCGCAAGCGTCGCAGATGTCGTCCACGTAAGCCTTGGGTATGGTATCGGGCCATTCGTATCGCGTCCGAAGGATACGCCCCCATAAGAGTCCGTGATATTCTCGACGTATCCTTCTTCCCATTGCTGCATCATGTTGCGCATACCATCCAACTCAGTTCGCTGGCTCGGGATCAGTAGTCCGATCCCTTTGTAGTAGCTGTTCAGCCCGAACATCGCGAATGCGTTTTCCTCGCTCGGTTGGAGGTTCATCGAGGCGTTCGAGTAGAAGCCGCCATTCCCCCAACGTGATCTATCGCGCTCCTGCAAAGAATTGAGCCAAGTCGCCATGAGCCGAGCGTAGCCGGCAAATCGTTCTGCAATATCTTTTCTCCCCCAATAATATTCGAAGGCTGCTACGTACATTAGCCCCATCAAGAGCGCTCCCTGGTATCTCACGTCCGTACCGCGCAAGCCGTTCGGAAACGCGAAAACGACGCCACCATCTCCGTTCAGCGAAGCAGGAAGCCAAACGTCAAGGCATAAACTTAGCCTGTCAACTATCGGAGACCAGAAGCCATTTTCCGAGTTTATCTGACTGGTAACCGTAAAGGCGGCGTATGCAACACTCATCAAGACAAGGGAATTCCAATAGTAGAATTTCCCGCTCGATTTCCAAGTCCCGTTTCCAAAGTCGTAGTATTGGTAGAAATCCCCATCCGGCGCCTGGGCGGCTGCCACGAACCTTGCCGCCCTCTGCAAGTCCACATAGTGACTTGTAGAGAAATGAGTTTCCTGGAATGAGGAGAGCGCCAAAGCAACCAGCGCATTGTCTTCCGTATACGCGCGCATAACCGAACCGTTTTGGTCGTGGAGGTATCCAGACACAACTGCGCTGCTGTGATAATTATTCTCGACGAATGTGATTGCACGCAGAATGCGATTCTCAATATCTGTGGTCGAAGTAACGGCAAGGCTCGCTGGCACAAAGGCCGGAATTACGACTAGTGCTAACAGGAGGAATACCAATTGCCTCATTGGATCATCGGCCTTCGTTCCTGGGCGCACATTACATTTAAGTTGTATTGGGATCTGCCATAGCTCTGCCAACGCCAAGGTCAAACCATATGGCAGGACGGATCAAATGTTTGGCCCCCCTGTTTGACGCAGAAGTGCGCGCTTGGGACTGCCTATTCTTAGCCTAATGGTTCAGTTGGTTTGTTGACAGAACCAGCAAATAATTATGGGAGCCGCTAACTCTCATTGAAGCAAGCTTAGGATGCGGCTGGATTGGACAGAGTTACGACAGGCATTAAAGGCCTCGATGAAGTATTGAACGGCGGCCTACCGAAGGATAGAACGATCCTAGTTGTGGGAAGCCCAGGGTCAGGAAAGACAACTTTCGCGATACAGTTCCTTGTTGGTGGGGCGAAGGCTGGGGAACCAGGCCTCTATGTCTCCTTAGATGAGAAGCCTGAACGCATCAAAGCTAACCTCTCATCATTCGGTTGGAACCTGGATTCCCTCGAAGATGCCGGGAAGCTCACATTCATAGACGCAACGCAACTCAAACGCCCGGGGCAACGAATCAACCAGCCACCCATTGACTCTGAAAACCCCGTGAGCCTCACCCTCCCAGAACTAACCTTAGGGTCCCTCGTCCGAACTATCAGGCGCGTTGCAGCAGAGGAAGGCACGCAAAGAATCGTAGTCGACCCCATAACCTCACTAATGCTCCGCTATCCAGAGGAGGCCAAACGAAGGCGCGCGCTTCTACTCTTCTTCGACGCACTCGAGTCAACCGGATGCTCCTGCATCGTAACCAGCGAACTCCGCACATCAATGCTTGCTCGGCGATTTCAAGTCGAAGAATTTCTATCACAAGGCGTCGTACTACTTCATACAATGGTACATGAGGGAAACGTTATTCGAGGGTTACAGGTTGAGAAGATGCGAGGCATAAGCCACGACGCACAACTCCGCCCGTACCAAATTGGCCCGTCAGGCGTCGAAGTCTTTCCAAAGGACAGAGTCTTCTAGCCGCTTCCGGTTGGAAGGCTCCATACTTCGGAAGCTTCCAACCCCAGCTTCGCTTGAACACGAAAGTGCCCGTGGAGTCAACAAAACATGACTAAACGTGAGGTAATCAGAAAACATGAAAGTTCAATACTGAAAGGAATCGCTGTCATTTCTCTCCTAGTTCTAATTGTGCTCGGCTCAACCCTCGTAATGGTTCGTTTTCTCCGAACAAATCCCCGCACCGATATTGGGGCAACCGGATGGCAACAAACGCCGGAGGTTCGAATAATCATGGATTCAACGGCAGATTGGGCACGCATGATGTTCAACGACCTGTACGGAACCGACTCCAACGGCATCAGAATTGTTGACTTTCACTCCCACGGATGGTTGTTGGGTAACGATAGCAACTACCGAATAGACGCCGCCCGCGGCCTCACTTTCCTCGACATAATCTACAACTCAACAGTCATGAAGACGGGTGACATTATCGGGTTCTTCAAAGGCAATAATGATTTCAGGCACACTAGGATGTTCGCGGACGTAATCCTTGAAGTGAACTTCGACATGACGAGGGTGTCCGTGTACCTAATGCTGGCGGGCGCGGGAACGACAACGTTTCAGTTCATAAACAAGGAAACCGGAGTAGTATTATGGGAAGACACCGAAACGGGGCGTAGCGTCACCCAGTATCTACCGAGGTACATATTCCCTCAAGTGTTCTACGCAAAGGAAAAGATCGATACCTACCTAGTCTTAGCACTGCTCGCGGGTACAATTCTTACCATCATAGTTCTTAACCCAATGTACCTCCCCAGACCGGCCGAACGCAGATCTAAGAAAGAATCTGGTGGTCTCTAAAACTGCCAGCAAAGAAGCAAAGAATACGCGGCGGATTAGTCGACCGAACGCTGAACAAGAATTCACCCTACCTTTTGATCGGGGCCCTGATTGATCTCCGTCATCATTACGCTCCCACGCTTTGGTGCGGGCATTCCAATGAGCGTCGATACGACCAGCCATCTCTACAAGATTCTATTCCTGCAAAACTGGTGGAAACAGGGTGTCTTCCCATTCTGGAGCCCCGACTGGTACGCGGGGTCCCCTGCACTCTTGCTGTACCCGCCCTTGAGTTACTATATCACGGCCGGATTTTCCATGCTAGGCGTGGATCCACTCCTATGCTACAAGTTAGTTGACGCAGTTTTCTATTTGCTCGCCCCAGTCGCGGTCTACTTTCTCGCAAAGGAGTTTGGCTTGAGCAAAGGCCAAAGTGCCCTTGGAGCCTTGCTCTTCAGCGTAGTTCCTGAGGTTATTGAGAACCACATATTTTTCGATAGGTTCCCAACGGTAATGGCAATCCCAATTTTCTGCTCTTTCATCATAATGTTTCACCGGGCTCTCAAGGAGCAGGCCGGTCTTACCTACTCACTGGGCTCGATTCTAACAATGTCGGCTCTACTCCTTACACACCATCTTTCGGCACTAATTGCCGGAATAGTCGCCGTCCTTATGGTTTTGCTTACGATTGGAAAACAAGGCCTGAGTAGGCCTCTCATGAAACTCATTCTTGTCGGGGTAGGAACAGCTGGGGTTACAGCCTTTTGGCTTGCTCCCTTCCTAACGTCATTCGGCTTATTCACAGGGAATCAATTCTATAATAGAAACGTGACATTTCCGTTCCTGAGGTTCACCTATTTCGGCTTCGACGTCACCTCCTACCTTCTCGGAATCGCACAATTCATTCTCGCTGCCATCGGCGTACAGTCAATCGTCGGCCGCAAATTCGGGAAACGAATTCCCATCAACGCCGTCATATTCTTCGCGGCTCTGCTCTGCGGCATGGCATTGTTCCAAACAGGAGAGGTGGCGAACAACCTGATTCTGATGGGCTTGGGGGAAGCGGTTGTAGCTGGCTCTTTCACAGTATTCCTTGGGCAGTTGATTGTTTTCAGTCACATTCGACGGATTTTGTCGCTGTAAATGGGTCCATTTTTTTGGTTCTGTGGTTCATTCTCTTCCTTTGGCTCAGCTTGGGATACTACGCGCTTCCTATTCTCCAGCTTCCATACATTAGCCCAATTTGGGTAAAGACCATGGACGTCTACAGAATCTGGCTATATCTCGCTCTTCCCATGAGCATACTCGCAGCCTGGGGACTTCAAAGATCCATCACAAAGCTCCATTCCTGGAAACCGCTAGCGGTCATTTTTCTGGTCGCTCTCGTAACTGCCCCAATCGGCGCGGGCGTTGTGCTGACAACGAATTATGCCTTCAACAATAACGTTAACCTCGTACTACCGTACTCAGCCGCGAACGCGGAAATTCCCCCGGCAATAATACACTATTTCCAAAACGACCCATCGCCGGGAAGAATTTTAGCCTTCAACGTGCCATTCTGGATTTATGTTCTGCCTAACTACGTCGACAAGTCAATCGTTGACGGGTGGTATCCGCAAACTAAACTAGTCACCCAACTCGTAATCATAAATGACTACCGACTAGACGACTTGGAAAACGCCTCTAACGACACAGCACGCTTGGACACTTGGAGAAGCCTCCTTTCCGAAGCCAGCCAACTTGACGTAACCTGGGTTGTGATTGGTGATAACGGGACACTAGCGAACACGATCATGAATAACGCACCTTTCAACGAACAGTTAACCGTCCCATACGGAAAAGTGGACCTGAAGGTGTACAAAGCATCACAGGTGCCGTCGCTCATTGATTCGGGCCAAGAGCTTTCAGAGAGCGTAGCTCGTCCAAACCCGGACACAATCATCCTAACCCTCAAACCCATTCCCAGCAGCAACACGCTAATCGTGAAAGAGGCTTACTTCCCGACCTGGGCTGCTACAGCAGACGGGCAAGCCTTGCTCGTGAAACGCGAGGCCAGCACGGGGTATATTATGCTAACAATCCCAGCATACACTCGACAAGTCACAATTTACCAGAAACCGGGCACCAACATTTGGAACGCGCTTTCCCTCGTTAGTCTCTTAGCTTGTGTCGCTCTAATGGCGGCGTTGCTCCTGAAAA
This sequence comes from Candidatus Bathyarchaeota archaeon, assembly GCA_963780265.1. Lineage (GTDB taxonomy): Archaea > Thermoproteota > Bathyarchaeia > 40CM-2-53-6 > 40CM-2-53-6 > FEN-987. The sequence goes on from CAWABQ010000022.1 coordinate 61,545, forward strand.
GAGGACGATGGAGGACCTAGGTTCAGTGTCAAAACGGACTGTGGTCTTGGAGGAGCAATTTCTCATTAGGATCAGCCTCCTCTTCGCGGCGGGCTTCATTTTGCGGAGGGACTCCAGAACTGGATCCGCGGAAAGATTGTAACTCACCCTGAAGTTGTCGCATTACTGCTCTTGACTTACGTGACAGCGTTTGTTCTCCTCATCCTCGCAACATTAGACACCAATGCAATTCTCAGACTACGCAACGTCGCACTTGTATCATTGATTCTGGCTACTGTGGTAAGCTGGTATGTCATAACCCAAGTGGAACATCCAGCGGCATACCAAACAGACGCGCTCGCCTTCGCACATTACTCGGCCATCCTCCTCGCCAAGGGAGTGAATCCATACACTCAGGACCTACAATCCGCCCTTTCCATGTTTTCAGTAGATCCACAGTTCGTCACCCTCACGCCCAACGGGGGGCTGGTTAGCACACTCAACTACCCCGCGCTGCAGGTGATTCTCTTGCTTCCCGTAGTCTGGTCTGGGCTACACGACGCAAGAATCGTCGTTTACATTTTCGAGGTAGCCTCGATACTCGTAGTGTACCTTTGGGCGCCTAGAGAAATTCGGCCAATAGCCCTGGTCCCCCTGTTCGCCGGCTCTGACTTGGCCGTAAACTTCAGCGCCGGGGCGGTAGCGGACTTCCTCTGGGTTTTTCCACTAGTCCTGATGGTTGTCTACCTTGATCGCCCTCGAATCGCCGGAATCATGTTCGGCTTGGCGAGTGCGGTAAAGCAGACACCTTGGATATTGGCTCCCTTTCTCCTGGTCTGGTTTCTGCAAAGCAACCAAACTCTCCAGTTCAAGGAACGGCTGAAGCGAACAGGAGCTTTCGCCACCTTCGCGCTGACATCATTTCTAATTCCCAACCTGTGGTTCATGCTAGTTGACCTCGGTGCCTGGTATTCGGGAGTGGTTACCCCAGCGTTCGGCAACCTGGTGGTGTTGAGCCAAGGCCTATCTCTCATCACATTAGCAGCGGGCGTCCCATTACCCCCCGCCTTCTACCTGACTGCAACGCTTTCAGTAGCGGGAGTACTTCTCGTGTGTTACTTCATTTACTTCGAAAAGCTTGCCTTAACTGTCTGGGCCTTCCCAGCGATCGTTCTCTGGTTCTCCTACCGTGGTTTACAGAACTACTTCATCTTCTGGACGCCATTGCTCGTGATGTCCGCCATCATGCTCTATAAGAAGGCGCAACCATGAAAGCGACCAGGCCAGCGGCCGCAGTACTGTCGATATCGATTTGTATTCTGGTCATTAGCCTAAGTTTCACCTCATATTACGGTCAAATATACCAACCATCGCCACTGCTCAACACGAACATGAAATTCTGGACCCTTGACCCAGCCAACAACATAACCAAACCATACCTTTGGCAAGTCGATATAATCAAAGGGGTTTCTGATAACGTCAGCATTTATCAATTCAATGTGGAAAATCGCTCATCCATTGCGCTAAGAGTGAATCGTAGCAACCAAAACTACACTTCGGTCTGGACGACTCTGCACCTCAGACAGGATTTGAATGGTCAAGGTCTTGATGCTATCTTCCGATCTACGATTTCGCTCTGGGTCTTTCCAACATTCACTTATTGGTACGATAACTCATCCTATAACCCTGAGAATGCGTTCGGCATCGAAATTAACGACGGAACGAATTTGATTTGGTTCATATTCGCCGATGAACCCAGCCAAGTCTTCCAATTGCCTCATCACAGGATTGTATTGACACAGACCCCGTTGAACATTTGGTCACAAAGGGAAATTGATATCGCTAAACAATATGATGAAGCGGGCTGGAAGAAACCTGAGTCTTTATCCTTCATCCTTCTACTGGGGACGACAAAAGATCACCCAGGTGACTGGGTTGGCTATGTCTCAGGACTAAGCGTGGATGTAAGCCCATTACAGACTGAAAGCCTATCTGCCTCACAGAGGCTAACCGTCCTGGCCATAGATGCAGTGGTTATACTAGCTGTTGCAGCAGCTGCAATCAGCTTGCGTATGCGAAAGGGAGCAAGGAGATTTAGTAGGGCTAAGAGAAAGACTGTAGTCAAAAGGTGACCTGTAACGCATAGGAAATCACACCAGGAATTGAAGCGGACAGTGCCCTCGACTTGGCCCGAAATTCTGTCACAAACAAAGGCTAACGTCTTTTCGATTCTTTCAGTAGCCTTCGGCGTGGCAGCGCTAGCAATGATACTTGGGGCAACTCTCGCCCCTACGGGACAGATCAGTGGAGAGAGTCTCGTCCTGATTGAGGTCCAGGTTCTTCCGGGGTTCTACATGAAGCCCATTACGTTCTTCACGTTCTCGCTCTTCCTGTCCTTTGCCTTCGGCCTCTACACACCCCAAACCAGGCGGAGGTTCCTAGGAGCAAGGCCAAGTGTGCTTAGGACGGTGTACATCGGGGCCTGGCTCGTCGCGATGGGCAGCGGTTTCGAGATAGTGTATCAAATAGTGATTTGGTCAGCAGCCCTCGCTGTGCAGGGCCTGGCGAACCCCGATATCATAGTGAATCCCTTCCCTGTCTCTGTAAACCCAACTCCAATAAACGTGGTCTTCGCCTCAAAGATGGTTGTCGTCATATTCTTCATGGCAATCTTCCTCATAGACTACATCCATCGAATTGACAGAATACTGCACGAGAGAGAGTTGGTAGAAACACTTCTCGGCAAATAACCTACCGCGAAGGCCTGAGTCAAAGAGGCTCAATTGAAAGGCAGCACATGAATAATGCCTACATTAACAGGACGGCTAAAGAAATTCTGCGTAAACGTGTATCATGAGTTCCGCACTCGTGACGCTATTCCACTTCTACTAATTTTGTTCCCAGTAGTTTTCCTAATAGTGATCGACCCTGACTCTTTCTCATTAGTGTGGTTCTGGGGTCGCCAAGTCGGCAGGGCCGGTTTCGCGTTTCTCTTCTTCCTGGTAGCTTGGGATTGGCATGACTCAAGACGAATGATGAAAGCCACGCGGGCAAGGTGGCGATATGTGCTAGCCGGTCTGGTCCTAATTGTGATCCTCGTGTACTATTGGGAACGCGTAGTCAACGTTGGTTTAACAGACTACCTCCGTGTATACGTCACTAGTCAATTGGGCGTTTCACAAAACTCGCCGCTCAGTTTTCTGCTGGCAATGGATTACTTTGTGTACGGCGCCTATTCCGTAGCGGTAACCGCCCTCCTGTACTCACCGAAAGTAATCCTCCGAATGGCCACCCCGGTAATCTACGTTGTCGGCAGCGGAATACTTGACATGATGGACGCCTTCTTTCCTGAGGACTCCCTGGCCTTCCTACAGATCTGGGTCTACCTGATTTGGAATGTCGTAGTCTTCTTACTCGGTTTCATGGGATACAATACAACCGTAAACCCACTTGTCAGCAAGATACCAATACCTAGCTTGCTGTTGCAAGGGAACCGTTTGTACCTTTGGGGTTTCAAGGGACCCATGACCCTTGCCATATACTGGCCCTCATCCGGAGTCGTGAGCATGATTGTCTACAGCTTGGTAATTCTAGTTCTGATGGTGAAACTGGAGGCGCCAAGGAGGCGCAAGCTTGTCTACGCTGTGGTCGGGGCTGCAGGAACTTATTTCGTCAACGTTATACGCATCACATCGATCGTGCTCTACGTTACCTACATCAGCCTCGACGTGGAAGCTTTTCATCAATCCATCGGCGAGGTACTGTTCATCTGCTGGATTTTCATTTACCTACTGCTCGTCCTTCATGTAGAGGACAGTTACCACGGAAACAAGTCCAACCAATCAGGGGTCAGAACCAAGAAACCGGGCTTGCCACAAACCCGTACACGTCACACCAAGAAAGCTAGAGGAACGAGAAGCTGAAACCGTAGCGGACCTGAGCGCCGCGGATCTGTAACAATAAGTGGTTCTTAGAAAGTTTCTAAAGACAGGTCGTCGAAGGCAGGAGCCACTCATGGTTTTTCTTGGACAGAGAGGTAATTGTTCTCGCTAATTGAGGTTAGAGTGAAGACGATTTCAGTCTGCGTCTCCTGAAGGCTGTATAACTCAATGGAACCGGACTTTCGAGGTTCTCTTAGAGAGTCTACATATCCATGAGCGTTTCCAAGACATTTAAACTACCAACCCGCCAGACAGCCTCAGGCTGAGTTTCATTGACCGCGGTAACGGAGCTAATGGAAATCGCACTTGGCAGACTGGACGAGTTAGCTCCGTCAACTCAAAGGGTAGCTATATGCGAATACGGCCCCGCCGTATACGCAAAACCAGGTTCGTACAAGGGCCAAGACGTTTTGGTTGTATGCGACAGTTACGCTAACGGCCTGCGGGCCCATCTGAGGGTTATTGACGGACACGAAATCAGGTTCCTAATTACAGATCGCAGCTTAATGGAGTCAGACATCGCAAGAGGAACGCTCGGTGATTTTCTCACCGAGAAATTCCTCTACCCCAACCGCGCATTAACCAACAGCGAATATCTGGAAAACATGAATATCCAAGCGAAGACGCGTGTGGTGAAAGAAGAAACGCGAGACTTAGTGGTAGAATACGGAGAAATGTGCCGCGGTTTGGTTGCAAAGCCAGAGTTCTTCGGAATCTCGCGAATGCGAAAGCAGGCGCGTGTCTTCCTGCCAAGCATGGCAGATTATCTGAGGCTGTTGGAATCTTCGGTTCGCCAACAGAACATCTCGATTCTTCACGATTCCTTCAAAGCGGCAATAGTAACGATGAAGGGCGATGTGGTCGAGCTTGACGGCGACTATGCTACCTTCCAAGACAACGCCATCGACAAATGGCTTAAGGACAGAGCGTCGGAACAGGCAGTCAACATACTCCGGCAGAGCCAGAGGGCCTTTTACTCCTACCTTACGAAGGGACGTTCGATTTACCTTAACCTCGACCTGCTTGCACGTGAACTCAGCGAGCCCTTGAGGGCAGGGTTGGACCCCGCACTGGCGGGGAGGAAGCCAGAGAACCCGAAAGACTACCTATACCTCAGAACATCAGAAGGGTTCGCCACGTTCAATGAGACGGCATCGTTTGAAGACATTGTCGCAAAACTGCGACCCGGCCGTCCCATAACAATTTCTCCTTTGGCCGGGGTGCTGAACGAAGTTGTCCTCGTGACGGCGGGAAATGAGCAGTTCGTTGCAAAGAAGTTCACGGACTGGCATGGCTTCAAATGGTTCACCTTAAACCTGGTTTCGTTCGGCAGCAAAGTTTTCGCAGTCTCGGGTAAGACCAGGATGACCAACGAGTATGGAATTAATCGTTACCTAGCCAAGAAAGGGTTGAAGGTTCCCCACATGATCCATGTGAACCTGAAGCAGCGAATCTTGGTCGAGAAGTATGTTGCAGGTAATGGATTGAACGATTTCGCAACGAAAGCAATCAAGCAGAGGACGCTGACCGAGTCGCAGTCTCGAATAGCCGCAACTCTGGGTGAGACTCTAGCCCGGATACACAGTGTTGGAGTATCAGTGGGAGACGCCAAACCAGAGAACTTTGTAGCAACGGAGAGTGGAATTTTCACGGTGGACCTTGAGCAAGCAGATAAGCGAAGAGACTTTGCGTGGGACATAGCCGAGTTGCTCTTCTACACGGGACATTATAGCACCAGCCCTACACCGACTGGCGGGCTTAGCGAGATGGTTGAAGCCTTCACGGCAGGCTATTTGCGCAAAGGTCACGCAACAGAATTGAAACAGGCAGCTGGGGTGAGATACGCAAAGGCATTTTCTTTTTGGACGCCGGCGCCTATTATCCTTGAGATTTCAAAGATACTTAATGAGGCCAGCCGAACGGGTTGAAGCGGAACATCCGATTAGTCATCTTCGACCTAGACGGTACTCTGACACCAGTTGACAGCTTGTGGCGGTACTTACATAATGCGTTCGGGACATGGGAGCGTGGGAAGATTGCTGCTGCTAAGTACAGGCGGGGCGAAATATCATACAAGCAGTGGGCTGAAACTGATGCAGGATACTGGGCGGGGGCATCGCTATCCGACGTTACGAGGATGCTTGAGCAAATACCCTACAGGCGAGGAGTAAGGGAAGTGTTTGAGGAACTCAAACGACGGAAAGTGAAGACTGCAATAGTGAGCGCAGGCTTATCGCTTCTGGCAAATAAAGCCGCAATCGAGCTCGGAGCGGACGTGGCAATTTCAAACGAACTTGAGACCAACGATGGCCGGTTAACTGGCGGAATTGCCGTGAAGGTCGCGGTTAACAACAAGAAGGAAATGATCGAGCAGGTGGCCAACGCCCTCGAGGTTCCTCTAAGGGAAGTCGCTCTTGTAGGGGACAGGGCCTTTGACTTGTCGCACGACGAATGTTTGCGAATCGCCTTCAAACCAAAGGACGAGCTTGCTAGGCGCGAAGCTGATGTCGTTGTCTCGGACGATGACTTAACCAGTATCCTTCAATACCTTATCTAGCGAGTCTAGGTAAACGACTACGCCCTCAAGGAGCATCGAGGATACGGCCATTGCCCGCAGTGGAGGAACCTTTCAATTGCAGAGGGTTGGTTGGTTCCATCAGCCTACATAATGACCGAATGGTCATTACCGGCAAGGAATGGGGCGTTTCCAAATCCTATCAGCTTCCCATCGAACGAATAAGGTCAGTTGTAGTTGAACGTAAGAGTGTAATTCCATTCGCAACACTGACGTTGCTCGCCGCAGTAGTCGCAGTCATAGCGGGATACAACGCGCTCTGGTTTTTGTTCAACCTCTCGCCCAAAAATGCGCAAATAGTGAGCTCAGCCGCACTTTTCGTCACAGTCGTAGGCGCTATTCCCACCCTATTCCGCATATTGTTTGTTAGTGTCTCCATTACTTGGGACGGCGATCCAACATCTTTTGCGTCGGCTTCGTGCCCGTGCATCCAGGGAAACGTTTGGCACGGAAATTTCAACAATCGCCGGCATGGAGCTGATTTCAGCCGTTGGATAACCCGATCGCAGATGGTTCATTGGTTCTTCTCCATTTCGATGTAAAGCGTCAATGGCTCATACGAATCGAAAAAGGCAGGCAATTTCACACGCACAAGGGATTCATCGCCCTTGCCGACCTCGTCGGGCAGCCATTTGGAAGCGAAGTTAAAAGTTCGCTCGGGTATACGTTCTGGGCCTTGAAACCTGCCACCTACGATTTCATAATGCATAGCGCCCGAAGAACCCAGATAATGTATCCGAAAGACATCGGCTTGATTATCCTCAAACTGGCGCTCTCCTCTGGGTTGAAGGTTCTAGAAATAGGAACGGGTAGCGGTGCCATGACACTTGCCGCAGCGTTGGCAGTCAAACCCGCTGGTCATGTTCACACGTACGAAGCGAGGGCTGAATTCGCGGAGATGGCTGAACGGAATCTCAAAAGGGCAGCTATCTCCGAATACGTGACTATTCACATTGCAGACGCCGGCGCAGGTATCGAAGAGTCCAATTTCGACGCAGCCATTATCGACGTAGGCGACCCGTGGCCCTTGATTCCACATATTCACAAAGCCCTGTCAGGCGGCTCACCCGTAGTCTCTTTCAGCCCGACGGTCAACCAGGTTGAAAAGACAACTGAAGCCTTCGGGAAGGAGGGGTTCGTGAATGTTCAAACCGTGGAATGTTTCATTCGCGAGATAAGAGCTGATACCGGGAAAACTAGGCCTGCAACAATCATGGTCGGGCACACGGGGTACATGACTTTCGCCCAAAAGGCCGTACGCACGGCCCCGGTCTAGTCTTCGTTCGAAGCGTATTGCTCAGTGCGAGTTCAATTCAAGCTAAGCGCTCGATTAATTCGAGCCAGTTACCGTCCGGATCCTTGATGAACGCTATCCTAGAAGAGGAACCACTCAACGAAAATGGTTCCATTGCTATGGTTACCCCGCTTGCCTTGAGTTCGCCTATGGTGGCGCCCACGTCCTTGACGGCGAAGGCTATGTGGTCAAAATTATCGCCTTCAACTAAGACCTTTTTGTCCCGCCAGTGTGTGAGCTCGATCGCTGCTCCACCCTCGTCCTCCAGAAATGCGATCTCAGCATTGTTCTGCTTGACTTCCCGGCGGCTTATGAGATTCAGCCCGATGAATTTCGTATAGAATCCAATCGACCTGTCAAGGTCGGATACGTTTAGGCAGCTATGGAGAATCTTCATGGAAACCATTCGCTGGGTGGATGATGATGGGGGGAGTTAATGAAGAATAAGTGAGGGGCTACGGGTGGGGCTTATACCCAGCCACGTAGCTTCACGGCGTCGGCGACCCGTTTGACTGCTACCATGTAAGCAGCGGCTCTCATGTGCACTTTTTCTTTCTTGGACATTTCATAAACGTCTTTGAACGCCTTGGTCATGTGCGCATCTAATTGCTTGTGGACATCTTCGAGTGTCCAGAAGTAGTTGTACGTGCCTTGAACTTGCTCAAAGTAGGAAACAGTGACTCCACCAGCGTTGGCGAGGAAGTCAGGAAGTACGAGGACCCCGTTCTTGTAGAGGACTTCGTCTGAGTCGGGTGTGGTCGGGCCGTTGGCAAGTTCGCACTGTATCTTCGCTTTGATTTTGTTGCAGTTTTTCGCGGTTATGACGTTCTCCAGAGCCGCGGGAATGAGCACGTCGACCTGGAGTTCCAGAAGTTCGTCGTTTGAGATGGGTTTGGTGCCAGGGAATCCAGCAACCTTTCCCGTCTTCATCTTGTGCGCGACGAGGGCTACTGGGTCAATGCCGTTATCACTGTAAACGCCGCCCTGCGAATCGCTGGCAGCTAATAGCTTCAGGCCGAGGATTTCTGGTCCTAGGGTAGCAGCAAACTGGCCGGCGTTGCCGAATCCCTGAATTGCCATGGTTGCTCCTCGAGTGTTCATCCCTATTGCCTTCGCCGCTTCACGCATGCAGTAGACCCCGCCTCTAGCTGTGGCGTCTCCTCTGCCCTGCGATCCACCAAGTGGGATGGGTTTCCCTGTTATGACCGAGGGGCTGTTCATTCTCACGATCGTCTCATACTCATCCATCATCCAAGCCATAATCTGCGGGTCGGTGTAGACGTCCGGCGCTGGGACATCTTTGAAGGCGCCCAGCTCCGAAGCTACACATCTAATGTATCCTCTCGCCAACCGCTCTTTTTCAGGTGCAGAGAGTTTCTTCGGGTCAACAGTCACTCCACCCTTTCCGCCGCCAAGAGGAATATCCATCATGGCCGTCTTCCAAGTCATCCAGGCGGCCAACGCCCTCACAGTGTCTATGGTTTCTGCTGGATGCCATCTCAGGCCGCCCTTACATGGCCCCCGGGCATTGTTGTATTGAACTCGATAGGTGCGCAAAACTTGCACAGATCCATTATCCATTTTCAGAGGAATTGTATACACGAATTCCCTCATCGGCCACTTCAGGAACTCGGTCATGGCTTTGTCCAATCCGAGTCTCTTCCCGGCCATTTCAAGCTCTCTTTGAGCTATTTTGAAGGGATTGAGCTCTTCTGTCATCACATCTTCGCCTTTGTAATCGGGCTGCCGGAAGGCGGAGCCCATTATGTAAATGCTCCGGGGAACTATCAGGGCAAATAATGAATGCTCCAGTCACCAGCATGATTTCGAAGCATTTATCACGATTCGTAGGTAGCGTAGGAAGATTTTATTTGGTGAAATGCGAAGAGCGCCCAACCAAAGGGTGAGGTGCGCTGGCCGAGAAAGAACCGCAGAAAAAACGCGGCATTTGGGAGGCTCTGTTGGTCGTGGTCGCCGGAGTACTAATAATTTCTCCCAGCTACGTGGCCCTAATTATTCTTCACCGGACCAAACTTGACATTTCAATCGTGGCAGTAATGGCACTAGCGCTCTTTCTGGTCGGCGCTTTCTTACTCGTGACAGTAGTAAAGGAATGAGAAGAATCGCTCGGGCTAAGAGAAGGGCCGTAGAACGAAGTTAGTGTAAATCGTCAGGGCCAGCGATACGAAGAACAAAGTTGCCCAGTACCGCCTGTTCCAGTAGTAGACTTTCCGTCCATCAAAAACTGAGAACGGGATCATGTTAAACAGGGCGAGAAACGCGTTGATGCCAGCGCCGAACAAGATCGGAAGGTACACGAGTGATTGCCGAAGAACCGGAAGAAGGGTGAGAAGTGCCAGAGTTATTATCACATTTACAATGGGCCCAGCGATGGCGGTACGGCCGATATGGTCTTTCTCTGCGAACCCTGAGATCATGACCGCCCCAGGCGCGATGAATTTTATGGGAGAGACAATGGAAAGGGCCGTCAAAATCACCCCAGTTGCATTTACTCGAAACTCGGCCCAAAGCCCGTACCCTTGGGCTACATACTTGTGAGCGAGCTCATGGAGTATGAAGCCCATCGAGAAAATTAATGCTGCCACTACCAGCCCAAGTAGGGTGAATGAGTTTCCGATGATAAAGGAAACGCCGGCTGCGGTCACTAACGCTGTACCAACTGTCAAATGGCGCAACTCAGTCCGGCTGAAACGGATGCCACGCAAGCTAGGTGAAAGAAGCATGCTCCGAGCCCCAGACGCGAGTTGCATCGGTGAAGCGTTCGCCCTAGCAGACCTGACGGCCTTCACTCGCCATGTCTCACTACACTCGTGGTTTTCGGGTAACCGATGGTCGGGGCAGTAGTAGTGTTCGCAGTAATTGCACTTGAAGGGAAGGTCGACCTCGACCCCACACCTCTCACAATTCAAACAACTAGGCGCCCCGGGACAGGCAAATATCTCCCTACTCCTTACTTTTAATGTTGGTACCCCGAATTGGCATGGGATTAAGGTTGCCAAAATGTGCAACGTGCGGAAAAGAACTGCCTAAACTTGAAAAGTGTCAGTATTGCGGGAATGAGTTCTGCGAAGAGGATTACCCGAAACATATGGCGTGGGAGCGACGGCACGCGGGGCTGGCTGAGGAAGAGGGAAAGTTCTGGAGGGAAAGGAGAGAAGCTCCTTCTTGAAAGAACCCACTGCCGAACTCCGGCGGCTAATGGAATGATAGCTCGAAGAATTCGACACCTTTTATTAGACATACAATGATGCTAAGTGCGGCGCCTATGTCGAAATACATGAAGCAAGCAGAGAAAGTCGCGATTGCAAAGCACAAACATTGCGTGATGTGCTCCACGCCGATTCCAATGGATAGAGATTTCTGTGGGCCGATGTGTGAGGATGAGCACAAGCGTGCGGAGCGAAAGAGGAAGTATACTTTCATCGTAGTCCTTCTGATGTTTCCAGTCCTATTCTTTCTGCTCACGTTGTTCCGAAGATGATTTCGAAGTCTAGAAATTGAGATATCTCCGCGTACCGTATTTAGTACGCACTTTTTCAATTGTAAACCATTAACCGCGCGCCATAATTTGAATGGCGCTTATTGCGAGATAGGAAAACGAATGAACAATGAACTGCCCCGTCAAAATGGAACATGGCTGTTCCGTCAACTGTCCACCTGCAATGCAACCAATACCGTTAAATGCGCATCAGCCAGCCAACACAGCCTGAGAAAATTTGTCGCAAAAGAAACTATTCGTAAGAAAAGCAACAGGGCTTGTCAGAGAAATCGGTCCACTAACCGCAATGATCATCATCCTAGCGAACGTTATGGGCCTCGGCTGGCAGAAACGAGTCTTCCAGTTCACCGGTGCAGCCCCACTCCCAGAAAACCTCTGGGTTGCGGGTATTCCACCGATGGTCATGGCGTTCTTGATAGGCGGCATCATCATTATCCTGTCAGTTCTATCCTTCTCGATCCTGATTGCGGCCATGCCGCGTTCAGGCGGAGGCTACGTCGTTATTTCAAGGCTTGTCAGTCCAGTTGCGGCGTTCATCGGCTCTTGGTTCGAATTCCTGAGCATCGCATGGTCCTTCGGGATCATCGGAGTTGCTGTCTTTGAAGGAATCTACTTCATCTTCGGACCCATAGTCGGAATCACGGCGGCCGGAGTCAACGACGTGTACCTATTCGGCGGAGGCCTCCTGTTAGTCATTCTCTTTACGGCTATCGGAGCCTTGGGAGTAAGAATGGCAGGTTACCTTCTGCAAGTGATGTTCTGGATTCCAGCAGCCCTCACCCTCTACGTGCTCTACCTGCTTGGCACTTCAGTTGCTAACCCAACTGCATTGCAGGCCGGTATAACCGCGCTAGGGCAGGCAAACGGAATCGCGGGCGTCACGGCCGACACGTATGTTAAGGGCGCCCTCGCGCAAGGAATGGACGCGGCTAACGTAGGAAACTACTGGTCAGCCGTATCTACTGCTATGATCGGAGCCTACTTTGCCTACATCGGATATGCAGCATCAACATTCGTTGCAGGCGAAGTGAAGGAAGCCAACAAGAGCCTACCGAAAGTTCTGCTTCTATCCTCAGTGATTATCATGGTCGCATACATGGTCGTTTCAGGTCTCGGTGCATACGCAGACCGCGGCTCTGGGTAGGGTAACATTGCCAAACGGTAATACCTGGTCATTCTTCGAAGCCTACTCCTACCTATCATATGGTGGAGGAGACTTAGCGAAGGCCGGCGTCCCCGCCATCAAAGCATGGACCACGACCGTCGCCGCTATGACCGGAATCGGTCTAAATCTTAGCTCACTTAACTGGCTGCTATTCATATTCGGCATACTATGGGTAGCAAACGACATTCCGCCATTCATCCTAACCGCCTCAAGAATTCTCTTCGCTATGGCATTCGACAGGGTTCTGCCAGGTTCACTTGCAAACGTCAATGAGCGATTCCATTCCCCCGTCAACGCAACAATAGTGACAGGCGTTTTCGGCGTGCTAGGATGCTTCACAGAGTCCGGTGTACTCTCCAACGGTGGCTCTTGGAATGCAGGCGGAGCCCTAGGTGGTATGATGAACGGCATTTTCAGTATCGGCGTCGCAAGCACAGACCTCTTCGACGCAGTCTTCTTCACACTATTCGCTCTAGCATTGATCCTGCTTCCATACCGCAAGAAACAGATCTATGACACCGCACCGTTCAAGATCGGCGGTAAGGCAGGCATGGTCACCATCGGCATCTTAGGTCTCGGAGCAAACCTAGTGCTAGACTGGATGATACTCACCGCACCCCAAGACAGCTACAACATTCTCGCACCAACATCTGACAACTGGTTCGCAATCGGCTTCACCGTGGTGCTCGGCCTAGTCGGCGCTGCTATGTACGCCTACTACAAGTACGGGAAGAAGGACGTCGACTACTCTACAATCTTCGCAGAGATTCCACCAGAATAAGCAAGCCCCACACTCTCTTTTTCTTTTTTCCCTTTTTTCTTTCGCCCTACGTCCAGTCCCTACGCTGCATCTCCATGAATCCTCGGGTGGGCTTTCGACATTGGGAGAATGATCCTACCACACCGAGAACATCTCTCCGCCTCAACTTCTTGAGGAACGGGTCTACCCAGAGTCAGGGTAACTGATGCGCCTTTGTGCCCAAGGAGGAAACAAACCAACATCCTGAAAGACCGCCAGGAAACCATCGCAAACCCACGGCCATCAGGCGTTGACGCCAAGCGGAAAAATAGGCTGAAGGTTGAAGATAAATGAGACGTGCTCAGCAAATGAAGCCGGGACAGGATAGTCCAACAAGGGGCGAACTATGAAGCAGCTAATTGTTAGGGAGAGTAACGGTTCGATTGAGGCGTGACGCTCTTCTACTGAGAGGCGGTTACGTGGGAGCCGTAGCTTTGGCTGCGGTCACATACCTTCTCGGCTTGGGCTTAACGGCCACAGTAGGAGTGCTCGTCACTTCGGTTCTCCTGACTCGTAGTCTCATTTACATCTACTACGAACGCTACCTCGCATTCAGGAGCTTCGAGGATTTCACATCTGGAAAGTTAAAGCATGAATGCATAGCATGCGGCGCCTCGTGCCACCTCAAGGTCAATCTTGGAAAAGATGATGTTGAAAGAATCTTGAAATACGCAAAAGAGAGTGGAATACAGGACACAATCATCGAGACACATGGAAACAATTATTGGCTGAAAAGAAAACCGTCAGGCGCATGCGTCTTCCTGACATACGAAGACAAAGTCCCTCGGTGTTCAATCTATACCATACGGCCCACGCGTGCAGGCTCTACCCATTGATACCCTCTGGAAATAGGCTGAAGGTTGATCCCTTGTGCCCTGGTCTAAGCAGGGAACGCGGCCACAACTTCAAAGATCATCTCATAACACAGGAAGTTGGCCCATACGTTCGAAAAGTGATCGGAAAGACTTGACCAGCGAACGCGTCAGCTCTCTCATCGAATCAAAGATATATTTGGAAGGCCGCTTGACTAACCCCAGCGGGTAAGGGTCTTTGCCGCGCAGCTCGAAAGTTCAAGTATCTAAGATCGCCGTCTTCTGGGCTGTCCTCACCTTTACATTCGCCTTGGTATGGTCTGTTGCCCTTAACATACTACACTTAAGCGGAGTTGGGCCGGCAGTAAGCCTCGCTGTCCCCGGCATCCTCGGGGCGCTTTCTGCTGTCTACATTTACTTCTTTCGAGTACACCCGGTTCTCGAATATGATGATGATGGCTATTCAATGGTTGAAGGGAGAAAGGAGAAGCAAGAACACAAATGGTCTGAGTTCAAGGAAAGTTCTGTCATCAGAGACAGCTACGGAAGAAACAAGGTACGCATGTACCGGGAGAGAGACGGAGAGCATTATGACATTGATTCGAAGGTTTGCGGTGTCGACCCATTCGCCCTCAGAGACTTCGTACTAACGAAGATAAACCCCAACGCGACCCCAGTTATCAGTTTCTGAACTTTTCACAGGCCTTGAGAGAGAAATCCAACGGGGCCGGGCCTACTGGGTTGCGGACTTGAATGAAACATTCAGGTTCTATCAAGCGTCTGGGGAGGTCTTTCCACTCATGGCGAGGGGTAGCACGCAGCCCTAAGGGCTTCTTGTTGTCAAGATTCGTGGCTGTGACTGTAATGCCGAACTACGAGGTCGCCTTGTACGCCCATGACGTAAACCATTCTGACGGAGCGAAGTCTCAGATGATGAACTTGATTCGTATTATTGAAACGGTGCGTGACCAAAAAAACATTAAGTGGTCGTGGCTACTGCTATTCAGCGACGATGAGCCATCATCCGGAGTCATCCGGGCAATCGAAGATTTCGGGAACAAAGATGTGGGCGTTGGCTGCATAGATGTAAGCACAGGCCGTTTGATAACCAGCAAGAATCAGCTAGGTCGAAGTCTCGGTGGGCAGATGAGGCTAAATCAACTCATTAGGGACTTGAATAGGCGAAGCGGTGGACAGCGTGAGTTTACGAGCAGGCTAGCCTTCTATTCTTTGTAGCCTCTTTATCTTGTCGCCGTCGATTTCGATCAGGTAGGCACTCAGGATACCTTCAGTGTATTCTGATCCAGGATTCATGCATTTTGTGCGTCCAATGTTCATGCAGCCACGGCATTCGTGGATATGCCCATGCATTCCCAATAGGGGTTGGTACTTTTCGATTATGGCACGAACAGACTTCGAACCAACAGGGAATATTACTGGTCGCCCGCCTTCCGTAACAGGCCGAAAATCTTTATCAAGTGGAGCCTGGTCGATTTGTGATTCGAAAGGCGGACAGTGCAGGCAGAAGAAGGCGATCTTCACGTTCTTAACCTTGGGGACAGTTTCTCCAGTTTCACCATCAATTCCTCCTCCGAACATTCTCGAGGGCTGTTCCAAGGGGTCGGGTTTGACCAACCGAGCAGGCAGCTTCATGTTCGCCGTCGAGAGTGACGACGGATTCCTCTGCGAAGTGCATACGGGCTGTTCTTGATAACCTCATCAAGCTCGAATTTGTCATCATTACCTGGATGGATCAGCACTTTGACGTCTTCTGTTAACTTCTTCGGAATCAGGTCGAGCCACTCCTTTAGCGTCTGAATTCGAGTTTCGCAAAGATCTTTTCAATCTCTTCCTGTGAGGCCTGTTGCAGTTCTCAAACTGTTTCTGGTCGCAGACATATGGTATGTAGCAATGTTCCTTGACTTGCGTTCTGAAAGGCCTCCAGATTGGCCGGCTTGGATTACCTCGGTCTTGTCTAGGAAATCTGCTTTGTAAGTTCCGTCCGGTTGCTTGATAATGGGTGTCAGGACTTTTCCAGTCAGATCTCCGCCCATGACCAACCAGTCACACTTGAAAATCTTCGCAGAGTTTAGGAACTTGCGCCATACCACTTCGCAACCATGAAAGTCGGAGGCGAAAAGCATCCTAACTTTAGCCAAAGATAATTACTTCAATACTCTAGTATTTCTGCTTTGAGTCTATTTCAAGTTTATTTCCGTTAGTCGCGCTGGACTTCCTCAACAACGTTGTACCATTTGACGGACGGTCCGACTTTCGCCCGCAGTTTCCACTGCAGAGTCTTCGGCGCCTTGTCTACGATCTCTTTTAGTCTGTCGATTCTTTCGATGACCGCTACCCTGTCCTCCTTGGGCAAGTCGTATTTTTCGGTGAACTCCTTGACCTTCTGGAAGTTCGCGGTGGTTGTGTAGTGGAAGCCCCATTCATTCGCGAGGATTTTAGCGAAATATCCCCCGTTGATCTGTTCTTTGTCTCCCTGCCCGATGTCGTGCTCTGTGAGAAGGATTATTGCATCCTGTATGTCCTTCTCATTGGTCTGAACGATCTGAAGTTTTTGTAAGAGAAGTTCTGTCAATGGCACAGTCGGGGAGTCGAGTTCTAGCCTGTCTCTGAAGTCGATTACGTGACACATTTCCAGTTTATCCAGAAACACGTCAATGGCTTTGTTGCCTTCCTTATCGTTGAAGATTTGACGGTGTCTTCCAGTTGCTCCCGTCATCATTAGGGAGATGTAGGGTTCGTATCCCAAATCCGTGAAGAGCTTTTTCGTTAGTGGGCGAAACTTGCTGTAGGTAACGAAATCCATGTCGTGCTTCGGAACTCGTTTGAGTCGTTCGTAGAGGGCGGAATGGTTCGGGCAATGCATTCGAATGGCTGCCCCGCCCATGATACGCAGCGGAACCTTGCGGCCATCAGCTTCCGATATAATTCGTCGAATCTCTTTCTCGAACTCATCAAATGTTGCAAAGTCACCCAATCATTAACTCAACCTTAGCTTGGAGCAGTTTTCGGATTTCATGAATGTGATTTGTGTTTCCACATACCACAAGCAGAAGATATCTCTGTTTGCTATTAAGCTAACCTACGGCTCTCGACTTATCGAGAAATTTTGCTCCACATATGATCGCCTAGACTCTTTTCTTCACATTCTGACGTGAGTTTTGTTAACATCCGATTGTAAATTGCGTCAGACAATTTCGAGTTTCAATTAACGGTTCACGGTTGCATTGTGCCACAGACTGGTCAGCATGTGACACATCTTCAACGCAAATCCAGCTGAAGAAATGCTTCGAACCTTAATTTGACAGTCAGCATGACATCTACATGTTTATCGTTTCCTGAGGTCATCCTGCAAGTGTCAGTTGAGAAACAGAAAGCTCTCTCATTGTCTTTGACGAGCAGGTATCTCTCAGAGAATCGGTTGGCGAATTACCTCTGGGTATTCCCCTTAGCATCGGATTTGCAGTCTGGGAAATCGTAACGAGATTCGGTCTCATACCTCAATCCAACCTGCCAACCTTCTCAGCCGTATTTCTGGCTTTCTCTCATTCAGTACAAGATGTTACATTTCTGATACGCATCGGACATAGTTTTCTCAATTAATTTGCGGATTGTTGCTCGCTTTTTCTGTAGCGTTGCCGATTGCCTTCGTAGCCGGGAGCAAGACATCAATTTGACTTGACGATTACGCCTCTCGTGATGCTGTTCGGGGCGCTTCCTGACCTTTCTTTCTTACCGTTGCTGGTTCTGTGGTTCGGAGCGGGAGGTATTGCAGCTATCATAATGGCCTCCGATGGCCGGCTTCTTTCCCATTTACTTCACCGTAAGGGAAGGAACGAAGAAATATCCCCGAGAGTTGTTCGATGTTACCTCCATCTTCAAATCCAACCGGCTCTCGACCTTCACAAAGATGGTTCTGCCCGCCATTTCACCGCCCATGTTTAGCGGTTGAGGTTAGCGTACGACTTCGATTGGGAGATAATAATCGCCATTGAGATAGCGACTAGGGTTGCGGGCATTGGGAGTTTCATAGAGGGATCTGTGAGTGCGGGTTCACTTGAGAGTGGATTTGCAGCAATTCTGGCCATAGCCATAGTTGCTATCGTTGTTGACAGAGTATTCTTCGGCACACTCGAGTCTTGGGCGAAGAAGTGGGCTTAATGGATCCGCACGTACAACTGGAGAATGTCACCAAATTCTATGAAGCAAGAGATAAGCTGCACGCGCTTCACGAAGTGAGCTTTGAATCGACAACGGAGAATTCGTCTGCATAGTTGGTCCGAGCGGATGCGGTAAGTCCACACTTGCTCAAAATCATGGCTGGCCTTGACGATCCCAACATCAGGAGAAGTGCGTTTTCAGGGCGGCCCGTTCGAGGGCCCACACGACAAGATCAGTATGGTCTTTCAAAGCTTCGGCCTGTTCCCATGGAGAACAGTCCTGGAGAATGTCGAGTATGGACTGGAGATGCACAAGATGCCGAAGTCTGAACGCCGCAGCCGTATCAAGAGAGTACCTCGATATGGTCGGCCTTGCAGGATACGAGCACATGTACCCGAAGCAACTTTCCGGGGGAATGAAACAGAGAGTGGGAATCGCACGTGCGTTGGCTGTGGAGCCGGAAGTCGTTCTCATGGATGAAGCATTTAGCGCAATCGACGAGGTTACAGCCGACGTTCTGCGTGAAGAAGTCGCAGACCTTCATAAGCAAACTGGGAAGACCTTCGTCCTCGTCACACACAACCTTTCCGAAGCGATCGAACTTGCAGACAAAGTCGTCGTGTTATCTTCCCGTCCGGCAAAGGTGAAGAAGATATTTCCAATTTCACTTGAGCGGCCTCGGGACCGGACGCACACCTTATTCGTTCACATCCACCGGGACATACTGCACTTACTCAAAGAAGAGCTGGAGAACACCCTGACCCGACACAAGTTGAAAGGAATCGTGCCGCTTCAGAAATTATACGACTTGGAGGCCTCAAGTAAAGAGTCACCTGCCAAAGAGCCCGAAGCGGCCGCTCCTGTTTCCACCCACATTTCCGCTAAGGCCGAGCATTAAGACGATGCTTCTACGCCCGTCGCGTGAAAACCGGTTGAGCCTACTTCAACAGGTCACTGAACGGCCTCGAATCCGCCTAGTGGAAAAGTTGTTTTGATATTATGGTGGCTAGGATGAAGGCGAGCAGGATGAGGCCTACTGTTATGCCGATTCGGTTCGGATGCGCTTTGAGGTGCGATACTATCCCCATGTGTGACCGCTCGTAGGAGCGGGCGCAAAGGTCTTAACACTTCCTGTTGGGTGGCAGCCTTGGGGAAATCACCATCGAGGGGTTAAGGCCTCGGAAGAGGTTCGGAAGTTGACTACTTCACATCAAAATCCCAAATAACACTAGTCGCTGGAGGTATTCTTAGCGAATTCAGAATGGTCCTACTCAAGACGACATTGGCTGGCGCTTGCTTACTAGTAGTCGGGATACTGCTACTTACCACACTGGGCCAATACGTTACAGTGGAGGTGCGGCAGGTGCAACAGCGCGATGTCGAACCTCACGCCGAATTCCTCGTTGGAGACGTCACGGACAGAAACTATACCCTACCAGCCAATGTAGCCGCCTCAGGGTCTGTCGATGTAACCCAGGCACCGACGAACACCTCCGGCGACATCATGTTCTGGGTCTTCGACGCCGACAATTACCAGAAGTGGAATTCAGGCCAGCAATCGGACTTCATGTTCTCCGCAGAGAAGCAAGGCCAATTCAATTTCACCTTCACAACCGGCAACGCTGGCGTCTACCATTTTGTTTTTGACAACCGAGCTGTTCAAGATGTACTGTTCAAGAAGTACATAGTTCTCTCGGTCGGTTACAGCGAGGTCACAATCAGCCACGTTCCGGACCCACGCGTTCCCTACATCGGGTGGGCATTGGCTGTAGTCGGGGGAATCGTTCTGGTTATTGGGTTGGCGAAGAAACCGCCCATTCCGTGGGCTTAGGCAACTTCAAATAGAGTAGCACTCTAAACGATTAACGGTTTTTGTAATGAGCGGGCTTACCAAGAAAACTGTGTTCGGCGGACCGGGCGTTAGCAGTAATTCTTGGCGTGAAGGAGGGCGAGTTGGTTAGCTACGCGCAACTATCGAAAGGCGTTCACAAATACATTAAGGATAATGACCTGAGAAATCCTAATCGTGCGAAACGTTCAGAACCAAGTAGCCCGCCTTCCCCGGCGACCCAGCCAACTCGATCGGCGACTCCGCAAACTATCCTTTCTGCGGCCTCCGCGGCCAAGAAGACGTGTATGGATTGCGGCGCCGAAATTCCAGCTGAGGCAGCTTACTGTGATCTTTGCGGCGTAAAGCAATAGTCCTCTTTACGTGATGTTGCACTCTAATTGAACGACTGTAATGCCAGCTTAAATACGATGGGAAGCGGCTAGCATACTTTTAACCCTCGGAGACGGGAGGGGTCGCTTATGGGAAATGAAAAAACAGGAATCATCGGATACGGCGCATACATCCCACTTCAACGCATCCAAAGCGAACTCATAGTCCGGGCGCGAGAGAAGAAACGTGAAGACCTCCCCCAGTTCCTCGACAAAGTAAGGAACGGTCTGCTGCTGAAGGATAAGGCTGTTGCAGGGATCAGCGAGGATTCGATAACCATTGCCACTGAAGCGGCCCTGAACGCCGTGGAGATGGCTGGCGTCGACCCCCCAGAAATTGAGACAGTCGCCGTTGGTTCAGAATCAAAGCCATACGCCGTAGGCACCATCGCTCGGCATGTCGCATCATTCTTGGGTCTCGGCAATCGTGTCTACATCGCCGACCTCGAAGGCGCATGTAATTCTGGAATGCAGTCATCGGCGTTTGTTGAAAGCCAAATCTTGAGCGGGAGAATCAAGTACGGTTTAGCGGTCGGAACTGATGTTGCCCAGGCGCCTATTGGCGACCCGTTGGAATACGCGTGTGGGGCCGGCGCCGGAGCCTTCTTACTCGGGAGGGATAGCCCTGTAGCAACAATTGTGGATACGGCCGCGTATTCGAGTTTGACGCTTGATTTCTGGAGAAGGGACGGTGCTACAGTTCCAAGCCACTTCGGCCGGACGACTGTGGAGGCCTACATAAAACACATCATCGGGGCCATCGAGGGCCTCCTTATGAAGCACCCGGAGGTTTCGCTGATGGACTTCGATTACGTCACATTCCACCAACCATCCGGGTATATGCCGATGAAAACCTGCAAAACTCTAGCCCAGGACAAGGTCCCGATTCTTGATAACCCGGAACTCGAGGACCGGATACGGTTGACGCCTAATTTCATTGAGGAGAAAATAAGGCCGTGGCTGCGCGTCTTGGATACGGGGAACACGTACGCGGCGTCTACCTTGATAGCCACCTGCGACATCCTCGACCATGCGAAACCTGGGCAGGACGTTCTCGCCGTATCATACGGCTCAGGCGCTTACACGATTGCTACGTGGATGCATGTTGAAGACAAAATCCTCGAACGAAGAGGCCGAGTCCCAACCGTCAGGGAATACGTGGACAGGAGACGGGACATTAGCTTCGAGGCGTACCAGAGGCTGATGAAGTACAAGCACGGATCAGTCCGCGGCAAGCTGGAAGCGCCGAGGATAATTGCTGAAATTGAACCCTATAATGGAAAAACCCTCACCTTCACCTTGTGCAACGGTTGCCAACGCGTATTCTACCCAGCCCGGGACCGGTGTTTGGAATTTGACTGTAATGGACCGGTGGAACAGCGCACTCTACCAGTGAACGCTGCGTGTCCTCTCAGTCACGAAGCCGACCGTGAGGGAGCGTCTGACCTCAAACTTCAACGTCCTCAAGGAAGGTAAAGTGCTGATTGTGGATGAGAGCCCCAACCAAGTTCAGCCGGGAATGGAGCTTGAGAGCCTCATCCGGCGACTAGATGACGAAGGGAAGTCAGGCCTAATCATATACGGGCCGGTCTACAGGCCGGTGTTCAGGACAAAGCCGCTCCTGCAGCGGGCCGAGCCTGAGCCAGTCTTCGCGAGTTAGTTAGCCCGCGGGCTGGCGTGCACTTTTCCGCAGTGCCGACAGTACTGAGCATCGCCAACCTCGAAAAACTCTCCATCTTCGTGTATCACGAAAGTATCCCGGAACCGATGCCCGATTATTTTGCAGACCATGCTCATTTCCATCACTGGAGGGAACTATGCCTTGATTGTATATTAACGTACTGATTTCGGAACACGCATGTATCGATATCTGACATAGCCAGTTTCATAATACTCCCGGCCTTTGGCCACCCATTCGTTTGGGCAAAGAAGTTTCCAATTTGGGGCATAGCTGGCTTTGTTGGCCTCAGCGATGAATCATTAATGAAGGCAATGATTCGCGTTCATCCGGCATCGGGGACGGGAGGAAACTGGGTTATAACTTGATCAGAACGCTGCCAGACGCGAAACCAGTTGATCTTCTTCCGCGGAGTTAACGCTTCTTACGTCTAGGCCGCCTTCGCTTCGGACGGGAGCGGGTTCTGGTTCTGGGCTGAGGTGTAACGGCCTGGGTCTCGGCTTCGAGTGGGAGGGGTGGAGGTGTCGTAAGCATCGTCCAACCTATCCATCCAGAAATTAGCAGGACGAGCAACATGAATAGCAGAACAGGTATGCCGACGGCCCAATCGTGCATGTACCGGGGAGCCCAATGTACGGGGCGAAAAACGCGACTAGGTAGACGATAGCAATTATGATTGATACTGCGAATATGATGAAGCCGTAACCTTGGTCTTTGCTCATTGCGGCTCACAACTTCCGAAGTCTTAGTCCCGGTGCTTGGAATAATAGCTTTTGGATAACGGATTGACGGAATGTGATTCTTGTGGCTATTCGGTGAAATGGTTTGCTATGGGCATCTTCCAGCCTAATCCAAAAGCCTTCTTCGTAATCTTAATGGCGGGAGCGGCCTGCCGCCTCTTGTACTCCGCTCTCCTAATCCTCCGCAACGTATCGTCAACTACCTGTTCCTTGTAGCCTTTCTGAACCAACTCCTCCCTCGATAGCCTATTCTCGATTATTTCATCAACCAGTGGGGAGACGATGGAGTAGTCGAAGGGGTCAAATTGGTTAGGGCGGAGCTCTGCGGAAGGGATTTTGTTGAAGCAGCTTTCAGGGATCAACAGTCGACCGCATTTCTTGTTGTAGTAGCGGGCGAGGGCGTACACTTCCATTTTACTTACGTCCCCGATCACTTCTAGCCCGCCGCTCATATCACCGTATAGCGTAGCGTATCCTAACGCAAGCTCCGTTTTGTTTCCCGTAGCCAACACGAGACTGCCGAACTTGTTCGACAAGGCCATGAGCAAATTGCCCCGTATTCGTGCTTGTACGTTCTCCTCGGCGGTGTCCGGCCCTCGATTTTCGAAGATTGGCGCGAGCTGTTGCAGGAGGACTGAGTAGATGGGTTCTATGGGGATTGAAAGGAACCGTATTCCAAGGTTGTTAGCCAAAGCCTCCGCGTCCTTCTTACTGTGGTCGCTTGAGTAACGTGACGGCATCGACACCCCCGTAACGTTCGACGCGCCCAACGCTTCAGAAGCAATAGCCGCTACCAGTGAGGAGTCAATTCCGCCGCTTAGACCAATGAGTGCTCCGAGAAAGCCCGTCTTCTTGAAATAGTCCTTGACCCCCAGCACGAGGGCGTTGAACATTTCCTGGTCCCGATTATACTCAGGCTCCTGCACCCTCTTCGTTCCCCTGCCCGAACTCAAGTCCACGTCCACCAGAACAAGGTCCTCCTCGAACTGTTTACCCACCCCAACCAACTTCCCTTCAGCGTCGACAGCTAGGCTCTCGCCGTCGAAGACCAACTCATCCTGACCCCCAACGCAGTTTACGTAGAAAATTGGAACCCCGAGTCTCTTAGCTTTCTCGCGCAGAATTCTCAACCTGACTTCTCTTATCCTGTCATGGTATGGGGAAGCATTCAGGTTCACAATGAGGCGTGCTCCTCGTTCGGCGAGGGCGTCAACAACCTTCACGCCATAGCCTACTTCTTCGTCCCACAGGTCTTCGCAGACCGACGAGCCTAGGCTTACGGTGCCTTCTCCTGTTTCTATTTTGACTGGAGCGTTCGTTAACGCGGCTGTGAAGTAACGATGTTCGTCGAACACATCGTAGGTGGGCAGAAGCGTTTTGTGAACAACCTTCACTATTTGGTTATGATTGATGATTGCCGCCGCGTTGAACAGGTTATGTTTATCGTAATCCACGAACCCGACAATGGCTGTGATCGGGGGCAGTTCACTTGCGAGTTGGTGAACCAATTGCTTGTTCAGGCGTAGGAACGGTTCTTGATCTGGCTTTCGATTTCCGCTCGGTGCGATAACTTCCCGTGGTGGGAGAAGGTCTAACGGCGGGTAACCGGTTACAGCCATCTCAGGGAAAGCAACAAGATCCGCTTTGGCATCTGCCGCGCGAACGGCAAAAGCCTTCACAAGGCGTGCGTTGCCTTCCAAATCCCCAACTGCGGGATTGATTTGAGCCATGGCGACTCGAAACGGCAAGGGACATCAACACCAACCGAAGTCGCAGCGGCGAAAAAACTTGTCGCATTTCCTATAAAGTTCGCCTACGCCTGGGGCCTGATAAAGCGCCACTGAGCGATCTTTCTCGCGTCATCAATCGCTTTCGCTGTGACAAGCGCCTCTTCTCCGTTGCATAATGGTTCCAGTACGGTTCCTGTTGTCATGGATTTCGCGAGAAGTTCCAGCATGACTTTCATAGGCTCATTCTTCGGGAGGTCTAATGTGGTTTCCATGTTCCTAGATAGTTGTTCAAGGTCCTCGAAGTTTTGCGGCCTTGTGCGAAGCTTGGGTGGGGGGACGCCGACCTTCAGCGCTGCAGGAGTGTAATTGACTTCGTAGTATTCATGGTCGGTGTCAACTTCCAGGCGACGTCGTCGAATGTTCGCGCGGCGCGTCTCCACCAGGGCTCGTGTGTGCCCATACTCAAGCTCGACTATGCACTCGTATTCCGGCCGCCCCGATTCTTCAGCTGTTAGGATGGCGCTTCGGACTTTGGGTTCGGTGTGGAACAAGTGGTAGGCGATGTCAATACCGTGTGAACCTAGGTCCGCCAGGACGCCGCCCGTGTGGAGGACGGGCGGTCCTAAGCCAATTCGGATCTCGCGGGATCGGACGGCCTCGGTAAGGTCCGCTATCTCGCGCAGCTTGATTATGGCTTGATTGACGCGTTCTACGTACCCAACGATCACGAGCCGTCCGGATTTTCTTTGCGCATTTACAATCCGTTGGCTCTGCTCGAGGGTTGCACCCATAGGTTTCTCAACGAACACATTGACTCCCTCCCCTAGAGCTCGTTCTGCGATGTCAGCGTGACTTTGCGGCCATGAAGCGACAACTAGCGCGGAAATGTTGAGCTTGAGAAGTGGGCCAAGTTCGGTGAAGGTGCGGAATGGGCAATCGACTAACTGAGCGGGGTTCGAGTCGTAGACCCCTAGAACGTCGAAACCTAGGTCGTGCAATTTCCGCCCGATGATCTTGCCCCGACCGCCGAATCCGGCGATAGCGAAACTTGCTTTCATGATAACTCGTTTTCCCGAATCGATCGCTGTGTTGAGTTTGGCTGTTGCAATAGTGGGGTCGCGTTCATATGAAAGCTTCTCTGGCCTATGAAACTGGGCAGAAGGATACTCGGTAGAGCCTTACTCAAGGCCATCAGATGCTTTCGGAAACCTTCCACAAAGCCGCAGCAAGTGCACGGAACCTTCTCAGCCTAGGATATCTTAACAGCCTTTGAAACTGTTGCTGTTTTACAAAACCCCTCAAGCCTTCATCGTAGTATTCAAAGTAGGGATCGTTGCGGTGGAGCTGTGGCATGAAATAATTCGCCAACATGTCCACGTTGCCGCGGATCGATATTGGTTCCGCGTTTTGAATAACGTTCTTTGCAAAGCGAAGGAGAACGAACAGTGGATGATAACCTAACGTTCGCATTGCGGTTCCCCAGTGGCTGAACTTGTGGGCGGTTCCTGACGGACGCATGTGCACGTATCTTAGTCCCGTGAAGTTAGCAATCCTATATCCTAATTCCAGGGCCTTGAAAAGCAACCACGACTCCCAGCCGTAGGCCACGGGGTATTTTCCTCCCGCTTCTCTCCAGAAATTTTCTTCCACGAATCGTCCCGCACCTTGAGGCGCCTTTATCCAATCGGGTGGAGGGCTTATCCCCCAGTCCCCGCTCGCGATCACCAATTTACTGTCCTGACCCATCTTCGAGAGCAAGAAGGCACTGTATTCGGGTGGAAAGATACAGTCGTCGCCGCTGATCATCGAATAGTTGAAGGGTTCGCAATTTTCCTTCACGTATGCGTAGGCCGAGTTGATGTTTGCTGGGACTCGGCGGATGTCGTAGCCCCTGTCGGGGAGGTTGATCACTTGGATGCGGGTTCGTGTGCTTTTCGAATGTGATTCGATGATGGCGCGTGTGTCATCAACCGACCCATCATCCACAACCACAATCAGCTCGGGCGGCAAGGTTTGCGTTAGGATTGAATCTAAGGTTGGGCCGATTGTTTCTGCGCCGTTCTTCGTTATTACGCAGACCCAGTATTTGCCGGTCAATGGGGGCGCTACCAGGGTAATGATTGCGGAGTTTGCTTGTTCAGGAATAGGTCTGCCCACACGTCAAGCCCAAGCATTATCCACGCCATAGAATACCATCGGGAATTTTGAACATCAACTGGCTGCGCAATTTTTTCCGAAACCTTCCGATGCCAATTCGGCGTAGCTTCGCGGAGGAATTTTGATTCAGGGATACGTTTCAACGCATAGTCCCTGACTGAACGTTTCCACCAGGAGTAGACGTCGACGCTGAAACCCCATTTAGGTTTAGCCAGGCATTGCGGGGGTAGGATGCCTTTGACGGCCTCCCGTAACAGTAGTTTTCCTTGGCTAGGAGTTGCGTTGTACCTGTACGGGACCGGCAGCATCAGGTCTAGAAGGATATCGTCCAACAATGGAACTCGAACCTCCAGAGTATGTGCCATGCTCATCGCGTCCTCCACCAGTAGGTAATCGTACGGAAGTTTCTCGCTGAACTCTGCCCGTACCATCTTCTGCTCGAATTCGCCGGGTTGATTGAAGAACGGTTTCACAAGCTCCTTCACGGTTGAGCTTACTTCCTCGCTCGGAAAGCCCGTTACTAAAGTGGCGTAAGCGTCTGCGTCCGAGTGAAGCGACCTCAACAGTCTCGCGTAACGGTTTGGAACCATCCTTGACAATTCGGCCACAGCCAGAACTGGACCCAGACGGCGGAGCCTTCGAATCCTCCTGGCCGTTTGGAATCTTCGAGACGTTGGATAGCCTGCGAACAGTTCGTCCCCCCGAGGCCGCTTAAGCACACTTTCACGTGTTTGCTTGCCGCCTCGTTAACGAACCAAGAGTAGAGGTTGATTTTGGGCAGTTCGGAATGCCACACCATTTTCGGGTAGATTTTCATGGCGTCGCTTGCGTCGACCATGATCTCACGATGGTCTGTGCCGAATTTTTCCGCCACGATGCGCGCATCGGCAAATTCATCCGTTGCCTCGTTGAACCCCATGCAGAAGGTTTTGAGGGGGTCGGATCGTACGCCGCTGGCAAAGGCAACTACCGTTGAGGTGTCAATGCCGCCGGACAGAAAGGCAGCAACGGGGACGTCTGACGTGATGGTTTGATGTACGATCGAGCGGCGCAAAGCATCCCGCACTTCCTCAACCGCAGGCGCAGCGTCAACGATTGCGGGCGGCTGCCAGAAGCTTGATACTTCGAACCTGTTTGAATCGAACTTCGCTCTTGACCCCGGGGGGAGTTGATGCACTTCGTTCAGTAAAGTTTCAGGTTCAAGCGGATAACCCACCTCGACCAACTGGTCTACCATCCTACGATTCACCGTAGTTTTCTTGAGTAAGCCCGCTGCCAGTATTGCTTTGATTTCGGAGCCGAAAAGCAAGTTGCCGTCGGTTTCGGCGAAGTACAACGGTTTAACGCCGACTCGGTCGCGTGCAAGGTGAAGCGTCTTCCCGGGGACGTCCCAAATGGCGACTACGAACATGCCGTCGAGGCGGGCGAAACTATCTGCTCCCCATTCCTTGAAGGCTTGAGCAATCACTTCCGTATCGGAGCGGGTTGCGAACTTGTGGCCGCACTTCTGCAACTCGGCTCGAAGTTCATCGTGGTTGTATATTTCCCCGTTCTGAACAACCCAAACCTCTCCATCGTCGGTAGAGACTGGTTGGTGTCCGCCTGCCACGTCAATTATGGACAGGCGATTGCACCCAAAGCCTATTCCTGAATCCTGCGAAGACTCCCTGATCGTCGCGGCTGCGATGCTTGATAGATTCCAACATCCGCAGCGCAAGACTCTTCTCGGCAGCTGGGCCAGAAATCCCCGCGATTCCGCACATTATTCAGTCACCTCAAATTTGATTCCGAGACTGCTTGACTCTTCTCCGACCTCTAAGAGATTTGAACGGTCAGCCTATTGTTTCTTCTACCATCAGGCGGCGGTATATGGCAATATCTGGACGGAGATGGGATTAACAATGTTCGGAGGGGTGTGGGTTGGCGGTAGGTTATTTATTGTCTATGTAATATCGCGGACTGATTGCATTGGAATTTAGCGTTGCCTACTTTGCGAGGTTCTGGTACTATTTCAGAATGGGGTATGCCACATATCTGAACTTTGTTTTGGGCTATGGTTCGACTCTTGTCACAGTCTACTACCTTGCATTGAAAAGTTCTCCCGCCTTGCTTGACATATTTCCTAAATTCGTTCCATTCGCCGTGGCCGCTACAGTCATTGGAGTGCCAATTACGGTGGTCGTCGGTTGGGTTCATCTCAAACGCAGTCCAGCCTACCGTTCTGAAATGGATGTTGGCGTGGAGGCCAACCCGTACAATTACAAGATAATACCCGGCTACTGGAAAGAGGCCTTCGTCCCGCTATTCCTGGAACTGTCGATGCAAGTGAGGCAATTGTCACAGGCGCAGAACTTGCTCGACGCTGACGCCAAGTCACGGATGGAAGGGATCGAGCGCAAGTTGCAGACGTTGATCGACGGCGGATATGTTGGATTTACGTGGCGACCCAATGTTTTACGTTCCAGAAATCCTGGAAAGAACACGCCATAATGCGGCTACGAGTCCTCTGAATCGCTTCATTTTTCGTGCGTTCAGCAAGGTCTCTAGTTGCTGTTCGCTTACGAATTGCAGCAGGTCTTTGTCGTAACGGAGAAGGTAGGGATCATGTTGGTATGCGACGGGTAGGAAGTATTCTGTGAAAATTGTCAGCCAATTAGCGAAGGAGATTGGTTCCCGATGCTTAACCGCGCCTGCGAAACGGAACAGGATTGTGAGGGGTTGATCGCCCAAGGCCCGCATCGATATGCCCCAATGCTTGTGCCTGTGCATTGCCCCACTTGGCCTCAAGTGCTCGAAGCGGATTTTTTGATAGTTCACGTACTGGTGTCCCATTTGGCGTGCCTTTATCAAGAGCCATGTTTCGGCTCCGTACGCGACAGGGTATCTTGCGCCAATTTGCTTCCAGAAAGTTCCCCGAATGATGCGTCCGGTTCCTTGCGGAAGCTTTGCACCCTCTGAAATGGGTGAAATGGGTGTGAAATCTCCGCTGGAGACTGCAATGTTTCGGTTCTCCTCCATGCGCTGGATTAGGGAGCTGCAATAGTCAGGTGGAAAGATGCAGTCGTCGCTACTGATCATGAAATAGTCGTATTGCCGTCGCGTTCTTTAACGCTGCGAGGCCGCCTGGTTTATGTTGGATTCAACCTTCCGAATGTCGTAACCTGTATCCGGCAGCCGGATTATGATTACAGGTATCGATGTAGCTTTTTTCGCCTTTTCGATTAGGCGTGGAGTTTGATCAGTGGATCCGTCGTCGACAATCACTACGCATGAAGGTTTCAAACTTTGTTTGAAAATGGATTCTAATGTCCTAGCAATCGAGCCCGCCCCATTCCTCGTTACGACAACCACCCAGTAACGCAATGGCCTTTGTCTTACTGTTGTGGTGGTGGCAGTTTTGCTCCCTCAAGTTGTTGGTATGTCCCCAACAATTAATACTGTTGCAGAAAGAGGAACTCGAATGAACTCAGCATTCGACCTATCGCCGAAAGGTCAGCCACGATAGGCGGTCGGAGTGTTGATGTGAACCCAAAGTCAAAAGTAGAAGGTCTCTTCGCTACCACATCGGGTGCTCGGACTTGCGGCTCTCACGGAAAACCACCATCGCAATCGTGGTCATGCTCGTTCTGATCAAAGTCATTCTCACTATTGTCACGCCCGCCAGCCTTGAAGTGTTCGCATACCTCAACCTTGTAACTAACCAGAAAGACAAGACCTTCGCCAACAGTCCTTGGGCGTATTTATTCAACGGAACTTTGGGAGCGTGGACCTCTCTGCCCATAGCGCATCCTTTGCTTGACGGTATTTGGACTAGTAAGTCGATTCTCATAGACCCGTCACTCCAACTCCTCGTCTTCATGATCAAGCTGCCAATGCTTCTCAGACCTCGCCGTAGGCGGCATCATCTACTTCATCGGCCGGAGGATGTTCCCGTCATCGCGAATTGCTACGTACGCTGCTCTCCTGTGGCTGGCGAATCCGTACGTTACGTTCGTCAACGAGATGATGGGGGCCGTCGATATCATTCCAGTCTTGACTGTGATGCTCGGGTTGTACTTGGTGTACGGCCGAAGGTATTTGCTCAGCTTCCTCTCGGTTGCTGTTGGAGTTTTCGTTAAGCTGTTTCCCCTATTTCTGATTCCAGCATTCGTGTACTCCGCGAAATTGGAGGATGTCAGGTCGCGGAAGCTGTTTGTTTACGTGCTCGTGGCTTTGGTTGCGTTGGCGGGGTATGTGTGGTGGGGGCTTCTTGGCGGAAGAATCGGGTTCCTGTATGCCGAGACGCCTATCACGCAGTCAATTACAGAATTCATTCTAGCTAGACAAACTGAGTCTTTCATATTCGCTTATGGTGGCGGCGATTTTCTGGGCGTGGCCACATTCATCCTAGTCTTAGTCTACTTGGTAGTCTATGAGTTTCGCCCACGCCAATTCGGACCCCGTGAAGCTGTCGTTGTTAGTGTTGCTCGCCTACTTGGCTTTCCTAGACCTGCAATTCCAATACGTGATTTGGGTGGCGCCTTTACTAACCCTCGTGAATTTGCTTGACAGGCGAACTGTTGTGCCGACGGGAGTGGTTTACGTTTCGTCTTTCTTGTTGGGTTTCGTGAAGGACGGGTTTCAAACCTACGAAGCGTACAGCCTTCTGTTTCTTAACCTTCAGAAACCGGGTAACTGGTTCGAGGCTGGGCTTAGTGCTGCAATAAACAGCCCGCTGATGGATATTGTGGCTACGCCTCTGTTTCGGACCATGCTATCCGCGCTTCATGATTCTAATTGCGTTTCTACTCGTCTACTCTCCGAAAGCTGGAAAGGCTTGAATGAAGCTCCCAACCATTCCCAGCAGCCTCCTCAGGATGCAGAAGGGGGCAGCGTCGATTATTGCGGTCGGCATGGCGGTTCGCATAGCTTTCGCCGCTATTTCATGGAGCGCCGACTGGGACGCGTTGGCGGGGATGGGACTGCGCCGCCTACCTTAGCCCAGGCAGCCTTTTCGGAGTCTATACTCTGCCAGCATACCTCTACTCCGTGTTCTATGCAATTTGGGCGGCGATGCCAATTTCGCACTCCTTCCTATCCTACAATTTCGCGATGAAGATGCCCAGCCTCATCTTCGATTTCCTAACCGCGCTGATGATTTACATTGCGCTCACGGAAGGTGGCGTGGGTAAGGGGCGGGTGGATTGGGCGGTGGGCGCTTGGCTTCTAAACCCCTTGACCATAATCGCGGGGGGCTTCAACTATTTCGAAGTGATTCCATCCTTCCTACTCCTACTCGCAGCCTTCCTTGCTGCGAAGGGAAGGACGTTGGCCGCGTCGACCTCGCTCACCTTTGCGGGCCTACTCCGTTTGGTGCCCTTCATCGCGTTTCCCTTCCTTTTCGCTAGTGCCGTTCGATTGCGAGGTTGGAAGGGGGCATTGAAGGTAGTCGCCCCCGTCGGGTTCCTGGTTGCGGGTGTATTGATTTGGGTTGGGCTGGTTGATCCGGGGGTGTTCGGCGTTATAGCGAGTGGTTCGGGTCAGGGGTTGCTGCGCCCTGAAGCCTTCGACGTTCTCGGCGTGAAGCTTTCAACTAACGCTGCCATATACCCCGGCAGTACGGTCGCGATGACTGCCCTAGCCTACTTGCTTCTTCTTGCGGGCGTAATGCGGTTCCCCAAGGCGGGTTCGAGTTCAACCCGCGTGGTAGCAACGGAACTCTACCTCCCCATCTTAGCTTACATGGCCTTCTCCTTCTCGGCACCACCATTCCTGATGTACGCGATCCCGTTCGTTCTGATGGAGTTGGCAACACGCCGGCCTTACAGGGCGTTGATTGTTCTCTTTAGCATAGTCGGGTCCCTCTGGATGCTAGTTAGGTCTCCGGCTTACCTTATCCAACCAGTCTCAACCATATTCTACATCCCATACTACACGCAGTACTGGAACCTGCAGAACGCAGCCGTAGTTTGGTTGAATAACGCCTTCACGATCCAAAGCTACTTTGGAGCGCAAATCACAGCGGCCTTCAGCGCCCTCATTGTATTTCTGATTGGGATAACTCTCTTCCAAGAATTCAGGGGCAAAACCCAGCCAGCACATCAAGCGCTGAGTAGGCGCTTACATCGTCGTCTATGATTCTCTCCAATCGGAGTTGGTTGAGACATCGGGGTTTCATGAATGCTTGAACTGGCGCATTGAATCAATGAGCATTTTCAGCCCTAGCTTCAGAGGGGTCTTCGAATCAAACCCCAGGATTGCGCGGGCTTTTTTCGTTTCCGCACAACTCCTGCGTACATCCCCCTCCATCGGTGGATCGTGAATTGGTTTAGTCTTAATTCCTAGTAAGCTCGCCATTACGTTGTGAAGTTGACTTATGCCGGTCTCTTGTCCAGTTCCGATGTTGAAGCATTCTCCGACGCCTTGTTTGGTCCCTAGAGCGAGGAGGTTCGCTTCGGCCACATCTGAAATGTTGATGAAGTCTCGAGTTTGTTCACCGTTTCCATAGATTGTGGCTCGCGAGCCTGCGAGGAGTTTCTGGGCGAATTTTGTTATGACGCCTGCGTAGGCAGGGTTCTGTCCCGGGCCGTACACGTTGAAATATCTCAGAGCAACCGTATCGACGCCATATGCTTCTGCGAAGGCAGAGCAGCATTTTTCGCCAATCATCTTAGACGCGGCATAGGGTGTCGTAGGTTTTTGTGCTGCAGATTCGGGGATCGGGGGTGCAGTTGTGTTTCCGTACACTGCACATGAAGACGCGTAGACGAAACGTTGAATCTCATTCACCTCTGCGGCATGCAGCAGGTTCGCAGTGCCAGTGATGTTCACATGAAATGTTTCTTCCGGTAGGAGGATTGATCGTTTGGGGCTGGTGAGGGCGGCGAGGTGGATTATTGCCTCAACAGGCTTCGACGCTCGCTTAACGTCCTGCCACCTCGTAATGCTTCCCTTGATGAAGTGCAATCGTTTGTAGTTCTTCCACCGTTTCAGGTTCCGAAGCGAACCGGCAGAAAGATCATCAAGTACCCAGACACTCACATCGTTGTCCAGTAGAATGTCGGCCGTATGGCTTCCGATGAAACCTGCTCCGCCGGTGATCAAAACTTTGTCGTAGGTTGCGCGCGTAACATCGGTCAACCTAACAACCACCGACTTGTTGCGGATCCTCTAGGCTTCGCGTGGGCGCTCCTTAATGGCCATGGAAATTGCGAGTAGGATTATGGCTCCGAGTCCTAGGAAGAA
Organism: Candidatus Bathyarchaeota archaeon; assembly: GCA_963780265.1. GTDB lineage: Archaea > Thermoproteota > Bathyarchaeia > 40CM-2-53-6 > 40CM-2-53-6 > FEN-987. The sequence continues at coordinate 95,558 of CAWABQ010000022.1, forward strand.
ACCGATCATTACGACAACGCTTGCGACGATGGCATTACCTATTGCGAATTCGTGGCTAGAGTTGTATTCAGTCAGAATTTGAAACCACCAATACAAGCCTGCGATTACCAATACCATCGATGGAACGCCTAGAAACCTGATGGGCCGTCTGAGTAATACTATCTTAGCCAGAGAGGAGAGTACGTCGCTGAAATGCAGGACCGGATTCAATGCGTGGTCGGTTTCTCCTCCGTACTGCGCTTGTATGGGAACTTGCTTGATTACTAGCCCCTTAGCATGGGCTCGCTTGAGACTCTCAGATTCTGCGCCCATGCCTTGCTCCCCAAAATCCATTAGCTCAATGGCTCGCCTGGAGTATGCTCTGAAACCGCTCTGTGAATCAACCACAACGCCGTCAACGTCCCGCACAGAAGTTATGATGTCAAGAAATCGCTGGCCAAGACGACGTAGACGGGGTCCTGTCGAGCGGGCTCCCACGGCAACATCGGCCAAGCCGTCGAGGACGGGTTTTGCTACTCGGGGTATGTCGTCGGGGTCATGCTGAGAGTCTGCGTCAATCGTTATGAGGACGTTTGCCTGCTGCTCACGAGCAACCTTGAAGATGTTCCTCAAAGCCTGGCCTTTGCCCATATTCCTCTCGTTGAAATAGACGAAGGCGCCTAGGCTTTCCGCTATGGCGGCAGTGTCATCTGTGCTTCCGTCATCGACAACGATGATCTTATTCGCATGCTTCTTTGTGCGTAGAATTGTCCGTGCGATGCAAGATTCCTCATTATACGCCGGGATGCCGACAGTTATCGATTGTGTCAATTGATCCTGCGCTACTTCGGTCCCCAACTCTGATTATCTCCAGTTTCCAACGATTCCAGCCCACATTATCAAGTGGAAGATTTCTAATAAGCTAAGCGAAATCCCTGAGAGCCAAACCAGTCTTCCAGTTCCCAGCGTCGCGAGGATAACCGCTTCCTGTCAAAATGAGCAAGAAATTTATGCAAGCAGGACAGTAGAATGCTTGCGGTAGCCGTTATGGCCAAGACCCAGAATCTAACCGTCAGACTGGAAAGGGAGCTCGTTAAGAAGATCGAGGAGGAGGCTCAGCACGAGAAGACTGACAAGTCAACGGTGGCCCGAAAACTGATTGCGGTCGGGATTGAGCAGACTCGCAGGGCGTGCGCACTCGAAGAATATAGGAAGGGTAAGTGCACAATCTGGAAGGCTTCAGAGAAAGCTGGAATCCCGCTACGAGAGATGATTGAGCTCCTTCGACGGGAGAAGATCCCGCTGCACATTTCAACCGAGGATGTTGACGAAGCTTGGAGAGAAGCGGTTGAGGAGTAGCAGACCCATCTATGTTCTGGACGCTACGCCAATCATACATTTCGCTAAGATAGACAGGCTTACGCTTGTTCTGGGCATATGCGAAGCGTACATGACGAGGGAAGTCTACAGGGAAACGGTGGAGCGAGGCCAAGGAAGACCCGACGCAACGATAGTACGTGATACAGTAGAACTCGCGGAGAACTCAAAGTTTACGACGTTCGCGACCGAAACGTAGTGAAGATGTTTCAGAGGCATCCTGAGATGCACATGGGGGAAGCAGAAACCTTGGCAGCAGCGAAGGAGCTGAATGGTTTTGCAATCGTAGACGAAACCGAAGCACGAACGATTGCCAAGGCCTATGGCGTCAAGACAAGAACAGGAACCCTCTTCCTACTCTTCAGGCTCCTCGCGCTAAAACGGATTCGAATCCGCCGAGTGCGAGAGCACTCTTGATGAACTAGTCGAATCAGGATTATACATTGACTCGCACACCCTCATAAGAGCGAAACAGAAACTCAAGCAACATCATTAACCAAATCCCGGAATTCAGTCCGATGCTATTCGTCTGAGCGTTCTCACTGCTTGGAGGCGGTCGCGTCGAGCCACATACGTTCGACACCTTTCACGGCATCTAACTCCATGTCTTCGCTAACTATGACGGATATCCATACCTTGTCCATAGTTGCGAGATGGATTGCGACTCCTCAAACTCAAACTTTCCAAGTAACCTTCTTCAGTTCTCCTAGCCTAGGGCCTCTAATCCCCATGGACTTCAGCTCGGATAGATGTCTCTGAATCTGGGCATCAGTTTCTTCGGGGGATGGCCTTCCCTTAACGGGTACCCCATTCTCCTCGGGTTCGATTAGGACGACATCTCCTTCCCTCAGTCCGTACCTGTCCCGAAGGACTTTCGGGATTAGGATCTGCCCCTTTGGGCCCACCTTAATCCTTAGTTCTACCAAGGCGACCAGGCAAAACCTCGGTTCTACAAACCTAAAATCTTGTTCCTACATGCTAGTCATCGTCTTCGCTTGCCCCGACGCCTGCGACGCTTGCGTCGTCGCGTAAGCAGTACCGTGGCTACTGACCCCAGAATGGCTCCTAATAGGCCCGCGAGAACGCTGACTCGGAGTGTTTCGTTGTTTCCGGCTGCGGCGGAGGAGTTTTCTGTTGTGTGTGGTTGGCCGTTTTCTTGGATGACTAGGTTGATGGTGTTTGCGACGGCGTAGAAGTTTGAGGATTGTTGGCTTGTGGCGGCGAGGGTTAAGGAGTAGTTGCCTTCCTTCGCTGACGGGCTGCTGGTGAGTTGGAGTGAGGTTGTGAAGGCGGAGAGCGGGGTGAGGAAGGCGGCTTGGTCGTGAAGGGTTGCCATGACACCGTCTGGGACGCCGGATAGGGATAGGGCTATGGTTCCGTTGAAGCCTTCCCCTGCTAGGATACTTACGGTGAGGACATCCGAGAACCCGCCCTTCGTACCTAAGATCGCCTGGTTGGGTGAAACGAGCATGGTGAACGGAGTTTGAGCTTGCGTGCTGGCGGCGAGTTGAGCAAATGGGAGCATTGCGAGCAGGAATGCTAAGCCTGCAGAGATTTTCAAAGCCTACCGGAGGGGGTATGGAGTCAGTTTATGGTTATCTGCGTTTGGCTGATGGAGGACGAGGTGGGCGGAATCAGCCCCACATTGATTACGTAACTGCCGGTTGAGATTGTTGACGGCACCTGCCAGTCAAACTGGAACGTGCCAGATGCGCTTGCGGATAGGGTTGCTTGCTGCGTGTCGAAATAGTAGTAACCGTTCGGGCCCATTATTTCCACGTACAAGGTTGTGGTCAGGGTTTGAGTGGTAGGGTTTGTGACGAGGACCGTGAAGGAGGCCGTGGTGCCTCTGGAGGCTGATGCGGGGCCTGTTATGAGGAGTTGCGGTTGCGGGGTCAGCGTGCCTGTCACCGTTAACGCTCTGACGATGCTTGCTGAGCCGACGTAGTTTACGTCTCCACCCCAACTGGCTTGTAGCGAGTATGAACCGGGGTAGGGTGGAATCCAAGATACGGAATAGCCGCCACCGCTTGCAGTAGTCGTTGTCATGAACGGGGTATAACCTCCTCCCAAACTGTAGCTAAGCACGATGGTTGCGCCTGCGGGTATTCCGGGTGAAGGTTGTGTGGCAGTTAGTGTTCCGGAGAGAGTTACAGGGGATCCTAGAAGAGTTGAGCCCGGTGGTGGGTTCAGCGTCAGGGATGATGAACCGCGGAAGTATGCTGTGAGTGTGTGGGGTGCATTCATGAGCACCGAGTATGATGTGGCGCTCCCTACATTAGCTCCGTCGAGGCTCCAATAGTAGAACGAGTAGAAGCCGCTCGTGTTGGGAGTCTCAGTCACTGGGACCAGAGTGGTGGCGTCCTCCCAGTAGGGGGAGCCACTTGATGATGGGTTCGTAGTTCCTCCAGCGGATGGACTGTTTGCGATTGAGAGGGTATATTGCGTTTTGTAGTTGGCAGTGTAAGTGGCCGTTCCGGTTGGCACAGTAATGGGGTGAGAAATCGCTCCCGAATCGCTCCAAGAGGTGAACACATATCGGGTTCCTGTGGAACCGCTGACCGGAGAATTAGCGGATACCGAGTGAGTTGACCCGGTAACCCAACTATAAGTTGCGGGAGTCGTGACTTGAGGAGCATTGTCCACGACAACGAAACCGGAACCAGTGGGGTTTGAAGTAATGGTGACTTGGGTTGAGGTTACGGTGAAAGTCGCTGAGGCAACGTCGCTTCCATGAGAACCGGTAACACTAACAGTGTAGGACTGTGCGGCAACCCCAGATGCGACTCTGAACGAAGCGGTGACCGCACCGTTCGTGATGCTGCATGTTGTCCCGGAGAGGAGACCGGATGGGACTGATGATACCGCACAGGTCGTGTCGGTGAAAAGAAAATTCGATCCTGTAATCGACACGGACGTTCCTATACCACCAGAAGTTGGCAAAAGCGAGATGGAGACCTTGCCCTGCGCTAGGTTCGCGGCGAGAACGTTCGCTATCGGGGAACCCCAACCGGTCACTGCGTCCCAACCAAGACTCGCGGAGTAGCCATTATTCGAACCGGACGTGATGTCGTGAAAGGCGGTTGAATATGCCGCACTATTCGCGAGGCCGTAGAGTTTGGGGCCGATGTTGCCGAAAGACCCGCCTCCTCTCACTTGAAGGGCAACCGCGAGGAACCCAGCCCAGAGCGGGGTTGAGAGGCTTGTGCCCGCGCAGAAGAACCAGCCCGCTTGGCCGCCAGATGTGCTACAGACTCCGCTCGAAATTGTTGAGTAAACCCAGAAACCAGGATTGAGGCCGAGCATCGACACGTCCGGCACCGCGCGGCCGCCCCTTGCTCCGATCGTTGACGTTTGCCAGGAGGGTTCGGCGAAATGGCCGCTATAACCTCCTCCGCTGATCGAGGCCCCTGTTTCGCTTGCGTAACCTGTGCAGGTACTTGTGCCACAACCTGCCAGTACAAGGTTTGTGGCTCCGATGGCGAGAACGTTTGGGTCGGAGGCGGGGAATTCTGTCCCGAGCGATGATCCGTCCGGCGTGGCTCCTTCATCGCCTGAGGCGAAAAGAATCGTTAATCCTTGCGCTGCATCGATGGAGAGACGGGCGTCGGTGGCGGAAACAGTGAAAGGGGGGAGCTGAGTGTCGCTGCAGGCACTAATGCAAGAGTAATCCCAACTATTAGAGACGACCTTGGCGAGATTATTCGACGCTACATAATCGATTGCGCTCAGACCCCCAGTATCATATAGGAGCACAATTCCGGCTCCTGGTGCCACAGCGTGCACTGCTTCCACATCCATAGCCGTCTCCGATGCCCACCCCGGGTCGTAATTCGAGCTTGTGAAGCAAGATATGGTAGGATTGGGGCAGCCTGGGTATCGAATTGTTAAGGTCGTCGCTGGCAAACCGTACTGAAGGTCAAAAGTGTCGAGAGCTCCTTGTATATTGGGGTCTCCTGGTGCGTCGACAACTGCAACCTTCTGGCCGGTACCATCATATCCGCTGGCAAAAAGACCCGACAGACCGTATCCTACCTGTATGCCCTGTGGACAGTAGGGACTCGAACATGGGGATTCACTAGGTCTGATTGAGGTGTAGTTTTCCAACCCCGTGATTCCGTTCACTAGTGCGGCGAGGTTCTGCGGCATCGTGGGATCTGAATCAGCGGCGTAGAACGAGCTGTTCGTGTTCCTTTGATATATGCCCAGTTTTAATCCGAAGACGCGTTGGATTACGCTAACGCTTCCTGCAACGTTAAGCACTAGTGGGGATGGGCCTGAGGTTACGTTGAAGCCGTGTCGTGTCAGGTATTGAATCATTGAGACCTTCTGGCCCGGTGTTGGCAGGTAGGGTTCGAGGGTGGTGGCGTTCAGGAATTGCCCGTAGTAAGGGGATGTTGGATCGGTGATGGCGTCCAAGCATTTTTGGAATTGATCTGCGTTTCTAAGCTTAAGCACCAGTTCCGTGTGAAGCAGCTTTGCCTGATTGAAAGCACCCCTGAACTGGGCTCTCCCGGTCCTAACGTCTGGTAGGACGTTGCCGGTTAGCGTTGCGTTGGTTGTTGTGGGTGGGAGTTGCGTTGTGGAATTGTCGGCGGGCGAGGGGGTTAGGCAGGGTGAGGGGGATGTTTGACTTGGGGATGATTGCTGAGGCCCTGAAGTGGCGACAGCGAAAGGAGCCTGCTGGTCGACAAGAGTGGATGCGTTGAGTAGGAACAGGATTAGTAGTAGCGGAGCTACCCAATTCGCACTTTTCACTACTTACACCCGCTCCTAAGCATGTTTGAAGGGTTGGGGAGTTAATTTGGATTTCTTGATGGTTCGAATGGCGTTTAGAGAAAGGGCGTAGGCTACGGGCGTGTTTGCTTGTTTGTTGATTTGAATTTGCGGCGTAGTTTTCTGGGTACAACATGTTACTCGTTGCCAATCGGGGTCGAGTTTGTGAGAATCTTCGTCCTCGGATTCTTGAGAAATATGGTGGGGGGGGGTGTCGTATGTTTAGGAGCAAACTATGTTACTCATCCCTAGTCCGGGTGGAGAATCATATGTAGTAGTGGCGGGCGTTTAGGGGTTAGATTGCCGATGTCTGAGGTTCTCATGGATTAGGCCTTCTTGTGGGCGAAACTGTCGTTTTGGGGCAATATCTAAGTACGTGGGCTATGAGAGTGATGTGGGGGAATTGAGTTGGCCGTGGTCGTTGTTGACGAACGTGGGCGATTGACGATACCGTCGGAATTGCGGGTGAAGGATACTAAGGCAACGTTGATCCCGGCGGGGGCTTTCCTGATAATCATACCTCTCCCAAGCCAGCCCTTGGAGAGTTCAGCGAGCTGGCTTCGTACAAAGCTCAGCAACAAGGAACTGAAAGCTTTGGCGGAGAAGCAGGCGCATAAGGACGCGGTCAAGAGGGCTAAGAGGCGGAAGCAGGCTTGATGATTGAGACGGACATGCTTTACGCTCACGTCAAGTTGGATGATTGGTTGAAGCCAACAGCTGAGAAGCTTATGCGCCGCATCGTTCAGGGAGAATTCGGTGTTGTAGTGACAAGCAGAGAGGTGCTGCATGAGCTATACTATGTCTCGATGGCTGAAGGAGTCGAACTTGACTCTTTCATCGCTAGACTAGCCGCCCTGACCTCAATATCGAACCTTAGGTTTGTGGACACGACGTCGGAAATCGACATACTAGCAGCGACGCTTATGAAACAATTCAGGCTGAACTCGATCTTTGACGCCTACTATGCCGCAACAGCCTTGAACGCAGTTGCAGATCACACCATAATTTCCACGGATGAGGTTTTCGACAACGTGACGGGAATCACACGGAAGGACCCACGAACTCTGTAACACACATCCGATCAAAATTCAATAGCGGACGTACAAGTCGCACCTTTCACTACTTCCACCCGCCCCTAGGCATGTTTGATGGGTTGGGGAGTTAATTTGGATTGCTTGATGGTTCGAGTCAGGTTTAGAGAGACGGGTAGGCTTCGGGTACGCGTGCTTGTTTGTTGATTTGAATTTGCGGTGTAGTTTTCTAGGTACAAGGGATTTGAGCAAGAAAGCCCACATATTGGCAAAGGATAATAATAAGGTTGTACGGTATACCTTCCAGATGGCGGAGGCTCTTGGCGACCGTTAAGACGACGCTTGTCCTGGACGAGAAGATTTGGAGCGAGTTCAGGAGGTTCGTAGAAGCAGCTTATGGGACGACAAGGAAGATGAGCGCTGGCGTTGAGGAAGCTCTAGGCAGCTTCACCCCTGTCGCGGTCCTCGAAGCTTTTGCGTCAAGCGCTGGAATTGTCTTGGACTCGTATCCTTCATCCCAAGAGATCGTAAGCCAACGGCCGAAGGTCAGGGTATCGACGGCGAGAACGATCAGAAGGATGAGAGATGAACGCAAAAAACGTATACCTTGACACAAGCACCATCGTCAAGAGGTATGTCGAAGAGAAAGGATCCCAGCTCGTTGACGATATCTACGGTCGAGCCGAGGTAGGTGCCCTTAGGATATCGTTCTCGATGTGGAACGTGGGCGAACTGATAGGTGCACTTGACCAACATCTCGGCAGGAAAGTCATCTCGGACGTGCAGTTTGGAACCAGCATTAGGAATTTTATCGCAGAAACGATAAAGCTGTTCAGGCTTGGCTACCTCGACATACGATCTCCAACCGCCAAGATATTCGTTGATGCTTGGCGTCTGATTCTTTCAAGCCACATCTACGAAGCTGACGCCATCCAGATCGCAACGGCGAAGAACCTCGAGTGCGATTTCTTCCTTAGCGCAGATGCAGAGCTGATTGAAGTCGCGAAACTAGCTAATCTGCAAGCAGCTAACGTGGAGACAGAGCCGCAGAAAATCCTGGGTCGTCTTCTGATGGAGAAAGAACGCTGATGGACGAGGAACCGCTGGCGGCAAGGTATTGCTAGGGAGAATGGACAATGAAGGAAGTTCAGGACGAAAGATAGGTCTCATATGATGGAGCGTATGCGTGCAATATCCTCCATGAGCAAGTAAGACTCCGATCGAGTGATCGCCCTCAAGACTAGCAGTCGGCCGGAAAGGAGTGGCGTTCAAAAATAGGTTTGAATAGGTAAAAATAGACTATATATGCGGGTTTACGAACAATGATGCTCGGTGGAAGCATAGTGCTGCCTGAACCGCCCCCAACATTGAAGGGCAAAGAAGCAGAGGCGTTTCTTGAGGATATAGCGAAGCCTCTGAGCAAAGAACAACTCGCCATCATCGAGAAGGCTAAGAAAGAGTTCCTAAAGTAATCGCACATTTGCAGCCCTCTATCCGTAAGCTTGAGCTAACGGACGATGTGGGCAACTTTGACTGCGGCGATGCCTCACTAAACGAATACATTTGGTATCAGGCTATAAAGCAACAAATCGATGGTTCAAGCATCGTTTACCTCGCATGGCAAGCTAACATTCTTGTCGCATTTGTCGCTCTATCAATGAGCCTTATCACTATCGACCTTTTGGAAACTGCCCATGTTCCGGAAGGTACGGATTACAGCTACTTTCCCGCTCTGATGATTGGAAGACTAGCAACCGATAAGCGCTACCAACGTAGAGGGATTGGGAGCTACCTTTGCAGATTTGCAATAGCGAAGGCATTGGAACTGCGTGAACATGCGGGTTGTCAATTTGTCATCCTAAACGCTAAGAAGGATTCAATCCCGTTTTATGTGAAGAATGGTTTTCAGTTAGGAAGAAACCGACCTGACCGTAATGAGCCATTCATGTATTTGAGGTTACCAGCTAAGTAGAGTCCGAGAATCTAATCAATCTACGTAAGGGACCTAACCGAGGGATCTAGTGTCTAGGTAAGCGTTCGGCATGCTCAAAGATGTTCAAGGAACGTGGCCTCTAAACTGTTCTTAAGTTGATGCGGTATGAAGTTTGGTTTGATAACACCCGTTTTCGATGGGTGCCTCGAGTCCTTACAATTGCTCTTCCAGGACCTCAGGCTTCAGACACACACCGATTGGGTTTGGATGTTGTGCAGCAATGGGTACTCAACAAAGCTCGCTGAATTTGCCCGTGACGTGAACAGGCCTCATGGAACCCAAGTAATTTACGTACACGCCGAGCGTGAGGAAGAGAAAACCGCGTTGGACATCTTGGCGAGTGTGTGCAAGCGAAGGAATTTCTGCATAAGACAAATTGATTGCGACTACATATTCTTGTTCGACGCTGACGCTAAAATATTAGATCCCAGAATGTTCGAGGTCATAAATGCGGAGCTGCAAAATGCAAACAAGAAACTATGCGTCTACGACATCATCCACGAAGATGCTAGGCTTCCAATCTTTCCCATCGGATTTGGCAGAATTGATACACTCAACTACTGCGTAGAAGCCGGGTTGGCGAAGAGAATAGGTTATCCCACTAACGTCAGATCTGTCTATCGAACGGAAAACGATTTCAGATTCTTCGATCAATTACGCATAGCGACCGGAGGGAATTATTTGTACTTGAATAGGGTGTTCTGTGAGCACAATGGCAACAATCGCTATGAGAATCTCATGGGTCAGTTGCGCCGAACCGGCTGGGTAACGCGGCTTTCGAGAGCCTTCTCCTCAATCTTTCGAAACGGGTGAGTTGGCGTTTCCTCGGTTCATGTTGATCTTGTTTTCGACGAATCCGGCGTTTATCACTCAGGCGGTAATGTCGGGGGTTGATGGCGTAATTGTTGATTGGGAAAGTCGCGGTAAAGCGTCGCGGCAAGAGGGTGCAGATACGCAAGTTAATTGCGATACAGTTGATGACCTGCGCCGAGTTAGAGAGAGTACAGATGGCTTGGTTATTTGCCGCATAAATGGTTACGGAACGACGACACCAGGTGAAGTCGCGGAGGCCATTGATGCGGGCGCCGACGAGTTACTCCTCCCAATGGTTCGAACGAAGCGAGAAGTCGAAACCGTTCTAGACTATGCTGGAAAGCGTTGCGGGGTGGGTATTCTCATCGAAACTGTCGAGGCGGTGAAGCTGGCCGGGGACCTGGCTCTCTTGCCATTATCCCGTGTCTATGTTGGCTTGAATGACTTGGCTATTCAGCGAAGAAGCCCGAATATTTTCTCCGCCTTGATCGATGGAACCGTCGAACGCATTCGAGGCCACTTCAACGTTCCCTTCGGCTTCGGCGGCCTTACGTTGCCAGATCGCGGCTATCCAATACCATGCCGTTTACTCATCGGTGAAATGACTCGGCTTAACTGCACCTTCAGCTTCCTGCGGCGCTCTTTTCACCATGACATGCAAGACCGCAGCCTCACCCTAGAAATTCCCCGCCTCTCCAAAACGCTTCAAGAAGCCTACCGGAGGTCCCCCGAAGCTATTGCCCAAGATCGATCCTCCCTCAAAGCCGCCATCCGAGCGTCGCTCAAAAGTACCTAAGAAGCAATACTGGTTAATTTGGCCCGCCGGCGGTTAAGGATTTTCTTCGGAAGGCGTTTACTATTAATCTGACGGGCTACTGCTGTGATTGGTTTGACGTTTGTTTTGGTGTGTTCCGAGCGCTTGATCTCCCAAAGTAAGTGGTTGAGTGTGCGCCGACATAGCCACCTTCGTTGAGTATTTTGAGCTTCTCCTCAATGTTCTTGATCCGCGTTTTGTCGTCTGGTGTAAGCAAATTGTCCCGCTCAAGTACCCTCTTCGACATTTCTAATAATTCCAGATAGAGAGGACCATACGCTTCGAGCCAGACACCTGGGGTGAGCTTGAAATAATACGGATTAGACTCCGCACCAATCTCGGCCTCGGATTTGTATGCTGGGCTTTTCTTGAGGTGAATCCAGCCAATTGCGATTGAAAGCGGAACCCCTACTGCCGATATGATGACAGCGAATGCTTTGAAGCTCCCTGCAAAGATGCTTCCAACATAAGGTGCGTGGCTAATTGCGAGGTACCAGACAACAACCAACGTGTTAAGGGCGCCCAGGAAGAACGTCAGGTAAGTCCCATATCCCGTTCTGAAATAGAACCACAGTCTAGTAACAAATTCAAGCCTGTTAACCATTGAAATCCTCGAAATGCTGATGAGCATAGCGCAATATATGAGCAGTTTGCCGAATGTGCCACGAGTGATGCCGTTATCGTAAACCGTTGCCTCGAAGTTCTTACATGAAAGATAACCCTAATCCAAGCAGGTTTCAGGTTTTCGTGATGTCAGTTCGGCGAGTTCGCCCTGCCCTACTTTTTCAGACCAAGACATACTTGGAAACCGGATCCACAACTAGTACTAAGGCAAATGCTAAGATGAGAATTGACATCAAGCTCGAAAGTTGGGGCAGCTGTTGCGTACGTGTTAGGAACTAGAAGGGGGTCCCTGATTTCTTGATCGTTCGAGTCACGTTTGGAGAACGACGTGGGCTAAGGGTAGAGGCGTCCTGTCATTACCGACGCATGTGATTGGCGAAAAGCGGCTGGCGTTCGATTGGCCGCCACTTAGTTACACTTCAGAAATGTTGTGGCTTGGAGACTGAGAATTTATCGAATTTCCCGCAAGCCTGTGAGCCTCGGGCGCGGGTGGGATTTTTGCGGATGTTTGTGGTTGAAAACCACGAGTCGCTGTCTGCGGTGAGAGAATGAAAAGAAGCAGTAGCAAGACCGAGAAGGCTTTGAGCATGTTCAGGCCTCCTGCCTTTGTGTGCGGGCACCAGAACTCCTCACGTAAAGGTCAAGTTACTTCAACTGTTACAGTGAAAGAGCTTGGTCCTGACACGTACAGGGTCCAAACCTGGTTTGATGCGGGCGAGGTCCAGAGTGATCCAGATGTGAACGTTGCTCTGTGAATGTTCGTGTATGCGGGCTGTTGCCCCGACACCACGGCGATAGATGTTCTATCGTACGTTACGCCTGATGAGTCATAGATGGTCGTTCCGCCGCCAGGTGGGACTATTGCGACGGTGGTTGTTCCGGAACCGGTCCATGTAACTGTGACCACAATTTGGGTAGCGCCAGCCTTCACGTTGAAGTTGAATTGGGGGCCTAGGCCGACGGTTACTGTGAACGTGACCTGGTGTGTTATCGCGCTGTCCGTAGCTGTGACCACGACCGGATAGGATGCGGCGGGTGTTGAGATCAGGGTATTGACGGCGAGGGTGACAGTTCCAGTGCCTCCAACCACTTGGGCAGTTGGGTTCCCGTTCAGTGTGCAACTCATTCCAGACGCGGAGTAACACGACGTGACCGCAAGGTTGACCGTTCCAGAGTAGCCACCCTGCGAAGCCAACGTCAAAGTAGAACTGATTTGACCTCCCGCACCAACACTCTGCGATGGAGGAGAAGCCGATATCGAAAAGTCAGGTGACGAAGTATACGTGACACGCATATTCGCAATCTCGAGCGAATCCTGCGTTGAGGCAGTGTTCCAGGTCGTGTCGAACACGCCGTAACTCTTGGCGTAGTAGCTCCTACTGCCAGCGTTGTAGTAGATTCCCTTAGCTACACTAACTGCCAAGGCAAGCCAATACGTACTACCTAGATTTAGCGAAACACCGGTTACGACAAGGTCCTGCCATCCAGGTCCTGCGATCATCGGGGCATCGGCGCTAGATGCCAAAAGGCTTGCTGGTTTCCCCGAGCCAGCGCTATACAGAGCAACGCGAAAGTTACCTGTTTCCGCACCTTGCCAATCGACTCCAATCGACGCAATTGTTCCGCTCGTTGATGCAACGACTGGGAAAGCGTACGCATACCCTGCAGTTTGTTGCCCGGAGAGGGATGTTCCTCCTATCGAATCGATCGCCGCATACGCAGACGGCAAAGACAATGCCATAGCCGAGAGAAACACGAGCGATACGATCAATAACGTAACTCGTTTCGTATTGACCACTCAGCCAAGCATGGGAGAGTGAGAATATTAAATGGTTGTGCAAAAATTTACCATACGGTGTGGCATCGCATAACAGAATCTTTGGGCATGCAAAGTCAGCTTAGAGGCTACTTGCGAAAGTTTCGAAATCGAATACAGCACGTGAAGTACGAGTCGAACGTAATAGGCCATAATTCCATCAACTATCGTCCATATGCGCCTCTCCCATGGCGACCCCCTGGACACATCTGGGAACCTGACCAACGTGCCGAAGTCGCAAGTTTCCGTGAGAATTGGCGAAGCAAAGACGCTGGCGGAATGAGTTACTCACAAAGTCAAGGCGGCAACCTGATCCTATCATAATAGAAGAAATAGTTGTGATAGGAACATTGCATATGTTTGCGCTCGCGATCATGCATGGGCACTGGTCGATGCTGATCATCCATGACGTAGTAACTGTAGCCCATGTCTTCCAGCAGTCTCAAAGAGTCAGTCCATTTGTCAACAACTCTGTCAGCGAACGCCGAGGGCTCTTCAAATAGCTCGATTTGGAGAATCGGTCGAAATCTTCTAAGCGTGTCTCGTGCACCGCTCAATACCTGGAATTCCTTTCCCTCGACATCGATCTTTATGAGGTCGACGCGGGTGATCCGGTTCGCACTTACGTAAGCGTCGAGAGTGATGCAAGTCACTGTAACCTTCTTCTCGCGCGATTGTTCAGTCGTGACGTAGTTTGAGCTGTGGTATTCAGTCGTCATCTGGACCAGCTTGTTTACGCTTCCTACGGCGATAGGGTTTACTGTGACCTTTCGCTGGTCGATATTATTCCTCTTCAAGTTGATCCCTAATTCCTTACAAGTCTCAGGCACCGGCTCAAATGCGTGAATCTGAACATGCTGGAATTTCTTTGCGACCCAGATTGTGTAAAGCCCGACATTTGCGCCAACATCGAAGAACACTGATCCTTCATGCAAGTTGTCACAAACAATGCCGAGCTCGGCCCGTTCGAAATCACCGGATCGAAGCAGAATCGATGTCACGCTGTTATACTTGTCCAGATATTTGAGTTCCATATTTCCGGCAAGGACTAACCAAGTCTGACCGTTTTCAAATAATAATGCAAAGGGCATATTAGCCATAACCTTGTTCAGTCGGTGAACGGTGCTCTCAATGGTCAACGGTTCGCTTATGTTGGCCCGAACGCCCAAGGCACGAAGGATTAACCGTCTGATAATCGCTATGGGACGTGGCACTCTCATCGCGCTCCTGTTTTGTCCTGAATTATAGCGGCTAGAATTTCGCGGAACCGTCGGGTAAAGGCAGCCTGACTGAAGTCTCGCCTAGCTGCTTGAAAGACACGCATAGCTGCTTCTCGATGCCAATTAGCTGGCTGACTTGCCACCCAATCCACTTCTTTCTTGATCTCGTCAGCACTAATTGAGGAGAGAGTTATACCGAAATCCGCAGTATCAATCCCGGCCTCCCTACTCACAATCGGAATGATGCCGTTATTCATTAGTAGCGTAACGGATCCCGGAGAAGCCCCGGCACATATTGGAAAGATGGTGGCTCCACATTTGCTAATCAGCTCAAAGTATTGAGGGCTACCCACATGAACCCATCCGACTGACACGATGTTAGGCGTCTCATACAGTTCCTTGCGATAACAAGCCACGAAATCCTTTTCATGGACAAATGCGCCACAGACAAATAACTTGAGCTTAGGGAGCTGGACGAACGCTTCGAGTACGAAGTCGAGTCCGATCAAGACCTGTCCGCCGCCGGAGAAATAAAGGAAATTCTTTCTTGCTTCTTCGAAGTTCTTATTCGTAGGTATCCCGGACAAGTGATCATATCCGTAATTGTTCCAGGTATGAATTTTCTTTCCAAAATAGGGCCGAAAGGTAGCCGCAACATCTTGATTGCCTAGGCACGCAATTGCATCAAAATACTCTAGGTACTCTGCTCTGTCCGGGCTTTGGCGCGTAGGTCGCAAGAGACAACCTCGCTTGCTCCGCACTTCTTCGAGTCGCTCTTTTTCCCGCTTATTGGCAAACTCAGCTTGACTACCCGTCGCGAGGAAAATCTTCACCGTACGATCAGGAAGTTGTTTAGCGAGATCTTCAGCTCGACCAAACCCAATCAGCAGGTCATAGTCGTACTCAATCTTGGGGTCTTCGCTATCCCATTGGACAACATCAACTACATACCCTAACTCATCGAGTAACCGTGCGATTTCTACGGCGCACCACTTGTTTTGGTGAGCAAAAAACTCGGTGGAATTAGTATCCATCAGAAACGGATGTACAATATATGAAAGCAGCGCCCGCAGTTGATGATTGGATCCTGTCCTGTTTACATTGTACAAAACCTGTGGAGTACTCGCTCTGAGATGCAGAGAGGTTGTGACCCAACGAGAAAAGCCTTCAATTGCTGGTTTAATGATCAGCTTCCTCCATAGGCGCTATCCTAACAACGGTTATCGACCTTACGCTCTGAAGTCACAGTTCTTAAGGCCTCTGACAGCAAGAGGCCCGATCCATATAATCAGTTTCGTCGCAATAAGAGGATGATGTTGTCGCTGGTTTGATCAGTAGCTACGAAATTGCTTGTGATGTTCGGTCGTCACCGTCACAAAACTTTGTGTTTGACCACACTCATTCAATGGTTTCACTCCAAGGGTCCTCAATTTGCTCACATCCATTGCTCCGTGAGCTTTTGTATGACCTCTCAGATTTGTCTCCTCATGCCAAACGCCCTACGATCCCCAGAAGGCGCGAGAGTCGGGCGTATTCTTCGGAGTAGCAGTAAGAATGACGAGCGCGGGAAATCCTTAGCAGTGTTGTATGGGTCTTGAAAAGAGCGATGGATCCGCCCACCGCTGTTCTGAATCTTCGGGTCGTAGAAGACTCCCGACCAACGTTTCAGGTACGCTTCCCAATCGGTAGGCTGTGTCAAAACGCCGATCTGCCGAGTATTCCGAGAGATGTGTACGCAGTGTTCTACGAAAGCGTTTCCACAATCTACCACTTCCCAGCCCACCTGCCAGAGCTTAAGACATACATCGCCGTCTGCGTGATAGAACTGAAAGAGATCCTCCTCCATCCAGCCCACTTCAGCAAGCGCAGCGCGAAGATAGAGACCGTGGTTGACGAACATCTTATTCCCCAGAGTTAGGCCTACCTGGTAATCTTCCTGTTCAGGCCAGTTGCGCCAATAAAATGCCATGGCGCCTACCTTGCGTCCTGCAGCAGTCATTTCTTCAAACTGCTTTATGCCATTCCTTAAGCTATCATGAACGAGTAGGCAATCATCGCTGATCATCAGGATGAATTTGCCTTGCGCGCACTTGAAGCCAAGGTTCATGAAGTAGCCCCAAGACCGCTTCATGAGCGGGGTTCCTCGCCAAGTTCCTCGGTTGTGCTGCACAATTACAGTTACGTCTTTTTGCGACACGAGCCAATTTATTGTGCCGTCGGTTGATCCACCATCTACCGCTATGATCTCGTGCGAGACATCAGAGGACTCACGGCGGACGTTATTGATAGTGGCTTTCAATGATTGCAGACGATTGTAGGTACCAAGGACAACGGAAACAACGGGCGCCTGTGTGTGTGTTCTTTCCAAAGTTGCCCAGTTCTCCCAATTCAAGGATACTGCGACTTCGTTCGATTTGCTTCACTCTTATTTGACTTATTTGAATTTGACAGCCCTTACCTGCGAACACAGAGCCGTTTGCCCGGACTCAGCTGAAAACTGCTTAATGATTTAAGAAACATTGCGATTATTGGTTTATGGAGAAGGAAACTTAAACGACTTTGTCGATTGTCACATGAGCTGCTGCATATGAGCCGCCTGTCATCAATACGAAGAAAGATGGCTGTTTGGTCCATCGATAGTGTAAGACTCCATCTCGGGTGCGGGAAACGTTACTTGAGGGGTTATCTCAACGTTGATCTACCGTCTTCCCAGCATACAGAATTCATGAAGAAGTTGAAAGTTGACATCTATGCTGACGTTCTGCACTTCAACTGTGTAGCATCTTCCATACAAGAAATTCGACTCCACCATTTATTCGAGCACTTCGACCGGCCGACGGCTTTGGCACTTCTTATCAAATGGCATGAATGGTTGAAGCCTGGAGGGTATCTTCTAATTGAAACACCTGATGTGAAGGCGATAGCAGAACGAATAGTAAGAGGACCTTTTGATGAGGGCATGGTCGCGGTAAGGCATCTGTTCGGGTCGCACGAGGCCGGGTGGGCGGTTCACAAAGATGGGTGGAGCCAAGAACGATTCAGCTTCGTTTTGGAGAGATTGGGATACCGAAACCTCGAATTCAAGCACTACTCAGGCGTCAGACTGGATAACATAACTGTCATGGCCAGAAAAGATGAGGCGTATTCAGTAAAGGATCTCATAGACGCGGCAAGGTCAATCTTACGCATGAGCTTAGTGGATTCGAGCGAGGAGCGCCTTCTTGAGGTGTGGATGCAAAGCGTGGTGCAGATAGTGATCACCCCTTCAGGTTGCGCTTAAGTGAGATGAGTCTTACATTCTAAATTACTTCCAATCATTCGAGCTGCAAGGTAAGACCTTATGTTTTTCCTCAGTCCTGTTTCAAGCGTAGTCCAAAGCCGGTCGTCAAGATGCTCTTTGACCCAAGCGCTTGCGAGCAAATCCGCGATTATTTACATGTTCAATCGGGTGCGCCAGTATTTGATGGTTCGATTCAAGCCTTCCTGCAGACTCTGTTTTGGCTTCCAACCAATCTTGTTTCTAATTCTCGATGCGTCTAGAACCAAATACGACGGATCGGCCAAGGCAGGTCTCCTAGGATAAGTGGGCGGATAAGCCTCAACAATCTTGTTCTTGTAATCAGTGAGCTTGGCAATAGTGTCAGCAAGGGCGCGCATTGTGAGGCCATCTCCCGAGCCCACATTGAAGGTCTGGCGCTTAGAATTGGGGTTGTCCATGACATCAAGATATGCCTCAACGTGGTCATCGACGTACATAAGATCCCTGATTGAGTTTGGCGTTCCTATGTAAACAGGCTGATTCCTTAGCATAGATGTTACTAGGTATTCGACAATGAAACCTGTCTCTTTCTTTCTGCCGTAGGAATTGCATGGACGCAGTATCGTATAGTCGAGTTGGCTTACCTTCCCCATCATTTGAAGATACAGATCGGCCGCTGCCTTGCTGACTGCGTATGGCGAAGCAGGGTGAAGCACTGAGTCCTCAGCAATGGGAGTCTGGCGATCGGCCCAACCGTAAACTTCCATAGTGCTGGCCAAGACGAATTGCCTCAGCTTAGGCGCTTCACTGAATGCTGCATGTATGAGATTTGCCGTTCCCCGAAAATTTACATCGATATTTGAGAACGGATCATCGAAGGAAAGCCTCACCGGAGTCATGGCGCCTAGGTGTAGAATGAGTTCTGGGTCGGACTCTATGATTGCAAGCTTTACAGAGTGATAGTCACGAAGGTCACCCTTGATCAGATGAATCTTATCGGCATAATCCAGAACAGAATCTAAGGCCCCAGCAGAGCTGTGCCTAATCAATCCATAGACCGTGTAGTCTTTCTCTGTCAGTTTCCGGCCAAGTTCACTCCCAATGAAACCTGTAATCCCAGTTAGCAGAACGGACAATTACAGTCCTACCCGCGATATTGCTTTCTCGACTTCATTCAAGTCTTTTAGGGTATTAATTGTCATCCAGAAGCCGTCGTGTTTGTAGGCTTTGAGCTTTCGCTCTTCTGTCAGACGCGGAAAGGCGGTCGTTTCAATTTCCCCGGTCTCTGGCATATAGTCCATGATTTTTCGCTGGAAGACATAGACACCAACACTGACATAAACCGATTCTATAGTTGGCTTCTCGCGAAACCTCAAGATATCATTGTCTTCGATATCTACGACTCCGAAAGGGCTTCGCAACGGTGCGACTGCTATTGTTGCGGTGCCATTTAGTAGTCGATGGAATGTTGCTAAATCCTGTACTCGGACATTGGTCAGTTCGTCGCCGTTCAAGGCTAGGAAGGTGTCATCTTTCACATGCCTCTCTATAGCGAGCCTAAATCCTTCAGCGGTTCCACCCTCCACCGTGTGCTTACTATAGGCAATGTTTACGCCCGCCGATTTTCCATCCCTGAAATGTTCAACTATTTTGTCACCCTTGTACGCCACACCAATAACCACTTTGCGGATACCGTTCTTCTTCAACCAAAGCAGAACCCATTCCATCAGGGGACGCCCTGCAACTTCCACCATGGCCTTCGGCCGATCGATTGTTAGTGGGCGAAGTCTCAATCCGGCACCTCCGGCTAAGACAACCGCAGTTTCAATATGCAAGCACAAAACTTCCGTGAGAATTCAGAAGAGCACATAATGAATGGAATTTCGGGCCGCTGTATACTCATCCCCACATTTGAATCTACCTTGGCTCGCTTTCTCTAGGAAGACCATCTGCGGCGTGATAGTATTCAAAGTCCTCTATCCGAGATGGTCGTGAGATGGTGGCAATTTGATACAGGCAACCAACACTAATGTGTCCATGGCGGATGCCCGCTGATGCCCGATTAGAACAGGCTATCAAGGACGACATCACTAGAGCGGATGTGATTGTTGCTAAACCGAATTCGCCGTGGCCTTGAGGAAATGCTGCGAGTCGGTGATTGGGATAGCATATCGAGAAGGCCAATCGTTCGCAGACATTCCAGTATCCTAGTTTACATTCTCGAACTGTCGGTTTGGTAACTATCGTTGTTTGAGAGTTTCATTCGAGTTGAAACACTTACTCAATTCGCCACTTCGGACTATTGTTATGAAAGACTTAGCATTCGTCTCGATGCGCTGCTTGAGGCTTTGTTTGGCGTCTTGTTCTAGTTTCAAGTCAGGACCTGGAGGCGCGTCTCGCCATATTTCAGCCAGTTTTGAGGCTAAGTCCTCGTGGTCAATCGGATCAAAGAAAACCGCCTCCGGCACTTTCTGCTCACGGTGTGCAGGAATATCTGAAAGAAGGGTTCGCTTGCCGAGTGACCGAGCCTCTTCGACACTCATCCCCCAACCTTCGAACAAAGAAGGATTCAGGACGCAAACGCTCTGTCGCATGAGCATGAGTACGTGATCGTGTGGAACCATGCCTAAGTATATGATCCGGTCTCGAATGTTCAACTTAGAGACTTCTGCCCATAGGTCCGCGAAATAGCTTGGATGACGGTTATCCATAGGATAACCATCAAGCACAACTAATATGTCCATTCCACGTCTTTTCAATGCCTCAACAGCTCGAAAAACGACTTGATGGTTCTTATGCTTCCAGAACTGATTGGGGAGGTAGACAAATCTCTCAGGAATATGATAGAGGTTGAGGACCGAACTTGGGTCTTGGTCGTAGACTTCCTCCGGAATATAGCTAACCGGATGCAGAGCTCTTACCTTATGAGCTAGCTCAGGCGCAAACGATTGAAAGTCATTCTTCACGGCCTCGCTGAACACCAAGACGCGAGTTGCTCTCTTGGCTGCAAGCAAGAATGCGCGGTCCCTATAGAGACGCTCCTGCTCACCAAACATGTCCGGCATGTGAATATGCTGAAAATCCGGTAACCATGACAAAGTGGGGATTCCAAGCCATTGAGGTCGATACTCAAGCAAGGTTCCGCAGACAACATTTATTCCATACTGCTTGCGAACACGCCTCATTAGTAATTCGCCGTGCGGGGCTGAAAGCAGGTATCTTCCTCCCACATTGACGAACCAAGGCGCGCTCCAGCGTTTTGGATCGTGGAGAACAATACGGCCATCCGTCGGAATCGAATTCGCGTACTTTGTTGGACCATGATCTGATGATTCAAGCAGATAGAGCACTACTTGAGACCCATACGTCTCTTTGATGGCGTGTAGCTGATTTCTGAGAAGCGAAATCCCAGCTCTCCAGTCATCACCTCCCATCATTTGAAAACCGATCCGCAATTGGCTCTTACCTGCGTTTGCCTTCATTGGCCCCCACCTTTTGATATCAAAAGACCATCCGAGTTTGAAGTAGAAAGGTTATCCCAAGTTTCAAACTGCTCCAGCTTGGAGCTTGCTCAAGCTGCATTCCCATTTTTCTGCGTACAACATCGATTCCAGATATCCCTGATGTCATTTTAATAAGTCACTTCCAGAGATCAGCTCACTCGGACACCACTTTCCTGTAAATGCTGTAGAACGACAAGCCAATTCTCTTAGAATCAAACACCTTTCTGGCGTACTTCCGGATCAGATTGGAATTGTATCTAGATGAATTTTCGCACATTTGTTCTATTGCCTGAATAAGCATTGCTTCATCTTCTTTATCGATAAGCAAGCCAGTTTCTTTGGTTACGAATTCTTCTGGCCCTCCGCATCTGGTCGATATGACAGGCAACCCGTTTGCCAATGCCTCAGCTGTTGTAACCGAGAAGGTCTCGTATCTGCTGTTCAAGACGAAGAAGTTGCTGCTAGCGAAGAATCTTGACGTCTCTTCCGGAGGAACTGCGCCGTGGAAGTATACGCTCCTCCCGAGCATCTCTAAACTTCTGGCAAGAGCCTCCAGTTTCCTTCTGTCCTCGCCGTCACCCACGATGTGTAGCTCAAGGTTTCTACGTTTCTGCGAGGCCTTGCTGATGGCTCTAATTAGTCCGGAGATATTCTTATCACGGTCACGTAGAAGAGCGACGGTGAGCGCTATTACCCGTCCACGCGGTCTCCTTCGCATGATGCGTTTTGGAAAATCAATTACGTTGGGAATCACCGCGAATCGCCTTCCCACCCCATTCTTCCTCAGAGCATCTATCAGGTATCTGGATGGCGCAGTTACGACCGCGGCATCCTTGAAGATCATGCCAATGAGCAAACGTATTTGGATGGGCCACTTGTTGTAGGTTCCGTCTTCCTTCGTATACTCAGCGGAATGCTCAGTGATCAGATAATTCAACCCTCTTGTCTTCTTTAACAACAGTGCGAAGAACCCACTCGGATATCCTACGTTCACATGAGCGAGGTCAGGCTGGCCGAGTCTTTCCTTTATGACGGTGAAGCCCAGGTAATATGCTACTGTGATTTTGATTAATCTAATTAGGCCAAGGTCAGCGCTCGGCCATCTCCTCTTTCCTATCTTGTAGTAAGCTCTCACCGCGAAAATGCGACCTTCCTGCGAACACTCCAGTTCGTAGGGACTTCTCAGATTCGGATCTGGGATTGCGCACAAAACGCCGACAGTGCAGAATCTTGCAACAGTCTCGGCATGTCTCTTAATGAAGATTCCATTAAACGGATTGATCCGACTGGGGTACCAGCTCGATAGGAACAGCACATTGTATCTTGGCCTCATCATTCTGGTTCTCCCATTGAGGGATTTCGAGCCCCTCGCTTGTTTCGCATCACGTCAATTAGCCGAGCCTGATGTTATCCCACGTATGGCGTCTAGCCGTATTGAAACCATTAATGCTCAGTCTCGCAGCAAAACGCTCATTTCGCATGACCTTCAGAATAGCTGTGGCAACCATCACAGCGTCTAGTGGAACCAACACGCAATTGTATCCGTTCTTGAGAAGAACCTTGTATTTGCGCCACCATGGACTTGCCAGGATGGCCGGGCTCCCGCTTGCCATATACTCCATTACCTTTTGACCAAGGCAAGTATCATTTGTCAAATGGATGCAGGCTTTTGATTCACGCATCCAAGCGGCGATGTTCTCGTGAGGGACTGAACCCACGAATTTGACCGAGGTCTCAATTCGCAGACCTTCGACTAACTTCTTCAGTTTGACAAGATCGGGTCCCACGCCTACGAATCGAAATTTGGCATCGGGAACTTCTGCGATGACTCTCCTTGACGCGTTTAGCAAGATATCCAACCTATAGACTGAGGTATCGATTTTCCCGACGAATGTGACCAGATTACGTTTCTTTCGGGGTTGCCTAGGGAGTCTAGGCGAAAATAGACTCGGATCGAAGCCATTGGGTATGAAGGTGGGCGTTCTGCCATTGTTCTGTTGTATGTACTCGCTGATAACTGGGTCAGCCGAGATCACAGCATCGCATCTGGCCATACTAAAGATCTCCAGAATCGAACCAAATCGTCGAACTGAGCCGCTGTCACGTGCGAAGGAAGGGTCGCCGTAATCGACGACAAGGGATTTCCGCGAAATCGCATTGAGAACAGAGCCGAGTAGTCCCTGTGTTTGAGCAGTTGAACAGTAGATCGCATCGACTCGGACCCATGCCAAGGTCAAGAGCATGAACAGAATAGCTGAAACTGTGTTGAAGAGACTCTGGGTGACTTTCAACGCACCCAAGGCAGTAGCCAATCGAAGCGTTGGCGGTGATACCCAAATCACACCACCGCTCAAGTCGACGTGCGGCAGAAGATTCCTCAAGAAACATTTTGCAGGTCTTCCGAGAGTATATTGGCCAGCGCTCGCGTACAAGATGATGCAGTCACCCTTTCGGGCGAGGGCTTGGGCGATCGATGTGACTCGAGTGGGCATCCGGTCGTCTATTGACTCTGCCGAAATAAACAGGAAACGAGCCACGATCAGGGCCTCAGATACCGTGCCTTCAACTACCCAAAGTTAGTAACCGTCTGGGGACAGTTTAAACATCTTGGGAAGCAAGGCATTCCACATATTTGGCTCCGTTTATCGAGTGACCGTGCCCCCAAAACAGGTTCCATAGCAGAAACCTACGACGTACGCCCCCAAGGCTGTTCGAATATGGTCTTAAGCCTGCAAGAGTATTCATGAGGCAAATATCAAAACCGTTGCAGCGCGTTCACGAGGTAGCCATGAAGGCATGAAAGACGGTCGAACCTTGTGTGATGGCAGCCGGCAAGATATCAGTTCTCTTCGCTATCACGTGCCCTTAAGAAAACCAAGTCCGCTTCCTGGTGACAAGAGCTTGCAACAAACCCCTTGTAGAAATCGACGTTGATCCGATAACCCTTCTCAAATAGCCGAGCTAGACGTTCAATCGAATACGCAGATCCTTTGCGCGCTCTATTGGACGGGGAAACGCGTTGCACCATATTGATCGGATTACAGAACGTTACTGATTGTCTGAAGCACAGTAAGAAGGGCCATCTCGTTCTGAGTGTTTGCGTCCTTGTAGCCATGTTTCCCTCGAGAAGATTCGGATTGCTAAATGGGATGGAGCTCAAGAGCGGTACCAACTCCCCGACCCGATATACTGAGCTGGAGACCTCCAACGGGTAAGCGAAATCTCCATCACCGTCGCTCACCCAATTGAATTTCATGACCTGACCATCCAAGGATGCAAATGTAGGAACTCTCTGCGGCTTGTTCAGCATATAGCAATATGTTGTATTGCGGCCAAGGCGAAGAGAAAAACCCGCCGCGTCTTGCTGCTCAATCAAGCTCTTATGCACCCGGAGCAGACTAAACTCATCTACGAATATGTTGTCATCAACCATAAACAGGACAGTGCGCGTTGGATCGACAACTCGAATATTCTTGAGAGCAGATAGCCAAGAGAACGCGAGCAGCATTTTGCGAAACGAGCCCAAGGGTCTGTCTTCAGCAAATTGCAGTAGCAATGAGAGCACATCACGACGGAAATTCCTCTGTCTGATAAAACAGACATCGCCGTATTCCTTTGCTAACTGACTGTACTGCCGATCATGCAAGTCATTTGTGGCCTTGTATATTACGAATAATTTTGCAGCGGCGGGGTCGCTGCAATGAAGGAAGAAGGATCTCAGAGTGCAATCAAGTTGCATTGCTCGGTCGACGACTAAAAACAAGACCGAGAGTCGTTTCTCGAGAGATATAATCGGGGGTTTTCCGTTTCTCCAGGAGTTGTTTCCTCCGAATAGGTACGCTCTCTTGTGGAGTCCGGTGAAAGTCTCGGGCCGAATGAGAAAGAATTTGCATTGGGGAATCAGGTTGCCCGGTTCCTAATCTTCGATTTCTCCACATCTCATGAGCGCCAGTTTTCCCAAACGAAGGGGTATTGATAAGTCGCATGGTGTGTGTCTTGGCTGGTTGAGTTTGAATTGCTTACATGCGGGCATGTGGATTGGGCACAAAATCGTGGAATTGGACGTGGATATTCTATATCCGCTTTCCTAAGTCGTGCGCAACTAGGTGTTCGAGCGCTCATACTCACCCCCTTCGATGTTAACGTTCATTAAATCGATGGTCTCAATGTTGTTGTGCTCGATGAACTCAGCTGCCATTCTGAGGTCCACGACTTCACATCTGATCTGCTAGATGGAGATTGCATTGTCGCGTCGCAGTTGTGTAATAGGCGGGAGTGGATTCATTGGATCACATCTCGTTGACATACTCGTCTCGCAGGGCCGAGACGTCACAGTTGTCGGACGAGCTCCTAAACCAAAAAGACCCATCCCGGACGGAGCACGCTACGTTTGTGGGAGCTATGAGACCGCGGGCTCGTCGAACATCTCTTGCGCGACTCTGACGAAGTAGTATGCTTAGCTTATTCGACCGTTCCAAAGACGAGTTTCGATGACCCTGTTCAAGACATTATTCGCAACCTGCCTCCTTCGGTTGTGTTGTTAGATGTTGCGAGCAACCATTCAATTGACAAACTAGTGATTATTTCATCTGGTGGAACTGTCTACGGTAAGTGCAAGGACATGCCAATTAGAGAAGATTTTCCAAAGAATCCGTTATCGCCATATGGCATCACCAAACTCGCCATAGAGAACTACGCAATGATGTTCTATGAGTCACGAGGGCTACCCGTCATCTGTGTTCGACCGGGAAACGCATATGGAGAACGACAGATTCCATTCGTTGGGCAAGGTTTCGTTAGCACTGCCATCGCGTCCGCCCTCGAGCACAGAGAAATCGTCGTCTATGGCAAGGATGCTATTCGAGACTACGTTCATGTTACGGATATTGCGAGAGGTATTCTTGCCTCGCTCGATCGAGGAAAAACTGGCACTAGCTACAACATAGGAACAGGAATCGGAATGAGCAACATGGAAGTGTTGGAATCGATTCGCCCATACGCGACAGACGCTCACCTAGAACTTCGCATGACTCTCCGGTCGCCCAGACCATTCGACGTGCCGGTCAATATCCTTGATTCAACGAAATTGAGGGTTGACACAGGCTGGAGCGCTAAGATCACTTTTGAAGAGGGCATCAGAAGAAGTTGGAATTGGTTCTCATCTAGAAGAGAGAAAGACGAACTCGAGTGAAGGGCGCTGGAAGTGAACCTAATAGCCTCTCCGGTTGTCAGTGTTTTGCTTCCCGTCTACAATGGGGCTGCTCATCTAAGGAATTCTGTGAGAAGCATCCTACGTCAAACCTATCACAATTTCGAATTGATCGTAATCGATGATGGATCAAACGATGGGTCTTCATCTGTTCTGGATGAGTTTGACGACTCGAGATTGAGATTCTATGCTCAAAGGAATCGGGGTCTGTCTTACACACTGAACCGTGCCCTCAGAGTCTCAAGAGGCAGATATCTTGCCAGACAAGATCAAGACGATATAGCCTTTGCGAACAGACTTGAAGCACAAGTTGCGTTTCTGAACCGCCACCCACGTGTCGCCGTTCTAGGAGGAGCCATGGTTGTCATCGACAAGTCAGGAACCCCAACTGGGTCGCTAATGAGATTTCCAGAGAGCAACGAGGCAATACAAAAAGTCATTCTCTCGAGATCGTGCATTGCCCACCCAACTGTAGTCATGCGCAAGGATGCTGTTGAGGCCGTAGGCGGATACCGTAAATCGGTCGTTGACGCAGAAGACTATGATCTCTGGCTTCGGTTGTCAGAGCGTTACGAGCTGGCAAACCTTGCGAAGCCAGTGATCTATTACCGCATTCACACAAGCCAGATGAGTCTGGGTCACATCGAACAACAAGTGCTTTCCACGCTTGCAGCGCGGGTAGCAGCCAAGATGCGCCGTAGTGGCGCGCCTGATCCCCTTGATGATATTCAAGTAATAGATAGTGCTCTCTTGACCCGACTAGGAGTTAGCGCAGACGCCGTCAGTAGGGCCTTACTTACGAACTACAATTGGTGGGCTGCACATATGCTGCACTTCAAAGACGTTCTGGTCGCACGTAAACTGCTTGAAAAAGCTAAGGCGATTAGCCCGGACTACTTGGATCATTTCGCCGCAAGTTATGGATATAGCTTTGGTGAAAATGAACTTACCATCTTGCTCGACGGCATTGCGCTGCACAAGGGACTAGACCGCACTATGGCAAGCTACTATGTGGGTTGTGCTAACCGCTATGCCAGCACAATGAGACTATTGGCGTGTGCACGTATGATTGTCAGAGCTTGTGCAGCCTCCCCTAAGCTCGCGGCTCAACTACTTATTCAGGCCCTCACTAGTTCCTTGCAGAGCTTGACAAGCGACCCAACTACAGAGTTCCCTCTCATCGTTTCTTAGCTCGATGGGCATCTCGTCATGCACACGTATCGCTCCACGTTGCCTGGAATAGTTATTCGAGAGTTGAAGAACTTTCCCAACGAACGAGTAAGTTTGGATTTGACGTCGCCTTATGAATGTTCTCAAATTTGCCGGTCACGAAAGTATCTAGGCAAACGACTTGAACGTTCAAGGCAAGCAAGGAATCGACCAAATGACTGCCCAGGAAGCCGGCGCCACCAGTAACAAGACATTTTTTCCAACGTAGTAATCGGCAATGTTGTTAGGCAACGATTCTGTTCCTCCTAGACTGTACGCACGCATCCGCATCAAGCTTGGTCTCTAAGCGTCACTATCTATCAAGGATCCTGTTGAAGTAGGGTGGTAAGCCATTATTGTTTCTCGTAATCCCTTTTCAAGCGGAGTCTTTGACCGAAAACCGAAGAGGGCTTCCGCTTTGCTGACGTCTAGGCAGCGACGTGGCTGACCATCCGGCTTGGTTGCGTCCCAAATTATCTGTCCATTGAATCCGGTCAATCGTGTAATCAAATTCGCCAGTTCTTTCATGGTGATTTCCACACCCGAACCAAGATTTACTGGCTCACTCTTATCATAGCGTTCCGCAGCGAGAACGATGCCCTCGGCGGCATCCGCAACGTATAGAAATTCACGGCTAGGTTTTCCAGTTCCCCATAGTGCAACGTGGTCGTCGCCTCGTTCCTTGGCTTCGATGCACTTACGGATCAGTGCGGGGATAACATGTGATGAATCTAGGTCGAAATTGTCACCTGGGCCGTAAAGGTTCACCGGCAACAAATAGATCGAGTTGAAGTCGTATTGTGCACGATAGGCCTGGCTCTGTACAAGTAGCATTTTCTTGGCTAGTCCATAAGGCGCATTGGTCTCCTCAGGATACCCATCCCAAAGGTACTCCTCTTTGAATGGTATCGGTGTAAACTTGGGGTATGCGCAAACAGTTCCAACCGCTACAAACTTCTTCACGCCGGCTTTCCAGCACTCGTGGAATAATTGTATACCCATCAAGAGGTTATCGTAGAAAAATTCGCCTGGATGAGCGCGGTTCGCGCCTATGCCTCCCACCGCGCGGCGAGATGAATAACGATGTCAGGGGAGACATCCTTGAGAAGGCGCCTGATTGCTTGGAGGTCGCGCAAATCGAAATCCTTGCTACGGGGAACATGGACATCAGTTGCGCCTCGGCTCCTTAGGTATTCGACCAAGTACGAGCCGAGAAATCCGGCGCCGCCAGTCACTATGACGCGTTTTGTTCGCCAAAATTCGCGACCGTCAGGCCATCGCTCTTCGCCTGAGCTAATCAACTTTCCACCAACGGTTGGGGAACATTCTCTGAATAATTGCGTCGCCTTCGCCTATCGGTTTCAATCCTGTTTTTCTCATGTCTGCATCTATCATTATCTTGACAAGGTCTTTGAATCGGATAATCGGACGCCAGCTTAACACATCGTGAGCCTTACGTGAGTCTGTGAGGAGCACGTTGGGTTCAAGAGGCCTGAAGTATCTGGGATCGGTTTCGACAAACTTCTCCCAATCCAGACCAACGTACAAGAACGCCTCCTCTACGAATTCGCCAACAGAATGAGCTTCTCCAGTACCTATTCCAAAGTCGTCGGGCGTGTCAAGCTGGAGGATTTTCCACATGCACTCGACATACTCTGGGGCATATCCCCAATCTCTCTTCGCCTCGAACCTGCCCATATACAGCTTGTTCGAATGGCCTGCAAGAATGCTTGCGATTCCTCTTGTTATCTTGCGAGTGACGAATATCTCTCCTCTCCTTGGAGACTCATGGTTGAAAAGTATACCGTTGCACGCGAAGCTCCCATAGCCCTCTCTGTAATTCTTTACCATCCAGTATGCATAGACCTTGGCGCATGCATATGGGCTTCTCGGTCGAAATGGTGTGGCTTCGCTCTGCGGAGGCTCAGCCTCCCCAAACATCTCGCTGCTCGCAGCCTGGTAGAGTCTAGTCTTGCTTCCACTCCTCCGAATAGCTTCAAGAATTCTCAGCGTCCCCAGCCCGGTCACATTGCCAGTGTACTCAGGTATCTCGAAGCTCACCTTAACATGGCTTTGAGCTCCAAGGTGGTACACCTCGTCGGGCTTGATGTTATAGAGTACGTTTGAAACTTGTTCAGAATCTGTAAGGTCTCCGTAGTGCAGGAAGAGCTTGGGGTTAGGCTCGTGAGGATCCTGGTAAATGTGATCTATTCTGGACGTATTGAATGTGCTAGCTCTTCTGATGATTCCGTGTACCTCGTAGCCTTTTGAAAGTAGGAACTCAGCCAAGTAGGAGCCGTCTTGCCCCGTTATTCCGGTAATTAGAGCGATTGGCAAATCAGTCGCGCTACTGGGACTTGCCAAGAGGCTATTTAACCTCATTCAAACTTGTGGTTGAGGACGAGTGTGGCAATGAGGTTCTTTGTCATCGCACGCGCTGTCTGATTTCTGGCTAGATTGATGTCCGCACTCCTTTTAGCAAGAGTGACACGATACGATTGAAGACTGAACCCGCTGAGCCGATATAGGGATGGTTCAATTCTGTAACGAATCTCCTCACCAATATTCCGTCTGGAACAAGCCTGTCTCGTTGAATTTGGGCTCGTTTCTCTGCAATAGTGTGGCGCAATGTGACTAAGTCGGCATAGGTGTGTATCTTATCCTTAAGCCATCCCTTTGCGCATGCATACAGCAGCACCGAGATCTCAGTCACCAGTACGGGCAGTGAAATGAGTGCGAGCGTTCGCTTTGAATAATTCTTGAGCACAGAGTAATTACGCTCGAACTCCAGCAAGTAAAATTTGTCTGCACTCTCACCTAAGGTTGGGCTCCACTTATGGAGTACGGTTGAAGACGGCACGTAGATTGTACGCCAACCCTTCATGAGCGCTCGCCATCCCCAGTCCTTGTCCTCTCCGTATGCGAGGAAAGTCTCATCCAGTGGTCCAATTTCACGGATGGCTTGCATTCTAGCTAAGAGGCATGCGCCAGAAGCGTAATTTACCTCTGTCTCGACGTTAAATTGCTCATCATCATGCATTCCAATGCCGCGGCAGAGGCCGAAACCGGCGACGTGAATCATGTTACCCGCTGAGTTCAGGACGCGCGGACTTTCAAGTAGCAGAATCTTTGGTTGAAAGAAAGCGCCTTCGGGATGGCGTTCAGCCGCTCGTACGAGGCCTTCTAAACAAGTAGAATCGACAAACGCATCAGGGTTAATGAGTGCTACAAACTTGGTTTTCGCCTTTGACAATCCTAAGTTCGCCGCTGAAGAAAAGCCGAGGTTTGATTGATTTCGAATGATACGAACCTGTGGAAAGCGCTTCTCAACCTCCTTCAGGGAATCATCGTTCGAGGCATTGTCCACGACCGTGATCGCAATCCTTTCTTGGGTTGATTGAAGGAGTGATCCTATGCAGGAGGTGAGGTAATCGCCAGAATTGAAGTTCACGACCACCACAGCCAGGGACGGTTGGCGAGTGTTTCTCTCGGCCTTCCGCGCCCGGTTTCGCCTGCTGCGGGAAGGCCTTAAGTTCATCACACGCCCGATCGTTTCACATTCTTCTGCTTACGCGGGCTATCGCAAAAAGAACTATTCCAACGAACGCTGCAAAGACGCCTACAATTAATGTCGTTGTGAAGACGATTGCTGGACCCAGCGCGAAAGCGTGAAATCTCACATAACGGTCTAATACCCATGATAGACCGGCAATTGCACTAAGCACTAGAATCATGCCTGGAAAACCGAAGATTGCTACTGGATGTTTTTCGGCCGCGATGACGATGACGGACGAGAGGACCGCAAAGCCATGGCTCAGAGGATTCTGGGAAGACTTGTCGGTTCCCTTATACTTGAAGGAGGCGGGGACTTCCACGATCTTAAGGCCTGCGCTACCCGACTTTATCGATGCCTCCGAGCTAGCCCCCATACCATCCTCATAGAGTCGCAGACGAAGAATGGCTTTCCTCGAATATGCTCGAAAACCACTTTGGGTGTCACCAATCTTTCGCCCAGATATCGTGTTGGTGGCTGGTTCAACAGTCTTAGCCCTGCCCGCCGGTATGAAGGGATGTCGCTTTCGCTTCCTAGGAATCTGGAGCCTATTACAACATCAGCGTCCGAATTGGCTATTGGCTTGATGAGCTCCGGAATCAAGTCCGGGTCATGCTGCCCATCCGCATCAAGGATCACAAGAATGTCTGTGTCTGCATCCTTCCCAGCGTTGAAGCACGACCTGATCGCCGCGCCATATCCGAGGTTCTCAACATGTTTGATGACCTTCGCTCCCAACCTTTCAGCTATGAGGGAGGTGTCATCGGAGCTACCATCATCTACAACGACTATCCTATCTACGTAAGCCGAGGCTCTAATGACAATCTTCGCTATCGTTTTTTCTTCGTTGAATGCTGGAATACCACAAACTATCAATTACCAACGCCCTTGGGGAAACTCTGAACTGGCATGGCCTATTGACACGAGATTAAGGATATCGGATTAGTTCATTACAGTACCCGAATTCGCGCAAGGGCCCTATCTGGTGGGAAAACGTGGCTTCCCAGTTTTCGTTAGTTCTTTCATGTTGAGGTGCTTGATGTGGAGTTCGTTCTGACTAGACTGATGGCGTAGCTTTCTGGATCGGTCCAGAGAGTGTGAACAGTGAAGTCGGAGTAGTCGTGAGAGTGAAGAATGGTCCAGTAATAGGCGGGATAGCTCGATTGGACGGAAGGGTCCAGCATCGTGTACCAGTCATCGTAAAGGTAGATTGAATCCCATTTGGTCTGGTTGATGAGATTCCGAAATTCAGTCTCATTTCGAGGAACGCTCACTAAGATCACGTTGGGCAGAAACGACATGTACGTCACTATGCCACGCATCTCGAGGCCTCCAACAACCAGAGTCTTTCCAGAGTTCCTCGCTATCAAGTAAAGCCGGTAATATGGCGCTCGATAATCTAAACTCAGCCTGTTTATCGGCGGGCCGATCCGCTGTAAGCTTGACTGCATGATCTCAGTGTATTGCGGAGCCACTACAGACGCGAGAACCACTAAGATTAACAACATTCCGAGTAGGCGTATGGGCCTAATCCGCTTGTAAAAGTAAGCAAAACCGAAAAGCGAGGGTAGCGCGGTGTGACTGTACCGAATGACCGTGGACGCCCACGCGGTGAGTGCGCCAACGAGCGTAACGACAACTACCACGACTGAAACGTAGTAACTTGTCATCGCCAGAACCATGTTCAGCAACAGCACTGATCCTATTCCAATATTCTTCCGTCGCAGGCTATACGCGACTAAGCCAAACGAAACGAACAGAAATATCATGAATAGTGGATTAAATCCGAAGAAGAGGCCTACCAGTAGGCCCTCCAGCACACTGAAGTGTGGTCCAGGCAAGCCCTGTGGAAGAGTGATAACCGATCCCGTCAACAGGTGGCCGTTTGGGAGGGAACTGAGCGACGAAAGAAAATTCACTAAATATGCGTAAGCAGGCGGCCCGAACCCTATCGGATACCCAAGGCTGACAGGAATCGGAACGGTGATCGCTACCGGCAGAACATAGGCTATGAATGCCCTCCAGCTTCGCTTCCCGCACAGCATGACGACGAGAAGATTTCCTACCAAGAATAGGAGGTACGGCTCACGGACCTTGTAAGCCATCACGAAGAAAAGGGCTGAGAGCAACGCCATCAGAGTTTTTCCCGTTTTGAAATACTTAACCATGAAATAGATCCCGAACAATACCAAGAAGAGACCGAGAGTTTCCGTAAGAAACGTAGGCAGCATTATTGCGTACACTGGAAACAGGGGCAGGGAAAACATGATCAACGCCGCGGTAAGATCGGGCAAGTCAAGGATCCGTATCATCTTATACAAAATCACAACCGAGCCCACCCCCCACACGGCCGCGTAGAGTGTGCCTCGAATCAGGAACGACTGCATATTTCCAGACCCTAGGAAGAAAAGCCTGTACACTAAGAGGAAGACCTCTCTGTAGAAGCTCGGCCAATGATTAGCAAGAATGAAGTTGTTGTAATACCAAGCCTCATCCGGAAGAATGTAGCCCGTCATTGAAGAATAGATAAAACGCGCCATGATCACAGTTACGACGAACAGCAGAACCATGACTAGGGAGACGCGAGCGTAGCCAAAGCGGAAGAGTCTCCGATTCACTTCTTCAAGTGCGTTGCTTACGTGCTTGAATACCATCGAATCCTCCCGCATGAACTCCGATGTTCACTAGGAACTCATATATTCTCTTCGAAAACAAGATGGCTTAGAGCATGCACAAGAGTGCTCCCCGCACGTACGCATCTTCAAAAGGCTTAATGCTTGCCTAGCTTCGCGTGCAGCTTTCGGGGCCGCGATGGTCAGAAAAGCATGGAGGGCGCTCGGTGATCCGAAATGGGCCCTTACATACATCGTTGGTGGAATCGAAGGCCTCAATTTTCTTTACGCTCACCGAAACATTAGCAGGCTCTCGAGTTTCTTGGACACACCCGCAGAAACGATCGAAGGATGTCTTCTGGACCTTAGGCAGAACAGAGAATTTCGAAAACACACACGATCAATCGACGCAGTCTACTTTAAGGGAGGGGCTCTTGACTCGGTTAATATATACCTCATCTGCAGGGCAACAAAACCATCTGTCATCGTCGAAACCGGCGTTGCCAGTGGCATGTCGTCGACCTTCATCTTGCAAGCTCTCGAGGACAATTCTAAGGGGACGCTCATTTCCATTGACATACCAAATTACGACGAACACTGGCTTAGAGCAGAGAAAAATCGAATAAGAGGATCCGGGCAGAGTGTGTTGCCGCCCGGGCGCAAACAAGGGAGGGCAGTACCGGAGCGGTTGAGGGATAGATGGCATCTTATCCTTGGAAAGACTGAAGACCTGCTAGTACCCACTCTGTCGCATGTAAGCCAAACCGATTTGGTGCTGCTCGATGATGATCATTCCTATGATCATGTGACTTGGGAATGCGAGGTCGTTCAACCATACTTGGCCCGAAACGGAATCTTGGTGGTCGATGATACTAGCTGGAACAGCTCTTTCTCCGACTTCGTGTCGAAAAAAAGACTAACCAAAACGCTGCAATTGCAGCGCGCTTCTGCTGTCAGGATGGGTAACGCGTGAAAAAAGACAAGTTAGATGATCTCGCAATCTTCGGAGGCACTCCAGCTTTCGGAGAGGAGTTACATGTGGGGCGTCCCAATCTCGGCTACAGAGAACGCTTTCTGGAACGCGTCAACAAAATGTTAGATGCACGATGGCTGACCAATAACGGTCCATTCGTCAAAGAGTTTGAGCGAAGAATCGCCGATACGGTAGGCGCCAAACATTGCATTGTCACTTGCAACGCTACCATCGCGTTGGGCATCACGATTCGAGCTCTCGGAGTTAGTGGTGAAGCAATCGTTCCATCCTTCACAGCCATTGCCACCCCACACTCCTTGGATTGGCTTGGTGTCCGGCCTGTTTTCTGCGATATCGAGCGTAGAACCCACAACATAGATGCTTCTCTTGTAGAGAAGCTTATCACGCCGTCTACTGCCGCCATTGTCGCAGTGCATCTGTGGGGGCGCCCATGCGCTATCGATGAGTTGAGGGACATCGCTCAACGCCGAAAGCTCAAATTGATTTTTGACGCCTCCCACGCGTTTGGCTGTTCCTACAAGACGCGTATGATCGGAACCTTTGGCAACGCAGAGATCTTCAGCTTTCACGCGACGAAGTACCTGAACTCCTTTGAAGGCGGCGCGATAGCGACAAACGACGATGATTTAGCGGTCAGGATTCGTTTAATGAAGAACTTCGGATTCGCCGGCTATGATAACGTCGTAAGTAATGGAACGAACGGAAAAATGACAGAAGTCGCGGCTGCCATGGGATTGACTTCATTAGAAAGTATGGGAGAGTTCATTGACGTCAACTACCGTAACTATGTTCGATACAAGCAGAAGTTGGCTGATGTTCCAGGAATCTCAATATTATCGTATGATGAAAGCGAAAAATGTAATTATCAATACATAATTCTAGAGATTGACGATTCTGTAAGCAAAATCAACCGAGATCACATACAGAGCATATTGTGGGCGGAAAACGTGCTAGCACGACGCTACTTCTACCCCGGTTGCCATCGGATGGCCCCTTATCGTTCTCGCCAGCCCGGTCTCCGTTTACCGCAGACAGAGGAGTTAGCCAACCGAGTGTTGAATCTGCCAAATGGTACGAGTGTTAATGGTGACAACATTGATGTTATCTGTAGCATCCTCAAATTTGTAATTGCGGGGAGACGAAATTAATCAGCGAGTAGAGAAGTTGGCACGTTCTGTCCCAATTCTCGACAGATAAGAAGTAGGTCTCTCACTCTTGCGTAAGTTGGTGATTTGGGGCGCCTCCGGGCACGCGCGAGTCGTCGCTGATATTGTTCGGCTCCGGGGCGATTACGAACTCGTAGGCTTTCTAGACGATGTGAACCCAGACCGGCGCAACACTGGATTTTGTGGGGCCCAGATTCTCGGTGGTCATGAGCAACTGGACCGGCTAATGCGAGCGGAGGTGAAGACCTTGATCATTGGGATTGGTGATTGCCAGGCGAGGCTTAACTTATCAAGATCCGCCCGCGAGAAAAAGTTTCATTTGGCTACAGCAATTCATCCGAGTGCGACTGTGGCAAGGGATGTCGAGATCGGAGTGGGCACGGTCGTTGCCGCTGGAGCTGTGGCTTCTGCGGCTTCGAAGATTGGTGAAAATGCAATTGTCAATACTTGTGCTAGTGTTGATCACGAATGTAAAATTGAAGAGGGCGTGCATATCGCTCCTGGAGCGCGGTTGGCAAGTCAAGTCACTGTAGGGCGAGCTAGTTGGATCGGGATCGGTGCGATTGTAAAAGAGCGCGTTAGAATCGGAAGAAACTCGATTGTTGGCGCAGGTGCAGTTGTCTTAGACGACGTTCCTGATAATGTCGTTGCCTATGGTTCACCAGCAAAAGTGGTTCGAAAGGTTTCACACAGGCAGTCTCCCAAGCCCTCTCGATGATGCGCCTGAGTGAGGAGGTTAATCAACATCGCTAGTGTCCACTACGAGTTTGCTTGAGTCGGCCTTCGAAATGAATCAAGTCCTTCCGTCCAACCTTCCGTGCAGTCAGATACGGGCGCTGTATCTTCTATATCCTTGATACCTTCGTCACGGTCGTGAAGACAATGGGAATAGCTAGGTTGTCGAGATTGCCAAAGGCCAGCGTCCTGACGATTACATACAATCATGAACGTTTCATCACGCAGGCTCTTGAGAGTGCGCTAGGGCAGAACACGAATTTCGAGTACGAAATTGTAGTAGGCGAGGACTGTTCGACAGACAGGACGCGCAGCATAATTCTGCAATATGAGCAGACTCGCCCCGACAAAGTACGGCTTCTCCGCCGTGACAAGAATCTAGGGATGGTCAGGAACTTCATTAGCACTTTCAAAGAATGCCGAGGAGAATATGTTGCTATCTTGGAGGGAGATGACTACTGGACTTCTCCCCTCAAACTGCAAAGACAGATCGATTTCCTGGAAGCAAACAATGATTACTCTATGTGCTTCCACAAGGCACAACTGATCAGAGAGGAAGCTGGTTGGGAACCAGGGAAGGAATCTCTCGGAGTATTTCCAGCGGACCTCCCTAAGACCACTTTCAATCTCGAGGATCTGCTGATCTCAAACTTCATTCCCGCAGCATCGATAGTGTTCCGGAACTATTCACACGGCAAGCTGCCTGATATGTTTTCGCAGTGTAAGTTCATTGACTGGCCACTCGCAGTATTTATCGCAGAGCACGGAAAGATTTCATTTCTCAACGAGATTATGAGCGTCTACCGGTTTCATTCAGGTTCAGCATGGCAAACGAAAAGTGCTGTAGAAAAGACTGAGGCCACGATAGAAATGCTCGAACTTATCAATGCGCATTTAGAGTTCCGTTACAACAAGCTCATAAACAATATAATACAGCGCCATCAGATCTATCTTCAATTTCTTCGATTGCTCAAGTGGTTATCAAAGAGATCAGGAATACGGAAGAACGTTTGGAAGCTGCCCTCAGCTCAGTTCCGTAATTGATCCGCCCGTTCTTTCGCATCACGTGAAACCGGTTACTCCTCGTGCACGTAACCTTCTCGCTTCACTAAGAAATTCTCTGAGACCGCCTAGAACTCCTAACTCCATTAACTCGGTGTCGGTGACTTTTCGACCTAGCTGAATGGCCCTCCTTTTTGCTAACAGAGGTTTGAGATTGCGAGCGCACCAAGCAAATGCCTTCAGCGTACCGAGCGCCGACTCAGCCGTAGCAAGAGGCGGTAAGATCTGCATGGATGATCTGAATGCCCACAGAATCGCGGCTTCCGGGATGTTGCGCGTTTGCGCATTTTTGGTGAGATTTGCGAAGGAGTTCTTTGAGCCATGATAAGTTCTAAACTGATCCCCCAGTTTCTGGGCAGTGACTCGCCATTGGTGGTATGCGACTGCGGAGGGAATGAAGGAAACTCCCCGGCCTCGTTGCCAAAGTCGCCATCCCAAGTCTACATCTTCGAAATAGGCAAAATATGTGTCGTCGAATCCGCCCACATTGAGAAAATCCGCCTTACGGATCAAACAGGCGGCGCCGCTCGGAACGCCAACTAGTTTCCTTCGGCGCATATGTCGGTCCACGTCGCCGAGCTCCCGTTGAAATCCTACCCCGCTGACTAGTATGATGCCACCTAGATCATTGACAAGCTGAGGCTTGTTCTTGAAGAGTAATTTCCCCGTCACGACCGCTATTCGTGTATCTTTTCGCAGTGCGAGCAGAAGCTGTAACAACCAATCGCGGGTAACCTCGACATCATTGTTCACTAGTGCTACATACTGTCCGCGTGATGACTTTATGCCCAAGTTGATTGCAGATGCGAATCCCGCATTAGTCTTGAGAGAGATTAACCGAACGGACTTGAATTTCCTGGCGACCAGCTCCTTAGAGCCGTCAGTAGACCCATTGTCCACGACAATGATCTCGCATTCACGTGGAGCTAGCCTCAATCTGTGTAAAGACCGAAGACATTCTACGAGGACATCTTTGCCGTTATAGTTTGGTACAACTATGGAAACGAGAGGGCGACGAGTCGAACTTGGTTTCGTTGCGCTGCCACCCTTAAGGCGTTCAGTAATCTCCCAATTCTATGGATCGTGTCTTCTGAGGAGGAGAGCAAAAACATGCAGTTGATAAACTTAAGCCCAGCTCCACAGATAGCGCTTCGCTGGTCGTGCTGGCAAAAGATCAGGTCTTCCTAGATGTTTGTGAATGTCTTTGAGGGAAACTATGATGGCGACCGTGTAGTTGAAAATTGCCTGCGAAGCCTCGGAGGACTTATCAAACCATTGAATGTCCTCTGCAAGTTCCTTAGGCGTCTGCTGATGTAGCAATCATGGGTTATCGTTGGGATTCGGCATGATCAGATTGCGCCGCAAACTGAGACGCCTTTTCGTGAAATCACTTATTCGGTTTTCCATCTTTGACCTTGCTCTCTCACTTTATGTGAACTCCCAACTGCTCAAGCCCCGAATCCTCGGCGGCAACCTCCGTTTGATTCTTAAAGGAGCGCCGGATGGCCTGCCCACGCCACCTTTGAGATACATCACCCTAGTTCAACTCTCGCCGGACATCCAAGAGTACATTCACCACGGAGAAAATGTCGCTCGGAACATCGTAAATGTTCTCACCAAGAATGGACTGGCAATCGATGGATTAAACGTATTAGACTTTGGTTGTGGTTGTGGGCGCATGATAAGGCATTTTAGAGGCAAAGCACAGCTGTTTGGCACA
Source organism: Candidatus Bathyarchaeota archaeon (assembly GCA_963780265.1). Lineage (GTDB taxonomy): Archaea > Thermoproteota > Bathyarchaeia > 40CM-2-53-6 > 40CM-2-53-6 > FEN-987. The sequence continues at coordinate 135,023 of CAWABQ010000022.1, forward strand.
GATTATAATCACAGAATCATCGAATGGTGCACGCAGAATCTACCGTTTGCTCGCTTCAATACAAACAGTCTAGCGCCACCGACGCGATACCCTGAAGAAAAATTCGATTTGATCTATGCAATATCTGTTTTCACCCATCTCCCAGAAAAACTTCAGCTCGCTTGGATGAAGGAATTTCGTAGGATATTGAAGAACAATGGGCTTTTGTTGTTAACCACTCACGGCGAACATTTTCTTGACAGGTTGAAGCCAAATGAACTTACACGTTTTAACTCCGGAGATTTGGTTGTCCGATGGCCCGCATACTCGGGCAAGAATCTCTGCGCTGCCTTTCATCCGGAACAATATGTCCGCAGCACGCTATCGAATGGGTATAGTGTTTTGGATTTCGTTCCCAGCGGCCTTGTCAACCTCCAAGACATATTCCTCATGAGGAACGAGAAGTTTTGAAATAACCGCTTCAGTCGTCGTTCAACTCTCAGTTGCACGGAGCTTACGCCAAGACTGAATCGGGTGAAGGCATAATTCTTTCATAATATAGGTCCCAATCAACTCGGAGTCGCCAACCTTCCTGAGTTGACTCTGAATCTCTGCTCTTTTTCTCCAGATGCCACGAATATTGGATAAATTCCATAATAATCCTCTAATAATTGCAAACCCAAGCGCAGACGCATCCCGAGACAACGAAGAATGCACACTTCAATGCATCGAGGACAATTCTCAATGGAACGTACTTCACAACATTCCCAATCTCATAGTTCTTCAAAAGCATGTTAATGCGATTCCTGGTGCCTTCATAGGTGATTAGGGTTCTCGAGAGCGTTCCAGTGGTGCTCCCGGCTTTATGAAAGACTACAGAATTCACAACCAAACGATTTGTGTAACCGGCGAGCCGAATTCTCCAGCCGAGGTCAACATCCTCATAAATAATCCCAATGGATTCATCCATACCATGCAATCTTTGAAAGACTCTCCGTGGAGTTATTACCGCAGCGCCCCTGGCGCTGAAGATTGCTGGATCAATATGGGACAAATCAATGCTGGCCAACTTTCGATCTGAATATCTTGATATGACGTTTCCTAAGATGTCCATAAAGTCCCCTGTGCCATCAAGAGTATCGCGAGAGTCAGCACGAACCAGTAGCGGTTGGCAAGAACCGATGCTATAGTCAGATTCCAAGACCGCGATGAGTGGACGCAGCCAGTCAGGTTGCACGAAGGCATCGTTGTCAAGACGAACGTAGTATTCGGCCTGTCCCCCCGTTATGTCAAAGGCGAGATTAGTGGCGCCGAAAGTGGGATGTTGTTCGAAGAACGGAGCAGTAGGATATTTTCTTCTCGGCGGCAGATCTCTTTCAGAACCTCGAAGCTATCGTCCTTGGAACCACAGTCAAATATGACGACATAGAAATTCGGGTAATTTGTCCTGATTAGAGTCCTCACACAGTCATAGACAAAAGGAGAGCCGTCCCTGTTTATTATGACAACACACACTCTAGGCGTGGGCCTTGCCGACAAGAAGGATCACACTAACCCCATGATCGATGAATATACTAAGCGGAAAATGACGACTGCGACAGCTAGAACTGCCACGAGGGAAATGGGGACGACTCCCCACGCATTAGGCTCTATAGTGGCTTCATCGAACAAGTTGGTCAAGGGAGTCAGCGTTCACGATTGACTCTCGATATTAGAGGTTTCCGAGCGTCAATGCGCACCATATGCGTGCGAGCTTTTGTGATATCGGTAGGAGTTCAGTTCTGAAATCTCTGAAAGGCTTTGGAGCGTTCTAGCTCGACTTGACAAGTTGGAACGCGTAACTCTCTGAATCAGTCCAGAGCGGCTGAACTGTGAAGTCGTGATAGCTTTGGGAGTGGAGGATCGCCCAATAGTAGGGCGGATACACGCCAGCTATGGAAGGATCCTGTACGGTGTACCAGTCGTCGTATAGGTATATGGTGTTCCAGGTTTGGTTTATGAGCGCCCGGAACTCGGCTTCGCTTGAGGGAACCCCAATCAACAGAACATTGGGAAGCATGGACATGTAGGTTTGGATTCCACGCATTTGAATACCCCCAACCACAAGCGTCTTGCCCGATGTTTTAGCAATCAAGTAAAGCCTGTAGTAGGGTGCTCGATAATCAAAGCTCAACCTATTGATTGGTTCTCCAACCCTCTGCAAACTCCTCTGCATAGCCTGCGTGAACAATGGAAC
>CAWABQ010000023.1:0-51223 GCA_963780265.1 Candidatus Bathyarchaeota archaeon
GAGATACTCCGTCGACAGATGCTGGGTATCATCTCGGAGGAGCAGGTAAACCTCCGTTCCGTTCAAGTCAATCATCTCTCTTACCGACTCTGTCATCTCGTAGCTCTTGGAATCAGGAAAGACGACCTTGTAGGTCCAGCTGTCACCCACCACCAAACGGCGAGGCAACAAAGCTCTTGACTCATTCCAAATGATAGCGAGTGGATAGAAAGCCGCGATAACTAATGACATCAGTAGAACAAGTGTTACAACGGAGCGTCTCAGAGTACGTCCCAACCTTCCATTCCTTTGTCACACATGTTGTGCAGGGAATTGGTTAAAGCCGACACAACCTGTGATGTGAACCTCATGGCATCTATTCTGATTTCCGGCGGAACAATCATAACGATCGATGAGCATCGACGGGTAATCAGGGATGGGGCAGTTCTAGTTGAAAATGACCGCATCGTCAAAGTTGGTAAAGCCGACCAGATCAAAGCGGAGCCGCGAGCGGAGTTCGAAATAGACGCAAAAGGAATGGTCGTCCTTCCGGGCCTAATTGATACGCACGTCCACCTTGCCCAGGCTCTGCTTCGAGGATGTGCGGACGATACTTCCCTGATAGATTGGCTTCAGAAATTTGTTTGGCCACTTCAGGGCAACTTCGAAGCGGAGGACGGAAAGGCAAGTGCGGAACTGTGCATGCTTGAAATGATGAAGTCAGGAACGACGACCTTCCTCGAGAGCCTATTACACTCGCGTTACGGTTTCGACGGTATCGCCGAAAGTGTGCAGAACTCCGGAATGCGTGGTGTCCTCTCCAAGACAGTGATGGGATTGCCGGGCTATGGGACAGAAAAGAGCATAATGCATCCGGGAATGATCGAGGACGGGGAAACGTGCCTTCGCGAAGTAGAGTCTCATTTCAAACGTTGGGACGGCAGGGCGAATGGGAGGGTTAGGGTTTGGTATGGTGCGTGGTCGCTAGGTGGTTGCACAAAGGAACTGTACGAACGTATCGCAACGGGTGCTCGGGAGCTTGGAACGGGAGTTACGATGCACCTGAGTGAGGTTCAGGAGGATGTTCGGTACGCTAAGAAAGAGTTCGGGATGATGCCTGCGGAATTTATGAATAAAGTCGGTTTAGTGGGACGAAATGTTGTTTTGCGCACGGAGTCTGGCTTACGGAAAAGGAATGGCAAATCCTAGCAGAGAAGGGAGGGAGTGTTGCTCACTGTCCATCATCGAATATGAAGCTTGCATCTGGAATTCCAAAGGTGCCTGAAATGTTGCAAGCCGGCGTGAACGTTGGCTTGGGATGCGATGGCGGCCCAAGCAACAACTGCTATGACCTTGTCCGAGAGATGAAGACGGCATCGCTACTGCAGAAGGCTAGGTTGTTCGACCCCCTCGCAATGCAATCCGAAACAGTTCTAGAAATGGCGACTATCAATGGAGCTAAAGCACTTGGTCTAGAGAAGGACTTAGGGTCGATTGAGGTCGGAAAAAAGGCTGATGTAGTAATAATCACATTAGAGAAACCCCACCTGACACCGGTGTTCAACGCTGTTTCAAACCTTGTCTACGCGGCCGAAGGACCCGACGTCGAGACTGTACTAATCGATGGTGAAGTGGTAATGGAAAACCGAACCGTCAAAACACTCAAAGAAGAGGAAATCGTCAAAGAGGCAGGCATTAGGGGCGAAAAGCTCCTAAAGAGGGCAGGTCTCGGAATCACACCTAAGTGGACTATTAGCTGAGAATCGTCCGCAAAGTTCAAGATTCAATTACGATTGCGAAATGGTGGTCTGATGAACATGAGCATAAAATGGGCGAAATCACGTAGGGCCGCTGACGGAATATTCCCGACAATTGGCCGAACTCCGCTCGTTAAATTGGGGAACATACCGGCCTCTGAGGGCCTCAAAGCTAAGGTTCTGGTTAAGCTTGAGTACATGAACCCCACGGGCAGCCTCAAGGACCGTGTCTACTTCGAGATGATAACGAAGGCTATTGAGCGCGGGGACTTGCGGCCTGGAATGGAGATTTTGGAAGCTTCGACGGGGAACGCAGGTATTGCCTGCTCGTTTGTTGGCACTACGCTGGGTTACAAGGTAACGGTCGTTATGCCAGCGGGTATGAGCCAAGAGAGAATGAAGATCATGCGCGCTTACGGTGCGGATATCATTACCACACCTGGCGGAGAGAGTGATGTGGATCTATGCTTGAAGAAGATTCAGGAGCTAAAGCAGGCAAACCCAGGAAAGTATTGGGAGCCAGGGCAATTCGGCAACAGCGACAATGTTGCCGCACACTACAAGACAACGGGGCCTGAGATTTGGGAACAGAGTGGAGGAAAAACTGACTGTTTTATAGCTTCACAGGGAACCGGAGGAACTTTGACAGGTGTGGGCAAATACTTGAGAAAGAAGAATAGGAAAGTGGCACTCTTCGCTGTGGAGCCTTCGGAAGCGCCAATCTTAGCCCACCGTAAGTGGGGAGCACACAAAATTGAAGGCATTGGGGATGGTTTTGTCCCGCGAAACCTTGACCTCAGTTACCTTACAGGAATAATCACAACGGGCTCCGATGAATCCATTCAAATCGCCAAGAGGCTTGCTAGGGAAGAAGGGATCTTCTGCGGAATATCATCAGGCTGCAATGTCCTGGCGGCAATCAAAGCCGCCAAGCGCCACCCCGAGTACAAGACAATTGTAACGATGGTGAATGACACAGGCCAGAGATATTTCTCAACCGAACTTTGCGGCGAAATGAAACATGTAGAAGTCCCTGAAAGAGAGCATCCCCTTGACGAGTATACTACCACGCAGCTCGACAAGTACCAGTCGAGTTGGGAAATAATTGAATGAAATCCTTCCTTAAACTCATGAAGTGCGCTCGTTGTGGGAAGGAATATGAGCCCGGCTCTGGTGCGATTCGATGCGTGAACCACGACGATGGCCGTTTGGATATTTTCTATGATCACGAAGCTTTACGCGACGCCATCAGCATAGAAGGATTGTCGAAAAGACAGAAAGGAGTCTGGAAGTATCGGGAGCTCTTACCGGTTGAAGATCCGGAGAATATTGTTAGCCTCGGCGAGGGAGGGACCCCTCTCCTTCCGACCCACCGTCTTGGTGAGAAACTCGACTTGGACAATCTTTGGCTACTTGATGACACCCGCAACCCAACCGCTTCATTCAAAGACAGACCGATGACCGTTGGCGTTTCGAAAGCTGTTGAGCTGGGGTACAAGACGGTAGTGTCAGCCTCAAGTGGTAACGCTGCTGCAGCGTTATCGGCCTACTCTGCGAAGGCAGGGCTCCGATGCATCACCTTCGTCCCAGAGATGGCGAGCATAGGAAAATTGGCCCAGCTAACGATGTACGGGGCTCACGTCGTCAAGGTTCGAGGGTCAGAATCAGCGGAGGACCCAACTGTGAAAATGCTCAAGGCTGTTTGCGAACAGAACAACTGGTACCCTTGCCCAAGCTTTGGCCCCATGAACCCGTACCAAGCAGAGGGCCCGAAGACCATGTCATATGAGATCGTTGAAGGGCTAGGTTGGGAAGTCCCTGACTGGGTCTTCGTTCCGGTGGGCGCAGGAGGTGCACTGGCAGGAAACTGGAAAGGCTACCTCGACTTTCAGGCCTTAGGTTTCATAAAATCAATGCCGAGAATGGCCGCGGTCCAATCGGCCGGTTGCGCGCCCGTAATTCGGGCCTACGAGCAAGGCGTCGACCCGAAGAACATAGTTCCGTGGGAAATGCCTGACTCCGTCGCAACAGGACTCATGGACCCATATCCTTGGGACGGCGATGCTGCGCTCGTAGCCATCCGCAACTCTCATGGGGCGGCCGTTGCAGTTTCGAACGAAGAAATCCTAGAAGCACAGAGGAAGCTCGCCAAATACGAAGGAATTTTCGCTGAACCGTCCGGCGTAACACCACTAGCCGGCTTGATCAAAGAACGTGAAAACATAGACAGGGCTGATTGTGTTGTGCTGGAGATAACGGGAAGCGGTTTGAAAGATCCGAATGTGGCAACGAAAGGAATGCCAGAGATACCTATCATTGACGCCTCAATGCAAGATTTGGATCGTGTACTGAAACTCTAGTTCCAGAAGGCATCCTCACTTTTTCCTGCGTCCCATGGTCACTGCGAGAACAGCCATTTTGGTGTACATGCCATTTTCCGCTTGGGGATAGATAACCGACTGGGGGCCATCCATTACCTGATCGGTAGCCTCTTCTCCTCGAAGCACAGGCAGCACATGAGTCACGACAGCTTTTCTATCCATCCTATCGAGTAAATCCTGATTAAAGGTCCAATCGCGGTACTTCTCATGCAGTTCCATCTCTCTTTCCTTCCCAAACTTACTTGCCCCAACTTGAAGCAATTCATATGACGCCCAATTCCTAGGGAAGACCGCATGGGCTCCCTCGATTGCTGACTTCAAATCGTTTGAGACTTGAAAGCTTCCACCGGCCTCTATGGCGTTTGATTTTGCAGTCTCAACAATCTTTGGGTCGATTTCGAAGCCCGGGGGGTGGACCAGAACGACGTTCATTCCGAAACGCGGCATGATTAATGCCTCTTCTTGTATACTGCATCTGCCTCGGAAGCTCTTTGCGTACCCCCACATTATGACATACTTCTTCCCCTGCACCTTGCCCAACGCTTCCTGAACGGTCATCAGGTCCGCAAGCCCCTGCGTGGGGTGGTAGGTGCAGCAGGCCATGTTTATGACAGGAATCTCAGCGTGCTTGGCGTACTCTCGAACGACGGAAACGCCGGCGCCGTAAACGTAATCGATCGCTGAATCTAGAATTCTAATCCCTAACCCGTGGCCATATTTCTCATACATCTTAGCCACATCCTTCGGAGCTTCCCCCGACCCGAGCCGAGTTGTTGAGACGTCAATGTACTGCGCATGTCCGCCGAGATAGGTCATTCCAGCCTCAAAGGCAGCCCTAGTTCTAGTCGACGGTGCATAGAACAGCATGAAGAACGTCTTATTTCGAAGGAGCGGTGGAACGCGACCCCGCCAATATTTCGCCTTCAGGTCCCGCGCCAGTTTGAGCGTTGCCCTCAGCTCATCAACAGACCACTCTTGTGTTGTGATTAAGTCTCGCCCAGCCAAATCAACTTTCGACATCAAAGGTCCCTCTGTTCGCGTCGACGACAACCCTGCGGCTAAATAGAACTTTCCGAATCGAGGAAAATCATGAAGGTTCATAAGGTGTAAAGAGGGACCTTGAGCCTCCGATATCATGAGATGAAGCGAGGTTGAACGATAAACTCATAGTGATCGCCCTCGGCGGAAACGCTCTTCTTCAGCGAGGGCAGAAGGGGTCCTTCGACGAGCAATACCGCAACGTAAAGGATACCGTAGGGAAGATCGCGGACCTAATTCAGCGTGGGTACAAAATAGTCATGACGCACGGGAACGGTCCGCAAGTCGGCGCCACGCTTCTAAGGCACGAGGCCGCTAAGAGTATAGTCCCACCTTTTCCACTCGATGCATGTGGCGCTGAGACACAAGGTTTCATCGGATACATGATCCAGCAAGCTCTCAGAAACGAGCTCAAATCCCGCGGAATCGACAAGTACGTTGTCACGATCATAACGCGAGTCATTGTCGACAAGCATGACTCAGCTTTTCAGAATCCAATGAAACCAATCGGCCCCTTTTACTCCAAGGAGGAAGCAGCTAAAGTGAAAGAGCAGAAGCCGGAGTTCATCATCAAGGAGGATGCAGGGCGCGGTTACAGACGCGTGGTCCCCTCGCCGGACCCGAAAATAATCGCAGAGCGCTCCGCCATTAGAGCCCTGGTGGATGCTGATTTCGTTGTTGTTGCATGTGGCGGCGGAGGAATCCCAATTATAGAAGAAGACGGGCACGCAGTCGGAGTGGAGGCCGTGATCGATAAAGACTTGGGGGCGCAACGCCTAGCAACCTTAATCGGCGCAAACATCCTTGTCATCCTAACTGATGTGGAAGGCGCCTACATCAACTATGGAACGCCGAAACAGGAATTGATTAAAGAAGCGACCACAGGCAAGCTGAAGAATTATCTACGGGACGGGCAGTTCAAAGAAGGAAGTATGGCACCAAAGGTCGAGGCCGCAATAAGATTCGTTGAAAGCGGCGGCGAACGAGCAATAATCGCAACCCTAGGCAGCCTAACCGAAGCCATTGACGCAAAGACTGGAACACAAATTCTGATGCCAAGAGCTTAATTCAATAACCGCAGATAGAGGGCACGATGAGGTAACAGACTTGGTTTCGTTCGTAGGCAAATGGAAAGGTAAGCATTTCCTAGACACAAATGACTTCTCGCAAGAGCAAATCAAGGAAGTTCTAGATGCAGCCGACTTGTTGAGGAAACTATTCCGCTCCCGTAAGGAACATCGCTACCTACCTGGAAAAACCCTCTTCATGATGTTCTATAACCGGTCGCTCAGGACGAGGAATTCCTTCGAGGCCGGAATGTATCAGCTCGGCGGGCACGCCCACTTTCTCAGCCCGCAAGACGTCTACACGCCCGCGCTGCCTGAAGATATGGTCGCCTACCAGACTGAGGCCATCTCTGACGTTTCCGCGTCCTAAGCAGGTATGGCGACGCGATTGCGATCAGAATTTACGGCGATGCGGCGAAATGGAACATAGGCAGGGGCCACAAGGTTGTTCAGGAATTTGCCAAGTACGCAACCATCCCAGTGCTGAATATGGAGGACGACATGTATCATCCCTTCCAGGCGCTGGCCGATGCGCAGGCTATGAGAAACGCCATTCCAAAATTGAAAGGAAAGAAACTCGTCGTTTCCTACGCCTACTCGGGCGGGCTGAAACCGCTCGCTGTCCCCCAAAGTGAGGTGCTGATTGGGACGCAGCTCGGAATGGATGTCGTTCTCGCGCACCCGCAAGGTTTCGAGCTGGAAGACGTGGTGGTTGATGCCGCGAAAGCGAATGCGGATAGGTATGGCGGCGGGTTCCATGTAGTGAATGATATGAAGGAGGCCTTCAATGGCGCTGATGTTGTGTACCCGAAGGCCTGGTCGCCGAAGAACTATTTTCCTCCCCACAGCGGCTCCTTAGACAAGACCGGCGCGACTACCTACCAGGACAAGTTCAAGGACTGGATATGCACGCAGGAAATGATGGATCTCACGAAGAAGGGTAAGTACATGCACTGCGGTCCGGCAGACCGGGGGCAAGAGGTTACCGATGAGGTAATCGATAATGAGAGTTATTCGCTGTACTTCGAACAAGCCGAGAACAGGTTGCACGCCCAGAAAGCCGTAATGGCCATGGTCATGGGAGATCGCCGCGCTCCACGTCGAAAGTAACGGCACCGAGAACTTGGCAGCCATACCGGTCTGTGAGAGGCCCGAAGAACTGGTTCAGGCATGAATAAAGCTAAACCCAGTTCAATTGTACTCGCAAACTGGGGAAGGCGCCTCATCGCCTGGCTCATCGATTACATCATCATCAACGTGATGCTTGCATACTTCAGAGTCGAAGACATAGAATTGCATTTGGTCCCGACAATCCTTCTGCCACGCCTACCAGGGTTTGATATCTCAATTTGGTCTCCTCTTTCAGTCTTGGCGTTCTTTCTCTATTGGGCACTCTCGGAATGGTACTTCGGAAGGTCGATTGGGCAACTGTTGCTGAATATTCGACTCGCCGACCTTCAGGGAAGAAGACCCAGCCTAAGAGCTTCAGCGATACAAAGCGTGGGAAAATCGCTCCTACTTCCTTTAGATTGCGCAATCGGTTGGGGTTACCCACCGTGCCGCAAGCTTAGGCAGAGGCTCTTCAACAGACTGTCTAATACTATTGTCATATTCATTGGCACACCCATGCGTACCGTGAAACGGGGCGAGTTCGCGAGCGAAGCCTGAATTCGAAACGCGGAACTTGAAAAGCAGATTTGCCTTTGGTAGGTCAAGGGTCGGGCTTATAATTCATGAATCGAAATGATGCTCGGAAGCAAGATGGCAGAGTACGACGTAATCATAATCGGTTCCGGCCCCGCGGGTTTGACAGCAGCAATCTATGCTGGCCGCGCACTGGTAAAGACTCTCGTCGTTGCCGGCCGCCTGTCAGGCGGACAACTCATGCTCACGAGTGGCGTGGAAAATTTTCCAGGGTTCTCGGATGGAATACAAGGCCCCAGCCTCATGCAGGAAATGAGGAAACAGGCAGAACGCTTCGGCGTGGAATTGCTCGATGACGATGTTGAATCGGTAGACTTCTCGCATAGGCCTTTCCGGGTTAACGTCGGGAGCATGGTTCACACTTCAAAAGCGGTTATTATAGCGACGGGGTCGTCCGCCAAATGGCTGGGCCTCCTTTCCGAGGAGAAGTTACGTGGTCGCGGCGTTTCCAGTTGTGCAACGTGTGACGGCTATTTCTTTAGGGGAAAGGGTGTCGTCGTTGTTGGCGGTGGAGACACGGCGATCGAAGAGGCGCTCTTCCTAACGAAATACGCGACTGAAGTTGTCGTCATTCATAGACGTGAGGAGCTGCGTGCTAGTAAGATAATGCAAAGAAGAGCATTATCCAACGACAAGATCAAATTCGTCTGGAACTCAGTAACCGAAGAGATCCTGGGGCAGCAGAAAGTCGAAGGCGTAAGGGTCAGAAACCTAAAGACGGGTGAACAATCAATCGTCGCCTGTGACGGCGCCTTCGTCGCAATCGGATTTCAACCCAACACGAAAATCTTCGTAGGGCAACTACGGCTGGACGAGAAGGGCTACATCATTTCTGGAGAGGGGACGAAAACCTCGGTTGATGGAGTATTCGTCGCAGGAGACGTGCATGATCCCAAGTACCGACAAGCCATAACAGCGGCCGGCGAGGGCTGTAAAGCCGCCATGGATGCGCTCGCATACATAGAAGAACAGAAAGAAGTAACTGTGGCCGCGCAAGAAAAATAATCGAAAAGACAGCGAACCGATCTCGTTTTCATTCTCGTCGCGCTTTGCTTAGCGGGGAAGGCAAACTTGAAGACGGTGGTCCGCTGGTCGAATGGCGTCGTGGTGCGCCATGAAAATGCCAAGATGCTTTTCGACCCCCTTGAAAGCGACCCTGCTGTCCCCGACCTTTTCATAACCCACGCTCACTACGACCATTCCAGAGGCTATCAGTTCCCCATTCACAAGAAGTATTCAACGCTGGAAACCCGTGAGATCTACGAGGCCGATAGTGGCCGCAGCGTCGGAAACTGGCAGCAGGTACGCTTGGGTCGCCGTTTGAAGCTGGACGGCATCGAAGTTGAAGCGCATGACGCAGGGACACGTTCTGGGTTCTGCCCAATATGAAATCATTACCGGGGAAGGCAATGCCGTTTATGCGAGTCACATCAATTTTGTTGATACCCTTCTCTCCCATTCCGCGGAGGTGGCTCCATGCGACCTCCTCATCCTTGAAACTACATCCGCCTCGCCTTCACAGGCCCTTCCCCCTCGAGAATCTGTTGTCGCTCAAATGGTGAAATGGGCCCTCGAATGCGTTAAAGAGAGGAGGATTCCTACTTTCATGACGGACCCTATCGGTAACGCTCAGGAGATTGTAAGAATCTTCAATACCTGGACCGAATTGCCTGTCATAGTTCACCCGCGAATAGATCGTGTTAACAAAATCTACGAGAAGAACGGGGTAGCACTAAGGTATGCTGATGCTTCGACTCCTGAAGCGCAAACCATTATCGAAACCGCTCAGTGCATTGTGATTGCTCCAAGGGGCTTTGACGCGACTCGATTTGGAGATTTCAAAATCGCAAACGTCTCAGGGTGGAGAAGTAAGCTTGAGGGCGAGGATGGGAGATTTTTCCAGTTGAGCGATCATGCAGACTTCAACCAATTATTGCGTTTTGTGGAGGAAGCTAGGCCGAAAATTGTTCTCACGTTTCGTGGAGCCAGCAAGATTTTCGCGGAAATCGTATCCCGAAAACTAGGAATAACTGCCGCAACTAGCAGCCAATATAACCCCTCCCCAGCGCTCAAGAATCAAGTTAGACGATAAGCGAATTGTCAAATGCCAAGATGATATCCTGAAGCTGATTGAAATTCCGGATTATACCTACGGGAGACGAGACCTTGTCGCGCTAGGGATCAAAGAAGGTTTCAGCACTTCGGAAATTGAAGAGGCGCTCCTCCGACTAGTCAAGGGTGATTTTCTGAATTACTCAGGTTTAGTTGACGGATACAAGCTTAGAGAAAGCAAGAGAAATTCACGCCAACTCTGAGTCAAAGAACATGAATCGAAGACGATTTCGTGTGCGCATTGCAAGACCCACCAGCACATACAAAGAGTACGCGGTCTTCCATTGAACGCTACAGGGTCGGGTTCGGCGACGCTGACCTTGCTGAGTCGTCCTGGGATTCTTTCAGGTGGAATTCAATCCTTCTCGGCTGTGAGCCTGAGTAGCATCTCTACACCGCCGCCTAGCGGGTTAACGTTCCCTCAGGGACTGTTTAGTTTTACAATAGTTGGATTATCTATCGGTCAGGTAGTCACTGTCACTTTGACTCTGCCGGCGCCGTTGCCTGCTGGCGCGTTTTCTTACTACAAGTTTCAGTCCGGTGCGTGGACTCAGTTCCCATCGGCTTCGCTTGATTCCACAGGAACCATAATCACGTTAACGCTGACGGCGGATTCAAGTGGCACGGTTGCTGACCTTGGGGGCCCAGCAATCACGCCACCTACTAAGCTAGCGGCGTCGCATATCCCGGTTGGTGGAGTAATGCTTCCTAGCGTTGGGTTAACTGTTATTCTACCATGGGCCATAGCGTTATCTCTGCTAGGAGTTCTGTCGATGGAAGCGTTCCTCGTTAAGCGTCGAACAAAGCGACGTTAGTCGATCAATAATCACGGCTAGAGTCCGAGTCCCTTAAGGAGAAACTTATGCTGGCAATACGGACAGGCTGAAGTTACACGCGGGATTGTCTGTCCACAATAGGTACATCTTACGTACGTTGATCCGTACATTGCATCTAGCACCAACAGGGAGACACAACCTGTTTTCATTTTGATATTTCTTTGTTGTATCTGCCAACCTTCATAGCGGTCACCGTGCGGTTATTACAAGGTCTAAGCAAAGTTAGATGTCAATCGGAAGCCTGAAATTTAGTTCAATTCATGCACACCCATGTGTAGTAGCGTTGGCTGATGTCGTTCTGAAAGGGTCGGAGTATGTCAGACGGACTCCAAAGTCCCGTGAAATGTTTGAGCGTGCTAAGAGCGTTGAGCCCGCTGGTGTTTCATACAAGAATAGATACTTCGAGCCCTACCCATTTTTCGTCAGAGAGGCTCGCGGTGCGAAACTGATTGACCTAGACGGAAACGCATTCACGGACTACTGGTGCACGCATTTCGCAATGATTCTGGGGCACGCCCACCCAACTGTAATGCAAGCCATCAAAGCGCAAGCGGAGATTGGCTGGCATTTCGGCCTCGCCCATGAACTAGAAGTAACGCATTCGGAAACCATAGCAAAACATGTTCCTAGCGCAGAACTTGTTCGATACACAAGCTCCGGCAGCGAGGCAAACTTCTTCGCGATTCGCTTGGCCAGGACTTTCACTAAAAGGAATAAAATCGCCAAGTTCGAAGGCTGTTGGCACGGGGCGTATGACCCACTCCACATTGCAATGAGGCCACCGTTCGAAAAACCACTGTCAGGCGGCATTACAAAAGCCTCACAACAAGATACCATCGTAGTTCCCTACAACAATCTCGACGGATTCCTCAAGCTTGTCAAGCGAGAGAAATTAGCCTGCATAATCCTGGAGCCTGTCCTAGGCGCGGGCGGAATGATACCCGCAGAAAAGGAGTTTCTGACAGGACTGCGGGAGTACTGTGATGATACTGGTGCCCAACTGATTTTTGATGAGGTAATTACAGGATTCAGGCTTGGCCTGAGCGGAGCTCAAGGATACTTTGGCGTCAAGCCGGATATCACTGTGATGGGCAAGATAATCGGCGGCGGGTTCCCGATCGGAGCGGTTTGCGGACTGCGTGAAGTCATGGAGCGGATGGATCACACGAAGTATAGCGGACCTGATTATGCTTACCACGGAGGTACTTTCGCCGCAAACGCGATCACCCTCGCCGCGGGGCTTGCCACGATCAATATCCTAGAGCATTCACCCGTGTACGAGCATGTCGACCGCCTAGGAAGCGAAGCCCGCGACAGCCTCAACTCAATCTTTGAGCAGAACGCATTCCCGGCGCAAGCAAGTGGAATCGGTTCACTGACCGCTATACACACCGCTGGAAAGAATCCGATCAAAGACGCGAGGAGTTACGGGAATGCGACCACGAGCTCTCGATGAAGCTGTTCCGGCATCTGCTTGAGAACGGGATATTGATGCTCATGCCAGAAATGTTGCACGCGGCAATCAGCTACGCACACACCGACGACGACATTAGGGATCTGACCTCAACCGTAGAAAATTTCGTCAAGGGCGCGTAAATCATCTAGAAATGACTGTTAGAAGGTTTTCATCATCACAGAACGGTCCCCGCCGTTCAGATTCTGACAAGGCGGGATTGGCGGAAGGTCCAGCATCGTCCTGAGCCCCGGTTCCAGGCTCATGATTTTCGGAATCGAATTAACAATGATCGCGGGCGTCGCCCGATCTCCTTGCACTCCGCCGCGTATGCTCATGTCAACTGGGGGAATGCCATCTATCAAGACTGAATCATGTGGGTTCTGAGCCCCCAGGTACATTCGCAAATCGAGAACAACCAATTCCTGCCCCGCAAGGATTCCTTTGGCGACTTGGCGAACACCTGCCACGGCACCGGGTGGAACTTTAATAAAATCGCTCTTGACTTCTTTTTCAGCTATCACCGGAGTAATCCTTTCTTGAATTTCGCCTACCTTCCAACCCATCGCTAGAGCAATGAGCCCAACTGACTCTGGCAGCCCCACATGTTTTATTGTCCCTTCGGCAACTTTCTTCTCGAACTCGCTTGGAGATAGCCCTGCTCCAATCTTTTTTTGAAGAGGGAGCCTGCGCCTGGAAGCATCCACGACTCGTTCCGCCCGAATTGAATTGACTTTCTGGCAGACGCCGCTCAATGCAACGACTAAAGTGTCTAGGAGGAAGCCTGGGTTGATGCCTGTCCCCAGAACTACAGTCTTCCTGTCCCGTGCCTTATCATCGAGTTCCTTTGCTAATTCAGGGTGTTTGATGAAGGGATAGGATAGTTCCTCCGCAGTCGATACGACATTTGCCCCATGCTCGATGAGCTTAACGATTTGTGGGTGGATTGTCTCCATGTAAGAGGAGGTTGCATGGGTAACGATTTGAGGAGACGTTTTCTTGAGAACGTCCTCTACTTTGTCGCTTACTATCACCCCTGTGTTTTTGGGGCTGTCAAGTAATTGTCCGACGTCTTTCCCAACTTTGTTCTTGTCGACGTCGATTGCACCTACTAGCTGAATCCAAGGTCGGGCAAGAAGAACTTCAACGATTCCAAGTCCAATTGGGCCTAAACCGTACTGTACGACTTTGATGGTCCTCATTCGTGACTACCGTTTTCCAAGGCGGTAGGTAGGCACCTACGTAATAGATATTCAGGGAACGCGCATACAATAAGCGCGAAACCTCTTTTAGCACTATTACTTCGGTCGATACGAGGTGGTTGCGAGTTGGTTGAACCGCATCGCATGACCTACGACCTCATGCCAGTTCTTACCGCTCTTTTCATGTACATCGTTGTCTCCGGCTTCGCCGTTGTGTTTCTATATGGTATCTACAGGCGCCTGCGGATCTACTTCAAGGGAAGCCCGCCGCCGAGTTTCGATCATCTGAAAGAGCGACTTGTCAAGTCTATAATCAACGCTTTCATGCAACGAAAAGTTTTGAAGAAAAAGTACCCCGGCGCAATGCATCTTCTCATTTATTCTGGAATATTTGTACTCTTCATTGGCACACTTTTGGTATTCCTCGATTTCGACTTATTCGAGACCTTCTTCGGCTTCCAGATCTTGGTTGGCAACTTCTACCTCTTCTATGAACTATTCTTGGATGCCTTCGGCCTTGTGGCTATAGCGGGGTTTCTCTTCGCGATTTACAGGCGAACGTTTTCCAGGCCGCCTAATCTGCCGACGTCCCGAGATGATGTTTTCATCTTTTCGATTCTGTTAGTTATTCTGATAACGGGGTATGTGATGGAGGGAATCCGACTTGCGGTCGATAAGCCTGCTTGGGCTCCTTGGTCTTTCGTCGGATACCAAGTAGCGCTTTTTCTGGAAAGCCGCGGGTTTGATCCACAGGGCGTTATACCATTCTACAGGGGATTATGGTGGTTTCATGCGCTGCTTGCGTTTACGGCCGTTGCGAGTATTCCGTACACGAAACTCTTCCACATAATTACCTCTCCGCTCAACGCCTTCTTCCAGCGCTTGCGACCAAAGGGTCAACTCAGCACGCCCTTTGAATTGAAACAAGTTATGGCGTCAGGCAACTTCGACGTTAAAGTGGGAGCTGCAGCCATCAGCGACTTCTCTTGGCAACAAAGACTTTCGTTTGATTCATGCACGTCGTGCGGACGGTGTACGAACTCCTGTCCGCGACTGCAGCCGGGACGCTGCTTTCGCCGATGCAGCTTATTCTCAAACTCAGAGACGTGATGTTAGCTCAAAGGGGAACTGACGGTGGCAGAATAGTGGTGCCCGATGTTGTGAACCCGGAAGAGCTCTGGGCGTGCACAACCTGTAGAGCGTGCGTAAGTGAGTGTCCACTGCTCATCGATCACGTCGATGCAATAGTGGATATGCGAAGGCATCTGGTCGGTGAAGGAAAACTTGACCGGGGGAAGAGGGATCTGCTGACGAACCTGAACAACGTTTCGAACCCCTACGGCCTGTCGCAAGGGGACCGTATGAAGTGGGCTGACGGTCTCGACGTAAAGACAGTGAAGGAACAACCGGAATTCGATGTCCTCTATTGGGTTGGTTGCTCTGGTTCGTATGATCCCAGAAACCAAAACGTTTCCAGGGCGATGGTGAAGATTCTGAGAGCAGCAGGCGTCCGGTTCGCCGTGCTTGGAAACGAGGAGAAATGCAATTGCGAAGTGGCTCGCAGATTGGGGGAGGAGGGGCGTTTTCAGCAAGCTGCCATAGCGCTCGTGGACATTTTCAAGAAATATAACGTTAAACTGGTTCTCACTCAGTGCCCCCATTGTTTCAACACTTTCAAGAACGAATACCCGGAATTCGGCGCTGATTTCCAGGTCGTACATCATTCACAGTTCATAACCCAGCTCATTGCAACTGGCAAGTTGAAGCTTAGGCAAGGTTCAGAGAGAACCATAACGTTTCATGACCCATGCTACCTCGGAAGGTATAACGGGGTCTATGATTCGCCCAGAGAAATCCTGTCCTCTCTGGGTCGGATTGAGCTGAAGGAGATGGCTAGGTCGCATGAAAACAGCTTCTGTTGTGGGGCCGGAGGAGCAAACTTCTGGTACAAAGTTGAACAGAAAAAGAAGGTAGGCGTAATCAGGTTCGAGGAGGCGCAACAAGCGAACGCGAAGGTTCTAGCCACTGCCTGTCCCTTCTGCACTTCGATGCTCGAGGACGCATCAGTTACCTTAGGTGCAAAAGGCGCCATTGCGGTGAACGATATCGCTGAACTCGTTGCAGAGCAAATCGAAGCTTCTTAACATTTTAATCCGAGTGTTGGTTGAGGGAAAGAATTCATTCTGTGATTGGCTTTGGTAATCATCATCGTGCTTGTGAAACAGGTTCTTCAGACGGCCGAACTGAAAGTGGACCGGAGCACCAAGAGCATAATCACGCAGGGTGTTCCCCGAGTCATTAGTGAAACTGACAAGAACGCCATAGAAGAAGCAGTCAGGATTAAGGAGAAGCATGGCGGAAAAATCACGGCCGTGAGCATGGGCTCTCCGGACGCAAAAGAGGCTTTGAGGGAAGCCTTGGCAATGGGTGCCGACGAAGCCTGCTTGCTAAGCGACCCACTCTTCGAAGGCTCTGATGCCCACGCAACAGCGAACGTTTTGGCCGCCGCCATTACGAATATCCTTGATTACGACCTAGTTCTGTGCGGCGCATACTCCGAGGATCTCTTCTCGTTCCAGGTTGGACCAAGGATTGCCGAAATGTGCAATCTTCCCCAGATAACTTACGCCACCAAGGTTACTCTGGAAGGGGAGAAAGTGGTTGTGGAAAGGGATCTTGAGAACGAACGGCAGACTGTGGAGGGGAGGCTCCCTTGCTTAATCAGTGTGGTGAGGGAAATCAATGAGCCAAGACTTCCAACACTCATGGCCATCATGGCTGCGTCTAAGAAGCCTATGTACACTTGGACGGCAGAGGACCTGCACTTAGGACCGGAGGAGCTTGGTTTCAACGGCTCGCTCGTCGAAGTTCTCCGGAGCACTGTCTCCGTTGGGGAGAGGAAGCGCGTCGTCCTTCAGGGAGATGTCAAGGAGATTGCGCCTAAGCTTGTCAAGGCCTTAGTCCAAGAGGGAGTTTTGAAGGCGAGCTAGCATGGCGCAGGAAAATAAGGGCGTCTGGGTGTTTTCCGAATTACCACAATTGGCGCTCGAACTCCTAGGGAAAGGAAGAGCACTAGCTGACCAACTTGGGACCTACTTAGCCGCAGTCTCAACTGGTGATGATGCTCAGATGCTGATTCAACATGGCGCCGACAAAGTGTTCTCGGCGTCCGACCCGGCTTTGAAGACGTTCCAAGTGGACATTTATACCGACGCTCTAGAGGCCCTTGTGATCGAGCACAAACCCGACATTCTTCTGATAGGTGCAACACGTAGCGGATTAGAATTCGCGCCCCGTCTGGCAGAACGACTCAAGACTGGTTGCGTAACAGAAGCGACAAAGCTGGAGCCAGACGCTGAGAAAAACTACATTCTCACAGATCGAATAACCTGGGGCGGCAACTTGGTGGAGACCCAGGTATCAAAGTCGAAGCCACAAATCGCCACGATCCCTAAGGGCTTATTCTCGCAGCTGCCAGCAGATGCCTCGCGCAAGGGTGAGATCATTAAAGTTGAACCTAAAATCAAGCCGCCCAGCACAAAACTTGTCGAAACAAAGCCGAAACCTGCGAAAGGGGTCAAACTGTCCGACGCGCCAGTGATTGTTGCCTTTGGGCGTGGGGTCCGAAAGAAAGAGGATATCGCTGTAATTGAACAGTTCGCTCAGGCTGTTGGCGGCGTCGTCGGCTGTTCCCGGCCGATTGCAGAGGACTTGCGCTGGCTCCCCGAAGAGCAATACATAGGCCTCTCAGGGCAAAAGGTCAATCCAAAGTTGTATTTTGCCTTAGGAATTTCAGGACAGATCCAACATTTGACTGGAATAAGGAACAGCAGAATTATCGTTGCGGTGAACAATGACCCCAAGGCCCCAATCTTCGAATTCAGCGACTACGGCATCGTAGCAGACCTATACCAAGCGATCCCTGCCTTCACAAATGCAGTGAAGCAATTGGGGAAATCCTGAACTGCCAATCTATTGAATGGCTACGCCCGTCATCAATCGGGAAAGTGGATTTCCGCAGCGACTTACCGGAAAGATTCCAAAACATAAGATACCGGAGTGAGTTCAACCCAGCTCATTTCCAGATTAGACGGATTCTGCACCATGGGCATATCGGGGCCCCGTTTGGAACAGGTTTTCTGCAAGTCGGGCATGAGGTAGTTTGTGTTCTCTTCTTAGTATGGATGACAGTTGCACCTGTAAGCAAGCGGATGTGAGGCAACTCCCTAGGTTGCCTCTTTGGCGCTCTATGCCTTGCGTCGAACACAGCTGAAATTGAGAATATGCCCAGGTATGCCAGTGTTCCAAATTGCCAGCCGGGAATGAGTAGCTGAGAAAGATTAGCTGAAATCGCTATGAACCATACTCCCGCGAATGCCTGAACAACCCACTCCCACATCCCTGCGAAATGAATAAGACGCTTGGACGGTAACCATTTTCGCGTGATATGCTCGTAAATTCCTTCATCCGGATGGTCATCTCTCCATCCGTCCAGCGGATCCATTAAGGAATGAATCCAAGCTCCAAAACTCCAGCATGCGCCGGCGATAAGCCAGAATACATATTTCTGAAAGAAGATTGCCAAGATAACTAGGATAGTGCTTAGGATCAGGTAACCTGTGATGTAGTGAAGTGTCTTCTTGTGAGTAAAGTACTTCCCAATTGATCTGGGCGCCCAGAATTCTGCCTGATCAATATCAGGGAAGATCGCACCGATGGCTCCTGCAAGCGCTAAGATGGCCGTCGCGGGCATTAGGACCGGATAAGTGGACGGAGCAATCCACATGGCAAATGCAACCGAAAGGACATATCCTGTGACAAAGCCGTACGCCATGTGCGTTGACATCATCAAATTATAGACCCCAACGTATCTAATTGTGCGAGCTACTTAATGAAAATGCGATAAGCAAGTCGTAGTCAGTCGAAGGCTTAACCCAAACGGATTTCAGAAATGGCGGGGTAAGACAAGCCTGCAATTTGTTATGTCCTGCCTTGGTCAGCGGTGGGATACAAGAATCCTGTCATTGCTAGTATCACCCCGCACCTGACAGGCTGACGGTTCGCCTGTTTCATCAGGCTAATCTAATTTAGAATACCCCAATGTGCACAAATACTTTTATCGTGCTATCCGTGCGGCGAAGCCATGGACGTTCCTGTTCTCCTTGTTACGGTGACGATTGCGTTCATCGCCGCGCAGGGCTTGAAGCTCCTGCTCATTAGACTGCGTCATCATATTCGCCTTCGTTGGGAGGACACTGTGGTGACGGGTGGCATGCCGAGTACGCATTGCGCGACCGTGACGGCTCTCTTCGTGTCTATCCTCCAAACTGAGGGGTGGCGAAGTCCGACTTTCGTAGTGGCTGCTGTTCTTGCGGTCATCGTCATACGCGACGCGTTAGGAGTCCGTCGCACAGCTGGCGATGAGGGGAGAACGATAAACAAGATTATCCGTCTAGCACATGTCAGGACGCCCCCCGTGCATTATTCGCTCGGCCACACGCCCTCTGAGGTGGCGTTGGGTATCGCTATCGGAGCGCTAGTTGCACTTGCGATGGTAACGCACTGAACCCTTAGTGGGTACTGTTTTCTCATCAGATTGAGGTGGCAGGGAGAGGGGTTCCGGTAGTTTCGTGTTGCAGTTCAGAAGGAATTTCCGGTCGCTGTTGATGTTTCAGGGGCGTGCTCTGGCGGAGGGGAAGTTGATTCAACTCCGTTGGGGGCTCAGCTTCTTGTTCTACGTGCTCCGGTTCCAATTAGTGAGGGAACTGAAAGAACGGATGCCGAAACGAGGGTTATGAAGAGGCGCGGGTCCCGAGCCAAGGATAGTAAAGTTCTGCCTTGGAAGTCGATGTCCGCCGTTCTGTTGAGAACATCATCCGCCGCTAACTCCGCTGAAATTCTAAAGATGCGGTCTAGCTGCTGGTCGGGTAATCTGTAGAGCAGCCTACGGAGCCACGACATGGCGGTTAGGTCGAGCCCGATTAATCGTCGCCACGAGTTCTCATAGGCTCTAAGGTTAGACGAAGACACGTCTCCCGCTTCTAGGGCTCCTGCAGCAGTCTCACCAGCAATCTGCCCGCAGGCCAGGCCAAATACAATGCCCCCTCCTGTCGTTGGTTTAACCTGCGATGCCGCGTCTCCCACAGCTAGGATATTGTCAGCGTACGTCCGGCTTGCCGCCCCGCCTACAGGGATGGGGTGGTACATAGGGGCCGTTGTAGGTTTCGCGTGTTTGAGCTTCGCTGATACCACACGGTGCCGGTGAATGAAGTGCTCGAAACATTGCCGAACGTTAGCACGCCCTCCCGCTGCTATTCCAACCTTTGCCGAGCCATCGCGGCGGGGTATGATCCAACCAAAGAAACCCGGCGCAAAGCCTTGGCCGAAATAAACCTCAACAAAGTCTTCATCTACGTCAGTTAGGTTCTCCACATTAAACTGGGCTGAATTCACAAGAATTCCTCTCCCGGGTTTCGCGAGGCCAACGTATTTCGAAATAGCTGCTCCACAGCCACTCGCGTCAATTAGCATCTTGCAAGAAAACTCACCCCCGTTCCGGCCCCCAGTCCTGAACTTTAGTTCTCCTCCAGAACGCTCGAAACTCTCGACGCGGGACTTCAGACGCAGTTCCGCTCCGTGTTTAACTGCTAAAGAAGCTAGGTGCCTGTCGAATTCGCCGATTCAGAACCCATGTAACCGGTTTCGTCCTATAGAGTGTTAGCGGCTTTCCGTTTGGTGGATGGAGGACTGCGCCTTTGATCTCATTCTCTATGATCCTTGTTGGCATGTCAGGGGCGAATCTTCTGAAGGCAAGAATTCCAACGTGGCCGGAGCAATGGGACGGTTCGCCAACCTGTTCGTGTTCTTCGAAGATGGAGACCGAGAGACCTTGCTGGGCGGCGGCGATGGCTGCGCTTGCTCCGCTTACCCCACATCCAACGATCACTATATCAGCTGAGTTCGCGGGCAAGGTTCGCTTTCACAATCATGCCGTGCCAATGCACGGTTGGGTAGAGGAGAGGCAAAGATGTCGAACTTGAGGCAGTTATGTCTGTGTTTGTTCTTCCGCTAATTCGACCCGGCGTTTGCCCTTCATCTGCCGAGAGACCCTTACTATTCCGGTAACTTCCAGTTTCATTAGGATTCGATTCATCTCGCGAAAGCTGAGGTCCTCTTTGCCGTTCCGTATTTCTCGAAGCAACTCGTCGTCCGTCATTGGGCCTTTTCGTCCTATGACGTCTAGTACCAGGAGGTGTAAGGGGCGGGGACCCCACACTTTTTGCAAGTATTTTGACACCGTCAGTTTCTTTGCTCTACGCGACTGGTGTTGGGGCGGAGGCTCTTTCTCTCCTAAGCCGCTTCGAGAACTTCTGGTACCATGCGTCGTCATCTACGGTTATGCTCGGACCTACTCTTTCCATCGCCACATCGAAGTCTCGCCTCGAAACCTCAGTGCACTCAATGTCTTCTCTCAGCGCGTTCATGGCGGCTTCCCTACAGATTGCTTCGATGTCCGCGCCAGAGTATCCCTGGGCTTTCCTAGCCAGCTCGTCAAGTACTACGTCTCTGGATAGGGGCATTGCGATTGCATGAATCTTGAAGATCTCCTTCAAAGAGTCGAAATCCGGCGAGGGCACGTAGATTAATCGGTCGAACCTGCCTGGCCTCATGACGGCTGGATCTAGCATGTCGGGGCGGTTCGTTGCAGCGATTACTAGGACGTTTTGGAGAGTTTCGATGCCGTCGATTTCAGTCAACAGTTGGCTGATGACGCGTTCGCTTGCTCCAGAGTCACCGTATCCCACCCCACGCCTTGGCACTATAGCGTCGAGTTCGTCGAAGAAGATTATGGCGGGTGCTGCGGTTCGGCCTTTCCTGAAAACCTCGCGAATTGCCTTCTCAGACTCTCCAACCCACTTCGAGAATATCTCGGGCCCCTTTATGGAGATAAAGTTGGCTTCGCTTTCTGTCGCCACCGCTCTTGCCAAGAGTGTCTTTCCGCATCCAGGTGGCCCATAGAGTAGGATTCCCCGGGTGGTTTAATGCCCATCTTCTTGAATACTTCCGGTTTTTTGAGCGGCCACTCAACCGATTCCATTAGTTCCTGCTTAACCATTTTCAAGCCGCCGACTTCGTTCCAATGAACTTGCGGGACCTCCACGTACACCTCACGCATGGCGGTCGGCGTGATCTCCCTGTAGGCGGATAGGAAGTCGTCCATTTTGACGACCATCTTCTCCAAGGTTTCGGGTGGTATCCGTTCTTCCTCAAGGTTGAACTCAGGTATGTATCGTCTCAGCGCTTTCATCGCTGCCTCCCGGCAGAGAGAGGCCATGTCGGCTCCCGTGTAACCGTGAGTCACATCTGACAGCCGCTTCAGGTCAACATCTTCTGCCAACGGCATGTTTCTCGTGTGGATCTGGAGAACTTCATAGCGTCCCGCCTTGTCTGGGACACCGATTTCTATTTCACGGTCAAATCTTCCTGGCCGGCGTAGGGCGGGGTCTATTGCGTTCGGGCGGTTTGTGGCTCCGATGACAATGATGTTTCCCCGAGAACCCATACCGTCCATGAGCGACAGGAGCTGGGCAACAACTCGCCTTTCAACCTCTCCGGTGACTTCCTCGCGCTTGGGCGCGATGGCGTCCATTTCATCAATGAAGATGATGCTCGGGGAAGTTTCTTGGGCTTTCTGGAATATCTCACGCAACCTAGCCTCTGATTCGCCGTAGAATTTGGACATGATTTCCGGGCCGGAAATCACATAGAAGTTAGCGTCAGACTCGTTGGCCACGGCCTTGGCTAGCAAGGTCTTACCGCATCCCGGTGGGCCGTACAGAAATACACCCCGGGGCGGCTCGATGCCTAACCGTTGGAAGAGTTCAGGGTGCCTAAGTGGAAGTTCAACCATTTCTCTGATGCGCTGAATCTCCTCATGGAGGCCGCCTATGTCCTCGTAGGTGACTATGGGAATTCCTTTCTTCTCCGGTGTCGGCTCACTTAGAACCTGCACATGTGCCGTTTCAATGATTTTGACGGGGCCGTGCGGCCGGGTTCGTGTAACAATTAATGGTACGGCGCTTCCGAAGATCGAAAGCAGCGTCATGTCTCCTTCGATGAAAGGCATATCCATGAATCGGCGTTTCACAAAACTAACGAACTCTTCATCAACGCTCAAGCGGACATCGGTGGGCGCAAAGATTATTGCTTGAGCGTCCTTGACGTCTGCCTTCCTCACGCTAACATACTCATTGAGGGCTACACCGGCGTTTCTTCGAATCAAACCATCCATTCGAATGATTTCCTGGCCTTGGTCTTCAGCGTAGGCTGGCCAGGCTACGGCGACGGTCATCTTCTTGCCGTGTATCTCGACGAAGTCACCGGCTGTGATGCCCAGTTTCTGCATAGTGTCATTGTCTATGCGGACTTTGCCGTGACCAACGTCACGTTGTCTGGCATCGGCAACTCTCAAGGATGATTCTTTACTGCTCATTGGTTTGACTCCTTCAACCGGATTCCAGTACGAGTCGTGCTTCTCAGACCTTGAGTCTGGCTATTAAAATCCCTTTTGTAGTATCCAGCACCTACCGGCACAGTTCTCGACATGATTGGATGGCGTGTTAATTTATTCATGCTCGTATCCACCCGGGATTTTGTTACTTACGGTAACAAAGCGCCGATATAAATGTTACTTAAAGTAACAGTTTCAGTAGCGAACGACGCGTAGGACCTGTATTTCGCTGACCGAGTCCACCGAACGCAAAGCTTCTTCGACCTGATCCATTTTACCCTCAACATCTTCCGGAAGAAGAACGTGCGCAATCAATGCGACCAGCCCAAAAGCGATAGGCTCTTCCTCGAACCTCTGAACGGTAGAACCCGCCGGTAGAGAGGCTTGAATCTTCGTTTTCAAAGGGCCTAGGTCGATATTTGCATCTTTTGGAAAAATCTTGATTGATGCAAGTACCTTCGCCATGAGTTCTCAACCAATCGAAAAGTCTCATGGGCCCGTGAAACCGCATTTAACGCAGCGGTAAGGCCGGCCGAACATTCGGCATTTCTCACAGCGCCAGATTGTCACTTCGCCGCAACTGGGGCAAGGAAACTTGACCGCCCCCTCGCCAGGGAGTATAGTTCGCGCGCACCACGTACACGTGGGCATGCGAATGCCCTTTTCGCTGGACAAGGTGGTAGTAGCACTCATTCACAGGCACTTCGGGTTCCCACACGCACAGCTCTGAAGGTTATAAATTGATTGTTAGTTTCAGCTAATTCGCAGTGTCTCAGCCCGTCTGAAGTCAATCGAAGAGAAAACCGACAAATTCAAACAGGAGCTTGTTGACAATCCGGTAGCTAATCCCAGCCTACCGTAGGGACATAACATTGGTCAAAATAGACTCAGTTTGCGATCTCGATAGGTTTCGGCGTTTCATGATTATGAGCACATGTCAAACCTACATTCCGCTCGACATGGATGAGGACGAGACCATCTACCCTGAGCGACCCTCAGACAAAGGCACGATGTATGTTGAGGCCGAAGACAAGGAGACTCTCCAACAGATACGCGAGATCAGGTTCACTAGAGTATCGAATGTTCTGGGGATAATTTACAATTCTAAGAGTGGCCGAACACAGTTGAAATGGCGGCACTTGAAAGGCAGGGTAGGCCGGTTAAGCGGTGAAGCAAGCCCGAACACATTAGTCAACCTATTCACTTCTGAAGCCCTACCAGAGTCCTATGCGATAGCCGGACGTGAACGAGAAACGGAAACCCAACCGGAACCGGCCAGTGGGGATGCTTCAACGTCAATAAACGAGGCCTTCGCAGACACGTGAAAGTCAATCACAACAGTGCGCTAGCCTCCAAGCCTAATTCTGAGTTTTGCGTTGTGGCAGTCTAAATGGCTAATCTAGCATGAACGAGCGCTTCTATGCAAAGGCGCAGATAGCCCAATGCGACTTGAATCAGAAGTACGCAGATCCGCAATCCTAGAGCAACACTTCGTTCACGGTAAATGGAATATCATCAAGATATTCATCAAAGGAGAGCTTCGCGAAATCATCGTCAGAAGCAGAGAAGGGCTTCATACCTAGAAGAAGCCTTCTCCACCCAGGCCCGTCAGACGCGCCACACAACTTTTGTAATAAGAAAGAAAAGAGTATACCCCAGAGCATACTGGGGCAGTGGCAACTCTTGGGTGTTGACTTAGCCGACATTATTCCAGAGCAAGTGACCTCCCTCGACAATCTATCGAACAAGACGCTAGCGGTGGACGCGTACAACGCGTTATTCCAGTTCCTTGCCATAATCCGGCAGCCCGACGGGACGCCACTGAAAGATCGGCGGGGGAGAGTCACAAGCCACCTCAGTGGCTTACTCTACAGAACGACAAACCTTGCTGAGAAAGGAATCAAGCTCGCCTTCGTATTTGATGGCAAACCCCCGGAACTGAAGGAACTTGAGATCCGCAGGCGACGGCAGGTGAAAGAGGAAGCCGTGGTGCGCTACGAACGGGCGCTCAAGGAAGGAAAATTGGAAGAGGCGAGAACATACGCCCAAGCCACCTCACAACTCAAGGATACCATGGTCGGGGACGCAAAGAAACTCTTGGATGTCCTCGGCGTCCCTTGGGTTCAGGCCCCCTCAGAAGGAGAAGCCCAAGCCTCAATCATATCATCACGAGGCGATGTCTGGGCCGTTGCTTCTCAAGATCACGACTCATTACTTTTCGGAGCTCCAAGAATGGTGAAGAACCTTGCCATCACAGGCCGCAGAAAACTGCCGCGTAGAGATGCCTACGTCGAGGTTGAACCGAAACTCATTGAATTGGCAAAAGTGCTCGAAGAGCTCTCGCTTACAAGAGAGCAACTTGTCGATGTGGGCATACTGATAGGGACAGACTTCGACCCAGATGGCGTCAAGGGTATCGGTCCCAAAACCGCCCTGAAACTAATCCACGAACACGGCAATCTCGAAAAAGCCATGGCAAGCAATCCAAGTATAACAATCTGTCCGGCTCCGGAGATTATACGGAAAATATTCCTCCAACCAGACGTAACGACTGACTATTCTCTCAAGTGGTCGAAACCTGATGAAGAGAAGGTTGTATCCTTTCTGTGTGGTGAACGCAGACTTTTCCGAGGAGTCGTCCGAAAGGCAGTGTCAAGAATGACGGTAGTCACAACCTCCCCTCCACCGAAAAAAACACTTGAGTCATACTTTAGTTAAGACACGGTACGTAGTTCTTCCCGTTTCGGAATCCTTCTCTGCATCTGCCTAACGATTCCAACCGCGCCTCCCCCTCATAGGGACGAACGCGACTCCGCCCAAGTTTTCATGCGAAAGGCGACCGTCCTTGTTTTTTCTTATCCTGATCAATTCCTGGTAAAACTGAGCTCCGCCCACAGGGATTAGAAGCGTGCCCCCTACTTTGATTTGGTTTGTGAGCTCGGACGGGACTTCAGGCGCAGCACTCGTCACTATAATCAGATCGAACGGCGCTTGTCCTTCCAAACCCTCGGAGGCATCTGCCTCTAGACAGGTCACTCTATCGGCGTATCCTAAGCGTTCCACATTCTTCCTGCCAAACTCGGCCAGCTCTGACACAATCTCTGCCGACCACACATGTCCCCAGGCCGCCTTCGGTCCTTCGGAAACCGCGACTATCTCCGTACACGCAGCTCATGTAACCACAACCACCGCCGACCTCCAAAACGCGCTGACCAAGTTTCATTTCACCAAATTCGCAAAATAGCGCAGTCATGTGGAGGGCACTCGTCGTTTGGCCGTGCCCAATGGGTATCGGAGAGTCGGCGTAGGCATACGACCTAACCTCAGGGGGTAGGAATTCTTCGCGTGGAACCTTGCTCATCGCCCTAATTACTTCCGCGTTCCGTAGAATTCCCTCGCGCCTGAGTTCGTCTACTGCTTGCCGCCTTAATTCGGCAAAGTCCATCAATTCTTTCGGCCCGTAAACACATAAACGAGCCAATAAGGATTCAAAGGTTTGTCTCCAAACAGGCTTAGACCACTTTGAGAAGTGTCGAGGAATTATGTGCGCAAGGTCATCCAAACGTCTTGGCGAAGCATCCAACTACGTTCGAGATTACAAAAGACACGGAGCTAACTCGCCGTGGCGACTGCGTTATCGGCGTCAATGCCGACAAAGGCCCGCAGGACTTTTCTGATCAATTCAGAGATCTGTGCAGGCACGATGTATCCAGAATTCAGGTTCAACTTGAAGCTGACGGAATTGTTGAGTTCATCGAGGGAAGGGGTAGCTCCAAACTCACTTTCAACCATTCGAGCGAATCGGTTGTTAGAAAGTCATCATATGCTTCGAGTCGCACCATTATGGTCAGGGCGGATAAGGCTGCACGCGACCTTAACCGGGAACTTACTGATGCCCTAACCAGTTCGGTCACAAAGTTGTGGGTACGTATCACCGTGGAACTCTAGCGCTCACGAGGGCGTCTATGGCCACCTGCACTCGGTTTGGTGCAACTTCCTTGATCACCTTACAGAACGTTACCGAACGTAACTTCCTGTTCTGCGCTTCGACATTTGATTGGAATGACTTAACGATTGTCTTGATGTTTTCTTCTCGCCCTGCGAACGCTAGAAGTGTATCATTCCTCCTTCCTCTTTGAGAATCTGGGATGCGGCCGGGATGTAGTTGCTAGCTTCAGACGGAAGGTTCATTATCACGCGGTTGGCAATTTCCCGCAAGTCCTTTCGTGCCAATTCCTTAACGTCCCCGAGCACAGGACTTATACGGTCGGCAACGCGATTTGCAAATGCGTTCTCTTTGAGGTACTTTACAGCTGAAGGGTTGATGTCGACGGAATACACAGTCGACTGAGGGTGCAGTCTTGCGATGAGTACAGAGTATGGGCCAACGCCAGCAAACATGTCTACAACCGACTCACCGGGCATTACCTGTTGCGCGATCCGCATTCGTTCACGGGAAAGCCTTGGGTTGAAGTAGACCGTCGAGACGTCTAGTCGGTAACGGCATGAGAATTCGCGGTGGACTGTTTCTGTGCCGCCACCCCCAGCTATGACTTCGAATCTACGTGTCCTGAATGTACCCTGAACTTGGCTGGTTCTTCTTAACGCTAGTCGGATGTGCGGGTTGATTTTTAGGACTCCTTGTCCAATGACTTCTGAGAATTGTTCCAAACTTTCGGGTAGTTCGATGACAGCGATGTCTCCGATTACATCAAAAGAGCGAGGTAGTTTTGCTATAAGTTCGTCCGGGATTTGACCTCGAAGAGCCGCCTCAAGGGTTCTCTCTTTCTCCCTCGCTTCTTCGAAGGAGGACAGTTCGGTCTTAACCTCACCTATTTGCTCCCTTAATAGCACGCCTTCGTTGTCCGTCAGAGTACGCACTAGTGGCACGAGAATGCCCCGATCAGTTCGTTGAAATTGGCGCCCATTATCAACAAGCGAAAGCTTACGCAGGAGCCGGAGCCCTCCTTCGGCCATTCCAGGAGGTAAGAGGACTCCATATTGTTTCGTCAAGGCCGGCCCATCCAAGTTCAGAATGTCAAAGGAGGATTGAGCCGCACAATGCTAAATACTCTAGCAGCCCACTACCACACGAGCGATTGAGGCTTTAGCTTTGGTGCAGTGGCGAAGGCGTGAAGAAGTAGTCGGCAAAGAAGTAGTCGATACCGAGGCTAGGAAATTGGGTGTTACCAAGGATTTTGCGTGGTCATCTGACGGTCGGTTAGCGTTGGTCATCGAGTCCGCCGAAGAGGAAGAATCGTTTCTCTCATTCGAAGACATCCAAAAGATCGGCGATGTTGTTTTCGTAAAGGCGAAATCTGCATTAGTGGTTGCGCCGTCAGTCACTTGCCCTGTGTGCAAGCACAAGAACTTGGTCGAAGCGAAGTTCTGCGCCAAGTGTGGGCGAGTTCTGGAAAGCAGGGATGAAAAGAAAGACAGGAAGCGACCGGGATAGTTGACCGCCCTGCTAGCAGGAAGTGTGTTGCCAGCGTTCAAACTCGTCCAATATTCTAAGCGTCGAGCCTAGGTATCGCCCTTCCTTCCAGCCTGCGATTGGATCGCCTCTCGCATCGCAATATCCGACACCTCTCTGGCGGGTATGGAGAGCGTCTCGGCAATCGAACGAATGTCTTCGAATTCAGGTTTTACTCTTACAATGTTACCTGATCGGTCTTTCGCAATCTTGACCCTCACATCAAATACCCTGCCCGCAATTTCCATCTTAATGGTTTCAACCTCCCTTTGCAAGGTGAACCGATTCCACTGTTGAAATCTAACACCCAGCGTCCCTGTCTCTCTAATCATGATTTCTGCGATTCTCTGTGCATCACCTATTTCACAAATCGCAGTGCAGAACATGGCCAGGGCGTGTCTTCTTGAATATTGCCGGGGTGATCCACGCATCCATTACGCCAGATTCGAGAATTCGCTGTAAGGCGTGTCCCAGCGTCTCACCAGATAGGTCGTCGAGATTCGTCTCGAGCACCTGAACCGTTTCAGACTCGAACCTCCCGGCGATTGCATGCCCAATGACGACTCTGAGCAAATTCGGTGTCTTAGTCAACTCCTTACGACCGGCACCGTAACCGACTTTCTCAGGAACCATAGGCGGATATGTTTCGAGGAATCTCTTTGTCAAGCAGGCAAGCATCGATATGCCGGTTGGAGTCGCGAGTTCCTCAGCTTCAGGACCCCCCATAATGGGGATCCCACTTTGCCTAGCTATCTCCAGAACCGCAGGCGCTGGCGTTGAGAGGGTTCCGTGAGAGAAAGCAACCAAACCACCCCCGACTGCCACAGGAGTGGAACATATTTCACCTCCAAAAACCCCTAGCGAGTCGCACGCAGCAGCTACACCAAAAACGTCCGCTAAAGTGTCAGTCGAACCCGCCTCATGCAAATGTGCCCTCGAAAGTTCGACGCCGTGAAGCTTACTCTCAACGTCAGCAAGGATTCCGATGGAACCGACCGCGAAAGACTTCGCTTTCTCGCTTAGGTTTGATGCATGTGCAATCGCGTGAGTTGACTGAATGAGTTCTTGGGCTTTGTTTTCTCCTCCCTCCTCCGAGATTGTGAAATCAACTGCACGGGTTCTGAAGCCCTGTTTGGTTACGTTTCTTGTCTCAAACCGAAGAGACTTGCACTTCGAATAATGTCTGGGAATCAATTCCAAGATTTCTTGGATGCTTTGAACATTCGCTCCGGCATCGATCAGAGCGCCCAGCAGCATGTCCCCGGATATTCCCGCTGTTTGACAGTCGATGAGAGTGATTCCCGGCAAATCTTGGTTTTCCCAGATACTACCTAACGTCCTAGTTGAAATAAGCCATTTCGGCGAACGTTCTCGAGCTTAACTTCGACCTTGCACAGACCCGCTGGTTGAGATAAAGATGATTTATTCCCTATATGCGACGACATCAATCTCGATGAGCATACCTGGTGCAGGTAGTTTCGCCTCGACGGTAGTCCTTGCTGGTGGATTCTCGAGGAAGAAGGTCTTGTAGACCTCGTTCATCTTCTTAAAATCATCCACGGTCTTCAGAAAGATGGACACTTTGACCACGTCACGCATTGAAAGGCCTGACGCCTCCACAATACCTTTGATATTCGTTAATGTCTGATGCGTTTGACTTTCTATTTCCTCACCTGCCATCTGCCCGGTCTTAGGGTCGTTTGGTCCCTGCCCGGCCACGAACAGAAAATTGCCTGCTTTGACTCCCTGAGAGTAAGGCCCCATTGGTTGGGGGGCGTTAGGTGTTCGGATAAATTGCTTTGCCATTTCAACACAACACCCGCATATTATGATTGCAGGTTAAACGGCTTTCCTTCTTGTAGCGTCTTCTGCGGAATTTTTTCCTTCCATTTTTGCAGGAATGGCAAGTCTTCGCTCCGTTCTCTCAACTCGTCAGGTAACATGTGTGGGATTTCATCTATGATGGGATACCAGCGATTGCATTTTGGACAGGTAATCATTCCAGAACTGATCTCTTGCTTTTCCTCGAAGACCAACAGTTCAAGTGGATAGGATTTATCTATTGGGCAGGCCAGTATGTCCATCAATTTCCGCTTCAACGCAGAATCATCCGTCTTCTATCCAACGGCCAACTGAAATATACCACTTTCGAGTTCCTTCGGCTTGGCTCTCAATGAATTCACTGGGCCTGAACGATTCGAAGCGGCTGCTCCGTGCGAAAGTTGTCAGTCTCATAATTGATGGACAGACTGAGCTTGCTTTGAAGCTCCTCTCGGACTACTACGGAATCAGTGAACCTGACTTGAAGGTAGGGACGGTGAAGCGGCACAGGCGAGTTGTGGCCTGTTACGTGCAGAATGAGAAGCGCATCTATTTGTCGAAGGGTGAATACATAACGAGCCCCTTTGTGATTTTGCATGAATTCTACCACCACCTAAGGGCTTCCGAACTGGGGAGGAAGAGACAAGTCGAGAAGCGAGCTGACCTATTTGCTTCAAACTTCATCAGCGAATTCGTATCTCAGCATCAGTCAACCCAGGGAGGGAACCGCTAGCGTGATGATCCGCCCCGACGTACCGGATTGAAGAACAACTTCACAGATTTCCATTGCACGCAACCCATCCTCTGCGTTTACCCGAAATGGGTAGCCCTTGAGCACAGACTCAGCTGGGGCAGCACGCATGCTTGGTTCTTACCAGGAACTTGTCCCAATAACTGGGATTCGAAGGTTTTTTACCGCGTCCACAGACCCCTTCCTACACCCCTGTAGACGAGTCCGCTCTTCTCTACACTGGTCGGGTCAAGGATTCCCGTGCAATCGATAATCAGTCCCTTCTTCGACATGTGCGCTGCAAGTTCAACTGTATCCATGTTCTTGAAATCATCATGCGCGACGGTCAATATCACGCAGTCTGCCTTCTCCACAGCCTTACGCATGGTTTGCTCAGAGGTTAGCCCGAGTGATTCCATGTCGGATGCATTGAAGAGTGGATCGAAGGCGGTTACTCGGGCCCCACGTTTCTTCAAGATCGATATTAGGTCGAGGGAAGGGGAATAGCGCAACTCTTTGACGTTGGGGCGGTAGCTAATTCCAAGGACAACTACTTTTGCTCTCTTGAGTGATTTTCCTGAAACCCGCATTCCATCGGAAGCGAGTTTCGTAACGTGACGCGGCATGAGGTCGTTCATCTTTCGCCCGTCAAGCACCAACCTGAGCCGAGCGTCCAGAGCGTAAGTTTCACTCGCCAGAAGATAGGGGTAGACTGGCAGGCAGTGGCCTCCGACACCAACGCCAGTTGAATGAAGGTGAGAGTAGGGTTGACTATTGGCAGCCCTCATCGTTTCGAGGTAATCCACTCCAACCTCCTCGCAGAGAAGAGCGAACTCATTGGCCAGCGCAATGTTAACGTCCCTGTAAATGGTTTCGAAGAGTTTTGACAGTTCCTGCGGTTTTGATGTCCTGGACGCGGATGAGTTCACCCTTCACTATTACAGAGATTGCGGCGCAAGCTGCCTCAAGACTTTTCTTGTCAACCGCCCCGACAATCTTGCTATACCCTTGGATATCTTGAAGCGCCCTTCCACCCATCGCCCGAATCGGACTGTAGGCGAGGCCAAAGCCTTGGCCTGCAATAAGCCCGGAGTACTTCTCGATTGTTGCCTTTACCACACGTTCGGTTACACCGGGGCCGCAAGTGCTCTCGAATATGACGAGGCTACCGTTCTTCAAGCCCTTCCCGATGCTTACGCAGGCATCTTCGACGGCTGAGTAGTCTGCCCGTTTCTGTCTGTCTATCATTGTTGGAACGACTATGAAGAGAATATCGGAGTCGGCCGCGGCTTCTTCCGTGTTTGTAGTTGCCGTCAATTTCCCTGATCTGGTTGCTTTCTTTAGCATAACAGATAGGCCCGGCTCGTCGATTGGTGGGTCACCTTTGGCTACTCGTTCGACAACCTTTGGATTCATATCGGCCCCGATGACTCGGGCGCCCGCATCGGCGTAGAGACATCCTGTAGGTAGACCCATCCAACCTAATCCGACTACCCCAATGGTTAGCGCGCCGTCTCTAATTCTGACAGCAATCTCACCGGGTTCGAGCGACAACAGTGTCTGAGCTGATGACATTGAGCAGACCTTGAGTAGGGGCGTCCATAGAAATATTTAACTGTTTTTAACTCTACATGAGTTAACTATGTCCACTTCGCGCATCATGGGACATTTGCGAAGGGTTGGTCTAACCTCTTACGAATCTGAGGCTTACCTTGCCCTCCTGCAAAGGCGGGAAATGACAGCGGAAGAGATTTCGAAGATGACATCGGTTCCAATAACGCGCGTTTATGGAACCCTTGAGCAGCTCATGCAGAAGGGTTTCGCGAGAATAGTCGAGAGCAGGCCGAAGAAGTTTCATGCTATCTCCCCTGAAGAAGCGAGGCGCGAATACCTAACGCATCTGCGGAGAAATTTTGAAACAAACCTCCTTACGATGGAAGAGACTATGGGAGATCTGCAAAGGCAGATGGAGCCAATCTACGTCGAAAGCCATCTCCAAGTGAAGGCTGAGGAGTTGCTTGAGCCATTGGAGGATTTGAGAGTCATGGAGAAAAGAACCAGTGATTATGTTCAAGAAGCATCACGAGAAATTTTGATTTCCACAGCGTTGTTCTCTTGGCTTCCTAAAGTCAAAACTCAGCTCAGGAACGCTTTGGCGAGAGGTGTGAGTGTTAAGATCCTGATACAGCTCGCAGACAGCCAAGTCAAGCGGCACCTAGATGTTCTTAGGGATTTGGGGGCACAAATCAGAGACACGCCTGACCCGTGGCATCCTGTTCGCGGAACTCTGATCGATGTCAAAGATTTGATCTTCGTAATATGGGCGGCGGAGGAAGCCGAGCGGCATTGGAACCCTATTGTGTACACTCCAAACCATACAAAGAATCCTGGATTGATCAGGGTCTTTCGCGAGTCCTTCCTATACAGATGGAGTAACTCCAAGAGAATAGCAACCGCTGAGGCTGACAGTCAAATGAAAGTTTGGTTAGATATACTGACACCAAAACAAGCCAACTTCCTTGGTGAACTCCAACACCGTCTCATTGCCAAGGGTTTCAAGACCGTCTTGACGACTCGGGAATACCGAGAGGTAAACGAACTATTGGAACTCAAAGGGTTCAAAGCTATCCAAGTAGGGCGTCATGGTGGCGGAGAGCTCAAAGACAAACTCCTCGAGAGTTCCAAGCGAGTTTCAGCGTTAACCGAAGTTATAGAGGAGCAGAAACCGGATGTGGCAATTTCTTTTTCCTCGCCGGAGGCCGCCAGAGTCGCCTTCGGCCTGAAGATGCCGCACTTTTGCATCAGTGATTCCCCTCATGCTGAAGCGGTCTGCAAGCTGACGATACCCCTTTCACAAAAGCTGTTCACGCCGTGGGTTATTCCCGTGCACGCTTGGACGCGATACGGTGCATCCGTCAGAGATGTCGTTAGATACAGGGCTTTGGATCCAATAGTGTGGCTGGGTGGTTACAAGAGTAACACAAAGGCCCTCGACGGCCTAAATTTGGACCGGAATAGGTCTATAGTTGTTGTTAGGACTCCTGAAGAATTCGCCGCATACCTCAATGTTCGATCTTCGACTTTATCGAATAAAGTGACGGACGTCATTGGGAAGCTCTTGGACATTAATGGTGACGGTATGCAGATCGTAGTCCTGCCGAGGTACGATGTGCAACGCGAGAGACTCAGAAAGCGTTTCGGCGACCGCGTGATTGTACCTGAGCATGTTATCGACGCTATCCAGCTCGTCCGTGCCTCCTCCGTGTTCGTTGGCGGTGGTGGGACAATGACGGCTGAGGCTGCCATGCTTGGAATCCCAGTAATCTCATACTACCCAGGCGACCCAACTTTCGTAGAACGGTTCTTGATAAATTACGGATTGGTTGAGAGAGTCCTTGATCCTGGCCGAATCGCTCAAAGGGCCTTTGCCATATCAAAAAGTGAAGATTTCCGTGAATTCTATCAGAAGAAATCCGCCAAGTTACTTCGAAGCATGGAGGATCCTCTGCGTGTTATTATTCAGCGAATCTTCAAACCCTAGTCGCTTACCCAGTCAGGGTTCGCCATAAGTAGAAGTCGGTCAGTTTCTTCCAGACGACCAGCCACATTATGACGATTACGCCCGATAACATGTTTCTCGCTACTTGGGTTGCGACGCGTTGTACTATTGTTGCATTTCCCAAGTTTATGGAGAACGCAAGCTTCGAGATCAGAAGTGTACATAAGAGAAGGATTAGCCAGACAAACACTTCAATGGCGGCGAGGGGCAGAAGGCGTTTCAAACCCTACCAACCAACATTATCCAGTAGGTTAACAGCGCCAGGAACGAAGAAACAGCTGTCAGAATCATCATCCCTCTCACGATCTGTTTCTCACCTAGCGGCCCATTGGCCAATATTAGGCGAGCCATTGTAACAGGTGCTCCCTTCTCGGTACTGGCTTTGAGCAAGCCATTTTTCAAAAGTCTGATCGGTCGTTGTCGGATTTCGCGCCTCTCGTGCAACCCACCGACCGATGCGAGGCCGTAGAATGCATTCATGATATGTGGTATGAGTGCTACAACCATAACCGTCTCGATTCTGCCCAGGATTGATATGGCTCCGAGTGCGGCTCCTACAGCTAGACTTCCTGTGTCTCCACTGAAAACCCTGGCTGGAAATCGATTAAAGTAATAAAAGGCAAGCATCGCAGCCAGCAAACCCGCCGCGAGGGATGCGTTCTGAGCATCACCTGAGACTAAGAGGACTCCGGTTGCCGCAGCGGCTATTATGGAAACAGTGCCCGGCATCGAGCCGTTCATGATATCCATCATGTTAATGCCGTTAGAAGTAACTGCGATAGCTATTGGTATTAGGAGTGGATAAACCAAAGTAAGCCTCACAGGCCCGATGAGAGGAATATCTGGATCCGGCACATAGGTCCCCAAGATTAGGATGGGCGCACATGCAACGGCTGTGAGGAGAGGTTTAATCCTGGCGCCTAAGGGTCGCAAATCATCAACTATTCCTATTCCTCCGGCGATTAACACGGTCCCAAGGAATGCAACACCTTCGCGAATGAAAGACGGGTGAAGGGTCACATAGGCAGTGGTTCCAATTGTCAACCCGAACAAGATTGCCAGGCCGCACATTTCTGGTATTCTTACTTTCGAAAGTTTGTGAACATCTTCCCCCGTGATGCCGCGGCGTTTCATGAGCTTCGCCACTGCGGGAGTAGCTATGAATGTCGCGAGGAAAGTAATAATGAAAGTAACCGCGATGTTCGTCATCGAAAAAAAGTTAAGCATGCTTCATGCAACCTTTGATTATTCGTGCAAGTTTTTTCTTGT
The DNA here is from genome assembly GCA_963780265.1 of Candidatus Bathyarchaeota archaeon. Taxonomy (GTDB): domain Archaea; phylum Thermoproteota; class Bathyarchaeia; order 40CM-2-53-6; family 40CM-2-53-6; genus FEN-987. Next base: position 35,893 of record CAWABQ010000023.1, read on the forward strand.
AATCGTTCACCACTCTCAGCGCCATGTTTTTCGTGGGGGCTTCTGCTAGAATTCTGAAGATAGGTTCTGTTCCGCTGGGGCGGATCAGTATCCAAGAACGGGGTGGAATCCATACCTTGATTCCGTCTATGTCCAGGACCTTGCCTTTTCTTGGCAAGTCACGGATTGCCTCTGTCACCTGAGCCTTAATCGAGTCTGGGCAGGGCATTTTGTCTTTAACTATGTAGGATTTAGGTAGCCGACCGATTAGTCTCGATAGGGGTTGCTTTGTTTCGGCGAGAATTCGGTAGATCATGGCGGTTGTGATTCCTCCATCTCGGGCGGCTACGTGAGGTGCGTAGAAGATTCCGCCATTCTCTTCCCCGCCCAGCTTTGCCCGTATCTTTAGCATGAGGTTCGAAACGTATACGCTCCCGACAGGTGTGTAAACCACTTCTCCACCGTATTTCTCAGCGATCTCTTCAATGATCATAGACGAGCTGATCGGTGTTACAATTTTCTGGCCAGGATAATTCTCCAAGAAGTCCTTCACGATCAGGGCGAATGTATGATCCCCCCAACAGACGGAGCCATGCTCATCGAGGAACACTGCCCTATCACCGTCGCCATCGTGCGCGACGCCGAATTGAGCATGAAGGGAGGGAAGGAGTTTGGAGGTCTTTCGTAGATGTTCTGGTGTTGGCTCCGGCATCCGTCCCGGAAATGTTCCGTCGATTTCGCCGTTTACAATGGTGACCGTGCCACCTAGTTTTTCAATTAGTATAGGCGTAGAAAGGACGCTTACGCCGTTCGCTGCGTCCACTAGTACTTTCAGGTTTGCTTGCCTCGGGATTGGGCCGACGTTCTCTAGAATTGATTTGAAATAACCCGAGAATTTCTCGGCTACGGGGAGAGGCTCCTTGATTTCGTCCCAATGTGCCAACTTCCAATTTGAATGGAAAAAAATGCGTTCGATTTTCAGTTCCTCTTCATGTGGGAGTTCAACGCCCATATTCCCCATGACCTTCATTCCATTATACTCAGGGGGGTTGTGGCTGGCCGTGATCATTATGCCACCCTTAAGCCCCCAGTCTTTAGTCAGAAACTGTAATCCAGGCGTGGTTATCATTCCCAATTTCCAGACTTGGCATCCGACACTGGCCAACCCGGCGCAGACGATGTCTAGGAAAATGGGGCTGGAAACTCGGCCGTCACACCCCACAGTCAAGTCAGCACCTTTGAAGTAGGTTCCTGTTGCCATGGACAATTTCAAGGCGACCTCGAGAGTTAGTTCCTTGTTTACAACGCCCCGCACACCATTTGTTCCGAAAAGCTTCCGTTCTTGCAACTATATCGCCAATCTCACATTACATTTGTCCCTGGTCTTATGTTCGATTCGATTTCCTTGTAAGGGTGAACTATCACATTCCTCCCAATCTTAACGCCGTCGCGAATCTGAACGTGCGGTGAAACAATTGATCCCGGCGCGATTCTTACTTTCCTTCCTACCCTTACCCCAGAAGCTAGGATCGCACCTGAAACAACCGATCCCTCGCCTATCGAGACCCCATCGAACAAGATGGAATTTGATACTCGTGCCCTATTTTCTATCAACGCGTCTTTGCCAGCAACGACACTTGGGCCCACAGAAGCCAAAAACTCGATTCTCGAACCCTCGCCGAGCATAACCGGTGGCCGTACAACCGCGGCTTTCGCCAACCTCACCTTGTCACCATAGGGAACCAGCTCTTCAGCATGTTTTTCAAGCAATGAAAAATTCGCCTTTTGATAATCTGCTAGGTTACCAATGTCGAACCAGTCGCCTGAAAACGGGAATCCACTTAGCTTTCCATCTCTGACAAGAAGCGGAAATATCTCCCTCTCCAATGAGACCTTACGGTTTGCAGGAATCATTTTCAGAACTTCAGGTTCTACTACGTAAATTCCGGCGTTAACGAGGTGGCTTGGGGCTTCCTTCGCCTTGGGCTTTTCAACAAAACGCCGAATCCGCCCTTCGCTGTCGAGTTGAACAACCCCAAATCTGGTAGGATCCTTCACCTCGTGAAGAGCGTCGGTTATCAGCGCCTTGGTTTGCTCGTGATGTTTCAACATCTTTCCGAGGTCTATGTTGGCAATTATGTCCCCGTTCATCGCGACGAATCTTTCATCAAAACGCGTTCCCTCGGAGGCCAACTTCATTGGGCCGCCGGTTCCCAATGGCGCTTTTTCGAGAGAATAATTGATGTCGATACCCTTGTAATTGGACCCAACCTCCATACGCAGCGAATCTGCCAGGTAATTCACTCCCAGAACGGCTTCATCGACGCCGATGCCTTTCAAAAGGTCGAGCGTCCAGTAAATCATTGGCTTTCCAAGTACGGGAAAAAGGAGTTTAGGCAACGCGTAGCTAATCGGCCGAAGGCGAGTTGCATACCCACCCGCAAGGACTATCGCCTTCATATCCCTTCACACAAGCCGTTCATAGGATGAACCTTGGCGCTATTTGTGCTTCGGAGGCGTCGCATATGAGGGGAACCTACACTATCCTCTTGGCGTGTGAGAAGCCCATGCGGGTTAAATTCGGTAGGTTGGGATGCGCGAAGGTAAAGGTTGGTTACTATCTCTACACTGGTTCCGCATTAGGACAGGGGGCCGTATCCCTAGAGGGAAGACTTACGCGGCACAAGCGTTCATTCAAGAAAAAGAAATGGCACGTCGACTACCTCACATCGCGCAGAGGCTGTAGGTTCAAGGGAATGGTATACTTAGTCTCGAATAGACGCCTGGAGTGCCGAGTCAACCGCTCTATATTGGAAAACCTGAATACGCAATCGAGCCTTCCACACATAGGGGCTAGCGACTGTAAGTGTGATGCGCACTTAGTTAGGGTGGCAGAAAACCTGAGCATGGGCGAATTGCTGAATCTACTTGAACAAATCTACATGAAATTTGGAGTGCCGCGTTTTTATTTGGACCAGGAAATCTAGATTGGCTGGCCTTCTTCCCATCTCTTTTGGAAGGCGTCCCGGAAAATTCTGATCAATCCTTGGTTTTTCGTATAGTTTGGACGAAAGTAGGTAGGGCGCGGGACAGCGCTTTTCTTCGTGGCCCAGACGACGAAAACAAGTTCTTGGCCGTCCACAAGGGTTCCCCTGACTGGGTACCATTCTTCGGTGCAGTGGCGCACTTGAATCCCTACACCGCGAAGTTCCTTGGCTCTTGCCTTCGTTGAGTCATCTTTCACCATCATCAGAACCTTCATGCTAACTCCCCGATCGTGGGCCTGAAACATTGATTCACGTACTTTGCCGTACCATCCAAAGGTCTCTGCGAAGATTGACACTTCCTTCGTCGCGTTTGCAAGAATTCTGGCCGTCCGCACCTCCATTTCTGGGAGGTCTCGCAAGGGTTCAATGATTTCCTCAGGCTTAATCCCAAGCCTACTTTCCCAGTACACTGGTTCGAGCAGTTTCTCCAATTCTAGGGCTACAGAAGTTTCTTGGCTGACTTGGCTTTCGAGCGATCGTTTTCTCTGCTCAAGTATCCTCTGGAGAACGGTGCGGGGCTGGACGACCTCAACCCTGTTGCTTGAAATTCTCACAAGGCCTTTGTCAGCCAGCGCTTTCAGTGAATCCTCAGCTATGGCGGACGGAATTCCGAAGGCTGTAACGACTTTGTCTAGCATCTCGCCTTCTGGTTGGGAAAGTAACTTCAGGTACACTTTGGATTCGCCAGCTGACAAACCCAGAGTCTTCAACAACTCCATTGCTTTGTCGGTGTCGTTGAGCATTTCATTCTGGACTCGCATTGTGCGTTGATTGTTTTTTGGTGGACCGGGCGGGATTTGAACCCGCGACCTTACGGGAATTGGATTCTTTCCGCATTGCGGGCAGTTTAAGCATGCCAAGCGGACGATTTAGTCGCATCGTCCTTGTTTCACGGCGCTCATACCAGGCTGATCTACCGGCCCACCTTGCCGAGTGGTTTCCTCTTCCGCCTAAAAACCTTCGTTCACAACGAAGTCCCATGAAGTCCCGGTCCACCCTTCAAAGAGGTCAACGCAATTTCGCTAGCAGCCTTCCCAATTCTCATTTTTGAGAAAACTCTTAATTGCAAGTCGCTTGTGAAAGCCTCTCTCAGGTGCCGAGGTAGCTCAGCCTGGGAGAGCACCCGAACAACGCGTGGTGAAGCTGAAGACCGGGTTGACTACGCCACACAAAGCGTAGGCCGAATCGCGGATTCAAAAGGAACGCGAAAAACGTTCCGGAGTTTCCCGCCCTCGGCACCACTTTCCCTTCGCATTTTGATTGAGCAATAGGAAGGAGGAGTTATGGCTATTCGGTCGATTCTACCAAACCCTAAGGCCTTCAAAAGGCACAATAGGTTCGTACCTGTAATACTTCAAACACTCTGGGCGCAGGCAAAATGGCTAGGATGAAATCGAGAATATTTATTTCGTTTCTCTTGCTTGCAGCACTCTTCATCCCATTTTTGTTTATCCCAAATGCGACCAGTCAATCAACCGCGATAACGACGACGACAACCATTGGACAGCTTCCCTTGGGACAGTGTTCTCAGACTTCGCTTGCTTTCTCAGTGCAAGCGGGCAAGGAAATTACGGGAACATTTGGGTCGGATGTGTCAATCAATTTCTACATTCTGTCCCAGGAAGATTTTGATGCTATGCAAAATGTAAATTGCCATCTTCCAGCAAGCGCAAAGCCCCTTTATATTCAGGTGAACTCGGTCGGCCACGGCAATCCGTATCGCTCCCTCCCTTTCCCAGCCAACGGAACTTATTATTTCGTTTTCGTCTATCCGAACAGCGGCATTGCTCTGCTCACGAGTGGTCATGCAACAGTCGAATTGAGCTTCCCGATTTTCATAACTCTCATCACAGCCGGAGCCTCTTCCCTAAGAAGCTCTTCGAATGTAATCGTAACGGCAACTCAAAGCACAACTCATAGCACGACTCAAGGCACAGCTGAAAGCACAACTCAAGGCACAGCTGAAAGCACAACTCAAGGCACGGCGGGCGCCTCCACCACTCTATCTTTCGGAACGATCGGAGTATTCGGAACGATTGGAGTAATCGTTGCGATAGGTCTGATAGCTTCAGTCATGATGTTCATGAAACGAGGAAAGTCACAAACAGGACAGAAAGTGGTCCTGAAACAGGAGACTGTAGAGAAAGAAGTTAGGCCTGAAAGCCCACAGCAGAAACCAAGCCTGGCGAGAGAGAGTATCTCCACAGGTTATCCCGAACTAGATACCGTGTTGGCCGGAGGCCTACCGGTCGGCTTCGCGATACTCCTTGTTTCCCCGCCTTGCGATGAAAGGGATCTGCTGTTCGGAAAAATCATTGAGTCCAGCCTGTCGATGGAAAGTCCGATATTCTTCTTGTCTCGTGATTTGAGCAGGACACAGGACTTCGCAAGTCGATACCAGAAGGATTTCTACGTGTTCAGCCCGCAGGCGGACAAAATCACTGCTACCGGCGGAAACGTCTTCAAGATACAAACCCTTCAGGACCTCAGCGATCTGAACATATCCTTCACAAAAGCCGTTGAAGCCTTGCCAAAGACGGGTGGAGGCAAATTAATCATTATTGATCTTCTCTCAGACGTATTGCTAGAACACAAAGCTCTGACGACCCGAAAATGGTTGGACGACTTCATCGGCAAACGGAAGGCAGAAGGTTTCACGGTTCTAGGAACTCTCAACCCATTGTTATCGTCCAAACAAGATAGTCAAACGATAGTTGACTTGTTCGACGGCATAATCGAAATCTACGAGAAGGAGCTCAGAGAACGGTCACGACGATTTCTAATAGTGAAGAAAATGTACGGCAGAAGATATGTCGAAACAGAGTTGATGCTTGACAAAGACAAGCTCTTCTAAGCACGTTATCCACCTGCCCACTAACTGAAGGGAAGACCACGTAAGCCTGGTTAGATTGCATAGGAGTAAACGGATAGTCACGAGGCCACGATAAGCATGGACGTAGGGTTCGTCCAGGTCAACTCCAAACTCCTCGATGTTGAGGGAAACATAGACAGAGCGCTTCGACTTATCGGGAGGAAACGAGCGGACCTCATTGTTTTGCCGGAGCTCTTCAACACAGGGTATAATTTCAGGAATCGGCGGGAAGTCGTGAGTGTGGCCGAGCCCATTCCGGAAGGTGGCACGACGCAGGCATTGAGAGAGTTCTCGAAGCGCGATGGAACGTTGGTGGTTGCTGGTATTGCTGAGCGCAGGGGGACAACCCTGTATAATTCTGCAGTTGTAGTGGGGGACGGTAAGTATTTGGGGACCTACAGAAAGGTTCACCTTTTCAGTAATGAGAAGAAATTCTTCAAACCCGGCTACGAGTTCAAGGTGTTTGGAAACGTCGGAGTCATGGTTTGTTTCGACTGGTACTTTCCTGAATCCGCCCGCTCGCTGATGCTGAAGGGTGCCGAGATTATAGCCCATCCATCGAACCTTGTCCTTCAGAATTGCCCCGAGGCCATGAAGACTCGCGCCTTGGAGAATAGGGTTTACACCGTGACAGCAGATCGTGTCGGAGTTGAGCGTGGTCTGCGCTTTATCGGGCAGTCCGAGATTGTTAACCCCCGAGGGAGGGTACTCTACCGAGCGTCAGCAAAGAGAGAGGAGTGCGTTGTGCGGGAAATAAATCTCGGAATGGCTCGGAACAAAGTCGTGACGCCAATGAACAATTTGCTTAGGGATAGGGTTCCTCGAGCGTATGCAAGATGAATTTCCCGATAAGCCTTTAATTGAATTAAGCTAGTTATCGGAATAGAGAAAACTTGCCAGCGGAAATAACTGTACGCCAAATCATGCGAACGATCATTTCCATAGACTCGAAGGCCAAAGCGAAAGACGCCGCTAGGTTGATGGTGGAGAAAGGTATTGGCTCCTTGGTTGCTAATCGGGATGGGTTACCCTTCGGCATTGTCACTGAACGTGATTTGGTGGAGAAAATCGTCGCAGATGCCACCGACCCATCGAAGCTCACGGTTGCCGACATAATGACGGCTCCATTGGCTACCATTGACGCTTCAGGCTCACTAATCGATGCGGCGAGAAAAATGGTGGAGAAACAGGTGAAGCGCCTCGTCGTGACTGAGCACGACAAGATAATTGGGATAGTTAGCCAGACTGATTTGGTGGCGAGCATGACGGACTTTCAGAAACTGGCGAAGATGGGCATGGCGTAATTCTCTGCGGAATTAAGTCAGCGTCTATGATGCTTTCGCGTACCTTTCTTCCGCTTTTGCGACCACACCCTTCATTCTGCCTATTACGTCTGCATTCAAGGATATGCTGTCTATTCCGTTTTCAACTAGGAATTCAACAATTTCTGGGTAGTCGCTTGGAGCTTGGCCGCAGATTCCAATCTTGAGCCCGTTCTTATGGGCCGTTTTGATTAAGTGTTCAATGGCCATTTTTACGGCCGGGTTCCTCTCGTCAAAAGTGCTCTTCGCAAGTTTAGCGTTATCCCTGTCAACCCCTAGGACTAGTGAGGCTAGGTCGTTTGAGCCAATACTGAAACCGTCGAATAGCTTAGAGAATTCTGCGGCTAAGAAGACGTTCGATGGAATCTCTGCCATCATGTAGACCTGCAACCCGTCCTTCCCTCTCTCCAGTCCCTCTGCTCTCATCAGCTCGAGGACAGCCTTTGCTTCGTCAACTGTGCGTACGAATGGAATCATCGGAGTAATGTTGTGGAGGCCTAGCTCCCTGGCTTCTCTCAGCGCCCTGCATTCCAAGCGGAAGGCTTCTGCGAATTCAGTATGTGGATACCGCGATGCACCCCTCCAACCGAGCATTGGGTTGTTTTCTCCCTTTTCGAAGATCTCACCGCCAACCAAGGCAGCATATTCGTTGGACTTGAAGTCAGAGAACCTGACTATGACCGGTTTCGGATCCATCGCAGCGGCGACCATAGCGATCCCTTCCCTCAGTTTTTCAACCAAGAACTGGGGTTTATCATCGTACCCCTGTGTTCGAGCCTCGATTTCCGCGATGGTTCGCTTGAGGTATTGAACATCTTTCGTCTTTGGAGGTGCGCGGAGGAAATTTTGTGGGTCTCGTTTCAGTTGTTCGTAATTCAGTAGGGCGGCCGGGTGAATTCCTACGCTGTTTCCGTAAACGAACTCGATTCTCAGCAGACCTACTCCATCCACCTTCTTTGCGTGGGCCAACGCGCCCTCGGGCACAGCCATGTTCATCATGATTTTGGTTCGGGTCTCTGGGATGGTGCTGAGGTCGAAGTTTTCAATCTCGAAAGCTACCAGCCCATCATAGATGTTTCCAACGCCCGTGCTACAATCGACTGTTATTGGGTTGCTATGGTCATGTAGCAGTTGCGTGACTCTTCTTGCCCCGACGACGCAGGGTTTCCCTAATTCTCTTGAGACGATTGCGGCGTGGGAAGTGGTCCCGCCTTGTTCTGTGACGATTGCGGCGGCTTTCTCCATTGCGGGTTCCCAGGCTGGAGTTGTTTCCCTCGTAACGAGAATTTCACCGGGTTCGAAGTTCTTCATCTCGCTTACATCGGCCATTACATTGGGCTTCCCCTGTCCAATTTTTCCTCCGACAGCAATTCCTGCGACGAGCAGTTTGCCTTCACCTTTTAGATGGAAAATCTCCTCCAACGTTCCTTTTGATGATTGGACGGTTTCCGGCCTTGCCTGCAGAATATAGATGCTATTACCTTCTACTGCCCATTCGATGTCCATTCTCTTTTGATAATGTTCCTCAATCTTTCGCGCGTATTCAATTAGAACTTTGACTTGTTCCTTGGCCAGCGAAAACTGGACTCTTCGCTTCAGCGGGGTGTTAACGAACGCTGTCCCAGTGCTATCGTACTTCGCGTAGACTTCTTTCTGTCCTAACCTTCTTCCAACTATTTCCCCGGTCTTCTTGTAAATGAAGAACTTATCGGGGATGATCTTTCCACTAACAACAGACTCTCCCAATCCCCAACTTGAATCTATCACTATTAAGTTCTCATTCCCAGAGTCGGGGTCGATCGTGAACAAGACACCCGCGGCTTCACTGTTAACCATCTTCTGGATTCCGACGCTCAGGCCTACATCCATGTGGTCGAACCCCTTTTTCGCTCTGTAGCTGATCGCTCTATCCGTGAATAATGACGCGATGCATTTCTTTGCACATTCGAGGACTTGCTCCTCGCCTACTACATTCAAGTAGGTATCTTGTTGTCCGGCGAATGAAGCGTCCGCCAAGTCCTCTGCGGTTGCGCTGCTTCTGACCGCCACTGGAAGGGCAGTGCCCCTGCTCAGTTCCAGATAGCCTTCCCTGATCGCCTCTCTCAGATGCGGAGGAAACTCTGAGCTCAGAATCTTGGAGCGTATGTTGCCCCCAACCTTTTGGAGGCGTTCAACGTCAGTAGTATCTAGGCCAGCTAATTGTTCGCGAATATACTCGATTAACCCGCTTGCATTCAGGAATTCCTTGTAGAAGACGACGCTCAACGCAAACCCTGGGGGGACGGGGATCCCAATTCGAGTTAATTCGCCCAACCCCGCATTCTTGCCGCCGACTAGCGGCACGTCACGTATCCCAATTCGATCGAAGGGTATGACATAGGAATTTGCATCCGATGTTTCCGACGGCGTATTCTGGTCCAGTCCCATCACTATCGGCTTAGTCATTACGAACCCTCAAATTCTCGAATTCTACGACTGAAATTGAATTGACCCACTCATAACATACGTACTATATTTCAACATGTTGAAGTAATACGGAACACCGGCTTTGAAAGCTGATGATATTACGCTAGTTCGAATCATAGGGCATGAAATCGAAGGCCAGCCGAGAAATCGGGTTAAGCTAGGCGTCCGGCTACAGTTTTATACGGCAATGTTGTGCATCTCGGTTCTCGTTGCGGCCGTAGTCTAGCCTGGTCTAGGACGGGAACAGCAGCGGTAGTCTGCTGACGTAAGCCTGCCACGCTTCTGATCGCCCCTTAAAACGGGCGAGGAGACGCCCGGGTTCAAATCCCGGCGGCCGCACCACATGGTACACACACAAAGTGCCTGGAACGGCGGTTAAAATTACGACGCCCGTACCACGAGGGGCGCACACACTAAAACGTCTTGTGACTGTGTTGTGGTTACAGATGGCATTAATTCAGACGAATTTTAGTTTCCAAACTTTGATTTAACGCCCTTCACAAATTGCCTAAACGTCCATCACCGACCCTTTCCTGTTTTCAAGTTGGGTCTTTGCTAGTTCCACCAGCTCAGGTTTCCTCTTTGTCAGGTCATTTTTGTTCGTTTGGATGTACTTTGTCCCGTATTTCCCAGTTGGAATACTGGGAGCTATGAAGATTCTATGAGGACTGTTCGCAAGGATCTAAAACATCGCAGACGTTAGACTGTGGGTGAGTTTATTTTTTTGAAGCAGCTTTTGCGTTTCGAGATTATCGCCTTCAATGAACAAGTTTTCACTCGAATCGAAATTGTCTGAAGAGCCCTAACCGGAATGACAGTAGCACGAGTTGGCATCTGAAGAACCTGAATTGTATTTCCCCTTCCAGCAAGTATGCTGGTGAGTTTTCAAATTCGGTCCTTCTCTACGCGTACTTCGCTGTCAAGGAACGTTCGGCCTCCAAGCTTTCTGACTTGGATTAGTTTTGGTCGCACTTGGACCTCGGCCTCGTACAGCTCAATGTGGCCGTCGAATGTTTCCAGAATGGCTTGTAATTCCTGTGCGGGGTGCATTGCCGGGTTAAGCGTCGCCAAGCAGGTCATTTGAACTCCTTTGCCCCTTCCCAGAATGTCCATGAGCCATCTCCTCGTTGCCCCGTGGTGCTCGAGAAGCACGTCATCCAAGATCTCCAAGCAAAGAATTGATGGTTTTCCTGAGCTCAACCGACGCGCCGCGATGTCGTATTCCAAATTGATCTGAGTCAGGCTGTCCACGGTTTTGATTTTGACGACTTCCGGATAGGGAGCAGCTATGGTTTCAGCTTGCGGGTTGCAGAGGATTACATGGAGGTTCTTGTGTTTGGAAAGCATTTCGCGAATGCGGTCAAGTGAGGTTGAAATGAAAATGCATTCGCGGTCGGATCCCAGATTTGTTTCTAAGAAGCGCCTAAGAATCAGGTTCTTTTCATCGCACGGTGGGCCAGTCAGAACTATGCTAAGCCCGAGCGGAAGGCCTCCGTTTAACATGCCGTCGAGAGCCTTGTAACCGGTTGGAATCATGGGTGCGGGGACTTGGAACTGTTCGGTCCTAGGTTGTGGAGCATAACTGACAGCCTGCACGGCTCGTGTCTTCGTGCAACTCAAGCCGACGATTACGGCGATCCATGCAATGAAATATCCAGTTCCATAAAACGCAAGGCTCGGCCAAATTCCGACTTGAACCGGAATTAGAATCCTTGAGAGATTATCTGGACTGTAATCAAATAGAAAAGCTGTGATCAGTAACAAGCCGATAACACAAAGCAACATGCCAACACGAGCTTTCATCACACGGCGGCGGAACCCGAAAAACACCAAACCAAGCAATATTCCAACGAGAAGTAATAGGAATCCAACCGAGCCTAACACCGTGGCTAGGCCTGGGTACTGAGCTAAGGCAACCCCTTGCATCATGCCTGAAAGGAACGGTGAAATCTTCTCAACCAACGTCGCGGGCCCCACGAACGGAGGCACGGTTATTGCGAACAGTAGGGCGAACGTTGCAGCGACACCCAAGCTGCGAATTGCCAAACCACCTGAAGAGCGAGATACGGACAATGCCATCTTCCTCGCGGAATAGGTGTACGCGCAATTTTACGTTACCGCAGGAATTAACCCTTCAACCGGTAACTCCTTCCGTGTGACACATTTCTCGGTATGCATATGCTAGATTCGACCCATACGATTGGCAAAGATTCCGCCCATCGAGGGTTTGGCGGAGGGACTCTTCCTCTAGGTAAGTTCATCAGCGTGCAGCCATGAATCCTGTCAGCCATACGCTCCTGAGATGACCTTCGTATGCCGCTAATTCTGAAAAGGTAGAGGGAGCACTCGGCGTAATCACACCCAACAATCCTGAGAAACGCAACTGCATCAATGCACGCTAATTCATGAATTTTGCAGGGCAACGAACGCGTTCGATGCCTCGGGCGTTCGAGTTGTCATACTACGTGCTCAACCCGGCGTGAAGGTGTGTATGGGACTACTGGTGCGACCGACAGAATTTGAACCAGGGAAGCGAGTTCTCATTATACCGGCGAAGAGGATCTCAGCACCAATTTAGCGGCAAATTAATTCAGCTCATAGATAGTCAAGACAGGCCTCTCATAGCCTGAAGAAAGCATTAGGTCGACGACGTCTTCTGAAATAGTCGACGTGAGAAAGAAGGCCGTGGAGCTTGCAGCTTCCTGTTGATGGAATTACTTAAGACGTTCAGCGAGCACAGGATTCTGAGTTTGTCCTATGCTCAGTGCGAATTTGCCCAAGCGAATTCTAGTGACAGGCGTGGCGGGGTTCATTGGCAGTCACCTCGCCGATAGGCTTGTTGACAGCGGCTTCGAGGTAGTAGGCATTGATAACCTGTCAACGGGAACGCGGACAACCTTTCACATGCAATAACAAATCCTCTTTTCAAATTCGTGAAAGCGGATCTACTCGATGGCGGGGCAATAGCTCAAGCGATTGGTGAATGTGACTTGATTTACCACCTAGCGGCAGATCCGGAAGTTCGAACCGGCGCCTCAGACCCTAGCATCCACTTTAGACAGAATATCCAAGCAACCTTCGTGCTTCTTGAAGCGTTGAGGAAGCGAAAGACTCCTACGAGACTGGTTTTCGCGTCCACCTCCACCGTGTACGGTGAACCGTCGGTTATTCCGACCCCCGAAAACTATGGGCCCCTGCTGCCTATTTCAACGTACGGTGCTACGAAGCTGGCGTGTGAAGCCCTAGCTTCGTCGTATACTGAGCTCCTGCCCCTCCAAGTTTTGATGTTTCGATTTGCGAACGTGGTTGGCTCGAGAGCAAAGCATGGGGTGATCCACGATTTCATCAACAAGCTACGCAATAATCCTCATGAGCTTGAGATTCTAGGCGATGGAACCCAAAGCAAGTCATACCTTCACATTGACGATTGCATCGATGCCTTCATGAAAGCTCTTGATGATGTGCTGTGGGATAGTGCTGCTTCGATATACAATATTGGAACTGAGCAGCGGACTAGCGTTTTGAGAATCGCAGAAATCGTGGCACAGTCAATGGACCTGGACAATGTAATCTACACAACAACTCAGCCGCAGGGAGGAAGAGCGTGGCCCGGCGATGCGAAGACAATGCAATTGGACATCAGCAATATGAAGAAACGTGGCTGGCAACCTAGGTACAGTAGCGATCAAGCAGTCCACTTGGCATCGAGACAACTTACCAGAGATCCAGTAGAACCCGGTCGAAGATCTTAGGCGAGAATAATGCCAGATGAATCGTGAACGTTCTCAGCACACGTGAATTAGCGGTAAGAAGCGAGCCTACGCGGAAGAAGCCAAGCCTCGACCAAACGAAGACTTGACAGAACCCCATAGCGCCACACTTTTCTAACAGAAGACTACCAGAGGCGAGCAGAATTCCTTGCGCTCGGTTCTGCAGGTCAAGCGAAGCGATTGGGAGGCCTTCCTTAAGGAGTTCTCCGAGTTCGCCAAGAAGTATGAACTCCTCCTCGGGGGGTTGGATTTGGCTGAGGCGAAACGTAAAGCGCAAGACCGGAGAGTGAAGCAGCAAGTGAAAACGGGCAGGAAAACCATCGGCCAGGTTCAGTCCGCAATCGAAAAACTCTGTAAGGAAACAGAGGATGCATTGCATGCCACAGGATGAAGAGAAACCTAAAGCCGAACTGTCACTTGCACGAGACGACTGGGAACGCCTCGTATCCTCTCTAGGGAGATTGATGGCCCTCCAGCGGAAAACCCTTCAGAGATTGAAGGAATTAAACCGACGAAACGAAGAGCTGAGCCGGAAACTTCGAAAAGCCACCTCCGCTTCCAGCCGTTCAAAACCCGCGCCGCAACACCGCATCGAGTTAACGGGTGAACTGAGGACGGCAAGCATAGAGCCTGAACGTGAGGTAACCGCGATAGGGTTGAAGTGTTCATGCGGGCGGGAGCTGGCTTCTGGGGCTAAGTTCTGCGACCGGTGCGGCCGCAGTGTATGAGGCTACTTTACTTTGGGACTGCGTTTGTCCGTTTCCCGAATGAGTCGAGTGAGGGTTTCCCGCGTTTTCCGGAGCGAATCATCCATCTGACGCGAACTATCGCCTATGTTTGCTTCGAGAGACTCAACCTTAGCCTTGGAGGCTTGAAGGTCCTCGTGTAATTGCTTGTTACCCTTCTCAAGCTCATCAATTCTCTTGACGAGTTGTTGACACCGATCCATGAGGGATTGGTTGTCAGCGAGAAAGGCTTCGAACTCTTTTCGGTCGACCGTGATGCGTTCAGACATGATTATCAGACTTGGCCGTTGATTGCTTTCGCAGTATTTGAGCGATTACGGGAACGTTGCGGGTTTGGGGGTTGCGTTAGGCCGATATTCAGAATTGAGAGAGAGAATTGAGAGGTAGAAGTTATATGTCGGGTCAACTAGTGTGCTGTACTTGTGATTAGGGGATGTATGTTCTAGAAGAAAAACCGGAGCCTAATAGAACACGGGTTGAGATACTTGCGAAGATCCTACAGGTTGCCTCTAGTAGCACGCTCAAGACGCACATCATGTACAAGGCGAACCTAAGCCACCGCCAGCTTGAGAAGTACTTGGCTTTGCTTCAGGAAAAGGGGCTGTTAGAGCAGGTTGTTTCCGAGGATGGGAGGATGTACCGTGCGACTCCGAAGGGTTATGAGTTTCTGAAGGATTACGAGCGGCTAAATAGCCATCTCATAGCGATTGCTGACTTGAAAATAGGTGGATTTCGTCAACTGACCGAAGGCGGGCATGGCCGCGGTTTACAAGTACTTGTCAATAATTGTGCGGTTGATGTGCTGGAATGTTAACGATTAATGTTCTAGAACATGTATCCACAACATCCATCATACCCCTGCCGGCCTCATGCAAACTGAAGACGTGTGACTGAACTGTTGAGCAAGCGCAAACGCCAGTACAGAGGACGCATAGAAATTACAGCGAACATACTCGAAATCGCCAAAGCTGGTTCACGGAAAACCAACATAATGTACCAGGGCAACCTGAGCTTCGACCTCACCCAAAAATACCTGAAACAACTCGAAGACTTGCAACTGATCGACGTTAAGACGAGTAACAGTGACAAAGTGTACACGGTCATTCCCGAACGATCAAGTTCAGCCCCC
>CAWABQ010000024.1:0-56542 GCA_963780265.1 Candidatus Bathyarchaeota archaeon
CGTGTCAGGATAAGCAAGCTAAGCAAAAAGTGGTTTAACGGCTCAAAATGAGGTGAACAAGGCAAAAAATAGGTTATTAAACCCATGATATGGGTGGGGCCGGTGGGATTTGAACCCACCAATACGGTGGGGTTCAATGCCTTCCCAAGTTTAATCTCTGATTTCCTGGAAGCCTGCAAGAACTACCACAAAGGAAAGGATTCCTCCTACGTGGCGCAGAATTATGTTGACGTGGTCAACGATAGGAGAACATGGACAACCCCGATCGTATAACGATTGACATTGTTGAACGAGAGCTGTTTAGCAAATACCCGTTCGATTGGGGCAAAATGAACAGATGCTTCCGTACCATCAAGAGAAATGTCTGTTATGAATTACTACTCGAGACCATAAAGAACTCTGCAGACACCATCGATTCTCTAAGAGAAAGCTGCATCGAATTTGTACGCTTGGATTCAGGCCCCTTTCGCGAAAAGATTGCCCAAGAACGTGTCAGGCGACGAACGCCTAATCCTAATCGGCGTCGACGAAAACTACAACACGGAACAATTCTATTCTCAATCAAGGGTTCAGGAACTTCTTGGGTGCTCCGTAAATCGTATTCATATAGGCTTCCTTCACAAAGCGCACCTTAAGTATCACTCAGGTGCGCCCTCTGGCCGAACACAAAGCGTTCATCAGCATAGAGAACGTGGTCGCGACAGCAAATATCCATCAGAATGTTGATTTGAACTCTATCGTACGCGTATTCCCTGGCGTAGAATATAGGCCTGAGCAATTTCCGGGTTTAGTATATCGATTGAAGAAACCGAAGGCCACCACCCTGATCTTCGGCTCGGGTAAAATGGTCTGTACTGGGGCGAAGTCGGAGCGGCAGGCTCGCAAGGCCGTCATGAAGGTTGTGGACGAGCTCAAGCGTAACGGGATCGTCATTTTGGGTAAGCCTGAGATTCAGATTCAAAATATAGTAGCGTCGGCAGGTTTAGGCGGCCATATTGATTTGGAAAAGGTAACCTATTCACTGAAACGCACCATGTATGAACCCGAACAGTTCCCTGGCCTTATCTACAGAATGGACGACCCCAAAGTAGTCATACTAATCTTCACAACCGGAAAGCTCGTTTGTACGGGCGCCAAGAAAGAGGCGGAGGTTCACAGATCCATCGCAAAACTGCAAGAAACACTTGAAGAGAAAGAGCTCATAACCTACCCGTAGTCCCGAATCGGAGACGCAATGCTCCCTTTTATCCTTGACGTGGCATTCAAGGGAAAATTGTAATCATCGACTCATGTTCCTTAACGCTTACACGTGAACATCCACGTCCCCCAAACCACATCCACATGGCCATCCCGAAACAGCCCTTACGTAATGTCCCCGTACTATTGGTGCGCACACGCACACGAAAATCTTGTCTGATTTTAGTGGAGTGCGTTTTTCCTCAGTAACTGGGGCAAATGCAGATAATCCTCCGATGTCCCAATGCGTCAAGGGAGCGCACTCGGGGATGGAATCAAGGGTTTGAGACGTGTCTCACGCATTCTACTTGCATTTGAAATCTGGTATTCAGCCCTGCTGATGCTCTCCATAGTATTCGTGGTGCCTCACTATGTTTTGGCGGACACCAGAGGCGGTTTTATGTCATTACTCCGTAGTGAACTCCAATCTGAACCTGAATGGGAGTCGGTTATTTCATTTCTCTCTCCAGTCGTGTGGATCCTTATTCCTCTGTCCTCGATAATTCTTGGCGTATTATCTTGGCTAGCTTACAGTACTTCAATACGAAGCAAGGGCCTGGATCAGCTTATTCGCGCTGGGGCGACTATTCTGTTCGCTATAAGTCTCCTTCCGGCGCTATTGACGTTTCGGGAACTGCTGCTCTACGAACAGGTACATATCTTCGGCATTTTTGCCGTCGGCGATTCGCTGAATTATTTGGCGGGCTTGACGCGATACCTCCTCGATCCCACATTGATCGCGGGTTCGGCACCTTCGCGGTAGCGAGCGTGATATTTGTCGAAACTGGGCTCTTCTTCGGCTTCTTTCTTCCCGGTGATTCTTTGCTCGTGACTCTCGGCATCTTGGCCGCTGCAGGCCGCGTTAATCTACTTCTTCTAATTCCGTTCGCTACGCTCGCAGCCATAGCTGGTGATCAGTTAAATTATTTCGTCGGTCAACGGGCCGGAGACACCTTAGCCAAACGGTACACCTTCTTTGCTAAGCGCCTAGAGCAGGCTCGTGTCTTTTATGAAAGACATGGCGCAAAGGCAATCGTGTTGGCTCGATTTGTCCCTGTTGTCAGGACTTTTGCTCCCGCAGCCGCTGGAGCTGTAGGGATGAAATATCGCACATTTGTGGCAGCAAACGTAGTGGGCGGCGTGTTTTGGGTGCTCAGCGCCACGCTAGCCGGATTCGTTCTCGGCCGAATCCTTCCGGTAGCAGTAGTCAGTAATCTGGGTCTTATTGTAGCTGTCGTGATTTTCATCTCCATATTGCCATATCTCTTGGCTGCGATTCGAGCAAAGCTTCACGGATAATGATAATGACGCGGTCTGCGTGTTTATACAAAGGTGCCTACATGATAGGAGGAGATTTCCATTTTGCCAATCGTGGAAAGCAGAAGCATGTGTAATAAGGACACTTTCTTTCCCAAAGCAGTGAGAGCAAGATGTCTAGCAAGAAGGCAGACTTAGCTGGGCCAGGCATTGGCAGCTACGATGAGCTCGAAAATGTTCTCCCACAGGATTACAAATCCCTTCTGACACCGAAAGAGACGCAGAGGGCCATCTTCGCGGTCAAGAACTACATCGAGGAGAACCTATGCAAAGAGCTCAACCTGATGATGGTACAAGTCCCACTAATCGTTGATGTCGAAAGCGGCGTCAATGACCTACTCGACCGAGACGGTTCACGCACGCCGGTCCAGTTTCACATCTCGAACGATTATAACAAGAACCCAATCGATGCGCAGGTGGTGCAGGCGGCGACTAAATGGAAACGTGTCGCGTTGAAACAATTCAGTCTTGGAGTGGGTGAGGGGATCTGTACGGACATGCGGGCGGTGCGCAAGGACTACTTCTTGGACCATGACCATAGCGCCTACGTGGACCAATGGGATTGGGAGAAGGTGGTGACTGAAGACCAGCGGAACTTGGGTTACCTAAAGGAAACGGTTCAGAAGATCTGGAAGGTTCTTAAGGGCGCTGAGGGCCATGCGCAAAAGCTCTTTCCTCAGCTCAAAACTGCGAAATATCCCAGCCTCCCAGACGAAATCACTTTCCTCCACGCCGAAGAGATCCTCGACAAGTACCCGGACATGCCTCGCAAGGCGCGTGAGACAGCGATATTGCAAAAGTATCCAGCTATTTTCATAATTGGAATTGGTTGGGTGCTCAAGGATGGTTACCCGCACGAAATGAGGGCCGCAGACTACGATGATTGGGTTACAGAAACGAAGTCCGAAGACGGGAGGCCGATGCACGGCCTCAACGGGGACATCTTAGTCTGGAATGCGGTGACACGGCGCCGCCATGAGCTAACGTCCATGGGCATCCGAGTTAACGCCAGCTCTCTCAAGAGGCAATTGGAAATCACTGGGCAATTGAATTTCCTAAAGTTCCCATACCACCAAGGTATCATCAACAACGAACTGCCGCTCAGTATAGGGGGCGGCATAGGGCAATCGCGAACCTACATGCTTCTACTGAAGAAGGCTCATCTAGGCGAAGTTAGCGTCACCGTCTGGCCCAAGATTCTCAAAGACATGTGCGCGAAGAAGAATATCCAGGTCCTACAGTGAACAGGGCTCAACTTACATGGCGAAAGCTTGGAAGCGTTTGACGGTTTCCGCCATATCCCGTAACCGTTTATCCACCCGGCCGTAAATGGAGTTCTCTTCGTAGCCTCCGTTGGGCAACCGCTTTCCTGCTGGAATACCGGTTAGAAGTTCAACGCCTTCCTCGATGGTTTTGACAGGGTAAATATGAAACTTCCCTGCCTTCACAGCGTCCACTACTTCCTGCTTCAACATCAGGTTCTGAACGTTACTTTCCGGAATGATTACCCCGTGCTGCCCGTTGAGGCCTCTCGCCTTGCAGATTTCGTAGTAGCCTTCGATTTTCTCATTAGCGCCTCCGATTGGTTGCACGTCGCCATTCTGGTTTACTGAGCCGGTTACAGCGAAGCTCTGTTTGATAGGGGCGCCTGAAAGTGCGGAGAGCAGCGCGTATAATTCCGTGCTTGATGCGCTGTCGCCTTCAACTCCTTCATAATTCTGTTCGAAAACTATCCTTGCTGAGAGAGTCAACGGTTTGTCGTAAGCGAATTTTGAGGCCAAGTAACCAGCAATAATCATAACCCCCTTCCCATGTATCGGGCCGCTCATATGGACCTCTCTTTGAACATCTATCAACCCTTCCTTTCCAAGCCCAACGGCAATCGTTATGCGTGACGGGGCACCGAAAGAAAAGTCCCCTACACTGAGTACGGACAGCCCGTTAATCTGACCAATTGCTACTCCATCAGTTGAAATGAAAATCACATTCCGCTGAATGTATTCCCGGATTTTATCCTGTATGAGGTTTGAACGGTAGACCTTGGCCTCGATCGCTTTCTCAACGTGGAACGCGGTTATGTACTTCGCATTTTCCTGCGAAGCGTAGAAATGAGCTTCACGCACCACATCTGCTACGAGGCCAAATTGCGTTGAAAGCTTGTTTTGGTCTTCAGCAAGCCGAGAGCTATGCTCTAGAAGTCGAGCGAGGGCTGAGGCGTCGAGGTGTTTCAAGTTTTCGTTTACAACTAGAGTTGTAAAGAATCCAGCGTAATTCTTGAGATTGCTTTCAGCCTTCGCCATAGTCGAATCGAAATCTGCTTTTACCTTGAAGAGTTCACGAAATTCCGGGTCGTAGGCGAAGAGTAATTGGTACGTGGAAGAATCGCCGATCAGCACAACCTTCACATCCAAAGGTATTGGCTGGGGAGCTAGGGTCCTTACACTCGCGTAACCTGCTCTTTGTGGCAAATCCTCAATAACTATCTCCGCAGCCTTTAGGGCGCGTTTCAAGCCTTCGTAGACGTTCAGGTCGCGAAGGAGTTGTTCAGCACGAATTATCAGGAAACCGCCATTCGCTTGGTGTAGGGAGCCGCCGCGAATTAACGTGAAATCGGTCGTCAGAGTTCCGAGCTGGCTCTCCTTTTCTATGCGACCTAGTACATTATCATAAGTCGGGTTGTGCTCGACGATGATGGGAGCTCCTTGTACCCCTGAATTGTCAGCGATAACGTTGACATCGTAAACTCGGAAGGCCAATTCCTCAACCCAGGCTTCTTGATCTGATTCCTTTTTCTCCCCTCGCCGTCCCCTGAACCTGTCTAGGTCCTCAACTATGTGTGTTTGAATCTCGTGCAGAAAATCAGTGATCTCATTATGTTGTTTGTACTTCTCAAGTAGGTTCGACATCAGGCGTTCGATAGCGTATAACGTAACATCTCTGTCGAATTCGACCATCTCATCCCGGGCTTTCAACTCGAGGTCTCGCAGTTCTCTCAGAAGGGGCTGAAGCTTCTCCTTGACCGTTTCACGTTTTTCAGTGAATTGCTGTTGAGTATCTTTGGGCAGCGAAAGGAAATCCTCTTCCGACAATGGCCGGCCTTTCACGACTGGCACTAAGGATATGCCTAGAGCCGTGAGCTGCATTGCGAATCCCTCGCTTTCTGCAACTTGCCCCATGCGTGTGATCACATCTTGCCTCCCCTTGTTCATTTTCCGGGACATTTCGTCTCGTTTCGTAGCGTACTCGTCGCCCTCGAACAGCTGCGAAATTGCAATCCGGGCGGCTTGGATCAGTTCACGCATGTCCTGTTTGAGTTGCTTTCCCAACCCGGGGGGACAGCGTAGTGCCTTGGGTTGGTAATCATCATCGAAATTGTGAACATAGCACCAATCCTGGGGCGCGGGCAATTTCTTTGCAATCTCCTCCAGGAAGTCGGTTGTGGTTGTTGTCTTGCCAGTTGCCTGTGGGCCAGCCGCGAAAATGTTGAAGCCAGGTTCCTTGACGTTAAAGCCAAACCAGAGTGCTTGGTACGCCCGTGGTTGGCCAACTAACACTTCAAGAGGCTTGATTTCCTCTGTAGACCTTGCTCCGATAAGCTTCGGGTCGCATGTCCAACGTAGGCTGGTGGCTGGAAGTTCAGAAGGCAAAGGAATCCAGAGCGACTTCCAAAGAGCGTAGGCTAATTACTTTACGCCACATGCAAAAGCAGTCGCAGAGCACGAAGACAATGAAGCCTACTCAGTCGGCGGCTTCACTTCGTCGAGCCTGATAGGACTGTGCGTCTTTGGGTCAATCCAAAGGAAGGGATGGTCCCACCTATCCGTGAGCTCGATCTTGACGAGGTGGTCGCATCTAGGACACCTTGGTCCTCGGGTCTCGAAGACCGTGTCGGGGCATATGCAGTTGCAGTCCACTGTTTCCAAGAGAAGTTTTCGGCCCTCGTACCTAGGAATTCTGGGTGGGCTGCATGCTTCGCAGAAGGCTTCCACTTCCGTTACTTCAAACCTTAGCAAGCCCACGCCTAATACGCCTGAGAGGTGAATGAAACTTCTCCTGTTCCATTATCGGAGTTTATCCGGAAGTCGGTTCCCGCCTGAGCTTTCTACACGCAACCCATAACGCTCGCGTATCCTTTCCGCTAGCCCACGCATATCGAACCCGAAAACCTCCCTCAATTCGTCAAGCGACAAGTCTTCGCTCTCTCCTATTTCGCTAACCGTCACGTCTCTGAACAGTTTTCGTTTTCGCTCTAACACGTCGCGGACATGCTCCTCGACAGTGCCTTTCACAACAAAGTTCACTGCGAGAACCTTGTTGGGCTGGCCGATCCGGTGCAGGCGGGCAATGCGTTGTTGTAATCGAGCCGGGTTCCAAGGCAAGTCGTAGTTCACTACGACATCTGCGGCCTGGAGGTTTAATCCGAATTGCCCCGCGTCTGTGCTGGCTAGGATACGGTACTCGGCTTGCTCCACGAATTGTTTCAGATGCAGAGTTCGAGCATCATCTGAAAGCTGCCCATGGTAAACGAGAGTCGGAACACCTTGGTTGGAGAGTTCTTCCTGGATCAGGTTAACGACCGAGACGAATTGTGAGAAAACCACTAATTTGTGGCCTTGCTCAGTCAGGTCGTTTACTAATTCCTTTAACTCGACTAGCTTTGCGTTCTCTGGTTCGAGGTTCGCTAGCACGCGGATCAGTTTCTTGAAGATTGGTGATTCCCGCAGGGACTGCGCGTCCTCGGTGTTTTCACGTTGTTTGCGACGAAGGTAGCCCGCTATCATACTTATGTCTGCGCAGGCCTCGCGCAGTAACGTGTAGAGTCTGATACGGTTGGCGGTGAATGGGTTGGGGCCCGCTTGGTCGCTAGCGCTGTAAGCATACTCCTCCAGCACCGTTTCACCTAGGCTTTCTTGGAGTATATCGTAGATCATCTTCTGGTTCTTCGCCGGTTCTGTGTACACATATTGAACCGTGAGCGCAGGCAATTGCTTCAGGACCTGGCCTTTCGTTCGGCGAATGGAGATAGTCCGTAGCTCTCTTCTCAGTTGAGGGAGTGTTTCAGGATTGATGACAGGTCTAGAACCCTGCCATCCTTGACCGGAAAGCTTGAGCGTAAATCTAGCAAGGAAGTCTTCGTTATAGCGGCCAAAGAAGCCGGGTTGCACGATACTGACGATGTTGTAAAGCTCTCCCAGATGGTTTTCGAGCGGGGTGCCGGTCAAGGCGATAACGTTTCTGACGATAAGTTTCTTCGCGGCTTCACTTGTCTGCGTGTCCCAGTTCTTCACTCGCGTGACCTCATCTAGAATCAAGGTGTCAATATTCTTCTGAAGTATCAACTCTAGGTCAGTTCGGAGTAGTTCATAGTTCATCACGATGAGTGGATCATCGTACAGTGTCATACGCTCACTTAGTGTGCGCCTGGACGAGACCAATGTTGGTTCAAGGTTGAATTTCTCAACTAATTCACCGCGCCATTGTTCGACCACTGCATTCGGCGTAACGATGATAGCTCTGGACGCTTTCCTCTGTCTGATCAGCTCCAAGAGAGCTGTAGTGGCGGTGATGGTTTTCCCGAGCCCCATCTCGTCAAAGAGGCATGCTCGGCCATCGTTTCTTAGTATGAAATCCACGGCCTTGCGTTGAAAGGGGTACAGTGTCACGTTGACTTTTCGCGGAATCCTGATAACCGTTAGTCGAACTTCGCTTTGGGGGAAGTTCTTGAGTTGGACGCGCACATCCTCGCTTTCGAAGGCCTGCTTAGCGAACTTTACCGATCCAGCTTGTCGAAGCCGATAGGCGTCATAATATGGGCTCCAGATCACATATGTTTTGAAGGTTCTGTCGTCGAGGATTTCTTTCAATGAATCGTCCTTGAGTGGTTTGACCCAGACGATGCCGTCCTTATCGTACTCGAAAATCACGGATCGGTGTTCATGGATTAGCTTCAGAGCGCGAGGGGAGTACTGTAGTCTTAGGCCGGCTTGTCGGTACGTTTCCTTAGCGACTTTAGGGTTAAGGGTGGGTGGGTAGTGAAAGAACCCATTCTTGAAAGGCGTGATCTCCGTTAGCGATCCGAAACTGGGTTGAGGTACGTGAACGTGGGGTTTTATGACCAAGGAGGGTTCGACTAGCACTCGTCGTAACCTAACTCGTTCTGTCTTCTCTTCTGACCGTGCCATGTCGTCTCAACGCCTTGCCTAAGTTCAAAACCGAGAAGTATGGAAAAACCGGAATATGAGTGTCGCGGATGTGAGGTCTGGCTTAACATGTCAGGAGTCGGAACGCAGTTCTCAGACTTACCGCGGCCTTATTTCCTCTGGAGGCTTGAACTTTCGGAAACTCCTGTAGATGAGGAGATCATAAGCCAACTTGAATGCACCAGCCGCAACGAGGGGTGAACCGATCCAGACGGCTGCAATCGCGTAGCCTGCGAGTGACGGGCTTACGGACTGCGCTACGCTGCGAGAAACATTTGTGAAACCAGCCGCAGGCGTTCTATCCGACTCATCGACAACAGCCATAACATACGATTGCCGCGTGGGTACATCCATCTGAGACAGGGATTGTCTACAGAGCAGAAGGAATATCGCCCCTAGAGCAGAAGGAGCGAACGGAACCGCAATCAGGAACAGGTTGGATGGAATGTGGCTGAACACCATAGTCCTCAGTAAACCTATGCGCCTGGCTATTCTTTCCGCGGCAAGGAAGGATATTGCCGTTACGATTTGTGTCGCTGCAAAAATCAACCCAAGTGATGTGTATTGGAGTGCATATCTCTCATAGAAATAGTAAGACAAGATACTCGTGCCGATGAAACCACCTCCAAACGAGTCTATGGCGAATAAGGCCGACAATTTCTGAACAATGGATTTGGATTTCTCGGACAGAATCGGAAGCTTTGTTGACCCGACCGCCGGCTCAACCTCGATCCCCTTCGATAGTCTGCTATAGAGGAAGCTGCCGACGAGCCCCGATGCTAGGTACGCGGCGAAGAGTGGACGATAAGCGCTCAACCCTGAACCGAGATACTGTGGCAAGCCTGCGATCAATGCTCCAACGGATGACGATGCGTAGCCGACGAGGTTATACCAGCTGAACGCCAGAGTTCTGTGTCTCGAATCGCACGTTCTGGGGATGATCGCCTGTTCTAATGAGAGAAATGGCCCGGTTTCGCCTGCGCCGACGGTCATGTTACCAACGATTCCCGCGAGGACAGGAGCCCACCACGCGTTTGAAACGAACAAGATGCTTCCAGCAATGAAATCCATTAGGGCGAAAAATACTAGGGTCCGTCTTCGGCCGATTCGGTCAGCGACAAGACTCACGCTAAAGGTATAGAGTGCGCTCGAAAACACTGTCATTGTTAGTACGATGCCTATGATTAGTGGGTCAAACCCTAGTTTGGACATGTAGACGGCGAACAGTACCCCGAGAAAACCGTAGGGTACAGTCCTCACGGACTTCTCTATGAGAATGAGCTTTCCGTCAAGGTCCATCCACTTACCAAAGCTCAAGGCGGCGCCACTTATTTGGCCATTCTTGCTAGAGTGGAGTTTTCAGGCTTAGCCCGATCACGAGAGGGCGTGTTGCAAGTTTAGGCCTTGCGGTACTTTCATTTGGCAATATTTGTACAAGGCATCGTACAGAGGGAATTGAAGCTTCATGTTCTCAAAGTCGTCTCTTGCCAGTTCCCTGAAGCCCATTGCTGCAGCTTCAAGTCCCGCTGACTCTGGAGGTGTGTCCGGGATGTGTGCGTCAGCGCCTCGAACAATTCTTGCCATCTCTAGTAGGGCGCCGTCACTGAGGCGATATTTCTTTATGATAGCATCGAAGCTGACGAACTCTTTTCCATTTTCTTTATAGTGAGTTAGTTCCACGCCAGGTGCGTCAAATGGAATCGCATTTTCCTTCTTCGAAATCTCTTGCACTCTTTCCTTCGGAACAAATAGAAACTCGGCATTCTCATCTACAAAGTGCGTTATCAACCATGGGCAAGCTATTCTATCGACCTTTGCCTTCTCGCGGGTCACCCATTTCATTCTCAATGCCTCGACAAACTGAGGGAGAGTATTATACTGATTTAAGTACGAGGATTCGCTACGGTGCGTTGAAATCGAATTCGGAGAGTTAGTTATGAGTTCGTCCCTGAAGAGTTGCTCCTATATTCTCGCAGTTATAGAGCGCGGACAAATAGCTGACGTTGTCAAAGCTGTCAAGGATATCGATCAGGTCGAGGAAGGGGCGCTTCTGATTGGCAGGTATGATTTGCTCGTGCGAGTAGCGCACTACGATCGCTCGGGTCTGTACAAGTCCGTTTCTCAAATCCGAAATATGCCCGGAATTAGGGCGACGAGCACTTACATACCCTTCGAAGGGTTCACGAAGGAGTATAATGTTGACGAGAATGACGCTTTGGCGATTTCTCTGTTACGCACAGGGCTCACTCCCCGACGTTTTGTCTCAACTGGAAAAGCTGGAACATGTTGTAGAGGGACATATAATTCCAGGTGACTGGGATCTGCTCACGATCCTGCATAGTAAGAACGTTAGCCAGATTCTTGAAACTGCTGTCAACCAATTCGAGGGTGTGCAGGGCATTTCTAAGACTGAGACTCTGATTGCTCACCAGTACTTCCGTAGGACACATGATGCGACCGTGTCAGTTGGAACGTACGTTCCACAGTACGCATTTGACAGGATGAAGGATAGCACGGTCATTGGAACGCAGAGCCTTTCATGATTCTTTGTCGGAAGGATTGCGAACGGAAAGAGCATGCTTAAGAACTCCCTGTTATGGTTCCGATATCTTTACAGTGGTTCGCTAATTGCCAACTGAGCCGAGTAAAGAGCCCCAGTCTAAGGCCGACAAATCACAGTCCATCCAACAGATTCGCAAACAACTGGATGAGGTTGCCAAGCAGAAGGAACAGAGTGAAAAGACGGCAGCGGAGTACTTTGACCGGTTGCAGCGACTACAAGCGGACCTGGAGAATCTCCAGAAGATCACCCAGCGTCAGATCAACAACGTAACAAAGCAAGCCTCCGAGAAGCTAGTGGTCAAACTAATGCCAATTCTAGATGCTCTGCAACAGGCCGGAGAGATGGCTCATGCAAGCAGCACGCTGCCCCCAGACGAGATTGCGGCAGGGTTGAAGATGTTGCATCAGCAGTTAATTGAAGTCCTCTCCGGCGAGGGTTTAGAGGAGATTCCTACCGTAGGAAACCCGCTAGATCCTGAGCGGCACGAAGTTGTCGGCTACATGGAGACTGACGAAGAACCCGAGAACATCGTTGTTGAGGAAGTCCGCAAAGGGTACTCTTTGAATAATAAAGTGATTCGGCCAAGCTTGGTCATCGTCAGTAGACGAAAAGGCTCTGGAGAGGGGCCGCTCGAAAACGCAACGGCGAATTAACCTCCCATAAGGTTTTTGAACCCATTCTTAGTACTTTGTTACGTTAAGTAACTATTAGGAGAGCAATCGTTGTCCAAAATCATTGGCATAGACCTTGGAACTAGCAATTCTGCTGCAGCAGCCGTGATTGCTGGTCGCCCTACCATAATCCCTAGCGCTGAAGGGACGTCGGTGGGCGGTAAGGCGTTTCCTTCTTACGTAGCCTTCACCAAAGACGGGCAGCTGCTCGTAGGGGAACCCGCTAGGCGCCAGGCCGTCTCGAACCCCGAGGGTACGGTTCAAGCAATCAAACGCAAGATGGGTACCGACTATAAGGTCAGGATTTTCGGGAAAGAATACACGCCGCAGCAGATTTCCGCATTCATACTCCAGAAGATTAAACGTGATGCAGAAGCGTTCTTGGGTGACAAAGTCGAGAAAGCGGTAATCACTGTCCCCGCCTATTTCAATGACAACCAACGCCAGGCCACGAAGGACGCGGGCGCTATCGCCGGGCTCGAAGTTGTTAGAATAATCAACGAGCCTACCGCAGCATCGCTGGCTTATGGTCTTGACAGGACTGAGAAGGAACTCAAGATAATGATCTTCGATCTGGGCGGCGGAACCCTGGACGTTACTATAATGGAGGTAGGTCGGCCCGATCCCAAGGCGCCACCGGTCTTTGAGGTTCTCTCAACTAACGGCGATACTCAACTCGGGGGCACAGACATGGACAATGCCCTCATAGACTACATAGCAGGGGACTTCAAGGCGAGCACGGGAATAGACCTACGGAATGATAAGGTCGCCATTCAGAGGGTTCGCGAAGCGGGTGAAAAGGCCAAAATCGAACTATCAACCGTACTGATCACCGACATTAACCTACCCTTCATTTCAGCGGACGCAGCGGGTCCAAAACATCTCACGATGACATTGACGCGGGCTAAATTGGACGAGCTTGTGCGACCAACGATCGACCGTTGCCGCGGCCCGACGGAAAGGGCTATTCAAGATGCCAAGCTCACACCGAAAGACGTTGACAAGATCATCCTAGTCGGGGGACCGACGCGAATGCCAATCGTTCGGAAATTCGTCCAGGATTACATGGGCAAGGAGGCTGAGAGTGGGGTCGACCCGATGGAATGTGTTGCTACTGGGGCAGCTATCGAGGCGGGCGTTATCGGAGGTGAAGTTCGCGATCTGTTGCTCCTTGACGTTACGCCTTTGTCCCTCGGCGTTGAGACTCTCGGCGGCGTTTCTACGAAGATAATTGACAGGAATACAACTATTCCGACGAGAAGAAGCCAGATTTTCTCGACCGCGGCCGACTTCCAGACCACGGTAACGGTGCATGTTCTCCAGGGCGAAAGGCCGATGGCAGCTGACAATGTCTCCCTGGGCATGTTCAACTTGACCGGAATCCCGCCCGCACCGCGTGGAGTGCCACAAATCGAAGTCACATTTGACATAGATGCCAATGGCATCCTGAACGTAGCTGCGAAGGACTTGGCCACAAACAAAGAACAAAAAATTACGATAACTGCTTCTACAAAGATTCCGAAAGAGAACATTGAGAAGATGGTTAAGCAAGCTGAACAGTTCGCGGCCGACGACCAGAAACGCAGGGAAGAGGCGGACCTTCGAAATTCAGCTGACAACCTAATCTACAGTGCAGAACGACTGACCAAGGAGCTGCGGGCAAGATCTCAAAGGAACAGTCCGAACAGATCACGAAGAGCACGTCGGAGCTACGGGAGGCTATGGCCGGTAAGGATGCTGGAGCCATTAAACAAAAGTTCGAAGCATTGGAGAAAATTATGCAGGAAGTTGGAACCTGCGGCTTACCAGCAGGTGGCCCAGCAGCAAGCAGCATCAGCCGGCCCATCAACATCCGCCCCCACAGCTGACCACCAGGAACAACCGGTCGATGTAGATTACAAGGTTGTAGACGACAAGAAGTAACAATGACACCGCGGCCGACCAGCATTGTCGAAGCGTGACTATTACGATATACTCGGCGTGCCGCGCAACGCCAGTAAGGACCAACTTAAGAATGAATACAGAAAACTTGCACTAAAGTACCACCCTGACCGAAACAAAGACCCCGGCGCTGAAGAGAAATTCAAGGAAATCTCCGAAGCTTACGCCATACTTTCAGATGAAGATAAGCGGGCACAATACGACAGTTCCGGTCACGCGGGAATAGATTCACGATACTCTACAGAGGACATATTTCGTGGCGTAAACTTCGACGAGATATTCAGAGACATCGGTTTCGGGTCTGGCGGCTTCGATTCCATCTTCGACGTCTTCTTTGGGGGCCGCGGCCCACGTGGCCCACCGAGTGGCGAAGACCTACGGTACGATCTAGAGATATCTCTGGAGCAGGCGTACTCTGGGCTGGCTACTGAAATTGAAGTTCCCAGGAGGGAACGATGTTCAGAATGTGGCGGGACGGGGGCGAAGCCTGGGACTTCGCCGAAGAAATGCCCAGAGTGTGGAGGCAGGGGCCAAATTCAACATGTCCAAACTAAAGGCTTCATGCATTTTGCTCGAATTGAGCCATGCCGGAAATGCCGTGGCAGAGGAACGATAATTGAGAAGCCCTGCAACCTATGTCGAGGTGCAGGGATTGTTGAGCGCCACAGACGAATCAAGATAAGGATTCCTCCGGGCGTTGATTCAGGTTCTCAGTTGATCATGCGTGGCGAGGGGGACACAGCGGATGATGGTGGACAAAGAGGGGATCTATACGTTGTCGTTAACGTCCGGCCACATGAGGTATTTAGAAGAGAGGGAAACGACCTCCGCTGCAATATTAGCGTAGGCCTTTCCAAGGTGGTTCTGGGCGGTGAAGTTGAAGTTCCCACGTTGGATGGGCCAGCGAGAATTGTTATGCCTCCTGGAACTCAGACCGGAGCCATCTTCCGCCTAAGGAGGAAAGGAATGCCAAGCCTTCGCGAAAATGGTAGAGGAGATGAACTCGTTGTGGTTCAGGTAAAGACCCCGTCGACACTAACTTCCCGGCAACGCGAACTCGTGGAGGGGCTCGCCCGGGAAGGCCTCTGAGATTAGTGTTGATCAAAGTCTTCGAACTAAGGATAGCAGCTGTCTGTGGATTCTTGGGCCACCTGCTAAGATGGAATCAGAGAAACGCTTCCAACTTTCGCCTGACGAGTTTGTTATTCTGCCAGAAGCTTCCTCAAGAATCAAACAACCCGCCGCAGTTTCGTAGATTGGGGATCTTCGGAAAACCGTAACGAGACCATCGAATCTACCGGAAGCCACAGAACACAAATTCAACGCAACACTTCCCGGAGACCGCAGACTACGTGTAAAACGGTACAGGCGCTTTTCTAGTTCCAGTGGGTCAGGTATCGAGTGCTCCTTGTCCCACCACTCAAAAATGAGGGCCGAATTCTTGAGCGACCTAGTGTTGGAGACATGGATCCGCTTTCCGTTCAAATAGGCGCCTCTCCCCGGCATGCGGTGTGCATTTCATCCAAAACAGGGTTGTATATCGCGCCCGCCACAGCTTCGCCATTTAGTAGTACGCCGATTGAGACGGCAAAATATGGGATCCTCTTCACATAGTTCAGTGTCCCATCGAGTGGGTCCAAAGCCCAAATAATGTCACGTGAACCGTAGTTTACGGTGCCGGCTTCCTCCGAGTTAACAATGGATTTTATTCGACTTCGCCTAATCTTTCCCAAAATGATTCTTTCAGATTCTATGTCAGCGTTTGTGACGACGCTGCCTGGATAGTCATACTTCCGCCTAATGGAGAGCCTTTTCGAGCTTCGAAACAGCCTTAGAAGCTTCTTTCCAGCTTCCTCGGCGCTCGCGGTAGCGACATCGAGCAATTCCTCGGGTCGGATGTTCAAAGCAATCATCTCGCCGCAATCGATGGAACTGCGACTACCCTGCCTGAAGGCCATCAACCAATGCAGTCTGACCCTTGCTGAGCCAATCTTCCATAAGCTCTGTAATCAGAAGTAACACGCCGATAACCAGCAGAAGGGCGCCTACAGCACCCAAGACAGATACGTTTGCGAAGAGTGCGTAGTGAGTTAGAATCGAAACGATTGCAAACGCAATGAGCACAGTCCCTAACGTCATCATGCCTAAGGCGAGTATCCCACGCGTCCGCAATTGAATTCCGGGCAAGCTCGCAAGTGGAACGCTTTAAACCATCCTCAATCATCCTAGGGCCGGTTTCAGGCGAAGTTCATGGATCAGTTTCCGGAGTTCGTTCTCAAGTACATGAATTTCACAGGAAAGTGTTTCCGACACTGCGAGAAGCCTACAACGATGAAGGTTGTTTCACAGAATTCGGACCGCCTCGTTGGTGCTTATGTTTGCCCTGACGGTTTTGTTTCACAAGTAGTTTACTTTAGCACACAACCAGACAGCGAATGGTTTGAACGTATGCTCCGCGCTCAGGTTGGACCAGAGAACATCAACCACAGAGACATCCGGGTCGCTTCTCGCCACGGATGGGAGCTCGGAAGAGATGCGCAAGAGGCCCTCAAATCCAGATTTGGGGAAGGTGGCGTTATACACGAAATCTATTGGACTAGGTACCCCAAGACGGAAGAGCAAAAACAGCAGGCTGTCTCACTTTGCGTGGGGGATGGGTCGAAAGCTGGGTGCATGAAGTTGTTCATGCACAACCGAAGCTCGTTAGAACGGCTCTGCCCTTCTTGCAAAGCGAAGAACGGAAATCGAAGCTAGCGTGCCGAGCCGACTAAGTCTCTGTAGTACTGGCTGGCAAAGAAATCATCCCACCTCGCGCTCGTAACATGAACTCCTTCCGAGAATCCTGTGAAAATGTGCTCCGTGCTCCCGTCGTCCCTCTCGATGAATACTTGCGGTACTAGGTAATCCTCCGCAAAGTCACCCTGTTCCATTACGAGCGTCAGCAACCTTCGTCAACTCGGGTTTGTCTATGTCGAGGACGCGCAACTCAACGTTCAATTCCTCCGCCATTTTCTGCGCTTTCTCTAGGGATAGGGGTACGCAGTGTGGACACCACTGGGCGAGTACGATTGTTATCCTACGCAACGTGCCTTCCTTGACCCCGCAAGACCCATCTGCCTTTAGCTTTAATCCCTTACTCAAGCCCCACTAGAGCCCAGATGATTCGGATGGACCTCAGCAAGGTGGTCGTCATGAGCGATTTCGACGAGACAATTGTCAACATCGACACCGCCGAATTCGCATTGGAGCGCTTCGCAGATCCTAGCTGGAGGCGTATCGATCAGCAATTTGAGCGCGGTGAGATTAGCTTTGAAGAGTCTCTGCGAAATGAGTTTGCCATGATCAACGCTCCAGAGAAAGTGATATTGGACGAGCTAGACAAGGTTGTGGTTCTCAGGCCAAACTTCGACAAGCTAATTGAGTATTGCAAGAAGCAACGTTTACCACTCATTGTTGTCAGCGGCGGGCTCGAGTTTTGTATTCGCCATTTCCTAGATCGCAAGGGTTGGTTGAAGTTCGTGGAAATATACGCCCCGAAATCGAAATACACCGGCGAAGGTTACGAAGTGAATATGCCGAAACAATTCGGCAAGGCGTCAATCAACTTCAAAGATGACTTAGTCAGACACCACAAGGAACAGGACAAAAGGGTAATCTACATAGGTGATGGGTTAGGCGACTTTCCGGCGGCGAGAGAGGCTGATTTCTCATTCGCAATCAAGGGCTCTAAACTGGCGGAGGCATGCCGCAAGGGAAACGTTCCCCACAGAGAAATAACTGACTTTCAAGAGCTTGTCGACGCGATCGACGATTTGAAGGACTGAGGGCCGTCTCAAACAAGTTTTATTTGAGCATCGGATACGGGTCAGGCCGTGGTTTTGCGGATTGATAGTAATTGGTGGTTCATCATCCGAGGCCCTGGCTTCGAAGGTGGCACAGGAACTCCATTTGAAAGCAGGAGGGTTGGAGGTCCGACGTTTTCCAGACGGGGAAAAGTACCTCCGTGTCCTCGACGATGTCAAGAATGAGAACGTTGCGGTTATTCAATCAATACACCATACGCCTGACGAATTGCTGTTTGAATATCTACTGCTTGTTGACACACTGAAGGATCTCGGAGCCAGCAGGGTAACCGCATTCATACCCTACTTCGCCTACGCGAGACAGGATGAACGGTTCAAGCCTGGTGAGGCGCTAAGCTTCAGAACTGTCAGTAAACTCATGGAGAGCGTAGGGACTGACGAGATTTACACGATCGACATGCACCAGCATCGAGTTCTGAACTCTTCAGAAGTCTTCAGAATACCGTCCCATAATCTGTCTGCGATGCCTTTGCTAGCGGATTACGCTAAGGAGACGGGCGAGGTCAAGAAGCCCCTAGTAATTGGGCCCGATGCTGAGGCTGAGCAGTGGGCGAAAATCGCCGCCGAAAGGTTGGAAACTGACTACGATGTTTTCGAGAAGAAGCGGCTTGGAGATGCGCATGTGGAAGTGCGCCCTAGGAAGTCGAATGCCAAGGGGCGCGATGTCTTAATCGTGGATGACATAATCAGCACCGGAGGGACGATCGTGGAAGCTTCGAGAATACTGTTATCGCAAGGAGCGAATAAAATCGCCGTTGCCTGCACCCATCCCATCCTAGCGAACGGCGCGCTTGAGAAGATTCAGAAGGCTGGAGTAACTAGCGTGGTTGGGACTGACACCATTCCGAGTCCAATAAGCCGCGTAAGCGTGGCCCCGTTGATAGCCAGCGAAATTAGAAAGGCCGGAATCAAGTGACGAGTAACAAGAGAGACATTTCCGTTACCTTCGACCTTTGGGGAACGCTCTTCATCGACCAACCGGAACTAGACGATGCCAGGAATAGAATGAGGTACGAAGGGATCTACAGGATACTTTCGGATTCAGGCCTCAGTATTTCGTTAGCAGACGTAGAGAGAGGTTACGAGCAGAGTGCTTCCCAGTTACAAGCAATTTGGCGCAGCAACAAAGAGCTCCCGACGATGGAACAGATTCGGTTGATCATTGGTGCCGCGGGCCTGACCGATTTTACCGTGGATTCACAGATCGCTGGGAGGCTAGAGAGCGCCTACGTTGAACCGATTTTCGCTGCTCCTCCGGAGCTTAATAGTGATGCCGTCGCAACTCTGCAAGAAGTGCGTGACCGAGTCCACAAGATTGGATTAGTAAGCAACACAGGCCGAAGCCCGGGCACGGCCCTACGCGACCTACTCAGGAAGTATGGCGTATTGGGTTTCTTCAATTCAACCGTTTTTTCCGACGAAGTAGGGTCAAGAAAACCGGATAGGCTGATATTTGAGAAAGCAGCGGTCGCACTCGGAACAGAACCAGCCAAAGTTGTGCATATTGGCGATGACCCCGAGGCGGATGCTTGGGGTGCTAAGAACGCCGGCATGAAGGCCGTACTCTTGGACTACCCCATCCCAGAGGGCTTCAGGAAACAACCGAGCTCATTGTTCGCGTTGTCTAGGTCTGACAGGCGGGTTCCGGACTCTGAAATTAGGCCGGATCGCAAAATTAGTTCGCTGAGAGAAGTGGTGGACTTTCTTGGTTCCCTAAAATGAGATCGCACCACTAGCGTTCATGCAAGAAGTTTCAGGAGGGACTCGCGGTTTGGGCTACCCCGTGTTTCGTCTCGTGTTGCCTTCAGGCCGCCTGCCACGTTTCCCCAATTCAATGCCTCGGGTTCGCTGCGACCTTCGGACAATGCAGCTACAAAGGCGCCGAGAAATGCGTCGCCGCAACCCACAGTGTTCACAACCTTCATGCCAAGTGATTTCAGGTCGAGGGCATGAGATACTATTTGGTCCTGTGCGCTGTACATGATCGAACCTTTGGCACCTAACTTAGCCACGACTCTGAGTTCGCCGTTAATCTTCAACAGCTCGCGGGCAGCCGCATCTCGATTCTTCATTCCGGTCAAAAGCGATACTTCAGATTCGTTGGCGATCACGTAATCGACCTTTTGCAGGATTTCTTCGGAACCTTTGACGCCCCTTCTAGATTTTACGCCAGGGTCCCATACGATAACCTTGTCGAGTTCTCGTGCTTCCCTAGCCAGCTTTAGGGCGGTCTCGAAAGGGGGGTCCATTATTGTGATGACAGCTGACTTAGTGACTAGTTCACGTCGTGTCGGATTGCCTAGGTCATCAGGGTTAATTTTGGCATTTGCGCCAAAGTGAGTATGGATAATGTTTTCTCCCTTTGCGTCAATGACGATGTATGCTTGTCCCGACTCGACGTCCTCGTTGAATTTCAATCCTGAAACGTCCACACCTTCGTCTTTGAATATTCTTACTTGATCGGAGGCAATCGGGTCCTTGCCGAGCCCTCCCAGTATGGCGACTTGATTAGGCCCCAGCAGTCTTGCCGCTGCAACGGCAGCGTTTCCTGCCTTCCCACCTGGGACATGGGTGATCTGGCGAACGACTACTTCTTCGCCTTTTCGAGGAAAACTGTCAATGAAGAGGTTTGTGTCCCAGTTTATTGCCCCAATGACTACCGTTTTGACCAATGCAATTCACAGGCAGAATGGTTTCGAATCTAGATTTGTTTTTATGTGTAGTGCGGATGCATATGCGTTTGGCCCGACCAAACTGAACGGGTTTGTTTGAGTTGACATCGTCCTCTAAGATATTCCTTAGGGATGCTACCGGACTAACAAAGAAAGTTTCGTTACTTGACGCCATTGCAATAAACGTCAGTTACATGTCTGTAGGTGCGGCGTTGGCGCTGGTTGGATTCACGATGCTAGCGCTTCCGACAGTTTCAGGCGTCAACCTCGTTTTCGGGTCAGCGATCGCCGCGTTACTGGCGGTTCCGCAAATGATTGTTTACACGATGATGTCGAGTAGAGTGTCGAGAACCGGAGGGGATTATGTGTGGCTGTCGCGCTCACTTGGCGGTTTTCTCGGAAGCACTGTAACGTTCACGGGCATCACTGTGGAGACTATGCCCTACCTTGCGCTCATAGCATTGTCTGCGGTCTTCGCTGTTGGTTCGGTGGGGTTATCCCTCGGTTCCTCGAGCATGCTGGGTCTCGCGTTACCAGGTAACATATCGGGTTCGGATCCGTTCTCGCAGTTCTTGTTGGCCTCTGTCCTGGTGTTTGCGCTAGTCGCAATCAACATACTGAAGCCGAGGCTCGGATTCAAATTAATCTCAACGTTCTGGATTATTGGCATGGCCGCCGTCGCCCTTGCCGTCGTGACACTACTTGCGGCAGGCACCGCCGGCGTAGAGAAATACATTAACGGGTTGAATATTCCAAATACGACTTACGCTTCTCTTGCCCGTTCCTATTCCGGCCCCACTTTCGATTTGAAGTCTACTCTCTTAATGATGCCTTACTTCGCTCTCTTCACATATCCGTGGTTTAACGCCGCACCCTCAGTAGGGTCCGAGTTGAAGGGAAACGCATCCAGATGGAATGTTCCAATCTCGCTCTTACTAGCCTTCCTCGTAGTAACCATCCCTTACGCATCCATGTACTACGCTGGAGGATTTCAGTTCACGACTGCAGCCCTGTCAAACCCTACTCTCGTGAACAATTACTCCTTCAATTTCTGGACTTTGGCTATGGGCGTATCATCGAATTTCGTGCAAGCGTCGATAATAGGAATAGGCTGGATAGTGCTGACAGTTGCAATCTTGGCCTTCGGCATAATCACCATTTCCAGGTATATGCTAGCACAAGCCTTCGATCGGTATCTTCCTTCCCAGCTGGCCTACGTAAGCCCGAAATACGGGTCGCCCGTCGTCGCCCACTTACTTGACCTCGGAGTAACCATAATCCTGATCGGTCTAGCCGCCTTTCTTTACGGAACGATCTCCTCGCTTTACGGTGCCGTAATGGCATCTATGATTTACTTCGCCTTCGTAGGAATTGCCGCCGCAATCTATGCTGTGAGAAAGGAAAAGGGAGGCTCCAAGGTTCTTCTTGCGGTCGCCGGAGTGCTGCAATCCCTTGTCTTCGCCTACTTGACTTATGAGTTCCTAAGCTATCCGAAAGTTTGGGGCGGCAATCCACTCGCCTACGGATACATCGCCGCTACATTCGTACTAGGCGCTCTACTGTACGTAATTACAAAGGTCAGGCGTAAGAATGAAGGTTTGAACATATCTCTAGCTTTCAAAGAGATTCCGCCAGAATAGGAGACATAAGGCAGGGACGCCTAACGTGTGGTCCATAACGATCACGATGGCGATTTGATTCAACCTGCGCGCTAATTCATTGCTGAAACCTACTAGAAAGCCTCTTTTAGGCTCAGCATGTTGCATGCGAACTCCGGGTGAAACAGGTTGGACGAGCAAGCCGAAATGAAGCAACTTGCCGAGTCGATTGCACGCGAAATCTCGGTTATGGCTACTGAGAGTAGGTGGGCAACGCGTTTTGTTTGGGCAGCTATTGTTCAAGGCGCACTTGCCGCTGCTTTGACAGGTTTCTTCGTGTTGGGGGAAACTGGTTACCTTAGCCCACCCATCTCGCTTCTTATCTCCGCCACAATCCCTGGTATCTGGGTTGCGCTCGGCTACTTTGCGTACATTGTGATCGGGGTTGTGGGTATGGCTGTGACGGCACTCTTCTACCAATATTTGGAAGTAAACTTGAAGAGCCTTTACAAAGGCAAGTTCAGCGCACTAGCCTGGCTTCACCTTATCATAAGCAATATCGGAATCCTTGGTGCAACTTGGTTAGTGATTTACGCTGGTTACTTAACGGGTATCGCAACACTTACAACAACCTTAGGCGGGATGGGCCTCTCATTGAAGGAAGTGGAGAGCTCAGTTCTGGCGCGTTTTCTAATGCCCATAACAGCTTTCGCGAGCGTAACAATCCTTGGGATTCTGCTTGGTGGGCTGGGCTACATCTTAGTCTATAAAGCCAGACCAAGGCGCGCCTCTTGACACTCTCCGTGACTGAAGTCGGGAGATTCTCTAGTCTTTCGAGGCTCTTCATGGCTCACACACGGCTAGAGTTCTGGGGACTGTCAATAGGCCCCCCGTCTCATGGGCTAGTAGTCCATGAGCCCGTTTCCCTATGTTCCATGCGCCATTCACGTCCGCATCAACCCTGAGTCCACAGTCTAGGCATGAGAATCTTCCAGCGACACGCTGTCCT
The DNA here is from genome assembly GCA_963780265.1 of Candidatus Bathyarchaeota archaeon. GTDB lineage: Archaea > Thermoproteota > Bathyarchaeia > 40CM-2-53-6 > 40CM-2-53-6 > FEN-987. Next base: position 23,071 of record CAWABQ010000024.1, read on the forward strand.
CTCACGCCGCAGCGGCTACAGGTCTGCGAAGTGTAGGCTTCTGGAACTGTTAGGACGCGTATGCCTTCCCAGTTCGCCTTGTAGGTTAAGTATTGCTTGAAGAGGTAGAAAGGCTGACTTGCCAAGCGACGGTTGAAGTTTCTGCCCTTGTCATTGTTTCTGATGCCTTCTAAGTCGCCGACTGCTATGATCGCATTCGTCTGCTTGGCTTTGTCCACTATCCGTCGCGTTATCGTGTGGATTTGATGTTTGACGGTTTCCTGTTCCTTATGCTTCCACTTCCTGATGATTCTGCCTTTGCCCACGGAACGCCTAAGTCTGAAGTAGTTGCCTCTTGTCTGCCGAACCTTCTTCCCGTAGAAGTGTGGTTTGCCCTGTTCGATGGTTGTGGCGAGCTTACGGATGCCCACGTCTATAGGGAGAACAGTTGCGTACTTGCGTTTCAAGCGCGTCTGTTTCTGGATGGTGATGTTCACGAACCAGTTCTCTCCGTCTCGGATGAGTTTGCATTCACGTGTGTCATACTTGAGCAACGGTTCCTGCTCGTATGGTAGTTGGATTGGAACCCAGATGCTCTTCGGGTTGACTGGGATTCGTATCCACCATTTGAAAACTGAATCCTTCTTGTACTGCACTTTTACGCAGTCGTGTCGGAGAATTATCGGGTACTCTCGTGGCTTAATGCCGCGGTGGTTCTGTTTCTTCACTCGCCGCTTGAAGCGTTCTGCTTGCTGCTTCGTTGCTGAATAGAGTTGTTCGTTGTTTCCTCGCAGTTGACGCTGCCAAGCATTGTATTCGCAGTTCGACGGCTTCCCGTTTGCCTTCCCTATCTAGAATGAGCTTGGCATGGATTGTTCGTTGCAGTTTCACGAGCGACACGCCCACCAACAAAACCTCTAAGCTCCACTTAGGCCTGAGAGGTGGTTGAAACTGTTTCTCAAGCGCAATTCATCTCCGCGAATAAGTTCGGGAGCTTTCTTGCACGGATATGGTAACCTGAGTCCTCTATTTTCAGGCTGCTACATCTTTTGGTGAAATTAGAGGCAACCTAGCGTGTTTTGCTAGGGTAAGGACACAGCTTTTCTACAGGGCACGTGGGGCAGAGTGGCCTGCGGGCTTTGCATGTCTGCCGGCCATGTGCCATGAAAAATAGTGGGACGAAGCGCGAATCCTCTTCACGAAACAAGTGCATCAACGATGCCCTAACCTTCTCATACGCCGCCCTTCTTGGAGCTAAGCCGAGCCGTTTCGACACTCTGTCGACATGTGTGTCAACCGAGATTGTGGGACGGCCCAAAACGCCGAGCAGAACGTCCGCTGTTTTACGCCCCACTCTCGGCAACTCCTGTAGGCCGACACGTACATCTTCAAGTGGGCCGTTTGAGGCGGTTTCAACGTTTCCCATGTACCGTTCGGCAATGACTTGGGCTAGCCTCTTCAATCCTCTCGCCTTCTGCTTGTGCAAACCTGCAACATGAATCGCCTTCTCGATCGTTCGGACGTTTGCTTGGCTTAGCTGGCGTACGGTTACGCCAACTTCCTGGTCGAGGTTTCTGAATGCTCTGAGCGCAGCGACGTCCGTGCAGTTCTGGGTGAGAACGATTACGACAAGAATACGGAATAGGTCGTTTGATTCCTTTGCCACGGTTAGTGTCGCGAAGTCTTCCTCACGTATAACCAGCTTAGCGCGGAGGATGTTGAGGATTTGTTGGGCGCGGTCCTTCTCAGATTCGAGAACTGTGTTTTCCAACGGTGATTGTTCTTCAGGCGAGTGCGTTTGCAATCAGGATTGTTCTGGTTCCGTAGACTAGCAGGAGTATCCCTGCTACGGTCAGAATCCATGATACGCCACGCTCCCATTTCTGTCCCTGGTGGAATTCGATGAGGATGACCCTGATCCCGTTCAACCGTGATAGTCCACGAATATCAGGAGCAGCTCAAGCGTGGCGGCAAGCATTACATTACGATATACTTCGATTACAGAGTATGGACCGCCACTAAAGGCAAGGTTCTGAAGATAGGGGCCGGTCAAGAAGACTGTGAAAAGGTGTAGGCCACCAGCAACAAGTATGCCCAGGCCCGTAGCATAGTGAATGAGCATCTTCGTGGACTCTTTCATCGCTCAAACCCCGAAGAAAACGTTCAGCGCATAGACCGCTGTGGCAGCCGCGAAGAGCACGCTTAACCAGAATAATGCTCGTTGTGTTTTCGAGAAGGATTTTGGTTCGTAGGGAAAGTCAGGTCTTGTAGGCCGCCCTTGCAATAATCCGAACTCGGTGAGAGTTAGCCTGACCCCGTTTATGGTGTGGTACGCTAGCATGAAACCGATGACGATAAGACCTGTATCAAAAAACGGGTTGTCCAAGAAATGAAAGGTTGCTTGCCAAACATCCCTGGCGATGTCGAATGAGGGAATGCTCCAGACGCCCAACCCTCCCACTACGTTACCAGTTTCCACGATGTGGGCTAGGAAGTAACCTGTCACGGCTATGCCTGAGATACGTTGAAGTGCATACGCCCACTTTTCCAGATTATATTTTGCGGGGTAGAACCAGCCGAATAATGCCTTCTTCAGTTCAGAGGTAAGTTGCTCGGGCAACCGGGCCACTATTGTGTCTTAGTTTCCCACAGGCCGACCACGTTCCCTTCAGTGTCTTGGAAGTACGCGGCGAAGCCCATGTCTGCCACGGGCATTTTCTTTCGGATCATCTTTCCACCGTTCTTCTGGAGTCGTTTTTCGGCGTCGTCGATGCTCTTGACCGTGATTGTGACCACGGTGTGTTTAACGGGTTCCTCGCGTACAAGCATGCCACCGTTTATCGCGTCAGGTTCAGTTGGATGTCCCTGTTCGTTCGTCGCAGTCGTCCCGACTAAAGTATAACCCATCTCTGGGATAGCGTTGATCGACCAACCGAAGGTTTCCTTGTAGAATTTCTGCGTGCGATCCATCTTGTCTACGGGGATCTCAAAATGCACAACGCTGTCCAATATGCTCGCCTTGGCTTTAGCGGGGAATATGCTCATAAAAGGGTTTGGGGATGCAGGTCAGGATTAATCTACACGAAAGGCCGCGGACCATTTTCACACAGGAATTGATCCAAGCCCACGATGCCGAACATGTTTTCCGCCTTGGCCTTTGAAGCGCTCTTCGTCCCAAATGTTTCCTCGTTCATGATAACCGAAGTTTTCCCAGTAACCATCTTCGTAGCCGGCTAGGAACTCAATAGCTGTCAGCCATTTTGCGCTCTTCCATCCGTAAAGTTGTGGGATGAACGGACTGCGCAGGAAACCCTTGCTGGATTGGGATTGGTTTGCCATTCATCTTGAAAGCGATTAGAGAGTCTTCAACCATCGCATCCTCAAGTGGAACAGGAGCCGTGTAACCGTCCGCACATCGGAACATCACCCACTTCGCCTCAGGCTTAACTCCGGTTAACTTCTGCGAGCTCCGGAAGGCAACGCCCTCCCATACAACATCCTTAATCGACCAACTGGTAACACAACTAAAGTCGCGCGTGAGCTTAACTTGGCGTAGCTTTTGCAAATCGGCGAAGCTGAGGTTGAGTTCTTTCTCCACAAGACCCTTCGTGGACAAGCGCCACGCATCAAGTTTGATTTCTGGGACGCCAAGTGCCGCGTAGATTGCCCAGCGTTTCGCGAAAGATTGACCCGGTGGTATCGTGCTTTGCATAGCTTGGCCCCTAACTGATTTTCACGCCTCTAAAATGAGAATGCCCCTTAGTTCGCTAAAAAGAGCGCGGGATTTTGCGAGGCCACTGAAATGGTCTCGGCGAGTATGTGAGAAGCTTTCAAACTGAAATGGGCACAAACGGGCTTATGATACCGACGTGTGGTCAACACAACCCCAAACGGGGTTGAGGCTTGTGCATCTAACTCACTGCTTGTCTTCGAGCGTTCCCTGATGCCTTTAATGATTGCCTGGCGCAGTGTGTAAGAAGACGGAGGATTGATGTTTGAGAATTCTGGACCTCACTGCTGAGCTCTCTTCTGACATCGTGTTACGTGATACTCACGTCGGTACGCGCATTCGAAGCCCCAGCTTACCTATTTAGTGGGGGGAAGGGAATTGATCAGTTCGGGCTGGATTCATTCATGGCAGAAGCAGTCCTCCTCGATCTTCGGAACAAGAAAGCTGGGGAGCCGATCGATGATGAGGACTTGGAAGCGGCCGAAGAACGTGCGGGCTTAGCGTTGCGCGAAGGGGAGACTGTTATTCTGCACACAGGTTGGGGTAGTTCCTTACGCGACATGAGTGTTCCAGCGCATCCTTACCTAAGCGAAAACGGGGCAGAATTTCTAGAGTTCAAACGTCCATTTATGGTTGGTATTGACGCTCCCAGCCTGGACCCGGATGGTGGGAAAGGTTACCCAGCGCATTCAATTTTGATGCGAGCTGAAATTCTAGTCTTGGAGAACCTCTGCAATTTGGAAAAGATTCAACAGTCGAGGTTTCCGCTCTTGGCACTTCCCCTTAAGATAAGCGGCTCAACTTCACATGTTCGTGCCGTAGCTATTCTTGAAGGTTAACCGCGTTGTTTTCGCTATCTTTCTTCTGGCGTGGGTGGTACCGTCCGGTACCCATGCCTTCAGCCATGTGTTCTAAGCGGGCGATTTGATCTTATCTGCGGGCCATGATCCGTTCGGTTTCTTGGTAGATTGGTAGGCCGTCCTTCGGGTCAGCTCGTATCTTCACAAAGGCCTCCATAATCTTCCGCGTGATAGGTCCAACTTTACCATCCCCGATCTCTATCCCTCTCACTTTGACGAGCGGGACAACTTCCGACAGTGTCCCTGTCAGAAACGCCTCGTCAGCATTGGTAACGTCGTAGGGTGTCAGCCCCTTCTCGGCACACCTATAGTCCAATTCCCTTGCCAGCCTGATTATTCTCTTCCTTGTGACGCCAGGCAGTATACCGGCAGTAGATGGGGGCGTGAATATCTCACCCTTTTTCACTATGAAAATGTTCGTAGTCGTAGCTTCGGAGACAAACCCGTTTCTATCAAGCATGAGGGCGTCATCGGCGCCAGCATCAGCGGCCTCAAGTTTGGCGAGCACACTATTCAGATAATTCAACGACTTTATTTCGTGCGTAGTGGCGTCGACGGCGTCGCGGCGAACCGACGAAATAATGACTGAAATTCCTCTCTGTTTTACAATTGTGCCAAAGGCTAGGTCCGCATATTCCGTTATGATTATCACTGTGGCCCTTCGGCACTTTCTCGGGTCCACGCCTAGGTCGCCAACGCCTCTTGTGACGACCAAACGTATGTACGCGTCCTTCAGGCCGTTCCGTTTGAGGGTTTCAACTACTGCCCTCGTCATGTCTTCTGGGGAAAGCGGGATTTGGAGTTTGATTGATTTCGCCGAACTGTAGAGGCGTTCTAGGTGTTCCTTGAATTGAAAGATAACCCCATTGTACGCCCGTATTCCTTCGAATACTCCGTCACCATAGAGCATGCCGTGGTCGAAGACGGAAATTGACGCGCGCGATTTGGGATGCCATTCCCCATTCACGTACACAACGGGTTCCTTTACTACCAAGTTCGGTCCCCGCCGGTCTACCTTCGGCACCGTATAAAATAGTTCCTTCAACCAATTTGAAGCGGAAAGCTGAAGGACTAAGGGCCTGGGCGCTTGGCCATCGGTTTACCTCGTGTTCAACCTTGAGGCTTAGCGTCTCCATGAGAAGCTTCAATAAGGCAAATTATACGGGCCAAGGAGCATTCTCGGAATGAGCGGGCCGGTAGTTCAGCCTGGTTAGAAGACGCACGGTCTGGCCTGAACGTTGCCCTTACACGGCAAAGGTCGCCGGTTCAAATCCGGTCCGGCCCACCACAAGCAATGCTGTGTTCAGGTTCGAATGTTCTGAAGTAGAAGCTTGATTTGGCTGTTCGCGAGTTTAGAAGCAACGACGAACACTGCGAACGCAAATATGAAACTAAGACTCACCAGTTGTGGTATAATCGAGTGGTATTGGATAACCGAGATTATGATCGGGAAAGCGGTGAGCATTGCCGAAATGATCCCCACCGACATACCCAGTAGGGAACCCCATACACCGACGTATCGGCTGCGGACCATTTCACGAAAGTCGGGAAATCGAGCCCCGAAGCAAATTCCAATCGCTGACTCCTCAAACACAACCGCTAATCCAAGCGCTAGAATGACCCAGAAGTAAGCTGCCAGGGGTCTTAGGAGGAAACTGAACACGGCCAGCATGCCCACGCCGAATAATAAGCCCAAGATTATGGCAAACAGCATTTTCGCCCTTAGAAGTTTACTTGGATTTATTGGTGCCGCGTAAAGGTTCCAGACAGCGTATCCTTCCTGACCTATGCTGGTCATTGAGAGGAGTCCAACGAAAATTGCTATGGGAAGTAAGTAGAGGGGAATGATTGCCAACAGTCCAGGGGCGTCGGACATTGATTCGCCCCCGAGGGGGAAGAATGAAAGGCCCAGGGAGACAGCTAGGACAAAGGGAATTGCTAGGAACCTGGCCATCTCCCTTCTCCTCGTCAGCGAGCGCATGTCTTTCCGGAGAATGGCCGATTCGCCGATTCCAATCCAAGGGACGTGCAAGCGTAGGCGGGGGGCATGATAAGTTTGGGTGGAGAGCCTAATCGCAACAGGAACGGGCACCCAGAACCTTGCGCGGAAGTTTGCTGCAACTTCAAACAGAACTAGCGTGAAGAGGGCAGAAAGGGCTGCGAATTCAAGAAAGGTGAGTATGTTTCCGTGCGAAACCCCTAAGACTGCAACTGAAGGCCACACTACTGGAATAAACCATGCAATTTCCACAGTTTGAATTACACTCTGCAGCAGGTACCCGATTATCTGTCCGCTGAAGAGCAATTGGACAAAAACGAGCATCACTATAGTTAGAGCGAGGCGAAAGAACATCCCGGAGCGTCCGCTCTTCTTATAGAAACTAGAAGAGATTCGGTTGGTTATTGCGTCTAGAACTTCAACGACGCAAGATCCGATTGCTAGGGCGATAGTCGCCATTAGGGCTGCGGCAAGCCACACTTGACCCATTCCGAATATTAATGCCGGCCCAAGTAACACGCCCAGAAGCAGGCTAAGCATGAATGAGTAAATGTAGGATTCAGACAATGTGGAGCCCGCAACGTACTCCGTCGGTGAGATTGGAAGCCAATTCACGATATCCGTACTTAGGGACTGAATTGGTTGGCTAATTTCATAGAGCACTCCGAAGAGAATAACGGCGGAGGCAATGGCGACAGGAACGCCCGCCAAGGCGCTCGCTTCCATGCCGACGATGGCTTCTCGAAGGAATGAAGGGCCCTTTGAAAGCAGTAGATACCCCGAGAAGCCGAGACCAATGAGCAATGCCAAGTCCACGGCTATAATGAAGCGTGGCTCTCCAAAGATGCGTGCCAAAGTTCTGCTTCGTTGAGTTCCCCGGATTTGAGAGCGCGTCAAGACGACGGCGAGCTTGTACACCGTCTTGATTCTCATCGAGTAAGTGCCTCTACAATTTCTCGGGTATCTGAAGTTCCTGTTAGCTTCAAGAAGACTTCTTCGAGCGTTGATCCAGAGGTTCCTCCTTTGGCCCTTAGTTCCTCTGAAGTTCCTTCTTCCAGAACCTTCCCATCATACATGATCACGATTCGGTCGCAAATAGCATCAGCTATTTCGAGAACATGAGTACTGAAGATGGTTGGAACGCCGTCGTCCCTCAGCTTATGGATTAAGTCTTTTACTATACGTGCACTGCGCGGGTCCAAGGCGTTAAGAGGCTCATCCAGAACGAGAATTTGTGGGCGATGCAGGAGGCCCGCTATGATTGCCAGTTTCTGTTTCATGCCCTGTGAGTAGCCATGAATCAACTCGTTTTCTCTACCCTCCAAGTCTAAGGCCCTCAAGAATTCCGTGATCCGCTCTTGTTTCACGCTAGCCTCAAGTCCGTGGACGTCCGCAACGAAATCAAGGTACTCTATCCCCGTTAGAAACTCGTACAGTCGAGGGCTCTCAGGCACGAAGCCCACCATTCTCTTGACTGTGATCGGATCTTTGGCAACATTTACCCCCTGAACTAGGATGCTGCCAGCGTCAGGCCTCAGGATTCCGACGATGATTTTCATCAACGTGGATTTGCCCGAGCCGTTTGGGCCTAACAATCCAAGAACTTGGCCGCTGTCGACGTTAAAGCTGACGCCCTTAACTGCCATCAGTGCGCCGAAACTCTTCGTCACCCTGTCAACCTGTAGTGCTTTCAATTATGCCACCATTCCGTTGCGAACTCCCCGAGTATGTTCTTTACGGCGAAACCGAAAGAGCTTAGAAAAACCTCGCGTTTCAGCCCCTTGAACGAACCTTGAACACTGCCGTAGCACAGAATTCGGAAACCAAACCCGTATGCAGCATACCATTGTGTGGCAAGGAGGCTGATTGGCAGGTTGAAATGTTTGGAAAAATCGAATATTATTGTGAAAGGCACCGGCCCGGCGTCCCGGAGAAGTTCATGACCCGTGTCAAATATTCCTAGTTCAGTTCCTTCAAAGCTTCTCAAGTAGGGTGTCTATTTCTTGGTCTGTGTTGTAGAAGTGCGGTGAAACCCTTAACGTGTTCACTCTGGGGGCGACCACTACATGCTCTTGTTGAAGCCTCTTCGAAACCTGCGCCGCATCATCGACCCGGAAGGTGACAATTCCACTCCTACGCCCTTTCTCCAGCGGGGACGTGATTTGCTTTCCCTTCTTCCTCAACCCGTCAACAAGTCGCTCGTTTAGTCGTTCAACCAACGGCTCGCGTTCTTCCGGCCCATATTTCAGCGTGAATTCTAGCGCAGCTTTTGCCCCAACGACAGTGATAACCGACCATGTTCCCCACTCGAATCTCGTGGCATCCTTCGCTGGTGTGACTCCATCGAGATCAAAGGGCCGTTCGAACGTTTCCTGTTTGGAACGAACCCTGGCGACGACCGAGTCGGAGATGCCGTGCCATCCAACTATTCCAGGTTCAAGTCGCTTCAAGGCGTCGTGGTTTACGTAGAGGAATGCGGTGCCATGTGGGCCCATCAACCATTTGTATGTCCCGCAGGTGAGCACATCGACGCCCAGTTTGCGGACATCTACTGGTATGACTCCAACGGCGTGGAACGTGTCCACTAACATTAGGACGCCGTGTGAATGCGCGATTTGAGTTATAGCCCGTATGTCTTCTTTGCAGCCGTTTATCCAAGAGACATAATCCAGTGAGACTGCGACCGTTTTGTCATTGATCGCTTTCTCAAAGTCTGAGGGGGGGATTTGACCGTTCTTCGCCTTTAGAACTCTTACCTCAGAAAGCAAGCCCTTCTGCTTCAAGGCGTGCCAAAGGTACACGTTGGTGGGAAATTCAATTCGCTCACAACAACGTTCTGTCCGGGTCTTCAGGGGAAGGGCGTTGGCGATTGCTGCTAGGCCTGATGAAACGTTTGGAATGCAGGCGACCTCATCCAAAGTGGCATTGATGAGGCGGCCGAAGAGTTCGCGTGTTTTCACGATTTCAAGAAGCCAAGCTTCCCATTTTTCCCCATAGTCTCTCCACTCGTCCAGAAACGACTGCATGGCCGCGTGTACGCTCATGGGTGGGGGGCCGGCTCCAGCATTATCAAGGTACACGTTGCCGGCGAGCAACGGAATCTGTTGCCTAACCTCTTCCACATTCAAGACTAGGCCATCCCGCGTTCCACCTGGAGGTGGGGGCGGAGTATTAGAGCTTGCAGTAGGAAAAAGGGAGGCTGATGTGTTCAGTTTCAGTTCGAGTCGGTCTTTTTTGTTTCTTCTTCTGTTTTCTTCTTGGTGTGGTTGGGATGGGAAGTGTGGGTCTCTGAAGTCTTTGTATGGGTCTCCGAAGTATGTTCTCTTCCGCGGCCGACAGCGGCGAAGGCGATGATTGCCCCAGCCACGAGAACTGCGATTATTCCCAAAGCAATTGTCAGGTAGAGGACCGTGGAATCTGTGCGCCACGAAGCGATAGCCGTCTTAGGCTTATCCATTTGTACGGTGGTCGATTGACTATTGGATTGGATGTCACCCTGCCAGCCGTTGAAGATGATATTGACGCCGTACGACGTGCTAACGGGCGTTGAAACATAGATTTGGGCTGCGCTGCCTGCGTCGTACCAGCCCTCTCCGTAGGCAACGCCTTGGTCGGTTAGAACTTGGAGATTGTACTGTTGCTTGTATTGGGCCGACACGTTGTGAGGTGCATCCATTTTGACCGATAAGGAAGAACCGGCCTGGGTGCTCTGTCCGTCAACGCTCCATCCTTGGAAGACGAGCCTGCTCGAACTATCTCCGAGGATCTGGCTTCCGCTTGTTAACGTCGCTGTATCACCTGAATTGTACCATCCTGCACCTTCAGGTACCGGTGCGTTTTGGGCTTGCGCGCTCACGTTGAGATAATATTGCAACTGGTAAACTGCGGTAACCTTCATCGCCCCGTTCATTGTTAATGTACCACTGCTTCCCACGCCCGTATAGTCTCCACTCCAATGGGAGAAGACGTACCGCGTGTTCGAGGAGGATTGTACGACTGTCTGAGTTACCGAAAATGATGCGGAGCTTCCCTGAGAGTATGTTCCACTCCCAGTTATGGTCCCAAGGTTAGTTGGATCAGTAGCGACGGTCAATTGATACTGCGACGGTGTGTTATAGTAGTAATTGTTGTAGTACGGGTAGCCGTAAGAGTAGTAATTGCCGTAGTTGCCGTACATGCCATAGTTGCCGTAGTAGTTACCGTAGTTGCCGTAATAACCGTAATAGCAATCATAGTAAGAGTAGCCATAGCCGTAGTTACTACAGCTACTACAGTTCGAATTGTAGTAACCGTAATAACTGCAGTAGTCCTGCGACCCCGAAGTAGCAGCCACCTGTGAGACGGAAGGTGATGGATGGGAGAAACTCACTTTTCCTTCGGTGTAACCCTTCGCCGCCACCTGACTGACCTGTCCTGACAAGATGATTGTGACCGCAGCTAACACAAGAACTGCAACAGCGAACTTAGGTAAGTAACCCGAACGCATTCTAATCACATAGCAAAGCAGGACATCCATATTTGGGGTTTACTGAGGTTCGGCGCGCCATCCTCTAACTGTAGTACGCGTAGCAACGTCTCAGCTCCTTTTAAGTAGGCCTTAAGCCCTGCTTGTTGGGGTGTCTTCTTTGGTTGTCAAAGCATACGTCTTGGTTCAGGCGCAGCTAGGGCGTTCAAGATCAGTGGCTAAAGCAATAACGAAAGTTCGAGGTGTGAAGATGGTTCACGCGGTGACGGGCCTTTATGATGTGATTGCGTACCTAGAAATACGTGATATGACGACCCTCTCTGAGCTTGTGATGAAGAAAATCCAATCCGTGAAAGGCGTTGAGCGCACTCACACGGCAATAGTTGTGTGAATCACCCTAGCCCTTCTTAAATTTCTTCGTATTTCCCGTTCTGGTTCCAGTTGGGCGAAGAATATTTCCGATCGTATAAGTTTGTAAACCATCTTTCTTCCTCGGTACGTAGCCGACCTGCCTCGAGCTTGACGCAAAGAATCTCTTGCGCAGATTTGATGAGCCGGGACTTTACGTCGTCGACACTCATGCTGTGGCCTAGGGCATCCTGAAGAGTAGTCACAGGATGCCATCGACTATGCACGAAGTGCGCCACATTCGCTTTCCTACTGGGAGCAAGAACTAATTCCAGAATCTCGATATTGGTAGAAACCAAGATCGAGCTATGCCAAAGTACAAAACTGCTGCCTAACGCTGCAGCGGACCCGGACACTTTTTTCGTTCCGACTATGATTGAATTGGGGGAAAGGACGCTTCCCTCTAAACCAAGACCGCTAAGGGCGTCGAGGATGATGGCAGAAGCGGTTTCATTGAGTCTGGTCAGGTTAGCTTTCATTTCAGGTCGAGTAACAATCGTGAAATTGAGGTTTCCTTTATCATGAAACACAGTGCCTCCACCTGTAAATCGCCGTGCGATCTGAATGCCACTTCGCTGGCATACCGAGGTATCAACTTCAGCTGACGGTTTTTGGAAACGGCCGAGAACCACACATTGGGGATTGACCCAAAAGCGTATCGTCGGCCGAAAATTCTTTGAGCTCGCGCTGCGGGCCAATGCTTCTTCGGTAGCTAAGTTCCGGAACGCCGAATCATAGCTGGAGTCCAGCAAGCGCCAAGTATCTGAACACCTTTCTTCATTTACCATGGACGGCATCGCGTGATGATCCTTTTCGGAATAAAGGGGTTCAATTGGCGTTGCCTGAGTACCGACCCGAGCTTCGGAATCAACCCCACCGCATCAGTACCTAGCTTGCATACGACGGAATGCATAGTCAATGCCATTTGTTCTACGGACACGATGTCTCTTTCAATGGCCGACTTCTTGATTGCATACTCAACTTCCCGTCTAAAGGAATCGGATATTTGAATGCGGTCCAAGCGAGTTGCTATCCAGCTTGCAAGGCGATCAATTTGGGAATCCGCAAGCCAGCCTTCAAGGATGTGGGCCTCTGGCTCTAGCCGCGTTATTCGTACAGTAGCCGGGCTGCCAAGATTTAGGCAATATTCCTGAATGATTTCGCTCCCTCGTAGAGGTTTTCCATCTGCCAGTTGAGCCCGCAGAGCACCAAGCCCAACTCTGACATTTACAGGAGTGGGCAATTCTATTCCAATATCAACTTCTAGGTTATCGTTAAGCCTGCTGCTAATGATGCCTTCGTAAACTCCTTGCGCTTCTATATTCGTAAGGTTAGTTTGAGCTTGGCCTAGGTCACGGGCTAATAGTTCCTTGAGAACCTCGGAATCTTCGCCTTGCAAGTCTAATCTTGCCCAGCCCTTTTGCGAGAACCCATCAGGTTTGATGGACGCCGCGAGGTCGCCTTTCAAAAAGTGGAGCGTGTTCTCTAAGTTCGAACTGAATTCTTTCGAGGTGAAGTGGCCTGGCCTTTGGAGGATTGTGATTTTCATTTGGCTCAGCGTTTCTTATCTGCTGAGTTCGGCCTCCAGTTTTTCGATCTTGGATTCTAGGACAGAAATCATGTCCGCGTTCTCGGAGCTTTCCAGCTGACTCCCACATTTGCTGCACTTGAAAGAAGTTTCCATCGCCTCTTCGAAGGCAACACGTACGTCGTTATCGGTCTTGCATACGAAGAACGTGTGGTTCCGCTCGAAGTCGAGCCTTTGTTTCAATTTGTCTAGAGCCCGTTTCTTCCGGCTTCGGATGAAGGCGTCTAGTTGGTCGGGTTGAAGCCTCCAATAGAAAATGAACCATCCCGTCTTCTCATCTCTGACGCGGGTACATGAAACTAGGCCGTGGTCGTAGAGTTTGTAGAGGATTTTTCTAACTGTGTTAAGCCTGACTTCTTTATTGAAACGGGTCTTGACGTCGTTTGTTATTGTTTCATCAGTTCCCTCGCTAATTGCTTTCAAACTATTGACAACGGTGACGGCCTCTTCGCCTCCGAAGAGGTTTGCGACTTTAATGAGTTCCTCGTCCAAGACTGACAATTTGCAGACCGCCGAATGAATGTCTATGGTTCTAGCGTTTTACTTCGCATTAACTCTTTGTCGTGAGCATTTCGCGGGTGGGCAACTTTTTATACGAACTTGGTTCGTTTTAGCGTTCGCAGGCCGTCGAAGATGAAGGAAACGGTTGCGACATTGGGTTTTGTCCTGTTCTTCGTAGGCTCAATGATGGATATTGCAGGCTCAACCTCCGTTACACAGGGTGGAACCCCGCGGCAACTTACTTTAGAGTAGGCATAATCGAAGTAATCGGATCAATAATCTTTCTTGCAGGAATGTATCTCATCGTGAAGACTCGGTAAGCCTGATCGTAATGGCCGCTAAGAGGTCACGACGCAAATCTCGTGTGATAATTCTCCGTATCGGACATAGAATCCCAAGAGACGACCGTGTGACGACCCATGTCTGTTTGACCGCTCGCACCTTAGGCGCGGATGGCGTGTATATTTCCGATGTTCAGGACAAGGAGCTCGTCGAGAGAGTAAACCGAGTCGCCCAAGAATTCGGAGGAAGCTTCACAATCGAGGCCGGGAAGTCCTGGCGCTCAATCGTCAACGAATGGAAGCACAGGGGCGGGAGAATCATTCATCTAACGGCATACGGACTACCATTACCCAAAGTCGTCGCAAAGATTAGACGTTCTAGCGCTGATAAGTTGATCATAGTCGGAGCCGAGAAGGTACCTGGCGAAATCTTTGGGTTAGCAGACTGGAACGTCGCAGTAACCAATCAACCAATTAGCGAGGTCAGCGCGCTGGGCATATTCCTAGATTGGCTATCTAATCACGTTCGGCTCGAGGAGCGGTTCACGAACGCAAGGATTCAGATCGTCCCGACCGCTCACGGAAAGACTGTTGTAAAGAATTAATCGGTACTAGACTTCGGTTTGCCCTTTATCCTAATGATGTCACCCAGGGTGACCTCCGCCGGTGCGGCCATCTTCGGAACAGCGGTCTCCTTGCGCGGAATTAGCAACTTGATCCTCAACTCATGTTCCAACTCTCTACACAGCTTTGCGTCAGGCGCGATTTTTCCAATCTCTATCTTCTGGATCACAGACAGCTTTTCCTTCACTCGCTTGGCTAGCTCCTCCTGGGACAAGCCCATCTTCATGCGCTGGCGAAGTACGAGTTTTGAGTAATCGTCAGCAACTTCCGACTCCTCCATTCCCCTGAGAAATTCGGGAGCCCTTCGGTGACTAGTCTTAGGCATTCGAAGTGCACTAGGAGTGTATTGCCGCACAGGAACCCCCGTTTCCTCCTTGTACGGTTTGCCTAGATGCTGGCAACTGCTGCAAACAAGCATTCTTGCTCCTTCAACTCGCACCCTGAAAGCTGGCCCCACAATATCTCTGCCGCAAATATCACAGTTCAAGAGTCCCCGTCCCGACGTCGTTCTGCGCTAACTAGAAATTTAAATTGGCTTATTCGGGTACGTTTACCCGAAGCACATGGACCGTCCGACCTTAACTCAACTTCGCAAATTGGTGGGTGTAGCGAATTACCAGTTCGGAACTGGGATAGGCCCGGCCCTTTTCAATAAGCAAGTCTTTGTCGAATGCTCGAGGCGAACCGGAAGGATTCGGCACATCTACAGAAACGGTCGTTTGATTGCGACTCTTAGGCCTAGGGACGGCTATCTGGCACTGACCCCTGATGGCGCAAATATCCTGTTATCCGGAGTCAGGAATCCGCCGAACGTGGTGGTGCTGCAGACTGATGTGGCCGATGTTGTTAGAGGCGGGGGAGATGTTTTCGCAAAACATGTTGTGCAGGCTGATTCCAGCCTTAGACCGGCGGAAGAGGTTATTGTTACCGACGAGCGCAGGGTCTTAGTTGGCGTAGGAAGGGCTGTTTTGAGCGGCGTTGACATGATGCATTTCAAGAGGGGAGTTGCTGTAAGGCTACGCAGGGGAGTCAAAGAAGCTTCTGATAACGCGTCGGACCGATAGCTGGCGGTCACCTAAGGGCGCGTCTGGCGTATCGGTACCGAACAACAAGGGCGATCACAACGGAAACGACGATCGCCATCACTGATCCCAATATGTCGGCGATGCTTATGTTGGTGATGCTTGCAGCTCCAGATACTGGCCTCCATGTTGCAATCAGGTCCTTACTCGAATCCATTCTCACCTCAATAGCTTGCGAATCTGAGCTTATCGAACCGGTCCATCCTTGAAACTGGTGCCCCTGTATCACTTGGGGTATCGCGTTGGCTACGGCAGTTGAATTTGCATCATACCATCCAGTTCCCGTGGCATAGCCATAGGCGGATGTCACTTGCAGGAAAAATTGCAATTTGTAGTGGAACCTCCTCACGCCTCCAGACGAGAAAGTCCATGGAAGCTCTTCCAACGCGTACCGAGCCCCCGGTCGCACCGACAGATAGGGCGACAGCGATACTGTGTGGTTTCCGCCATGTTGAAACTCAAGGATAATCGTGCGTGTTTGGTTAAGTGTAGCCGTTGCGACGCCCTCTCCATCGCGAGTCAGATTCGTCGTTAATGGTATCCCTACCGAATCGATTTCTACCCTGACCGCGTAAAGTTTCATGGTGTCGAGCGTCGAGTTTAACGCATTCACTTTTCCCCATCCCCAGAGCGGTGAGCCCGTCCTCGGATTGATTGAGCCCGTGAACTGGTCCTGTCTGGCATCCTCGGTCAGAATTGTCTTGATTTCATTCGGGCTGAGGTAATGATTCATTTGAAGCATCAGGGCTACGACGCCTGCAACGTGGGGTGCTGAGAAGCTTGTTCCGCGCCAGATTTGGTGATCATCGTCAGGGTCAGAGTGCCTCTCTGGGGCGTTGGTTGCCCTGGCTGCGGCGATATTCTCGCCGGGGGCAACGATATCTGGTTTCGTTCGCCCGTCCCTTGTAGGTCCCATGCCGCTATAGAGAGTTATGTTGCCCACTGCCGACGCGGTAACCCACCATACTCCTGCGTTTGCCAATAGAAGTTGTGTAATCTATGCAGCTGGTGCATCCCGACAGCCAATAGTACTTTGTCATGTAGTCACTAACCGTTATGACGCCCCTCTGCGTTTCCAGGATAGTCAATTGTGTCAGATGGGTCAATTTTGTAGAAGCCTGCAAGCGTTGCTTCAGTATTTGGAACAAATTGCCCAGGTTCCGTCCAAGCATCCCATTTGCCATCTGCGATAGTTATCGCAGTCAAAGTCATGGACCAGCGGAGTGGATTTGTGGTCGTGATCTGGACAAGCCATTCTTTGCCGCTAGCACGCTCGTCGGGGAGTATTGTCACGTTTCCGTCCCTAGTATTCACTCCTGATTCTGGCGTTGGGCCTGTGATATTGAGACCATTCGGTGTTCTTACAGAAATTGCTAGATCGTCTCTCACCGAGTACCACAGGTCAACGTAGTTGGGGTTATTCGCTGGGTCATTGACCCAGGAGACCGTCACCGAAGGCCCGGGGTATAGTCTGCCGCTCACGTGCTGATTCAAGTTTCTCGAGTTTCCTGCGACGACCGTTATAGGTACCCCATCAACTGCGAGGTCCGTAAATGCAAGTTCCAAAGGGTCTGTTCCGTCGTGGGATCCTATGCTATCTCCTAAGCTGTCATTAATTACAAATGGAAGTCCAAGGGCTTCAGCCTTTCTTGCTATATAGTTGGTTCCGTCAAGGATGGACGCGTCGCTTCCGTCTCGGAGCTTCACCACTATGATTAGGGCGCTTGGCGCTACGCCTTTGTAGGGTGGATTAGCTTGGAGGTGTCGGACTGTGGCTGTTCTACTAGCGTCCTCAGTGCTTAGTCGTATCCAGTACTGGCCTGTCCTGCCGTCAACGGTGTCGGTTGCCCAGTTGGCTGGTGGCGTGAAGAATACGGTTCCGCTTCGAACAAGACCCAAAGTCTGGTTCGACTCGACCTGGAGAGGGGCCCAATTTCCCGAGCCTTGTGAATACTCCCATGTGAAGCTCCCATAGCTGCCCCCGGACTCGATGTCGAAGAACACTTGATTGAACCTACCCTGGTTCCCGAAGTAACGGTAGTCGGATGGACTGGCCAGGAGCGGAGAACTGTTCTGAGAATCTTGGCACAGCTTCACGTCATCATGCCACATCGTTCCATCGTACCTGAGGCAACTTGCAAAAAGGGCGGTTGCTTGCCCGCTGCTCGCGGCGACGGCCGCAACTGCTGTTCCGTGGCCTGGATCAAACCCGTTTGTCACACCGTCGATTTCACTGCACGTAGCCGCTTCAATGTTGTTTCTGCTGCACTCGTTTCCGTAATCGAATCCCTGAGGTGCGTTGCCGTCCACAGATTGATCCCATATGTAGAGTATCTTGCTGGTTCCATTCGGGAAGAAGAAGTCTCCGTGATGGTAGTCGATGCCGGTATCAACTATTCCAACCACGACCCCTGTTCCATTCACTGAATTGCCCTCTGCATCCCTCACCGTGTTCCAGACTTTGTCTGCCATTATCTCTGGGACGCTCACGTCCAACTGACTATTCACCGTCCTCGGGTAAGAGACATGGTTGACGAAATCAAGAGCGGCGATTTGGGGAAGTAGGCTTAACGGCAAATGCATAGTTGCCACATGACCTGTGAAGGTTTCCAGCGTTCCTAGCGCGAGGAGTTCTCGCATTTGTCTTGTTGACGGCACATCGGAGAAGACGATTAGAATCCTTACCTGCGCCTGGCTTTTGGTTGAACGTTCAGCAAGGAAACTACGTAGGGCTGGGTCCGCCTTCCAGTGAAGGATTACTTGGGGGTCAAAAAAGAACGTGGCGCCAACAGCTTGGATCAGCGGTGAAACTGTTGCCAGACTCAGCACGGCGACCAAAAGGAGCTTCCGCATATCTCTCCGCGGACTCAACTGGCAATAGCATCCTTCTATGAATGCGTGGTCGCCATAATTGTGGCACGTCGCAATTTCCGTGCCGTACTGGATAGGGTGTATATAAGTATCTTCGAATTTTCTAAGTATCGCGCTGGAATTTCTTATGTAGGGTTCTTGACCTACATCTTCAAACAGGAGTTGCTCAGATAGCTCGCTCCTTAACGGGGAGATGTGCGTTTTTGTCTGGAATAATTCTCGACGGTTCCTCACTAACTATAGAAGATTTGATTGAAGTAGCCCGGAAGGGTAAGCAAGTTGATCTTTCCACCGAGTCTGTGGAGAGAATTGAGAGGTCACGCGCAGTTTTGGAGCAATTGGCTCGCGACGGTAAGACGATTTACGGTGTTACGACCGGCTTTGGAGCTCTGAGTAACACAAGGATCACTTTAGACCAGGCATCACAACTTCAGACGAATCTCTTGAGAAGCCATGCTTGCGGTGTTGGCGAGAACCTTACGACCGATACTGTTCGTGCGGTGATGCTATTGCGGTTGAACACACTCGCAAAAGGCCTTTCAGGAGTTAGGTTGGTAGTGCCGCGTTTGATTCAGAGCTTCCTAAACAAAGGAATTCACCCTCAAATTCCGTCCAAGGGATCGGTGGGAGCCAGTGGGGACCTCGCGCCTCTCTCACACATGGCCTTGGCCTTGATCGGAGAAGGAATCGTGGAATCCCACGGTGAACTTATGCCGGCTTCAGCAGCCATTCAGAAAGCGGGGCTTTCACCTCTGAAGGTAACCATGAAGGAGGGCTTGGCCTTGAACAATGGGACACAAATGTCCACAGCCATCGCAGCCCTTGTCGTCTACGACGCAGAGCAGTTACTAAGAACGGCAGAGGTTACAACGTCAGTCTCACTAGACGCACTCCGTGCTTTCGCACAGGCTTTCGACGCTAGACTCCACCAGGTTAGGAACTTCAAGGGCCAAGTGGACTCAGCAAGTAACATTCGATCCTTGATTGAAGGAAGCAAACTTGTTAAGGAAAGTGTAACTGGGGAGCATGAATCCGCGCAGGACGCTTACTCTCTGAGATGTACCCCTCAGGTTCTCGGTGCTGCTAGGGAAGCTATTTCTTTCGCTCGAGGATTGGTCAAGGTTGAAATGAACTCTGCCACGGACAATCCTCTAGTTTTCGCGGAAAGTTCGGAAGTACTGTCGGGCGGTAACTTCCACGCACAAACTGTGGGTATGGCCATGGATGTTGTGTCGATAGGGTTGGCGACGGTTGCGAATCTCTCGGAAAGGCGAACTTACAGGATGCTGGACTCAAACCTGAGCAATGGCCTCCCCCCATTCTTGGTAGGGGCGAGGGAAGCGAGCGGGCTGCATTCAGGCCTCATGGCTGTGCAATATACAGCGGCAGCGCTAGCATCGGAGAATAAAGTTCTCGCGCACCCGCGACCGTTGATACAATACCCACATCAGGTGGCATGGAAGATTTCGTAAGCATGAGTCCCACAGCGGGGCTTAAGGCTAGGGCGATTTTGGAAAACACGCGACGGGTAATCGCAATAGAGCTGATTTGCGCAACGCAAGCCCTTGACTTTCGCGACCCCACCAAATGCGGCGGAGGAGCAAGAGCCGCCTACAAGAAGGTTCGAGAGAAAGTTCCAATGGTCAGGGAGGACCGCGCATTAGCTAACGATATTGAATCTGTAACCAAGATGATTTCTGATGGCAGCCTGCTTGAGGCCGTTGAGTCTTCAGTCGGCCCGCTCAAGTGATTCGCGATATTCTTATTGTCCTTCCCCACAAGCCTCGATGTTGAGAAAAGTTGGCGTATAAAGCATTGAAAGCGGCCCGCGGCGTCCCGGGCGGGCGTGATGCTATGCGGATGATGCAGAAGATGGGAATGAAAGTCGACGAAGTTCCAGCAGTCTCTCAAGTCATCATAAAAACAGCTGGGAAGGACATCGTGATAGAGGAACCCAACGTAACCTTGGTCACCGTCCAGGGCCAAGCGATGTACCAGATAGCAGGCGGGCGGGTGTTAGAGGCGGTTCCTGAAGCGCCTGTGCAAAATGCTCCTGTTGAATCGGACGTTCAGTTGGTGGCTCAGCAAACTGGAAAGCCTCTGGAAGAAGCGAGAAAAGCTCTGGCTGAAGCTGGCGGGGATCTCGCGAAGGCTATATTGACCCTTAAAGCGCAACCGTCATCTAGTTAGGGCGGAACTATCGGCGCTTCGATGACTTCAACTTTCGCCATTCTACTCTTGATCCGTTTCAATCTGAAGAAGTCTTCACGCTCCGCTTCTTCCAGATGCATCTCGATATAGCGTATTGTTCCGAGCATCCGTGGGATTACTACGAACTCCAATGAATTCACACGTCTCTTTGTGGCCGCTATTGCTTCAGCTAGTTTCTTGACCGCAGCTTCAGCACTGGAGAGCTCCGCGATTGCTTTGATAGCCTCGGCCATCTTCAGCGTAGCTTCATCAAGCTTTATTGACGTGTCATAAACGTTGTACGGGAACCCATTCAGGGGCTTCACGTTCACCTGGATGTATGGTATGGTAACGCCAATCACATTTCTCGTCTTTGTTTCTATCGTAAACCTATCCTCAACGCCAATTGAAGTTTGCTGAAGTTTCGTATAGCCCATGGCCATTTGTGCTTCAACGAAATTATCGTAGGCCTGGACCAGCACGTTCTGTGCTTTGGTTCTGAGGGTCGCAATTTCGCGGACGAATTGGAAGAATTCGATCATGAGGGCGTCGAGTTTCTCTCTAAGAAGGTCACGGCCTCTTTCTGCGATTTTTCGCCTCTTCCGTAATGTGAGCAGTTCCATTCGGGTTGGGTGTACGCCGGCTATTAGCTCGGGCATTCACTTTCCTGTCCCGGTGCGGTATTTTGGATGGAATTGCTTGATTGTTGCGGGGTCAATACGTTTGAGTTCGCTTTCCGGAAGCGCAGCCAGCAGGTTCCACCCCAGGTCGAGCGTCTTCTCAATGTCGCGGTTCTCATATTCTCCTTGCCCTATGAAGCGTCTCTCAAAGTCGTCGGCAAATTTCAAGTATATTTTGTCTCGAGCTGAGAGTGCTTCTTCTCCGACTACGGCCACCAGGTCTCTGAAGGCTCTGCCTTCGGCGTACGCATAGTAGAGTTGATCGGAAACTTCCCTGTGGTCCTGTCGGGTCCTTTCTTTTCCAATACCTTCGCGCATAAGTCGGGAGAGTGATGGGGATACGTCGATTGGTGGGTAGATGCCTTTCCTATGCAAACCTCTGTCTACGATCAATTGGCCTTCAGTAATGTAGCCTGTGAGGTTCGGGATTGGATGGGTGATATCATCATGTGGCATAGTCAGAATGGGCATTTGAGTAATCGACCCTTTTGCATTGCGGATTCTTCCGGCACGTTCGTAGATCGTCGAGAGGTCCGTGTACAGGTAACCCGGGTATCCTCTTCTTCCGGGAACTTCTTCTCGAGCTGCGGAAATCTCCCGCAGGGCTTCAGCGTAATTTGTCATGTCGGTTAGAATGACTAGCACATGCATGTCCAGTTTGAAACGCGAAATACTCTGCCGCCGTCAAGGCCATGCGCGGGGTGAGAATCCTTTCAATTGCCGGGTCGTCCGCTAAGTTGACGAACATGGTGACATGTTCAAACGCGCCTTGTTTCTCGAAGTCTTCCCTGAAGAATCTCGCTTCATCTGCCGTGATCCCAATCGCCGCGAATACGGTTGAGAATGGTTCGCCTGTCCCCCGAACGCTTGCCTGCCGGGCGACCTGAGCGGCAACGCGATTATGGGGGAGCCCGGCGCCTGAGAATAGTGGTAGCTTCTGTCCTCTGACAAGGGTGTTCATCCCATCGATGGCCGATATGCCGGTTTGAATGAATTCCCGGGGATATGTTCTCGCGTAAGGGTTGATGGGTGCGCCGTGGACGTCCCAATAGTCTTCTGGAATGATCCGAGGACCGCCGTCTATCGGGTTACCGCTGCCGTCAAGGATTCTACCTAACAGGTCGCTGGAGACAGGCAGCTTGACCGTTTCACCCAAAAAGCGGACGCTTGTGGAAGAAACATCAAGTCCAGAGGTGCCTTCGAAGACTTGAACAACCGCCAGGTCACTTCGAATTTCGAGAACTTGGCCGCGCCTTTCCTCGCCCGTGGGGGTCCGAATTCTAACGAGTTCGCCGAATCCAACGCCTTTCACGTTCTTAACGAAGAGGAGGGGGCCTGAAATTTCATTCACCGTAGAATATTCGCGAACAATAACGGACATTACTGTACCCTCATTTTGCAACTTCAAGAATTTCTTTGCTTAGCTTCTCGAATTGACAGTCAATTCTAGTTGACACTTCTTTGGCAAAGCCGTCGAAGGTTTCCGATGGTTGGATCTTAGCCCTCGCAATCTCTTCTTTGGCCGGGACCTCAAGGGCTCGCTGAAGTGGAACTCCCTTCTCCGTGGATTCCTTCATCTTGTCGTAGAACTTCATGATAAGAGACATCAATCGGAGTGTCTTCTCGGGTGAGCAGTAACTGTCGACTGGGTGTAGGGCGCTCTGAATGAGGAAGTCTTCTTTAATCATGCGCGCCGCCTCCAGGACCACTCGTTGGCTCTCGGATAGAGCGTCCGGCCCTACGAGCATTACAATCTCCCGAAGTTCCTCATCTCGCTGAAGCAGTGCCATGCCGTCCTTTCGAAGAGTCGACCATTCCGGCCTAATCTTTGTCCGGTACCAGTCCTCAAGGGAATCCAAGTACAGGGAGTAGCTGGTTAACCAGTCTATTGCGGGGAAGTGTCTTCGCTCAGCCAATGCTTTGCTCAGCGCCCAGAACACCTTCACGATCCTAAGCGTGTTCTGAGTAACTGGTTCAGAAAAGTCACCTCCGGATGGTGATACCGCGCCCACCATGGAGACTGAACCCAGCTTATTCGGGTCGTTACCAATTACTTTGACCCTTCCGGCCCTCTCGTAGATCTGAGCTAGTCTTGACGCCAAGTAGGCAGGGTAGCCTTCTTCGCCAGGCATTTCCTCCAGTCTGCCGGAGACTTCTCGCAGGGCCTCGGCCCACCGTGATGTAGAATCAGCCATCAATGCTACGTCGTAGCCCATATCCCGGAAGTATTCAGCTAAGGTTACGCCCGTGTACATACTCGCCTCGCGGGCGGCGATGGGCATGTTGGATGTGTTAGCTACGAGTATAGTTCGTTCCATCAAAGGTTGGCCGGAACGTGGGTCCTTAAGCTCCGGGAACGTTTCCAGAACCTCAGTCATTTCGTTTCCACGTTCGCCGCAGCCCACATAGACAATCACTTCAGCGTCAGCCCATTTGGCCAGCTGATGTTGCGTTATGGTCTTCCCGGTTCCGAAGTCCCCTGGAATAGCCGCCGTTCCACCTTTCGCAATTGGGAAAAAGAAGTCGATAATTCGTTGACCTGTTATGAGAGGGATGTCGGAGGGAACCTTTTCACGGTTGGGACGCGGTATGCGGACTGGCCACGTATGCATCAAGTAGAGCTTGACTGTCCCGTGGCCCGTTTCAACTTCAGCAATTGGGTCTTCAAGCGTGTAAGCTCCCTTCGGGACAATTGACTTGAGAGTTCCGTTCACGTTCGGGGGAACTAGAATCCTGTGCTTGACGAGGACTGTTTCCGGAACTTCACCGAGCACATCTCCGCCGGCAACCTTGTCTCCCTTCTTCATACTCGGCGTGAATTCCCACTTCTTCTTTCAATCAAGCGCTGGTGCAGTTATGCCTCTCCGAATGAAAGCTCCGCCCTTCTCTAGAAGGACAGGAAGAGGCCTTTGTGTCCCATCGAAAAATTGGTTCACTAAACCAGGTCCAAGTTCAACTGAGAGGGGGTTGCCTGTTCGTTCGACGACCTCGCCCGGTTTAATTCCCGTCGTCTCTTCGTAGACTTGAATCGTGGCCGTGTCAGCTTTGACTCTGATAATCTCACCGATAAGGCGTGAGTCGCCCACCTTGACGAGTTCGTACATGCGGGACCCGAGCATGCTTGATGCTACGACGACTGGCCCGGCTACTCGTTCAATCTTCCCGGGCTTGAAGTCTGACAATTTAGTTTCCTCTCACGAAGGGGCGCTGTCATATTGAAAGTTCGTACTTATTGCTTTCGTTACAATTCCTTCAGACCGATGGAGTCAACTGACTAGGTGTTTTCCCTCATCCATTATCTGTTTGTCGTCAATCCAAATACTGCACTTCAGCATTATGCCATCAACATGCGTCTTCGCATGCCAATTTGCACCTGTCTCATCTGGATAGGGGTCGCCGAAGGCGCAGTGAACTGAAGGGAATTTTTCATCTTGCAGCAGATTGCCAGTAAGTCTCTCTAGAAATATGTTCGTTCCGATTGCGAATTCCCCTAACCTTGTTCCGTTAGGATCCTGGCTGAGATATTCCTGGAATTCGCGCCGCAGTGATTCGTTTGAGCATGTGATTGAGCTGAGGTCAACGCGAGAATCTTGCACATGTAGCGTCACAGGAGTTTTTGAGAGAACACCATACTTGGGGCTGAACCAATCCCCCAGCTCATCGATGACCATTTTGCCATTCGCTTTGAACGCTGCGGTGAATATCTCCCCGTCTGGGAGGTTACCCCACATCCCCTTTTCGGGGTAGAGGCCGTCGGACACTTTCCATCTCCACGAAGGATTGAACTCAACATTAAGTTCTGTTCCTGACTTGTTTGCGACCCTCGCCCTCTTGGAACCCTTCACAACTTGTTCAACTTTCTTTGTTAACTCAGAGATTTTTCGATAGTCAGCACACATGCCAGTTTCCATGAGTTCCTTTGTGATGCTAGGCATGTGTGCGTGCCTCGCATATCTCACCGCGGTCCTGATGAATGGTCCTCTAACTGAAAGTTCTCCCTTTTGACTCTCGGCTGCGTAGAAGGTGACGTTTGCCCAAGGAATCAGGTCGAGTATCTGTTTCGGTAATTCCTTCGCAGGGCGTTCCGTATAATCTTCGAGGACGAGTAGTTTTACGTTACCGTTTGACGTTTTTTCGGCCGTGTCGGAAATGGCTTTGCCAACTTCAAATGTCGGCCGGTCCGTTAGAATCAGCACGTGTTCCCCATTTCTTACTGCCATACAGATTTCTACGGCGTTTCTTGCACCTTCTGATAGGGTTCCCATGGCTTGTATCACTACGAACTCTTTGAGCTGCTAATTTTCATTCGACGTATGACGATGATAAAGAGTCCTTCTGCAACTAGTACGCCAGCAAAAATTGCGAGATTCAGTGGAAACACATAGGTTACCACAAGCCTCGGGTAGTAGTTTTCATTCGGAACTTGGCTGTTGGTGAAAAATTGGGTTGTGTAAAGAGTGGTTGCATACTCTTGAGTATCTTTCACTACGAGCCCGTAGTTACTCGTGCCGGATTGCCAGTCTCTCATTATGTCGGTTATGTCCCAATCCATCCATAACAGTGGACCTAACCAGCCACCTTCGCCTGGTGGAACTGGAGCTACGGCGTAGTGTTCATCGGTGAAGTTGGGCTGATTAACCCAGTTAACTCCCGTCTGAATCCAAGGCTTCGTAAGGCGGTAAACTCCGTATAACCTGCCAGTTGAATCGCCAGTGCCTAGCGTAGGGTCACCTTTAGTCCACAACCGCAGGCGAAACTCGGCTGAGATTACCCAAGCGTCTGAAGGAATCGAACTGACATTGAATTCTATCCAACCTCTCATGTTGTAAGGCGGCTTATTGTAAGAGGTAATCTCAAAATTATTAGAGAAACCGTTATTGGCCTTTGGAACTGATTGCCAACTATAACTATGCTTATCCGGATAGAATGTTGCCGTCTTAACGGATGTCACCCAGAATGTCCCAACCGTGGAGACGGCGATAATCAGGATTAGTAGAAGGCTGAGTTTCATTGAGGGCAACCTAAGGTTGGACGAGGAGAACCAAGAGTCAAAGCCATAACTGTTGTTGTCTCTTCGGTCAGTAGCTAAGTAGGAGGCGGAAACCATCCTTAGATTCCTTTTGAACTTGGCCAGAATGAAGGCGATTCCAAGAACCGGCTGGATCAGCCACGGCGTGTCACTCCAAGACGTTGAGTCAGTTGCCGATCATTCATTTTCAACATGTGCGCTCTCGCTTCTTGTGGCAGACCTAGAGGTACAAAGTGGAAAGCATGTGAACGTGGAGCGCGTGTTGCGACTGGCCCTTCTGCACGATTTGTCCGAATCGCTAACCTTCGACATCAGCAAAGAATACTTGGAATACCTAGGCCCCAGCGGGGAGGCCATCAAGGCCGAACTGGAACATGCAGCATGGAAACACATCACCGACGGTTTGAAAGAGCCAAAGCTCCGCCGAAGTTATTCGCGGCTTCAGAGGGAGTTTGACGCGGGACAGACCCTTGAATCTAGGATTGTCCCGCAGCTGACAGGTTAGATATTCTACTACAAGTGATTCAATATCGCCGAAAAGGCTACCCAGCATCCTTGTTGGCAGACCTTTGGAACGGGACAAACAAGAAACTCCGTTCCTCGGGAATTCTCTCAGCGCGAAAGATTCAGAAAATCCTTATTCAGGAAGGCAGGAGGCCGGGGGCTGGAAAGATCAAATGAGGTGAATGTGGCTAACTGGTAGTTGCAGCACGCCCACCCCGTTCTCATAAATCCAAATGCCAAATTCACCTGAACTCGGCTCGGCAACCAGCGATAACGCGTAGGGGAAAACTGGTAGAACCCCATGTGAGTGTCGAGGTCCGTCTGTGATAGGAAGAGACCGTGACCAGGATGGGAATGATACCATCCGACAATTCGCCCCTCTATTTTTCCTTCAACGATATCATTCGCAACCTGCGCGAGGCGCTCGGGCGGAAAGA
Organism: Candidatus Bathyarchaeota archaeon; assembly: GCA_963780265.1. Lineage (GTDB taxonomy): Archaea > Thermoproteota > Bathyarchaeia > 40CM-2-53-6 > 40CM-2-53-6 > FEN-987. The sequence goes on from CAWABQ010000024.1 coordinate 50,299, forward strand.
CGCAAGAAACTTGGGTCGTTTCGTTTCCTCCGGGTATGATGTCATTGACCCATAGCGATTGGTCCTCTAAGGCCCCCATGAGCAGGCCTATTCGCTCGAAGGGCCGGTTCACGTCCCGTGCAATTCGGTCGATTACCCGATTCGTTATGAATACCTTGAACAATGTTGGTCACGGAATTAGAGGCTAGCTTGCCAGCGGCAAGATAAGATTTCAACTCTAAACTCCAAAGAAAGCAGCCTTCTACGGCTGCTTATTCACCACGAATCTGTCCATTAAAGGCGAGATTGCGTTGGGGAGGCGAAATCTGTTCTAAACTGTGAACGGCCTGTTCAAAAGCGCGGGATTAATGCCGGGGGGCTTCATCATGCAGCTTAGTTGAGGGGAAAGGAGGTGCAATAGATGAGTGAGATTGCGAATAGAAGGGTCTACTATTTGGCCGCCGTCGCTATGGTGACGATAGTCCTCATTAGCGCCATAGCCGTCATTCGACCTCCGACCATTCAAACAATAGGCCAAAACCCCGCTCCGAAGACGCTCCAAGTTACTGGCGTTGGCACGGTGACTGCGGATCCGGATCAAGCAGTTTTGGTATTGGCAGTTCAAACACAAGCCGTTTCCGCAACTCAAGCGGCTGGTGACAACGCGGCCGCAATGACGAAAGTCATGGAAGCCTTGGGTAGTATTGGGATAGACAAAAACTCGATTGAAACTGTGTCCTATACTCTATCGCCCGTTTACGAGAATAACCCCGATCAAACAATGCCGTCCAAAATCGTCGGATATTCCGCAATAAACACAATTCAAGTGACCATACAGGACTTCAGTTTGGTGGGCAAAGCGATAGATGCTGCCGTCTCGGCGGGAGCAAATGAAGTGCAAGGGATCATGTTCACGTTCTCCAACGCAAAGCTCGCGACGCTACAGAAACAGGCATTGGGACAAGCGATTCAGGATGCAGATGGCCAGGCGCGAGCGATGGCTTCGAGCCTAGGCGTCAGCATAGTCGGCCCGATATCTGTCACGCCGGGATTCAACTTCCAGCCAAGCTACCAGCGCCTCAGTGCTTCGTCACAACCGACGCCAATCCAACCGGGCACGTTGCAGGTCACAGCCACAGTGCAAGTAACATACGAGTTCGCGTAGAACGAGCTTCGCTAGAGGCCCAAGAAGTATGGTGTCACATACGTTTCGAAGTACGCGGCGATAACGAACAGAACCACTGACAACAACGACAGCATCAGCGTATCCTTAACCCCCTCAACCAAAAGCGGCCGGTCGACGTTCCGGCCGCTTAGTTTTCCGTATAACGCACGAGTAGTCGTAACATGCCAACGTGCAAGTCCAGCAAATTCTAGTATGAACGCGGGAATTTCAAAGACCCCGTGAGGCGTCAGACCAGCAATCGTATACAACGCTCCTTTCATGAGACTGGTAAAGGAGACGACTGCGCCTATTACAACAGCATTCAACAACAGCTCATAACCCAAACTAAACGCCCCAATGAAGGGCACCCACACCCAGACTCTGACCGGGTCCCAGAAGTGCCCTATGTTGTTCAACAAAATCAAAAGGTACAGGTTCTTCGTGTAAGGTGGGGGTATCGCAACATAACTCCTGGCCGACCCCACAACACCTTCGAAACCTTTCATGAGATCAGGGGATGTCACAAGAACGGCGTACGCAACGACAGCTGATACAATGATTATCGCGAAGAACGTCATCGCGATTACGGAGATCAAAAGCTTGTTTCGAACAAGCGCAACGCGCATAGCAGCGATAAGCCCCATTGAAGCCACTAGCTCGTTCGCTGTCTCCCGCAATGAGGGCAGAATTTTGCACTTTCAGGGAGCGCCCCGCCGCAAGTTGCACATTCCCTCATCAATGGCTGAGGTTTCAGTATCGCAAGAATCTGATCTTCAAATTGTGCCTGATCCTGGAAATGTTCATTGTAATCTTTCAACAGCGTATAGAACCAATATATCCAAAAAAGCCCCGCAGTAATCGCAGTCAATATAATGAGCAGCATTGGGTCCCTCTTGTGAGGCCGAGACGGAGGAAGGGTTAGAGACCGTGCGCCTGTTTCGTTAAGGGCGCTGAGTAGAGTTGTTTGGTAGGCAGACTGTAGTTCCTCGTGCTTGCGTAGGTCCTGGGTAAGGTTGTAAGCCACGATCAGGCTGACTACCGGTGTCACAATAAGGTACAGCACCGACCAAAGACCCGCTGGCCTATCGCGTTCTTCGAATAATGATTCCTCAGATAATTGCGCGAGGCGGAAGACATTGTCACCCGCGGTAATATCGGGCTCGGAGGCTGAGTATTCTTGAAGGGCCGAAAAGAGCTGTTGTTGTCTTCTGAAATGGCCGTTCCTTCTTTCAATCATATAGAAGATAGCGAAGGCGCCAAATGTGAGTATGAGGTAGAATGATGCAATGGCGAAACCGTAAAGCGCAAGAATCTCACCCGCTGCGGGGAGAGCACTTTCTGGCTGCTGAAGGCTGCCAACTTTCGAGGCTACCGAGACTATGATTCCGATCAATGAGACTGCGAGGCCCATTCCAGCTACAATCGGGAGCAAGGGCACGACCATCCAAATGTAACCCATTCTCCGATCGGTTGAAGAGCGCCTCCGAGTCAATTCCTCTATCTTCTGAATGAGCAATTGGGGTCGAGTTGACGTGTTTATCCCTACAAACTTGCCTGTGGCACACCTAGGGATAATCTCATAATGCTCATCGACAGTATTCTTGGTGAGGTTTAAGGCATTGCCGAAGGCTTTCGTCTTTATGAATATTGACGCTGGTTCGGAGAATGAGATTCTGAAGGACCTGCGCCAAGTTCCGGAGGTTAAGGAATCCTATTTTGTATACGGCGTCTACGACATAGTAGCTAAAATTGAAACAGATTCCATGGATCGCCTAAAAGAAGTCATAACTTGGAAGGTCCGCAGACTGGATAAGATTCGATCCACTCTGACTACTATCGTCAGCGAAGGCAAATAGGGATCCGAGTTTCGCGTAGCCTCGATTCGAGGCCAACTGGCCCCGGATCAACGGTAGGGGAGGAACTCCTTACCTAGTAGTTCGCGGGCCACAACGATTTTGTTAATGTCCGTCGTTCCGTCGCCGATCATGGCCCCTCGTATTTCTCTCAACCTGTATTCGTCCAAACATTCTGTTGTATAGCCGAGTGCGCCTCGGTTTTGTAGACAGTCGTTTACTATTTCGAAGCAGAGTTGCGGCACATACCATTTGATCATGGCTGAGTATTTAGTTATCTTCTCGCCCTTGTCCTTAGACCAAAGCGTCTTGTAACATAGCAGCTTGGCAGCTTCAAGCTTGGTGTAACCTTCAACTATGCGGGATTGGACTGATTCGTATTTTCCAATAGGTCGCCCGAAAGCTGTCCGTTGCTTCACGTACTCGATATTTTCATCTATGGCTGCTTCGGCCATGCCTACGCACCAAACCGCGATCAGAGATCGCATTAGGTCAAACGTTTCCATTACGTAGTAGAATCCTCTACCCTCCTCCCCGATCAAGTTGGCGACGGGGACAGTTACGTCTTTTAGCACGAAACCTCCGAAAGAGAACAACCTCCAACCGAGTGCGTCAAAATCATATCTTTCGATTCCTGGCCTGTTCATCTCAACGAAAAACATGCTAACGCCCTTCGCTCCACTCTCCTGGTCCGTCTTAGCTAGAAGGCAGTAGGCTCCACATTCATTTATCCCGGTGATGTACTGTTTCTCGCCATTCAACACATAGTTGTCCCCCTTCCGGATTGCGCGGGTTGTGATGGCAGCGGCGTCTGAACCCGCCGACGGTTCCGTGTTCGCGATTCCAAGCATTCTCTCACCTTTCGCCATGGCCGGCAGCCACTCCCGCTTAAGATGTTCCGGGCCATGCAACGATAGGATCTCCCCCATTATATCACCCAGCGGAATTTGCCACCCTGCGCGAGCAACCTCTTCCACGAGAATTCCCATAGTAACAGCATCAGCTTCCTGCCCACCGTACTGCTTTGGAAACCTCAAGCCCAGAAGGCCGGCCTGGCCCATTTTGTGATAGAGTTCCCAGGGGAATTCGCCCTTACGCTCCGAATCCCTAATCTTCGGCGCGATCTCTTTCTTGGCAAACTCTCGGACAGTTCTCCGGAAAAGTGCCTGTTCTTCGCTAAAATCAAAGTCGAGAGGCATCTCATTCACGGTTGAGTTCTGTTGTACCGCGCGTTTGCCTCTTAAGGTTGACTAGGTAATCGCGAGCTCAAAAAAGAAGTCGTCTAACCCTGAAGCGCCCTCCTGTTTTCAGAGCGGTAAGCCTTCCAATTCCTCAACCGGGAATAGAGAAAGTTCGAACGAGGTCAGGGACACTAGTTGCGGGGTAGATTTATAACGAAAGAGAACTTCTTGGCTTGTGCTCCTGCGAGAGGTCCAAATTTTGGACGAGCTTGAGCAAATTCGCAAAAAAAGATGCGTGAACTAATGGGGCAAATGTCAACACCGAGCATAGACAAACCAATTGTTGTTAGTGACAGAAACTTCGATCAGACGGTCAAAAATTACCCTTTGGTTGTGATTGATTGCTGGGCGGCCTGGTGTGCACCCTGCCGCGCGATTGCCCCCGTAGTGGAAGAGCTTGCAAAAGAGTACAGCGGGAAAGTCGTGTTCGGAAAGTTGAATGTGGACGAAAACCCTGAGACCGCTCAAAAGTTTAACGTTATGGCGATTCCTACGCTGCTCGTGATGAAGAACGGGACCGAAGTGGACCGCATAGTTGGGGTCCTACCTAAGAGCCAACTCGAAGCGAAGATAGGCGCCTTCGCGTAGGAATAGCTGAAAACCAATTCCCAGACCTTCTGGGATTTCGTAATCCATCAAGGAACATGCCATTGACCTAGTTTCTTGCACGATCCAAGCCAATTTTTCCTCTGAAGTCGGTCAAAGCGTATCTTAAGAGCGGCCATTCAAAATACAGGTTTCCAGCTTTGCGAGATGAGTTGAGTGGCCATATACGAATTTGAAGGACGCTTCCCAAGAATAGCACCAAACGCTTACGTCGACGAAGACGCAAAGGTCCTAGGTGATGTTACAATCGGGCCGCAATGTTACATCGGTCCGGGCGCCAGAATCAGGGGGGATTATGGGACGATTGCGATAGGCGAGAAGACGAGCATACAGGAGAACTGTGTACTTCATGCACGGATTGATGAGAAATGCGAAGTCGGAAACCATGTTCAAATCGGCCACGGAGCGCTTCTCCATAATTGTACAATCAAAGATTACGCTGTAATCGGGATTGGCGCAGTGGTCAGCGACTACGGTACGGTCGGAGTTTGGAGTATCGTGGGTGAGGGTGCAGTAGTGACAAGCAACCAAACGATTCCTGATGGCAAAGTTGCCGTGGGTGTTCCAGCAAAGGTCATTCGAGATGTCTCAGATTCCGACAAACAACTTTGGACCAAATACAAGGAAGCCTACGCTGACTTGGCATTGAGATATCCGAAAGGCCTAAGACGGATAAGGTAGTAACGAAACAATCCTGCGGCAATGTTAAACTTAGAAAGGGCATAACACAACTGATGGGTAATGCCCAAAGAACTGATAGCCGTTCTCGACTTCGGAGGCCAGTACTCTCATCTCATAACACGCCGCGTAAGGGAATGCGAAGTCTACTCAGAATTATTGGCATACACGGCAAAACCGCAAGAACTCCTGGACCTGAAAGCGAAAGGCGTAGTTCTCTCGGGTGGTCCAGCCAGCGTGTACGATCAAGGCGCTCCCAAATGTGACCCCGAAATCTTTCGGCTTGGCGTACCTGTACTGGGTATCTGCTACGGCCTGCAAGTAATGGTTCAAATGCTGGGCGGCCTGCGTCAAAGCGACAAAGCGGCGGGAGTATGGAAAAACACAACTGAACATATCTGACAGCTCTGACCTATTTCAGGGAATTAACGACTCAATGACTTCCTGGATGAGCCATGGCGATTACGCGGAAACCCTCCCCGAAGGGTTCGAGATCATTGCAAGTTCCGAAAACTGCAAAACGGCCGCTATACGAGATTTTTCACGCCGGCTCTATGGAGTTCAGTTTCATCCGGAGGTCGCGCATACCGAGAACGGACTACAAATCATAAGGAATTTTGCCACAAGAATAAGCGGTTGTGCCCAGACTTGGAATCCTCGGTCGATAATCGAAACCGCTGTGCAGCAAATCCAATCCGAAGTTGGAAATGATGAGGTGTTGT
>CAWABQ010000025.1:0-30932 GCA_963780265.1 Candidatus Bathyarchaeota archaeon
CCCTTCTGGGCGTTGTATATTTTCAAAGAGATGAAATCTACCCCAGAACAGCTAGGGATAGCATTGGCAATCTCCGCTGGAATCCCAGCGCTGACGGGTTTCACGTTGGGTTCCAAGCTCGACAAGCTCGGCGGGAGGCCTTTTCTGGCGGCTAGTGAATGGTCCGCTATTGGTTGTTTTCTGCCGCTTTTGTTGGGTTGGAGACCTGAGTTCGCGTACATATCCGCCGTATTCGCTGGTTTCGTCTACAGCTTATGGATGCCCGCCCTAAACGCTCACATTGTTCTACATTACGGGCGAGAGAGATACGGTCAGACGTTTGGGATACTGGCGCTCGTTGCCGGCATGGCATCAGCCGCGTCCCCAATCCTAGGTGGGTGGATGTGGGACAACATATCACCACAATCCCCCTTCATACTCAACCTAGTCCTAGCCATCATAATCGGTTTCATAATCTGGTTCAAAATCAAAGAACCAACTCCAGCGGCGACCTAGGAAGCGAGCACGTGCGGTCAGACACGTGTGGTACCCTTGGTGCGCCTCCCCCCAAAATAATGAACGAACGATCGTCTGTGGATTGTTGTTGTGGGTCTACTGGTGCGGGCAGGCAAATTTTAACCGGCTTATATGTGCCGGTAAACGGGGGTTCGAATCCACTCCCCCGCACCATCTTGAAGCTCCGACAACTATTCCTTCGGCAATCGCAGCGAAGATTGCTGAGCATGCCTACTGGACTAATGGGAGAAGCGTCCTACAAAAGCATGGGTGTCGATAGCAACCTACGATGCAATGGTTATCGCCGTAGAGGGAAGTTTACATCAAGATTTCTAGCGGGGTTTTGACCTGAGCATCTGTGAAGCGGTGAATGCTGCCCTGAATCTGTCGGCGTCGAAAAAGATGAGACCTTAACGTGTGCCTTTTCCTTGATTACTTGGGAAACATCATTCGAACAGTTTTATCTTTGCTTGTTCCTTGTCTCAAGCTGATTCGGTGCATGATGGGCATGTTAGCTTTCACGCTCCCAGGGGCAGTGATCGCACAAGTTCTTGCAAGATACTTGATCTGGCGCGGGTGGTCAGAAGCTTAGTTCATGAGAGAAGGTCGTTTTCCAATTCTTCAAATGGAGATGGGACAAATGAAGAGGATAGCCGTTGCTACAACTGGTGGAGATGCGCCTGGCATGAATGCTGCCATCAGGGGCGTTGTCCGTATTGCCTGTTCAAAGAAGTTTCAAGTTTTGGGTTTCAGGAGGGGGTGGGAAGGCTTGATTACAAATACGTTCACACACTTGACGCCTCGATCCGTAGGCGGCATTCTACAGTTAGGCGGAACAATTCTGCATACATCAAGATGCCAGGACTTCAAGAAGAAAGAAGGAATCAGGAAAGCTGCGGAAACTCTCGCATCGAATAACGTTGACGGACTCGTCGTCATCGGCGGTAGCGGTTCTTTCAAGGGCGCTCTGGACCTTAGCGCACACACGGATACAATGATAGTTGGAATTCCTGCGTCAATCGACAACGATGTCTTTGGAACAGAGGAAACCGTAGGTTTTGACACGGCAGCAAACACAGCGGTCGCCGAGATCGATAAGATCCGAGACACGGCAGTTTCCCAGGAGAGAGTTTTCATGATTGAAGTGATGGGGCGAGAAAGGGGTTTTCTCGCGCTAGAGATCGGCCTCACCGTTGGCGCGGAGATAATTCTAATTCCAGAAGTGAAATATCAAAACGAGAACCTCTACGAGACCATAAGAGAAAACATGGCCAAAGGAAAAAAGTCAGGCCTGATCGTGGCGGCGGAAGGAATAGGAGACACTCGTCTTCTTGCGGGACAGATTCAGCGAAACACAAAGGCAGAGGTCAGATTGAGCATCATAGGCTACGCCCAAAGAGGCGGCAATCCCACGGCGAGGAGCAGGCTCTTGGCGAGCTTGTTCGCACACAAAGCGATCCAGCTATTGTCACAGAAAGACGGTGGCAGAGTAGTCGGATTGCAAGATGGCGAGATTGGAAGTGTCGAGCTTCAGAAATCATGTAATACGAAGAAGGTTTTGGATCCAGACCTACTTAGACTGGCTAATTTACTTGCAACATGAAAACACAACAACGTCTTCGCGTGGGGTCTTTGGTGCGATAGCGAAGCTATGTCAGACTTTGACATTCTGAATTATCCTTCTTATCAGTTCCTTTGTTTCCTTCGGGCCCGAGACTGATATGCACTTAATACCCGTGCTCTTCATGATGTAGTCGTTCCCACCTCTGAACAAAGCATCCCCGACAAACAACATACCCTTCCGTTCCACACCGAGGCGTTTTTTCAACTTCTTTACGCATAATGTCTTGTCAACGCCTTTTCTCGTGACGTCGATGGAGGTGGTTCCGCCAATAGATATCTCGAAGTTGGGCAGCTGCGTTCTCAGGAGCTTTCTGATTCTTAGACGCTTCTGCTGATTGGGATCCCATTGACGCTTGAAACGCAGCGGAGCCTTCTGACCCAAGGCTGAGAAGGTTAGCTGACTCCCCCTGTTCTCGAAAACTGGTCCGTATGTCTTTGCTGGGTGAAGATATTCGGTTTCCGCGAAGACTCTTTGGAATGATCTGAGTATTTTCTTGATGTCCTGTACGGACAGGAGATTAGTGTAAGCTTGAAAGAAACGATGTCGTTTTCTGTCAAAATAGTGACCACTCGCCGAGCAGGTTGGAAACAGGAACAAGTTGCATAGGTTGCTGCTGCCTGGCAGTTTACTCAGGAATTGGCTCTCAAACTGTTGAAAAGAACAGCCCGAGGTCACTGCAACGTATCTTAGCCGGAGCAGTTCGCAAATCAGCGAAGCCATTTCATGATCGAGGTCTGACTTGCTCTTTGTCAGAGTACCGTCAAGATCGAAGATGATGATTTTCTTATGCGCCATGGAATTCACAGCACCGTTAACTTGTCGGCTTATGGCTTTCACTGACCTCTCATGCCTAAAAAGAGGCTGAGAGTTGAGGTTGAGTTATGCGGGCGGTCAAATCAGTTCAACAGCACTACGCGCCCGGGCCTGAGATTCTTCAGGTGCTGGAGCAGTTCCGTCAAATGATGAACGACTGCGTAAGGATAGGACTTGCTGAAAACGTGACCAGCCTCAAAGTACTCTCCACGAAAACCTACCATCAACTCGTGACCTACGATGCCATGAGCTACTACAAGCTTTGTGCAATCAGCAAAGCCACCGGCGTCTTACGGAACTATCGTAAAGCAAGAAGAAAGAATCCGGAAACAAGGGAACCTTACGTACGGCGCCCGCAATTGACAACCTGTTACGGTTTCAAAATTAGCGCGAAAGCAGGAGTGCTCTTGCTGCCATTCAAACCTAAGCAACCGTTTCCCGTCCCGCTGAATGCCCATGTGCTACGCGTCCTCTCTGAACCGGGTATCCAAGTTCGTTCCGTCACATTGACGGAGAGACAGTTGAGCATCTCCTACGCGAAGGAGGTGGAACTAATTCGACCGCGCGGCCTAGTCGCCATCGATCGAAACCTTGACAATTTGACGACGGCAGACTCAGACGGACAGGTGACGAGGCAGAATTTGGCGAAGGCGACGAAAATTAAGGCCATTTACCGTGAGATTCGCTCGCATATGCAGCGAAGCGACGTACGCATAAGTCGAAGGGTAGCTGAAAAGTATGGTCAGAAACAACGCGAAAATGTGAAGCAAATACTTCACCACGCCTCAAAACAGATCGTTCAGGATGCGCAAAGTAGACAGTTCGGCATCGTAATGGAGAAACTGACGGGGATACGGAAGCTTTACCGTAAAGGTAACTGGCAGGGAAGAGGCTACCGTGGGATGATGAACAGTTGGAGTTACCATGAGCTTCAGCGCCAAATCGAATACAAATCCCAATGGGAAGGCATTCCAGTAATCTACGTGAATCCGAATGGCACTTCGGTGAAGTGTTCGATATGTGGGTCAAGAATGAAACCCGAAGAGAACCGACAACTCAAGTGCCGTTCCTGCGGATTCACCGTGGACAGAGACGTAAACGCGGCCAGGAATATCCTGGCGAGAGGCGTGAGGTTCGCGCCAGTCGCGCTTCCAGTTGAAGCGATGGTACAGGAACCCTCAGTAGGTAATCCTGAAAGTCGATGGAAGCGAGTTAACGAGTCGAGGCTTCATGAGCCGACAAGTTAACAGAACCGAATTCACAAGCTTTGATAGGATGAATTCTAGCTGTAGCTTTCTAAGGCTTCTATCAGCAATTTCATTGGGACACTCGCGACGCAACAGATTCTGTCTGCTCCGCCGTAGAAGACCTTGAGGTCATCCTTTACCACAACTGCACCTTCCGGGAAAACAACATTAGGTACGACTCCGACCCTTTCGAAGTCTTCTTCCGGTTCGAGGATGGGTTCCGGAGTTCGGGCGATTACTCGGAATGGGTTTTCAAGATCAAGGAGGGCTGCCCCTGCGCGATATACAGTGTTAGAATCCACGCCGTGATAGATGACTATCCATCCAGCGTTGGTTCGGATCGGCGGTGGGCCAATTCCAACCTTCTTCTCTTCCCACTTCCACTTTGGTTTTATGATGGTGTTTGCTTCTATGCGTTTGAGGTAGTTCTTTGAGTATGGGTTTTGCGAAACCCTCTCCATCTGCTTGATACTATCATAGAAAGCCAATTCGATGTTTGGTTCTATTCTGTGTACTACGGCGAATTTTCCGTTGATGAGTTGAGGAAAGAGGGCGGCGTCCTTGTCGTTGTAGTCCGGACCTACCAATCCGTAGCGTTCGTAGCTCCAAAAGTCATATGTCGAGGCCAAGGCAATTCGTGGGCCCCGTCGCGAATACGCCGTATAGAAAACGTAGAATCCGGCATCGAAGGCTGTTATGCGTGGATCTTCACAGCCCAGTTCTTCCCAAGCGTCAACCGGGGCGAGGGCAGGTTCCAGAGATCGGTCAACAATCGTTTCGCCGTCCGTCGTTGTTGCATGGCCAAGGGACGAAATGTTGTGTTCGTTGACCGCCCTGTACAGTATGTGAATGACCTCACCGTTTTTTGCAGCTCCGGGATTGAAGGTGGCCATGACTTCCCATGCTATCTCGGGTCTTGGTTCAATGATGGGATTCTTGGGACTTCGGACTAGCTTGACGCTCATATCAATGGCCTCTCAAGTTCCAGCACGTGTACTAAATGCCTCTGGAGATTTAGAGCGAGCTCAAGAAACTTTCCTAAGATCAATCGGATTATGGGAGAAGGCTGGTTGGTCTTACTAGAAGGCTAAGGGCGTTGTTGCCTACTCGGAGGCATCGCGCAAACAAACCCCCCTAAGGAATCGAAGAAACGCCTGCAGCAAGCTGCAGAAATCTTCAGGAAACTAGGCGCAAAATGTGATCTAGAAAAAGCTGAAGCCAAACTAGCAGCCCACACATGACCGGCTTATATGTCCCCGTAAATTGGGGTCAGAATCTGCTTATGCGTCTCTGACTTACATCTAGTTCTTGTGTTTCGACACGACCATCTTCAGGGAATGAGGACTATCTTGCCGTAAGCGTTAGGCTCCATTACTTCGCGGTGTGCACGCGTTGCTTCTGCTAGCGGAATCTCCTTGCCTACAACGGGTCGTAGCGTGCCGTCTTCTAATCCCGCGTAAAGTGCGGAGTGAATGATGAATGCTTCCTCAGGCGTGGCGTTGAACAGGAGCATGCTGAGAATCGACGCGTCCCGCATCATAGCATCCCTCGGGTCAATCTCAGCTCTACCTCTACTGCCGATCACTACAATGCGGCCACCCCTCGCTAGCGTCTTCAGATCCTTGTCAAGGTTGACGTTGGCAAGCATCTCTAGAATCACGTCAACACCGTGACCTTGGGTTAATGGTTGAATTTGGTCGAGATAGTTGGGCGCATTATGGTCTAACACATGATGGGCGCCTTGTTCGATCGCTAACTTTCTTCCTCGTTCACTGCCGCCTGTTCCAATAACCTCCATGCCAGAGGCGCGCGCCAACTGTACCGCCGCGACGCCGACCCCGCCCGATGCGCCGTGAACTAGAACAATCTCTCCTGGAGTTGTTTTAGCGAGTTGGAACAGCGCCCGGTAGGCAGTAGCGTAAGGGATGTTAACTCCAGCACCCTGCCCGAACGTTACCTTGTCAGGTAAGGGGTGTACTTGGTGTTCGTCGCAGAGGGCCTGCTCAGCATACGCGCCACTTATGCTACCTGAGATGTAAACGCGTGCACCAACTTTCACCGCGGGTGACACCTTCGCCTACGGCGTCTACGATGCCCGCCGCATCTATACCAGGCGTGTACGGTAAAGGGGGTCTCCTCGAGGTGCCGGAGCGAGTGTAAGTATCTGTGGGGTTGACACCTGCAGCTTTCACACGAACCAAAACCTGCTTCGGGCCGGCATGGAGATCTGGCATATCCTCCAACACCATAACCTCCGGGCCACCGAACGCCCGAACCCTAATCGCTTTCACTCCTATCCCACCGACTTATCCAAAAGCGTACGCCTCAAAGAGTCCGATATTAACGAATCCACTGGTCAATTCCCGCCGCTCTAAAACCGTCGCCTTCCACAACCGCTTTCAAATTTGCATGCTCAGCGAACAGGTCGGCTGATATGGCACGCAACGGCGCAATCATTGTTGTGGCTCAAACGCGTCAAAGTGATGTGTGTGCGCACCATATGAGAACCACACACCTTCGCCGCGCGATTATGAAAGGATAGTCAAGTTGGCTTTTGTGTTTTCTGGTTTGATTCTTGTAGGTCGCGGGTTATTTGGTCGAACTGCTCCTTCGTGATATCTCCTCTAGCGTACCTGACACGTAGGATGTGATGTTCGTCTAGGTATCCTCGATACCTCCTACGCGAACCCCATCCCCAAGGCCAGAATATCCATCGCAACAGGAAGAACAGTATCAGGAATCCGAAGACCCAACCGAACGGAAAGAAGAAGAACGGATAATACCCAATAAACGGAAAGTAAGCACGTCCCATCGGCCTAAGAACGTAGAATACCGCGGACACCACGATTGGAACCACAATCAACACCACAACCACGATGAGCAACCCAACCCACACAGGCCTTCTGGGTTTCCACTCATGTTCGCTCAAACCCTACTCCGACCTTCATGCATGCAACATACGCATGGTCTCCTACCGATGAACCTTTAGCCTCTTCGATATTGGTGGGTTCAAATCCCATTGGCCCATTGGGACTTCGCATAGATGTACCGGTAAATTGGGGTCAGAATCTCCTCTCCAGCACCACTCTTGCAGATAAGAAATTGTTGGCGTGTGCACTCCTATGGCCATCTACAAACGCGCAGAAAAAGAGTTCTGCAAGTGTGCCATATGGAGAACAATGCGTCAATAGGTTTGCGAAGGTTTCTTAACCACAGCAATGGCTCCTCCTTTGGGGCTACGTATGGCGTTCTTAACACCGGCTCGCAACCGCCCGGCCAGCGCGACAATACTGACGATGTTACACGTCATAATTGGCATAATCGACATCATGCTAGGTTTTCTCTTGTTTCTAGCATACCAGCAGCCCGGATCTTTCGTGGCGTCCTTCATTGGTGTCCCCGTGGCGTACAGTTTCTTCTTGGTGCCGATTGCGATGGCGTATTTTACGCTAGGAATTCTCGCGTTGATTCTCACTTACTGGATCTGGAAGGGGCTAGGGTGGGCTTGGCTCTTGAGCTTAATCCTAGCAACCGCCGCGTTGGTGGTGAGTGGTTTTAGTGTGCTGATAGGTGCTTTAGCTAGCGCGCTTTCGATCGCAATCTATGCACTAATTATAATCTTCCTTAGCCTATCTTCTGTCCGAATGTTCTGCGGACGAACTTACTTCCCGAGAGGCTTCATCGTTTCGCCTGTTCCTGGTCCGTGGTCCGCTGCGCCACTTCCTTCTGTGGCCCCTGCGTATGGTAGGCCAGCATATGGTTCGGCACTTCAGCAACCATACTATCCTGGGTCACAACCCCCGAGCCAACAGCTCGTTGGTTGGGGAGCGGGCGTATGTCCATCGTGTGGTTCGCCGCTGCAAAATGGTGCAAGCTTCTGCGCGATGTGCGGTATGCGGTTTAGGTAAGCGGCTTAGACATTCGCACTCCGATCGTTTCCAGCACGAAGCTGAGACTTTGAAAAAAGATTGAACCGTCGCTTTGTGGGGTCTAATGGTGCGGGCGACTACCTCATCATGACGCTCGCTTCTTCCATTGACTTCATCCGTTTTGCAGCGGTTCCGATTCAGTTAGTCCAAGAACATGAGCTGTTGAGTGCCAGATAATCTATCGAACCCGTGTTCAATAGTCCCTCCGATCTGAGCGCGGCTTGACTCGGTCATGTCAGGCGGCCTGACAGGATTACGCCACACCGATATCGTGTCGAGGGGCAGTTTAGTATTGAACGTGCGAGCAAAGTTGGTATTCATCCTCGATGAGTAGTTTAATGGTGTCAGGTGTCATCTTCATTCGCTTCTAAACTGGAGGGTAGGCTGGGTATTCACCAGCGGCCCCTCAAAGAGCAATTGGCCGTTGTAATCTACCGGATCCGCACTCAACGCAACAAGATTGAATCCATGAGCCTCATGATGCAACGGCGCGACAAGGACTTCTTCGACAAATGCGTCGCAGCCCGCGCCGCAGGCGATATGCCACGCGCCAACCTTTACGCGGAGGAATGCGCTGAAGTCAGGAAGCTGGCCAAAATCGCCTTAAACTCTGAGCTAGCCTTGGAGCAATTGATTTTCAAGCTTGAGACAGCTGAAATGATGGGCGACATCGCCTACCTAGTCCACCCAATCAAGAGCGTAGTAGCCACAGTTGGGCAGCAAATTCAACACATGATGCCTGACGTTTCCTTCGAACTGGGTCAAATCAACGAAAGCCTAGAAGGGTTAGTTGTCAATGCTGGCGACGTTTCCGAAGGCCTCGGGCCTGCAAGTTCCCATTCGCCTGAAGCTGAACGCATAATGCAAGAGGCTGACACGCTTGCTGAGCAGAAGATAAAGTCCAGATTCCCAGAACTCCTTGCTTCGTCGACAGTGGAGCCAACCAAAACCTAGGCCGTCCGGAGTGGTAGATTGGGGTCAAAATGCCCTGCCCCATCTCTGAGCTTTTAGGCTGCACATTATTCAAAGCAAACTGGTAATCTGGGTCTGGCATTGAACCTTCTGACCCCTGGAAGATATTGCGCCTTCATCGTCGATCTGGGTAGCTTTTGCGGGAACAACATTACTCCTAGATTGATCTTTGAAGAACTTCGAAAAGCGTCAAACAGTGACTTCACCTTCACGCACTACCATTGGAGGAGGTCTGGCAATTTTGTTCTGCAAGTATATTCAGCGACACGTGCATCTGCTATTGAAGCAAAGATCTCGAACGCCATCAACAGAGCGTCAAGTGCGAAACGCAATTGATTGATTAGTTCAATCTTCCGTGATTTTGGTACGCTTCAAGCCCTCGTGCAATATGCAAGGGAAAGAACCGGTGTGGTGCCGGGAAGCTCTGATGTGGTCAAGAATGGAATATCAGTCAAAATGGGGGCTGTTTTCATCGAGTCAAGTGGGAACTTGAAAGCCCCTTGGCCTAAAGAGATTGACACACATCTCGAAGTCTTGGGCATGGTCGAAGAAGACCCAACCACTCTAGTAGCTCTCTATCAACGTCCCCGAGAAGGTGGCGATTTTCGCTATGTTGCCAATGCTGTGAAGGTATTCTTTGGTCGCTCTGGGATAATGGTGAAGTCGACTGCCAGAGCGATAAGCGTGATAGATGACATAGTGGCAGAGCGGGTGAAGTCATGACGGAGCATAACGAAGCCATCTAGAAATAGGAGACGCATATCGCATGAGCTCACTCCTGTCGTGGGTGAAGCTTTGGTTCAAAGAAGGTTCAAGCTTTCGGCACGCATAAGCAGCGATAATCCATCCGCCATCAAAACTATACTTCAAGAATTTTCGGCCGGCAAGGGTTCGGTCAAAGCTACAGAAGAGGGATTCGAAGTTGAAGCTGAGCTGACGGGGGAGAGTGCACGCGATCTCAACCGCATGCTCCTATCGCAGATGCGCAAGGCTGAGCGGCGTACAAGATTGCGTGCAGAATGGACTGCGGACGGCGTCACAGAACGTTTCTTCGACTATGTACCGAAGGGCAAGAAAAGGACCCTAACTTGAATCCCAAGAGTAGGATCGAATTTACTTTCAGTTCGCGACGCCAATCGTTAATTAAGCGGTATCGTAGTTGTAGTTGATGGGAGTTTTGAATGGTTTCAGAGAAAGTATTGCGTTTCCAAGGGAAGAATAAGGATTTAACCCAACTATCTCAACAAATAGTTCAACAGTTACAGGTTGATGGATACAAGGTCCAGTCGGCCACGGCTCCGTTAGGACAGGTGATTCAAGCTCAGAAGGCTGGAATACTAAGAGACATTATTACCGCTGACCGAGCGTTCACAATAACTATCTCAGGCCAACCAAACGATTTCACGGTGCACGTCGGGATCGGAAAATTCATTCAGAACCTTGCAGTAGCAGCCGTCGAAACCTTGTTGCTGTCCGTTCTATTCCTTGCAGTCGATGTTCCTGAAATGCTGTGGACCCGTCACGTTGAAAATGAGATCGTCAAAAAGATAACACAAATAGTCGGCTAACACGCACCATCTCCGTGTACGCAAGGGGAATTTACGGGTAAGTTGGGGTAAGAATCCCCTCCCGCGAACCATTAGACTCACACACACGAACTGACTGACTAACTGACGTAGTCGCAAGAACACTTTTGGGCATTGAGATATGGTTGCTTAATCATCTGGTCGTAAAGCAATTCGGCTTACATTACATAACTTCGATCGAGTAGGTTATGGGATTTTTCGACCGGGGAGATACTAAGGATCAGCTGCTGAAGGAAGATGAAAATTTTACATTAATTCCTTCCCAATGTACTCATCGAGTCCCAGAAAGGCACAACTACAGGCTCAGTGTCAAGGGCTTTCAGGAGTTCTGGGGGCAGATACTCTTTCCTCACAACAACCTCGTAGAGATATTCGTCGAACCATTCATCCATCATGTACATGTATCCTTGATCCCCTATGGAGGCTCCCCAACTGTTTTCAACTCGCCATTTCTTAGGGTTGCCCAGTTCATCGAGGTCAACGCCCGTAATCACCATGGCGTGAGTTATCTCACTATCTCCATAATCCAATCTTGCAGCCTTATCGAGTTGGAACTTCGCACCATAGACTAATTCGTAGTCATAGATGCTTAGATCCATTGCGCCCATCTGCGTCTGCAGCATCTTAGCTACGTCACATCCGAACCATACAGCATGATTACCTTTGATCATGTCTATAGTTGCTTTCTTCAGCGTCTTCAAGTCGACATTGAGGTACCGAGTATCTTGTCCACCGACCACGTTGCCGAGATACTTGACAGTGTACAATTTATTGAAGGGTTTGTCTTTTGTTGGGGCATTGATAAGACTCACCAAATCATCAAGATCTCGCCCGACATATTCATTATAGAACTCAACTGGGGTAATGTCCCCCCTTCTATGGAAAATGCCATCCTTATCCCGCCACTCCCAGTAAAACGTCTCTGGAGGAACGCCAAGGTTGATGCACAGCAACTTGTAGAATTCTTCCATTAATTCTCCTTTTTTCTCTCTTAGCTCCGTTGTAGAAGCCCCACGCTCGTTCATCTCTCGGAGTACCTTAGCATACTCTCTCAGTTTCGTGACAAATATAGCATTCATCGGATCAGAATTGTTGCTGTTCTCTGTTTCTGGCATGAACGTTTTTGGTATAACTCCGTACTTCTTTACGAGATTCACAAACATATTCCATTGACCGCCATCGGCTATCGGATCTGAAAGAAGCGAACTGATTAGCCTGCCATTCAAGGGCTCTTCCTTTGTTTCAATCATGTTTTCAAGGAAATAGTTGGCTTTTTCTAGTTTGTCCCAAAACATCTGGTATATTTCAGAAAGCTCAAATGTCTTTAGATCTAGTTTTTTCATGGCTGCAAGAGCAAGTGTACTTAGTCCAGAAAATAACCAGCATCTCCCTGTTCTTTCTTGATTAGTAGCATCTGGAGAGTCGATAAGATCGCTAAAGGTGAAGTTCTGTCTGTCCACCTCTTTTCTACTTAAGGCAACTGCGGCTATGCCATTTTCTGTGACGGCGTTCAAGGCAAGTATGTTCTTTGGGTCCTTGTTGAAGGACCGTGAGAAGCGTCTTAAATCTTCAATACTCAAACGTTTTTCCAAAAGTTTTCTCCCGAAAGTGTATTTTCATTCATGGCTAAAATATGTTGCTCGCGGTGGGCGTATCGAGCTGGCAGACGATGCGGGAGGCTAAAAGAATCATGATAAGTCACCAAGTAGCAGATCTCATCCAGATCCGTCTGCCGCTCTATCTCTGTCTTTGTCAGCCGTAAGGATTTGCACCATCTAAAAGCATTAATCCTACATTCAATAGTCTGGTGAAAGTGCGAAAAGTTAGAACAAAGTTTTCGCGAGAGCTCGGCCTTTACGATTCAGTGCTACTCGGCATTGGGTTCATCGTGGGCTCGGGCATTTTCCTCTTCCCCATTATAATGGCGAGCAAAGCGGGGACTTTTTCACTCGTATCATGGGTTATCGCAGGCATCTACTCAATCTTAACCGGACTATGCTTTGCGGAAAACGCACAAAAGATGCCACGGGCCGGCGGGCTTTACGCATACGCACACGAGTCATTCGGTAACACGATAGGCTTCCTGACGGGGTGGGGGTTTTGGACGGGTTACTGGATGACGATGTCTACAGAAACAATCGCGATCGCACTCTATCTTGGCTTCTTTCTTCCATCCCTACCGCAGCTCTACAGGATACTAATCGCCACTGCGATAGCGTTGATTCTCACGTTCATCAATTATAGAGGAGTCAAGTCAGGCGGAAGAACAGAAGACTACCTGACAATTGGCAAGATAGCCCCCCTCGTCTTGTTCGTTGTTTTTGGATTATTCTTGATCAAATTCCAGAACTACTACCCGATTTTTCCGGCTAACGTGAGTCTGCTACCCGCCATAGGTTCCGCGACAGTCTTCGCTCTGTGGGCCTATCTTGGCGTCGAAATAATCACTGTCCCAGAAGAAGAAATTAAGGACGCAAAGCGGACGGTCCCTAGAGCCATAATCATATCCGTTTTCACGGTAATGTCGCTCTATCTACTCATCGCGGTGACCGCACTCGGCATTGGGCGCTGGGAGAACTTTGTCAATTCGCAGGCTCCATTAGCCGACCTATTCGAATCGGCCACTCAACCATACATAGGGAACGCGGGCGGAATCCTACTGGCTCTTGGCGGTCTAATCGCAATCCTAGGTTCCCTCAACGCTGTGATTCTAGGCGCATCCCGAATTTCCTACGCCATGGCAAGAGACAGGCTCTTTCCAGGAATCTTTAATCATCTCCACCCAAAATTCAGAACTCCAGATCATGCGATAATAATCCAAACCGTTGTTGCCATATCACTTGTCTATGTACTGACTGATTTCACGAGCCTTGCCTCACTCGCAGTCTTGTTCACGATAATTCCATACCTCTTCAGTTGTTTGGCCACGATAAAACTGATTTCAAAGGCAGGCTGGAAGACACACGTGCTCCACACCAGATGGACGCCCTTTCTAGCGGTGATTTTCTCAACAGCCCTATTATCCTACATTGAACCGAAGACTCTTCTGCTCGGCTTTGGCTTCCTGCTTGCAGGACTAATTGTCTACTTGCTACTACGACACAGAACTAGAGTCGACTAACAAGTGGTTCAGCTGACGATCGGGCTTAGCCAGCTGCCTGTAGATCAGAGTCAAACCGTCAAAGCAACTTCGATGCCGACATTTTGATGACGACACCATATTATTCTGAAGGGAGCGCTTTTTGTCCGTGGAGTCCTCTCCTAAGCTCCGCCTAGGGTGACTATCAGGTCAGTGAGGAATCCTGCTGTTAGTCCAACAAAGAGACCGAGCATCAGAATATCGTAACTGACTTGCCTTCTTCCCGAATTGTACATCAATATGGTGACGTAGACTAATGCGCCCCCAGCCATGCTGAGGAAGAAGATGTAGGCGAATGGCGAGGTCCAAAGGCTACCCAGTAGAGTTCCAATGAAAGTGGGGCCACCACCAACCAAGCCGGCCAGCAGAATGAACCTGTTACTTGGTTTCTTTGAAAGTCCTGTTAGGGGGGCAGCTATTCCAAAACCTTCAGTCGTGTTGTGGGCTGCGAATCCAATTATCAATATTATCGCTAGCCCTATCGCTCCTGACGCATAGGACTGCCCTATTGCTAGTCCTTCGCTCAAGTTGTGGGCCCCAATGCCTATGGCAATCATCATTGAAACCCGGTAGCTGCTCACTTGCTGCAACAGTTGCAACTCGTGCTTCTGCTTACCGCTGACCCTAGTTCCAGTGAGAGAAGGTTGCGGGATGTCCTTCATGTAACGGCATCCGTACCAAGTTAATCCCAATAAGCCGATGGCTAATCCTCCGAACATTGCGAGAAGGTCAAGCACCGCGTTACCCACCGGTGATTTTCCAATGAACGCATTAAAGGCGGTGTCTGCAGTGGATTGCCACGCGTGACTGAACACGTCAATGGTGAGAAATATCAGGATCCCAATCGCAAAGGCGTTGAGGAATCTCTTCACTGTCAAGCTCACTCGCTGAAGGAATGCGATTGGTAGCCCAAGGAAGATGGTTAGGCCTGCAAAAGCGCCGAGGACGAGTAGCTGGGGATAGTTGACCAATTCTCTTGGACCTCGCCGCCGACGAAATGACGTATGGCATACTTAATGTTGCCCCAATTTCTCAAAAGCATGTCTTCTTGCTATTGGCTGGGGCACTGTCTCTTGTCGTCTAAGGTGAGTATTCTCTTGACTTCAGTTTCTGGGATTTGTAATTGCGAGGATAATAGCTCTGTGGAGATAGTTGGGTTGTGATTTCTTATCTCTGAAAGCACCTCTTTGAAGTAACGGTCATATTCAGTGGCCTCTTCCCACCTGCTTTGAAATTGGCGTAGGAATCTTGTGCAAGTCCCTCGGGTGGCATCACATATCCTTCTCGTGTGGGTTGATTCTCGCCTGCACTGCTTAGCGGTCCAAGCACGGTGTAATTGTTGTCAATTACAGTGTACCTTAGGTCACGACCATTCATAGAATGCCCGAGACCATGAATAGGATGACAATTATGTTTGATTCTCGCAAGGCATCCGTACCACCAGAAGGTATCAGGTTAGGCCAAGAAAAGCATCTCAAGTAATGCTTAATTCCAATTGCGATAAGCCCAAAGCATAATCAGCTGAACGTGATAATATGCGATCAACAGGCTACGGCAGTCACCTTCTCAACAACCTAACGGACTACTTCAGCATGACTAAACCTGCCATCACATCACTGAACGTATTCGTCGGCGTGGCAACGATGCTGCTGGCTGTAGGGCTTCACGTCGTTACCCCTACCTCATTGGTGCTACTTGGCCTGGCTGGTTTTCTTTCAGCAGGTGGTGCGGGAGCACTCAACTGCTTCCTTGAGAGACGCATGGATTCGCAGATGAATCGGACTCGATATCGACCCCTGCCGTCAGGTCGAGCTTCGGCAAATGCTGCGTTCTCTCTCGGCCTGATCCTTTCAATTAGCGGTGTTGCTTTGGCAGCAATCTTCTTGAACCCTTTGACGGCCTCATTCATAGGGCTGGGCGTTTTCTGGTACGTCTTTGTTTACACACTGTGGCTAAAGCCTAGGACGAAATGGAATATAGTCATAGGTGGCGCGGCCGGCTCGTTCTCTGCGCTCGCAGGATGGGCAGCTGTGACGGGTTCCATCAGCTTCGTTGCGCTTCTTGTTGCGTTTCTAATTTTCCTCTGGACCCCGGGTCATTTCTGGGGCCTAGCTATAGCTAAAGCCAAAGAGTACGCGAAAGTGCAAGTCCCAATGCTGCCTGTGGTTGATGGTGTGAGAACAAGCGCCGTCTACACTGCCCTTTCAAACATAGCTCTCTTCCCATTCACCCTCGGCCTTTTCGCCTTGACCGCTAATCAAGGAAATATCTGGGCGCTCGTATTGCTCGGGGCAGCCCTAATCGCCTACAACGCGAGATTCCTTGCCGCAAATCTCCAAATGATCAAGGATCCAACGCCAACGAGCGCATGGCGCGTGTTCAAAATGTCGATTATTTATCTGTTCGTGGTTCTTTTGATCGTCGTGGCGGCTCATCTCGTGTAGTTTCAAGTTTCGTTTGTTTGCTATGCTATGACCTGCCGGGACTTTTGCGTGACGAATTAGAAGTCCCCTTGGTCGGAACCAACTTCTAATCAGTAACGACTAGTTCTCCGCTTAACATGTAAGGGTGTACGGGGCAGAATATGTTGCAGTATACCGTAAAAGTTCCGACCTGAGTCGCCAGAAAGGAAACGTGAAACGTTTCATGCGGCATCAGCGCCACCCCAGCGTCCAAGTAATGTTCGACTGCGAATCCATGTGGCGAGTAATCATCAGTATTACACACCATAATATTCACGTTGTCACCTCTGTGGACCCTAATGACGGGCCAAGGCTCGTTGGGCGAATCTTGTATGTGTGTGACGCTGTTGTTGAAACCCTCGGGGCCCGCGATAATGAGAAAGTAACCTGGGGGCTTAATGCAAGATGTCGCCCTTTGGGTTACTGGTGGGGGATTCGCAGGGGTGCTCAATGAAGGCCAATAAGAGTTCACGACGGAACCTACCACTACCGCGGACAGAATGCCGACCAAGAGAAACTTGGTCAGTGGGACCCGGCCTGTCGACGCCTTCATCACTTCCTCACTTATGCTCCTTACATGCTGGAGAGATTGAATAATGCATCTTCCGCGCTTCTTGCAATGCCTTCACATCGAACCCTTTGTCAGCTCGATAGATCACTGTATGGCATTTTCCGCATTCGATTCCATTAGAATCTTGGATCGGTGCTTGTTTTCCTGGGTTAGCTAGAAGGAGACCTCTTGGAGCAATCCGTTTCAGTGGGCCGGAGAGCTCAGTCAAGTCCTGCTTAGGGGCGGGTTTCCAAACCAAGCTCCCGCAGTTCGAACATTTCTGTCGATTCGATTTCGCTGCCCATCCGCATGACGCGCATCGCCATTTCACGTAAAATCATCACTTGCCTTGCCGCAAAACTTAGCTCCCATTCCCGCGTGAGCATCCCAGCAGCTAAGCCTGCAATCAGGAATTAGGTTAGAATATCCACGACAGAAGAGGGGACTAATTGTTTGATATGGGGATTTCACGTTTGATTTAACGTTGGGCATTATCCCCGACCCCAATTCAATTCTCGGTGTGTTGTATCACGCAGCCCCATTCTGTGCTCGTGCAAGATAAACAGCACGTCGCTGTTTGCTGGTGTCGAGAACCTCCACTCCCCATGTCGCGCACGCTAGTTACCACATAGAAATTTCTACCAGGTGGAACAGGCATGGTAAAAGTGGTTGCGTGGCACCCACAGTTAAGCGGTCGGAATCCTAGCAATATGCCACGTGAGGAATGCGAAGGAGGTGGAGATGTAATTGAGGAAGCAAAGAGTTTGGTTGCCCGGCTACGTCTACGCCTACAACCCATGGTACGGATACTACCCCGCACTAGAATGGCAGGAATACGAACTAGACTACTAAGCGGGGAAACCGCCGCTAAACCCTCCTTTCCGATTTTTCTAATCAACGAAGAACCATGAGTTTGCCGGACTGAGACTCGTAGATTGAACAGCAAATCTGACCACCGATTGCTTAGGTCGTTTTCGCGAATGAGGCGCAGCCACTATAGTTCTTTAGTGGTCGAAATCTCACTGCAGCGCCGAAACAATTGTGGGATCAGCGGTCGCATTGAAGCGCATACTCAACCGCAGCGCGGTAGTCTCGCTTGTTCTATCCAGGACAGCGTATTCGATTATTTGGTATAACGTGGCCGCCGTTTACACTTTCATAGCCTATGATTTCGCCCAGAATATTTCTGGCCTAGGTGTCTTGACTGCAAGTTTCTACGTTGGTGTGGGACTATTCCAAATCCCTGGGGGTATTGTTGCAGCAAGATTCGGGCCGAGGAAAACTGCGATCTACGGAATGTTCCTATCCTCCGCCGCAGCGTTTCTGACGGCTTTCACCTTTGAATTCTACCAATTGGTACTCCTTAGATTCGTTGTCGGAGTCGGCATGGCTCTATTCTTTGCCCCAGGGATCACGTTAATCGCAAAGCATTCCGAAGGGAATCACAGGGGCTTGGGGTCGGGGTTTTCAACGGTGGCTTCTATCTTGGGTCAGCCTTAGGCCTGTTTGGATGGTCGGTTCTTGCTGAACTGGCCGGCTGGCGACTTAGCTTGGCTGTAAGCGGTGGATTAGGGTTTCTTGGGGGGTTTCTTCTCTTGGCCTACCTGCCAAGGGACGAATTGCGTAAAGAGTTCACCGTCAAAATGGTTGACCTACGCCGAGTTCTTTCGAATCGATGGCTGATGTTACTCTCGCTTGAACTGTTCGGGGTCGGTAGCGGGCAAATACTCATCGCCACCTTCATGATTTACTACCTTGAACAGTCCCTGAAGCTTGGGCCAGCGTCGGCGGGGATAATCGGAAGCCTCACCCCATTATGCGCAATCCTTGCATCCCCACTCTTCGGCATATTATACGACAAGACCAAGAAAATCCGTCTGCTGCTATTCTTGCTTGGGGCAGTGTTGGCATTGGCTGTTGGAATGGTCGCCATTGGAAACGTATACTCCGCAATCGGCACAACCCTGATTGCTGGGACGAGCAGCGGCGCTTTCACTATCGCCTACTTGGCCGCCCGCAAGGTTCGGGCGGCGTCAGCTGAGTATCAGACACTCGCGGTGAGCTGGGTCAACACTATCCAAATGGTTGCGGGATTCTGGTCCCCCGTCGCCTTCTCCCTACTCGTCATATCTTTCGGATATGCGACCTCATGGCTCGTGGGAGCGGCGTATACTTTCTTTTTGATTTCAGTCATCCTTTTGCCCAGCGAGCGGCGGGCTAGGCTGGCTTAGTTCGTTGATATCAGCTGCTTCGGTTGGCTTAGATTCGTGTGTATATGTTGGCGGTCTCTGTTCCCCTACTTTGAATTTCTTGTTCGATCTGCCTCAGTAGGAGTATTCTTTTGAATGTCGGCGGGTGGGTGGCGAAGGCTTGGTTGATGGAGCGCCAATGGGACTTTGCTTCGGCCTCCATCGCTAATTCGAGTTCGTGCTCGTCGAGTACGCCGTTGTGATCTAGATCGTACTTACTCTTCTGTTGCATGATTTCAGAAACCTCCTGTTTCGCCAGTGCAGGGTCAGAGATGTAGAGCGCTCTCGCGCCGTGCGTATCTTGAGGGGCCAGGGACAGCCCGTACGCTATCCTTGTAAGCGCACTTTCCAGGTTTCTAGGCGATTCTGTTAGGTAGGCGGAGAAAACGTCAGCGAAGCTCTCCCTAAGCCGGCTGAGGCGAAGTACTAGTAGTTGGGATATGAAATAGACTGCCAACGCAACTACACCAGCCAAAATAATGTACGCGAAACCATTCTCCCGCTGCCCTCTCCTGCCGCCTCCGCCGTAGACTTGGAAGCCAAACGCCGCCCGAACTACCACGTAGGCGATTAGGGGAATCGCGGACATGAACGTCATCACGATCGAATCCTTATGCCGAACATGGCCTAGCTCGTGGGCAATGACTCCTCGAATCTCATCCTCGCTGAGTTGCGTCAACAGGCCTTGGTTCACGGCTAGGGTCATATTTGATGAGGAATTGCCGAAGACGAAGGCGTTAGGCGACTGGTCCGGAACAATTGCTAAGCGGGGCTGCTTCACGCCAGCTTCTTGCGCCAGTTTACTCACGGTCTGTTCGAGCCAAGCGTTCTCGCCAGGCCTCAAATACCTCAACCTTGTCGTTGCCCGAACAATGTACGGGCTAATGGCGAATTGGATTACCATGAAAATCCCCGCCAGCACGAGCGCCCCGAACAGTATCCCGACTGGCGAAAAGTCCACTCCGGCCGCAGCGCTGATGAAGAGTGAGACGACAGCGATGAAGGCCACAAAGATGAAGAGCGTAATAATTACGGTCGAGTACATGGTCCCTTTGAGCTGGCCCAAATTCGCCAATGCCGATCACAGCTTTAGCGTAGTATCCGCATGCGAGGGCAAATAGCGACCATTAAACATTAGCTCTCCCAATCCACCTGAGGATTAAGTTTGGTCGACGGTCACGAAAGAAGTAGCCTGCCCACACTGCGCGGCACCCCTACAGGTCCAACCCGGGGAGATTCTCGTAACATGCAAGTACTGCGGGTTCACAAGCTTCATTGAGACTGGTAAGGCCTTCGAGTTCGAACACTCCCTTCTACTCAACTCCATCCAGGCACCCCAGGTTTTCAAACTGGTTCAAAGCTGGATGGCCAGCAGCTTCATCGCAGCAAAAGACCTCCCGAAGAAATCCACCCTTGTAGATCAGAATTTGACCTACCTCCCTATCTGGGTCATCAGCGCCGAAGCCCAAACACACTACAATGGAATCGTAGAGCGAATCGCACCCCCCGTGCAGGAGGAAGGCGACATCTCGAACCGATACGACTGGTTGGTGCTAGCCAGGAGGGTTAGCGATTTTCCCATTCGTTCCTACCATCTGTCCCTGGCCGGGAAGATTCCCTTTGATGCCGCCAGAATAGAAGGCGGTGCAAAGGTTCTAAACAGCGAGATGGATGCTGACGCAGCCGTTGGACAAGCGCGCGACGAAATTGAACAGTTGCATGAGTATCTTGCGAAACAGAAAATTGACCGGATAGAAAACATCAAGACCTCATTCAACGTCTCAGGCAGCTTCTATCTGCACCGCCCGTATGGTTCGTAACCTACGTTTACAAAAATTCACGGTTCCAAGTCCTCTTAGATGGATCTTCATCCGAAGTAATCAAGGGGGATCTGCCGAGCACCGACTTCAAGCTACTGTAATCCCCTCTCCGGCCAATCAATCCTTAAAAGCCGAAGCACATGTGTTCAGTTAGGATTTCCTTGACCGCAAAGACGCCGCTCGAACACGTGGAAGAAAGCGACAGGCTCATGGAACGCCTGATGAAAGTGGTTCCTGGGTTTCGAGGGTATAAAGTCAAGGAGGAAAGGAGGGAGGCTGACAGAATCGTGAGGGATTACATCTACCGCGTCCTCAAGGAATCCCGAGACAATCTTATGGGATGCTTCCAGCTCCTCAACAATGCCGGTGTCCCGGAGTTGATGGAACCTACTAACCAGCTTATCGCAAAGTTAGACCGAGTTTTGGAGAAGGTGAACCGCGCCTCATACGGCTACGCTGGCTTCTTCGATTCTGTGCGCATTGAAGCTCCTGAACTGGACCAAATGGTGACCTACGACACGCAAATGCTGGAGATGGCCCGCAAATTGGGCGAGTCAATTTCAAGCTTCAAGGCCCAGCTTAGCCAGGGCAAATTCGAAGAAACAAGGAGCATGGAGAGTGGTCTGGAGAATTCAATCTCACAACTCGAAGCCACGTTTGATAAGAGGAAGTCAGTGATTGAAGGGGTGGCGGTCTAATGCCAGACATTGTCGAATGGGTTAACGCTGGTCCGGACGATGTTGTGTATCGGTACCCTGATGAGAACATAAGGTGGGGTTCACAGCTCGTCGTTCACGAATACGAGTTCGCCGTCTTCTTCCGCGACGGCAAGAGCTATGATACGCTAGGGCCGGGCAGGCACACGCTTACAACACTCAACCTGCCTCTAATCACAAAGGTTCTGTCAAGAATCGCTGGGTTTCAACAGAACCCCTTCAAGGCGAACGTTATCTTTGTCTCCAACAAGCAGTTCGCAGGGTAAATTCGGGAATAGGGCGCAGACAACCGAGCTGGCGCCACTCATGACCTTCGGCTCCTTCTGGTTCAAGGTCGAAGACGCATCTGTATTCGTGAACGAGGTTGTGGGCGGTCAGAACGCATACTCCACGGCGGACGTGAACAACTTCCTGCGCGGCTTCGTCAACGAAAAGATGATCGACGTCCTTTCCAAGTACGATTTGCAAACAGTATTCACCAAACTTGATGTTACGTCGAATGATGTCAAAGCCAACCTTGTCGACTACTTCAAGCGAATCGGAGTTCAGATGATCGACCTCAAGTTCGAAGGGATCGACACCACGCCCGAATTCCGGGACAGGTTGTTCTGGTTGAAAACAGGGGGCGTTTCACCTGACGAAGTGATTAGGATGGAGACTGTGAAGGACGCCGCAGCATCACTGGGCAAATCGACGGGCGGAGGCGCAGCCTTCGGAGCAGGAATGGTCCTCGTACCCCCACTATTCCAAACATCAGGCGGAACCGCCCCCGCCGTAGCATTAGTGGTCTGCCCGAACTGTCAAGCGCACATCCCGTCAACGTCAAAGTTCTGTCCCAACTGCGGCACAAGCATTAGTTCCGAAACGCAGCCCACCGCCGTTCCAGGAAAGAAATGTCCCAAGTGCAACAGCATAACCGCCGCAGGCGCAACCTTCTGCCAAAACTGCGGAGCCAAACTAACCTAACGGACCATAACAACGGAAAAGTGTCGATTCAGGCGTGGATATGAATTATGCATCTTAACTCCAAACGTTTCCTCTTCGCATCGTCACCTGAGCGATCTGGGTTTCCGTTGGGTTGACAATATCTAGAATCGCCTTGCCTTAATTCTTTGGATTCGAGCAGCAGCACCGTAAGGTAGCCTTTGAGAACCGGACTGAAAACGGCTTCCTCGTGCTCTTCGAGTGAAGAAGTGAACTCTATGATCAGACCTGTGAGCTAATCATTGGGTATAGCGTTACTGCAGACAATTTGGTGCAGTGAAATCGCCATGAAATAGCCCAACTTCCTCTATCTACACTTGATTATACCTAGATTACCATACACACATTGTGGCCGTGCTTCTGGCTAAGGCTAGAATACGAGGTCTTGTAGGGTCGACGCCCAATTAACGTAGGTCATATCGCTCACGAGGCTGGAGTAATCTGTGAGGTATGCGCCGTTGTATACGAATAATGTGCCCTGATTACCTGAATATCCACCAATTATCCAAAATTCGTTCGCGGCGGTGATTGTCAAGATGCTCGAAGTTCGTGTAGCGTTGGAGATGTATAATGGGAGTGCGGACGAGAGGTCAACGAATCCGGCCGAAGTGTAAGTTGCAATCCAAGCTTGGCTTGAAGTTACTTGAGCCACGGGTGTTCCTCCGCCGATCATCCATGATTGGCCGTTCCAAGAAATAGCGTTCACTGAATAGAAATTTCTCGTTCTCACTGCGGTTTTGAGTTGTTGAGTTAGGTCCACAAAGTTGTGGCCGTTATACTGTGCGAGGAAGCCAATTCCTCCGATCAGCCAGTATTCCCCATTCCATTCGATGGACTGAACTGAGGCAAAGCTAGGGATAGCGTCTTTGGCTTGCGTGGTGAGGTCAACAATTCTACTTCCGTCGAAAGCGAATATTCTACCATCACCAAGGTAGCCTCCTCCGATCAGCCAATAGAGACCATTCCAAGCATTTGCGTACAGAATGGCATCGTGCTGATTCGGAACAAGATTGGATAAGTCTGTGAAAACAGTACCGTTGAAAGTTCCTAAGCTCATATGATTTTCCGTGTCGGCACTGTAGGATGATAGGGGGCCTGAGCCTAAGCCTGAGAGCAACCATTCCTTTCCATTATAGCTCGCAGCGAAGACGTCTCCCCCACTCCATGACGATGCTTCGCCGTAATAGTCGAGCGAACGTTCACCTACAACATTTCCCGCATCATATAGGAAAACATATGGCCCCTCAGAAGCGTCGTTCAGTACCCCACCCTGAAATCAAGAACTGTGACCCGTTGAAGCCACCACCCCAAACAGTGCCCTCACTCCGAACAGGAGATAACGTGGACGGCGGAATCGTTTTGAAGATAGACCTTGTAAAGCTTGGGCGACTGCCCCGGCACAAACCATGTGCCATTCTGACCGCCAACAAGCACGGAGTCGACACCAGGGGCGTTAATCAAAGCGGCATTCGCATAACCCGAATCATTGCAGCTTCCTGTTCTCTCCATCTTCTTCCTAAGACACATGTGGTGACCAGCAACTGGGGTTACAACAAAACTCGCCGCCAGGATCACGAAGAATATGGCGATCTGGTTCTTCACTGAACATCGATCTCAAGATGCTTATTCTGTAGGCGTCGTCGTAGTACTTGACTACAGCGTGTAGTCGGCCGTTTTCCTAATGGAATATATAACCGGTATGGATGAAACATCCAGCTCGAATCGGATTGGAGTTTTACAAGTGGCAGAGTAAACGGCAATTTGATCGGGTTTTCTCTCGAAGGCCGGTACGAATGTAAATGCCTTGCAGGGAAGGGGCATAGAATAGCTAGCGCCTAGCAATAGATAGAAGAGGAAGGTAGCACCGAACAGTATCCAGTATTCATTCAATGGCATCTGCGTGAAATGCAGGTGAGTGAAAAAAGGAGAGTTGATGAACCGGGATGCTCCAGGTTCATCGAGTTGGATCCGGAGGCGTGGTTTACTTGAACTTCTTGAGGTTCGCGTTGTCTTCGTTGAAGACCATTTCGAACATCCCCAAGACTGCTTTCTTGGTTGAAGCCTCATCCATGCCTTGCGCAACGAATTCGCCTTCAACTTCGACCTTAGTCTGTTGGCCCATTGGGGTGTAGGTGTGCGTATGCTTTGAGCCTTTCATTGGCCCAGAGAGCACTTCGGTCGACATTGATTTGGGTGGGCTCATGGTGATCTTCCATGATTCCGTGTGTGTAGATCCGTCTGGGTCTTTTGACTTCAAGGTCGAGAGTCAATCCGTTCGCTGATTGGTCTCGCATGCCTGTTACTTTGACTGCGCCATGGGAGTGTGCGTGCTCGTCATTGATGTATCTCCAGATTTTTTCAACAGGGGCGTCAAAGACGCCATCGTCTTTTATGTGAACCATTTTCGTTCATGCGTTCATTACATACGACATGAATTTAACTCATTGTAACGGCTTCAAGCTCTTTCCAAATGACCAGCCATGCACGGGAATAATCGTTCGATCTGTCTATGGCTCGCGCCACTTTGCTTTCAATAGGGCAAGCGACAGGAAGGCAAGGGTGAAGGCCGGAAGGGCGAGCCAGCTCACGAATATTTCAGAGCCGCCGGAAGGCATGCCCATCACGCTTCGTATCAGGTTTGCAGAGTGAGTAGTGGGAATGAGTTCCGCAATTGGCCTCAAAAGCGCTGGTAGCGTGCTGATTGGGTAGAAGACGGGGGGAAGAATTGAAAGTACGATCGAGATGAATGAAACAGTGATGAAGGCTGTTCTAGTGTTCAAGACGTAGGTGGACAGGAAGAAGCCTATCGAGCTTGTCATCACCCACGTCAAAACTATCACGAGTATCATCTCAAGCAAGGCCAGCAGACCGAACCCCACTGTCGTGTAGGAGATTATGGCCGCGAGAACCACCACTGCTGGGGCAGCAAATGCAAGTTCGGATAGCGCGACGGAAAACATGTACGTGAACGGCGAAACCGGCGAAGCAACGACCATGGATTGGAACTTGTGCTCTATCTTGAGGCTTGTGAGATCTGCACCTAAGAATAGGCCTTGCTGGGTAGCCGTCATCGTTATCGCCCCAGCGAGCCCGTACGCGAATGCGGTCCGTTGTCCCGCAACGAAGAGTATGAAGAGTATCGTGAATGGGGTAGCGAAAACGAAGGGTAGGAGTGTTGGTATCCTGAGCATCGGCAGGACTCCAATATAGTACGCCAAGGCACCCGTTGCCCTCAGGTTCCTCCGTAACAAATCCAGTAACGATTCATCTTTCATAGATCGAACCGCCTTTTACTGCTCTCGGCCGTGTTGTTTGCGGGAAGGTCACGGTCTATGTCTGACCCGACAAGTTCTACGAAGACATCGTCGAGCGAAACGGGGCTGATGGATATTGCAGCTTTTCTCTTTAGCGCTTCACCGCTGATTTCTTGAGCTTTCGCTTCATCTGTAAGGATGCGGAGAAGGTTTCCCGCCCGGACGACTTTTCCATACGCCTGGAGCTCTTCCGCAGCGAAACCATTGGTGACATCTATTCTGATTTTCGCATCAAGGTGCTTCTCCCTAACCTCTGAAGGGCTTCCGGTTGCCAGAACTCTTCCTCTATCGATGATTGCAAGCTCGTCTGATAGCGCTTCAGCTTCATCCATGTAATGTGTGGTGAGAACGATCGTACGATCCTCCTCTCGTCTTGAGCCTAATCAACTCGTCCCAAACTTTCCTGCGGCTCACTGGGTCTAGGCCAATCGTTGGTTCGTCTAGGAAGATTAGCTCGGCGTCACAGGCGATAGCCATCGCAATCAGCACCCGCTGCTTCATTCCGCCCGAAAGATCCTCAGAACGAACGTTCTGGACCTCCATCAACTCAAGTCTTTCAAGGAGCGGTTTCGCTTTGTCCAACGCTTCGGAATGGCTCACCCCTCTCATCATAAGCGCGAGAATGATGTGGTCCGTCGCCGTTAGGGTCCAGAGTGGTCTTCCTTCCTGAGGAGCGATCGCGATTCTTTTTCTTATTGCATTAGCGTCGCCAAGTACGTTCAGGCCAAGAACGCTGACATATCCTGAGGTTGGCAGCAGTTGGGTCGTAGCTATCCGGAGGAAAGTTGTCTTTCCTGCCCCGTTCCTCCCGAGGAGCGTGAAAATTCTCCCCTAAGTGATCGCCAGGTCTAGGCCATCAAGTGCGGGAACATTACTCTTCCGATAATACTTGACAAGCTTACGAACTTCAATAATCGGGGAGGGCAACGAGTGTTCACGCTTCATTTCGCTTCTATATGACGCCGAAAGCACGCAAGGTTCTATTGAAGATTGAGTCGGCAAGGCTAGTGGGCTCGCTACCTTCAAAAGGTCAAAACACCACGACTCGATTAGGGTGCATGAACCATGTCTAACCCAAACACTCACCAATGCACCAAAAGCTCGCTCAGGATGGAATTTTCTTGGGCAAGGTTTCCATGGCTCGGATTCAAGAGACCCTACCCTATAGGCGTCGGGAAGGTTTCCTGCGAGAAATGCGGACGGATATTTACAATCGAAGAAAGCACCTGTTCAAAAGGCCTTGACGAAAAGGGCGATTGAGTTCAAAGACGACCTTCGAAAAATCGCGCTCAAGCACGGAAGTTAGCTTGTGACCGACGATTGCGTCTTAGAACGAAATTGACAGCGTGCTAGGAATATTCCATTAGGCTCGCGACTTTTTCTTCATCAAATACTTGGTCCGAAATCTTTTGTAACTTCATGGTGAGTGTCGCGTCTCGGTCCTTCCCCAAAGTCCAAGTCATGTCTGAGGCTACGATTCCGGCGTTCCTGAAAATTCCCCTTGCGGCGAGTACGAAGGGGCAGGAGGTTAAGGGGTGGCCGTCCTCAAGTAATAGTTTGAGGACTGGGCCGTAACGATAGTTCTTGAACCTGAATTTGACATCTGAACCCGACAAGTCAATATCTATTCCGTCCGACAACCCCTGCTTCACATAGAACTCCGCCAGCTTCGGCAGAGATTCTTGATATTCCCCTCGAAGTTCAAGGTGTAACTCGTCCCGCAGAAACTCGATAATTCCGCGTCCGATGTTGTCAAGGAGCAGCTGGGCCTGTGCTCCCAAGTATTCGAACCCACACGCTAATCCATACTCAACGGTCTCGAACACAGGCAATCCAACCTTGGTCGTTGAATAACCCGTTGGGGGAATCACGCGCAAGTCTGCTGGGTTTGGCGCAGTAGGCATTGAAGCATCGAGCGGGAAATATTTGACTTTGATAACGTAGGTCCCATCAGGCGACAATTCTTCTTGTAGAACCCGCGACGTATAGTCGTTGCCTCTTTCAAATGCTCCGCGTGCGAGACATAAGGGGCATGTCAACAGATAGCAATCTTGGTTTCGCAACTTCTTCATCAAGCCCATGAATCTCCAACCGTGCATTCTTATGACGAAAGCTTCTCCGTCTGGCGCAAATTCGATATCACTCACGTACCCATTCTTCTTGAAGAAGCTGACCAGGCCGGAAATGAACTGTTGCGGGTCCTTTGACGGCTCCAAATAGTTCAGTCTAACACCGTAGTCAATAATTCCGTTCCCAATCCTGTCGAGCATTTCCTGGCCGACGTTCTTCTCCGAGGTAATCGAAGGCTCTGGCGGCCCCGTAGATAACCGAATCCAACACTGAAAGTTGAATTGTTTCCATCTCTCCCACCATTATAGCTTCACCACCTTATCGCAGAATGGTGCGAGCTGAGAAACAACGTCCCGTTCTGCATTCATCTCAACGGTGAGGAGTGAGCCTGAAGTGTTCCACCTGCGCATCTTCTCTGTCAGCAGGTGAGCGAACTTGGCAACAGCTTTCGAGTCATTATAGATCAAGAGGGTTGAGAGGCTGTCTAAGAATAGGAACTTATCCTCGCTAATCTCGTTAATTGCCTTCGAGATGCCAATGCAAAGGTTGCTCAGGCCGACCCCTGACCCTAAGCAAGCGTGGTCCTTCTCCTCCTGAATTGATGGAACGTTCGTAATCCCGTCGACGAAAAACAATGAATTGCATGCAATTCCCGCCTTCTCAAATGTCTTGCTTAGAACTGAGTAAGGTTTGTTTAGGCTGACGTAGACCCCGCGTGGAACTCTAGCCGTAAAGAAGCGTAAGAGCTCAAGAACCGCGTCCTGGTATTTGATTGGGTCAATTAGTGCCAGTACCACTGGTCGTTCTAAGGCGCCCAGGCTTTCGCCAATGCTGCTTGCTAGGTCAACACTCAACGCAAAATCATGTGTTAATGATTTTCATGAGCATAAAACCTTTCGATTATCAACCAGCGGTCTTGCGGTTGTTGGGATTAGCGAGCCGTGAACAGGTCTTTGTGAATCTTAATAGTTGAGTTCACAGTGAGTTAGAGATGTCGGTTTACTCTGGATTGATGATTAATGGCTGAAGATAAGATTGGCCAAATAATGAGTAAACCTGTCCGAACGGTGAAGCCCGACGAGAAGCTCAGTGCGGCACTCGCAGTAATGGACAATAATAGTATCGGTAGCGTCGTTGTTCTTGAAGACGAGACCGCTATCGGAATCATTACCGAGGGTGACGGAGTCAAGCAAATGCTGAAAGGAGCTCAAGTCCTTCTTGAACCAGTAAGGCAGGTTATGTCAAAACCGCTAATCACAGGGACCCCTGATATGACCGTTCAGGACGCCGTGAACCTGATGCTCGAGAATAGGATTCGTCAACTTCCCGTCGTTGAAGGAAGCAAATTGGTTGGCATAGTTACCGATCGAGATTTGATGCGGTCGGTTCTCCGCGTCTCATACGAGAAACTAAGCAAACCTAAGCTGCGGGAATTAGAGCTTGAAGCGGCCAGGATAGCAGCCCAGATAATTACACTGCTGAATCTCTAAGCACCCTGATTCAACGTTTCATCGTCGCCGCGACAGAACGACTGCGACTACAATCGCAGCAGCGGCCACTAATGCGGCAATGAGAACTAGGCCCATGCCTGAGGGTTGGCCGGTTGAGGAAACGGTGGCGCCGGTGGGCTGCGTTGTTGTAACGATTGTAGAGGTGGCTGGGCGGCTTCCTGTTAGCTGTCCGTAGGCTAGGCCTGTCGAAGAAAACTGGCCGCTTAAGAAGGTTCTAGGACGCAACTTTGTTGAGTGCTGCGCTAAGATCCTTGTAGGATAATGCGGCAGTCGTTGAAGTGTATTCGACGTAACTGAAGAATTGCATGGTCCAGAACGGCGATATGTAGTCAATGCCTGCAACCTTCGCGGCGCCAACTATCGCCGCTAAGAATTCCTGGTCCAGGGGGGCCCAGAAGCTGAACACATCATTCCGAAACACATCCGTGTTCGAGGCTATGCTCTGGGTCTGCAGCGTTCCAACCTTGTACAACCAAGCCTCATCCAAAACCATCCGTTTCCCATGTTGCTTGGCGATGTCAGAGAACGTGAGGATTCGCTGCAGGGTTGGGCCGACGACTGGGTAGATGTGTAGGTCGATGAAGTCCAGGGCGGCGTTCGCTGCAAGGCTCTGCACATACGCATCGCTAACCCATGTTCCGCTTCCCGCTCCTAGCTTGGTGTTACCTCTGTTCAAACCATCCAGAATGTAGTTCACATACTCCGTATACGCTTCTGGGGAGCTGAATTCTGTGAACCCAGTCAGCTTATACTGCGTGTCTGGCTCCGCGCCCAAGTCCAAGTAGTCCGGTTGCAAGTCTTGAATGATCGTCGAAACCATCTCCTTCCTCTGCAGCTCGAACATCTGAAACGTCAGCTTCGAGTAATCGAATGTTATCGGTGAGAACGCTGAATTTGCAAACAGCACAGAGGATTCAATTTCAACCACCATCCCCCGCTTCCTAACCTCCTGCACGACCTGTTTGTAGAATTGCACGTAGGCCTGGTAGTTCGGAAAACTTGGCGTATACAGTGGGTAGCCTACTGGGAAGGTGACGCCGCCAACGCCCAGCTCCTTCAACCGGTCCAAGTACAGGGTTACAGCTCCCATGGTGTTCGGCGCAAGCAACGCGTTCCCCCGATTCGAGTTAGCGGGCAGCAACTCTGCACCAAGAATCGGCGATCCTGTGCCAGCCCCCATGGCACTAAGGCTGGCGTTGAAACTGTCCAAGCTTGACTTGAGCGTAGAATAAAGTTCTTGGTATTCCGGCGGAACCTGCGTAGTCTGGGCGCCTCCGAGGAATGGAGAAGCACTTGGAACTGCTAGCAGGCTGAGCAGGAACATAGCACTGGCAAGATAGGAGGTCATTGAAACATAACCCCAATCGGTCCCTTCTGAAGAGTTTCAATATTAGGGGTTGTGAACGAATCGTTCTAGGTTAGGCAGTTTCAATTGCTATGAGCTTGGATAA
>CAWABQ010000026.1:0-32055 GCA_963780265.1 Candidatus Bathyarchaeota archaeon
AAGGGCTCCTGAAGCCGGCCGAGCCTACGCCAGTCTTCGCTGAGCTCAACGATAAGCCAGGACAGATTTCGTGTTCGCTCGTATGATTTGCGCTTTAGCTCTGGTATCCCTACGCCAGTTTTCGTGAGCTAGTTCGGTCGGAGGCTGCGGGTGCACTGTTCACCGCAGTGTCGTACAGTACTGGGCATCATTGACTTCGAAGAAGTCGCCGTCTTCGCTTATCACGTAGGTATTCCGGAATTGATGGCCGATTAGCTTGCATACCATGCTCATTTCAATCACTACACGCCAGTATATTCTGATTGTATATTAACGTTCCGTTTATGGAACATGCATGTATCGTAACCCGTTATAACGAATTTCATAAGGCTCGCAGCCTCTAGCGACACAGTCTACTTCCTCAGGAGGAGGGCACCATCTTACTGCGGTATACCCTGTCTTCGACGGCCTGAACAATGTAGCACTCGTAGACAGCAGCATGTTAGACGCTGTCATCTCTACGGCCGAACCGTTGGTGGCCTAAGAGTTGAGCTACTGGGCTGCAGTCGCCGCTAGGAACGCTTGCGAGCGTCTTTCCCCGAACACTCACCTCCTTACTAAGCCAGAGCCAGTTTTCGTGAGCTAGTTCGGTCGGAGGCTAGGGTGCACTGTTCCACAGTGTCTACAGTACTGGGCATCATTGACTTCGAAGAAGTCGCCGTCTTCGCTTATCACGTAGGTATTCCGGAATTGATGGCCGATTAGCTTGCATACCATGCTCATTTCAATCACTACACGCCAGTATATTCTGATTGTATATTAACGTTCCGTTTATGGAACATGCATGTATCGTAACCCGTTATAACGAATTTCATAAGCCTCGCAGCCTCTAGCGACACAGTTACTTCCTCAAGGAGGGCACCATCTTCTGCGGTATACCTGTCTTCGACGGCCTGAACAATGTAGCACTCGTAGACAGCGGCATGTTAGACGCTGTCATCTCTACGGCCGAACCGTTGGTGGCCTAAGAGTTGAGCTACTGGGCTGCAGTCGCCGCTAGGAACGCTTCAGAGCATCTCCCCCGAACACTCACCTCCTTACTAAGCCAGAGCCTGAAACCAGAACGAATCATTGTCGTTGACGATGGGTCCACCGACCAAACTCCTGATCTGCTCAAGACGTACGAGCAACAGCACGAAGGCACGATCAAAATACTGACCCTGCCTGATCGAGGATTCGACATAAGGAGAGTGCCTTCCAACATTAACCGCGCTTGGAAGGACGCCGAGGACTCAGGCCTCAAGTCCGATTTCTTCATGATTAGTGGTGACGACTGTTTCTACGCTCCAAACTACACGGAGTTCCTAGTCTCTAGAATGCAAGCTGACCACACGATAGTGGTTGCAAGCGGGCGCCCTTCGTCGTCGAGCGAGGGATTTTCACGCGAACATTCACCTTCAGGAAGCGGACGAATGGTCGATTCCAGATTCTGGCGTGAAGTAGGCTCAGAGTACCCTGTTAGAGCAGGATGGGAGACCTGGCTATTGTATGCAGCCTCTCAGAAAGGGTTGAAGGTTAGGTTGTTCGACGACGTTGCGTTCGACCACCTTCAGCCGAGAGGCACTAGGCATCAATTCGTCTACTGGGGGGCGGCCATGCAAACGTTGGGTTACCACCCACTCTACGCACTCGGAAGAATCGCCAAGAACGCAGTCTCGCCCACAATTGCCCCAAGACGCGCAATGAACATGCTTAGAGGATATCTGGAGGCTAGACTTGGCTCGAACGACAGCTTCCTCTCGCCATTCAACTCGTCCCTTCGCTCCTTTGT
Source organism: Candidatus Bathyarchaeota archaeon (assembly GCA_963780265.1). GTDB lineage: Archaea > Thermoproteota > Bathyarchaeia > 40CM-2-53-6 > 40CM-2-53-6 > FEN-987. The sequence goes on from CAWABQ010000026.1 coordinate 1,811, forward strand.
CTACCAGCAGCAAGCTTACAGGATAGCCAGTATTGTTGAATCCGTAGGCCGTCGATAACCTACGCGGCAACTTCTTTCTTGGCTAACGCTGTCACCATCAGGGGAACGTTCTTGCTCGCATTCAGGACTTCAAGAAACAAGGGTTCTCCAGCCTTTCCCATGTGGACGACTATGTCTCCCATCTCCTCGGCGTGGGAGAGTTCTCCAGGCTCAGACAATATGACTAGAAGCACATCCGATTCCGCATCGTATTTCAGTCTATACATCGAACCTCGCCCGCTTAACTGGGTAGAAGGTGACAACGAGTATATTATCATTGATTCGCTTGTATACTACCCGGAGCGCATACTCCTTGTGACAAATGACTTCGCGACATCAAACCCATACCTCTTCAGTAGTTCAAACTTCTCCGAAGCATGCTTTGTAAATCTGATTTTCTCGGATTTCATGTGACCTATCTCGCGACTACAATTGATGTCCACGTTCTGAGAACAGGTCAATAAACGAACTTGTTCACTATTGGCATCTTCCAGCCCAAGCCGAAGGCTTTCTTCGTGATTTTGATTGTTGGTGGAGCTTGCCTACGTTTGTACTCGGCGTTTCTTATGCGTTTCAACACGTCGTCAACTAAGTCCTTGTTCGTAGCCTTTTTCCATGAGCTCGTTCTCGGAGAGGCGATTCTCTATGACCTCATCCACGAGTGGTGAAACTACGGAATAGTCGAACGGGTCGAATTGGTCTGGCCTCAACTCGGCTGAGGGTATCTTGTTGAAACAGTTCTCCGGAATCGCCGCTCCGGACATTTTGTTGTAGTATTTGGAGAGGGCGTAAACCTCCGTTTTGCTCACGTCGCCGATTACCTCAAGACCTCCACTCATGTCCCCGTATAGAGTGGCATAGCCGAGAGCGAGCTCGGTCTTGTTACCCGTGGCCAGTACAAGTTCGCCGAATTTGTTTGAGAGAGCCATCAGAATGTTTCCGCGTATGCGAGATTGCACGTTCTCCTCAGCGACGTCGGCCGGCCGATTTTGAAAGTTCGGTTGAAGCTGTTTTTCGTAGGCCGAGAAGACGGGTTCAATTGGAATCGTGAGGAAACTGATTCCGAGGTTTTTTGCTAGCGCCTTCGCGTCTTCTTTACTGTGTTCGCTTGAATAGCGCGAGGGCATTGAAACGCCCGTAACGTTTTCCTTTCCGAGCGCTTGAACGGCTATAGCGGCGACGAGTGAGGAGTCAATGCCGCCACTCAAACCCACTAAGGCACGTTTAAATCCCGTCTTTCGGAAATAGTCCTTCACCCCAAGCACTAGTGCGTTGAACATTTCCCCTTCGCGGTTGTATACTGGTTCGGTGATTTCTCCGCCTGGGGCTTCGCCGTTGGGCAGGTTGAGTTCGGTGATGACAAGGTCTTCTTCAAACTGCTTACCTATAGCAACCAGGCGCCCCTTGGCGTCTACCGCCAAGCTCTGCCCATCAAAAACGAGTTCATCCTGCCCGCCAACCATGTTCACGTAGAAAATGGGCTTCCTGAATCTCTCCGCTTTTCTTCGTAGGATGCGCAGGCGGATTTCTCTAATCTTATCGTGAAATGGGGACGCATTCAGATTCATGATCATCTCCGCTCCACCTTCGCAGAGAGCCTCAACAACTCCGACGCCCGTAGCCTATTTCTTCGTCCCAAATGTCCTCGCAGACTGATGTTCCAACGACCACATTCTCGCCCCGTATCTTGATCGTGTGGGGCAGATTCGCTTAGCCGGTGTAAAGTAGCGGAGTTCGTCGAAGACATCGTATGTGGGAAGAAGTGTCTTGTGGAACACGCCGACAACGGACGGCGGCTGGATGATTGCCGCAGCATTGTAGAGGTGTGTCTCGTCATAGTCGACGAAGCCGACGAAGGCTGTAATCGGTGGAAGTTGCTTTGCGAGTTCAAGGAGGTGTTGCTTGTTCAGGCGGACGAACGCTTCCTGGTCAGGTCTACGGTTGCCTGCTGGTGGCCTCACTTCCCTCGGCGGCAGAAGGTCCAATGGCGGATAACCCGTAATCGCCATCTCCGGGAACGCAACGATGTCCGCCTTGGCTTCAGCCGCTTTTCTCGCATATTCCAGGATAAGTTTGGCATTCCCCGCCAAGTCGCCAACCGTAGAATTGATCTGAGCCATAGCAACGCGAATTCGCAAATTGAACCCTCGAGACTACGCACCTGAGTGGCAAAAAGCCTTCCTAGATTGAGCCGAACTTGGGTGGAAAGAGACCCCACAAGTCCTATTCGAATCTACTAGGCCTGAGGCCATGTGCCTTGTCCCATGCTATCCTCGAGGCCCGTGAAGGTCTTGTAGAACGTGGGGTTCAGCGAAAAGTGACTTGGAAGGACCAAGTGCTCGTCAGGCATCTCATCGCTTCCCTTTACATGGAGCAATTTCACGAGTACAAGGAATACCAGCTTGCGCCTCAAGTTATATGGACTCAAAACGTTCCTTAACTGAACCGACGATTGCTTGGCCACTCGCCTAAGTTCGGAGAAAACGTTCGGCCACATTTTCCTATCGATATAGAACACAACCCCTGCGCAGTAGGCTATTGTGAAAGTCCCTGCTCTGAATGGAAGATGAGTTATGCTTGAGCACATCAAATGCGCATTTTCGAGTTTCCTCTCGGAAATGTGTAAGCGGAATCTTTGAAGCATTTGTTTTGAAGCGTCAACACCGACCACCGTGAAACCTCTCATGGCGAGTGGGACAGCGAGTCTTCCATAACCGCACCCAGCGTCGAGTATCAAGCCATCCCGTTTGAGCGTGCGCTCAGCGGGTTCAGGAAGATGGTCCAAAAACTGAGTGCCAACTATGCCAACTGTTTCAATGTCTGGAATAGGCTCGGAGGCACGCTTGTCCCAATATTCGTAGCCATAGCCCCCCAAGCCATTTACCAGGCTGAAAAGTTGTATCTCCAGGTCCTTCAGACCCTTCCAATAGCACGAGCTTGCAACAGAAAATCAATGTATGTTGGCAATAGGTATGGATAGTCAGCGTGAAAGACAGCCCACCTCGCGTGTTCTGGGATCTCACGGCTTCGGTGGAAGTTCTGGTCGAAAAACCAGGCTTCCTTCTCTACGTTCAGTGAAGGTTCCCACCTCACGTCATCGCGAGAGATGTGGGTGTGTTTATGGATGTGGAATCCCATTTCCGCGAGTTCCTTATCGAGCCCCGGAAACGCTTCCAGAACTTCAGCCTTTAGCCCAAACTTACTGTCGAGCCCCAACAACTTGTCTAGTGCCGCCAAGGTCTTGCAATTGCTGTACGTCTCTGAGTAGATGTCTTTCACCCATCTCCTAAGTAGAGGGATTTTCTTAGAAAGAGCGTAGACGATTAACTTCAGGCCTCTTCTGAACGCGTAATTCCCCGAGAGGTATGGGTTGTCGAAATCGTGGAGAACCATGATGTCCGGCATTGCGACCTAAGCGGGTGTTGCACGACAAGATATTATAGCTGTTGTCAAATGCGTGCCAACTTGCTCAACTTTAAGTAATGTCTCTAAAAGAGCATCAAAATTGTTAGGCGGGCGGTGATTCCGTTTTAGCCGCTCAGCAACTCGCCCGACTTCCTCTTTTTGATTAGGTCCTCCGCGAGGTACCTCTGCCATTGCTCTTTCTCTGGGATGTGTGAACTCTGATCTGCGTAGAGGTATTTTGCCCAGTTCTTTGCTATTTTCCAAAGGGGATTTAGTACGGCGATGTAGCGCGGACGCCACGCAATTGTGGTAGAAAATCGTTTCTTGAACGTGTAGATTGCAGGGACGCTTGCGCCACATAGGTCGACATAGGGCGCATGGTTCGCGAACGAGGTTTGAAGAAAGGAGTAGATCAAGAACGACGTGATTTCCGTTCCCTTTGAGGCTGCGTCGCTGACCAAAGTGTACATGTAGTTAGCCCGATCATCGTCGGTGACATAGAATACCGCGGCCATTGTTTTTCCATCGACCTTTGCTAGAAGAGTGTGTCCTACTCCGGCTTCCTCCAGAATCGAAAAGAAACTCATCGGGATCCCTCGCCCAAGCTTCGTCCATAGGTCGACAAGAAGCCCCTCCATATCCGTCGCCCTCCCATACTCAATCGAAGCTTTCAAAGGAGCAGCCTTCTTGAGCTTACCACGTAGCTTCTGGTCGGGAACGAACTCTGGAAATGTTAGAAGAGTCGGAGTCGGCGGCAACATTTGAAATCGCGAATCTTGAATAATCTGCTGGCAAGTGAACGATACCGTCCAGGCGCTATGATCACGTGCGGTCTGAAGAATTGTATCCGGGTCGACGTCTTCGATAAACCCGTTCCAAGGCGAGCATTCAGCCATACTCACCACCGATCTTCTGACCAGCCACATCTGGGCGCCATAGAGTGGCTCTGCCCCCCTCGCTGGAGCAAACGCCCTGAGGAAAAGGTCGGAGGTAAATACTCCCACGATCGTAGACACCTGCAGTTCCAATCTTTGTTTACTATGTCCGTGACATACTAATTGCATCTTGGTTATTATGTGTCCTCATCAGTAACCTTGATTTTCCTATATGCTGTTGCGCTGTCACATGGAAGAGAACGGTTCGCTCACAATCCAAGAATAAATATCGCAAGGAATCCAATTGAGCGAACAACAGGGTTATTGTAAGTGTCGCAAACGAAATCTACACGTGTCCTCAACGGAAGACGATACTCTCGAAAAGTCCTGTTAGTCGTAGACAACGCCCCCGCGCGTATTGAACGTATCCACAAAGTAGTGAAGACTTTGGAGACCCAAGGATACGTCGTCAACGTTGCGTATCCACGAGGGCTAGAAACTCTTTCCGAATACGATACTGTGCCAATCGTTTCCGTCGGAAGACCGCCTTTGCTCCACTATCTCGTGTTTACGTTATTCCTGTTTCTCAACCTTGTCAGCAATCCTCCGGACATAGTTCATTTCGTAAGTCTACCAGATGTAGCAGTGCTTGGCATTGTCTTGGCGAGAAAGTTGAAGCATTTTCGTTTCGTCTATGACAGACGAGCGGCCTTCTCCGTGATCGTTGAACATCACCACAAACGGTGGGGTTTCCTGGCGAGGGCAGTGGAGAATCTAGCATTCAATAATGCCGATGCCATACTCGTTGTCGTACCTGCGTTTGAACGTGAGCTTGCGGCATTCAAGAGAAAATTGCTCTTTGTTCCGAATGGTGTAAGCTTGGCCGAGTTTCGCCCCCGAAAGGTCAGGAAGCGGGGGGCCCCAACAGTGCTTGTTGTGGCGGCGCTTACATACGTCGAAGGAATTGACGTGTTCATCAAAGCTGCGAGGCTCGTACGCGATAGCGAGCCGGGTGCTAGGTTCGTCGTAGTTGGTGATGGGGAGTCTGCTCGAGAACTCCAAAGGCTGAATGCAGCGCTCCAGCGCCCGGTGCAGTTCGCGGGCTGGGTGCCCTTTGAGAGGGTTCCACTGGAGATAAATGGGGCCGACATTTGCGTATCTTGCGTTCTCCCAACAATTTTCACGGATTATGCCTATCCCGTGAAGTTGTTCGAGTATCTAGCGTGCCGCAAACCCGTCATTGTAAGCAACATACGGGGACACACTGAACTGGTGCGCGACGGGAAGGACGGCTTGGTTTACGACGCGAATAGCCCGCCAGACTTATCGCGCAAAATCATACGTCTAATCAAGAACAGAAAATTGCGCCGGAGTTTGGCTGCTAATGGTTACAATTTGGCTAAACGCTACTCATGGGAAACTTGCAGTGCAGCCCTTATACGTGGATACGAACGGATCTTAACGTGAAAATTCTAGCCAAGTTCCTTGCACTAAGGTGATATTGCCTTCGGGGTCTGAGCTTCGAGGAACAGTTCACTCCAATAATCCAGCCCCAGCATAATCCAAGCCATCGAATACCATCTAGAGTTCCGTACTTCAGGTGTTGATTGTATCTTAGCAGTTATTTTGTCATGCCACTTAGGCGCATTAGCCTTTAGGAAGTTGGAGTCAGGAATTCTCTTGATGGCGTACTCGCGGACAGAATTCTTCCACCAAGAAAACACGTTCACGCTGAAACCCCATTTCTCTTTGCTTAGACAGCGGGGAGGAAGTATGTCCCTCACCGCCGCTCGCAGCAACTGCTTTCCCTGAGTTCCGTTGACATTGTGGCGATAGGCTACAGGCATCATCAATTCTAGGAGGTCGTCATGGAGTAGAGGAACCCTGACTTCCAATGTGTGCGCCATACTCATAGCGTCTTCGACAAGCAAGTAATCGTATGGTAGTTTAGTATGAAATTCTGCGCGTGTCATGCTCTGTTCAAATGTGCTAGCGCCATTGTCAAAATAGTGACTCGTAAGGTCCTTCACTCTGGGGCTAATCTCGTTACGGGGAAGTGCGGTTACGAGTGTTGCGTAGGCAAGAGACTCGGTCCGTAGCGAGCCCGCGTACTTAACCCGGCGGCTCGGAATTAGGTCGGCAAATCTGCTGAGTGCCGGAATAGGGCCCCTGCGATACCTGGAAATCTTTCTCGCAATGCCGAACCTTGTCGAGGAGGGATACCCTCCGAAGAGCTCATCGCCTCCCAAGCCGCTCAAACAGACCTTCACGTACTTGCTCGCAGCCTCGTTCACGAACCAGGAGTAGAGGTTCACTTTCGGGGCTTCAGAGTGCCAGACCATCCTTGGGAAAATTTCCATTGCTTGAGATGCATCAACGATGATTTCATGATGTTCCGTACCGAAGGTTTCGGCCACTAACCGTGCGTCTTTGAACTCATCGGTAGGTTCCTTGAACCCCATGCAGAAAGTCTTCAACCCATCGGGCCTGACACGGCTTGCGAAAGCAACCACGGTGCTAGTATCTAGTCCTCCACTAAGAAATGCCCCGACTGGGACATCGGACGTTATGGTTTGAGAGATTACGCTGTCCTTCAGGGTATTTCTCACAATCGATTCGTCTGGCACATAGTCACTAAGCCCAGGGGGTGTCCAAAATGCCACTTCACGCACGTTCTCCCCATGAACCTCGAGGCGACTTCCCGGAGGCACCTGGTGGACTTCGTTGAGTAATGTTTCTGGTTCAAGAGGATATCCCACCTCAAGCAGCTGATCGACCATCCCTTGATTCACTGTCAAGTTGTCCAGAAGTCCGGCTGCGAGGATCGCCTTGTACTCCGAGGCAAAGAGCAAGCCGCCTTGTGCTTGCGCATAGTAGAGAGGCTTGATTCCGACGCGGTCCCTGGCCAGGTGGAGAGTATGATTCGTACCGTCCCAGAGTGCGATAGCGAATATGCCCTTCAGGTGTTTGAAACAATCAGGGCCCCACTCTTCGTAAGCGTGGGCTATTGCCTCCGTATCAGACTGTGTTTGAAGCCGGTGGCCCGCATTGTGGAGTGCCTCTCGCAATGCTCGATAGTTGTAAATCTCGCCGTTCTGGACCAGCCAGATGGTTCCCTCTTCGTTTGAGAGAGGTTGATGCCCGCCAGCGACATCTATTATCGAAAGACGATTGCAGCCGATCCCAACTTGGTCGTCAGCGAAAACGCCTTGATCGTCGCGGCCCCGATGCTTGATAGTCTCAAGCATGCGTAGGACGATTTCTTTGCTAGCGAATTCTCCATGTAACCCAGCGATGCCGCACATCTATTGCTCAACTTCGATTTTGTTTGAGGTTGCCTTTCATCTTTGCCGATTCTTTTTCGATGATTGTAGCGATCCTCGCGGACGCGTGTCCGTTCCCGAAGGGATTTCCAAGTCTGCCAAGCAGTCCCTTATGGCGGACTGCAGCAAGGACCGCATTAGGTAGCGTATGTGGGTTGGTGACTAATCGGTTCGCGTTTCTAACCAGGGTTTCAGGCCACTCGGTTGTAGACCTTAATGTGATGCATGGGACGTGCAACAAGAAAGACTCCTTCTGCATGCCTCCCGAATCGGTTAGTAGGGCGGAGGCATTCTTGAGTAGCGCCAAGGTTTCGATGTACCCCTGGGGCCGCGAATAGATCAGACGTTCAGAGGTAGCACGACGTTGGGGCGCCAGCTCGCTGAGCCTAGATCGAGTCCGGGGGTGTACGGGGAATACAATTCGCAGTCTTTTCGCAACCTTCTGCAACGCAACCCTGATCTGCCGCAGCCTCTCTGGGTCATCCACATTTACGGGACGATGCAGCGTAACTAGAAGATAGTCATCCCGCTCCAAACCGAATTTTTCAAGCACAGCATCCTCCCGTTTCTTCACGGTGGGAAAAACTGCCTTCAGAGCATCGACCATTGTGTCGCCAGTCAGATATGTCACATCCGATAAACCCTCGCGGGCAAGGTTTCGTGTGGCCGTCCGAGTAGGGGCAAAGAGGAGGCTGCTGCAGTGGTCGGTCAATATACGGTTAATCTCTTCAGGCATGGTAAGGTCCCCTGAACGCAGCCCTGCTTCCAGGTGCGCAACTGGTATACCCAGCTTGGCGGCTGTAAGTGCTCCTGCCAGTGTGGTGTTTGTATCGCCTGGAACGAGGATTAGGTCGGGTCTCCTTCTAATTATCTGCTGCTCCAAACGCTTCATTATCGTAGTTGTCTGTTCGGCGTGGCTGCCTGATCCAGATCGCAGATTCGCTAGAGGTTTGGGGATGGAAAGTTCCCTGAAAAAGATACTGGACATGTCAGGGTCGTAATGTTGCCCACTGTGGATTATCATCAGCTCAAAGCGTTTGCGTCTCGACAATTCCGCAATGACAGGCGCGGACTTGATGAACTGGGGACGGGCGCCGATAACTGCCATGAGCCTAATCGTCAAGGAGAGACCACGTTTCATCTACGCAAACTTAGGACGGTATGATAAGGTGCGTGGTCGGAGCCCCTTTCCCCACCGTGGGCTACGTTTTATCTGAAGCTGGTGCACAGTTTTGTGTAAACCCGAAGAAGTTTTCGAGTTTCTGTATTCCAATTGTACTTTCTTAGGGCGGACACAACATTCCTTCTGCATCGGGTTAGCGAGCCTTTGCGGGTTAGCTGGTTGATGGCATCGGCAATGCTGCGGGGATCGGATGGGTCGAACAATGCACCTATCTTATTTTCAGTAATGACTTTGCGCATGAATGGAATGTCGCTTGCAGCCACGGGTAACCCTGCGGACAGATATTCGAAGAACTTGTTTGGGGAAGCATAATAGTTGCAAAGATTCGTGGGCAGATATGGAACGATGCCAACGTCGGCCCGTGCGGCTGCTTCAACAACCCTCTCCACCGCAACCGGCCGCGCGAATCGAACATTCCTTCTTCCAGAGGCAAGCGCTCTGAGCTCAGGTTCAATGTCTCCCCACCCCCTGAAAACCAGCACAACATCATGAGAAAGATATGGTGCAGACAGCACGACGTTCGCAAGCCCGCGATCCTCTGAAAAGCCGCCTTGGTAAAGAGCAATCTTCACACCACCCTTGCTACGTTTCACGGGGGTCATTCTGCCAGAAGATGCATCTGTCGATGCGCAATTGTATACTACGTGAATCTGCGACTTTACGGAGTATCGTCGGGCCAATACGGCTGCAATGAATTCATTGACCGTAATGATTGCATCTACCCTCTTAATGAGAAAGCCTTCCATAGACCGCAATGCGTGCCTGAATGACTCAGACACGCCAATCAACATGTCCGGCCACAACTCGTGGGAATCGTACACGACTCGTCCGCTCAAGCCTGCAGCAAGGCGGGCTATGAGCAAAGTGTCTAGATCATTAGCGCAGTACACGTGCGCCCTGGTTCTACGAGCGGTTCTCATAAGGGCAAGCTGCTGAAGAGTGATCCGTACCGTTCTGAAGGCGTAAACAATCAGGCGTCCGACGAATCTCTTCGAATCAGTCCGCGTCCCGTACACTGCGTCAGAACGAACCGTGCGTCCTCTGCCAAGAACGCGATACCCGCGATCAAGCAAGTTGCTCTTCACGCGTATCACACTGTAGAATCTCCGTGATTCCCGAGGTTTCGTCCTCTCAGTGAGAAGGCAGACAACGATGACTTCGAAACCATTGCGTCCTAGAGTTTCAGCATGCCTAGCAACTCTCGAGTCACTCACCATATCGTTCGTAACAAGCATGCAAACCCGACATTTTCCCGATGAAGACACGGTCAACATTGGCATTCACCCCCTCACTTGTCCCTGAGAGAAATAACTGAGTTAGTGCCCCCACGGTTCCTCAAACTCGATCCGAGTGGGATTCACATCGTTTTATTTAGCTGGTGCAGATAGCCCTTGTGCTTCGCGGTGGACAAACGGCTGTAGAATCCCGAGCTTTCAGACGGCGCCCTCCATTAACCTCTTGGCAATATTTGCTGGGGCCTGTGTTTGAGAGGTTCAATGCCTTTCTGGTGTCGAATTTGTTGGTTTTCGTGTTTTTGTTAGGGGTACGTTATTTCTTCGGTGGTTTCATCGTTCTCTCAGCCTTGGCCTCAGGGTTGTAGTTTCGTTCCGGTCCCCCTGATGGGTGGCGGGTACAGTGGTGCGCTTTATGGTTGTGGTGGGCACGGCAAGGTTGGAGGTTTCTTTGTGGCGAAACGCATAGAAGCCGAGGTGTCAGTGTACGCTGAGCTCCGGTTACGGGCGGCGGCTGCTTGCCTGACGATCGGCAAATACCTCTCATGCCTAATGTGCCGGGTCTGACTTGAACGTGTAATCGGTGCCCGAATACTCTTCGCAGCTGAAACTCGAACCGCGGGGGCTTGACTCAACAAGGGTTTTGAACCCGGCGCCGTCAGGGCCTCGCAGGTTGGACGGATGGTACGAAGCAGTACCGCATCCGGGTTGATAACTCAGGGAACCTGGTCACTGAGCAGGTCTAGGCTCGCCGGTCGTCTCTTTCTCGGCATTGCAAAAGGCCTAGCGGTAGCCCCGCACGAAGTTCCCTACCGCAATTATTGACACGGACCGTTGCGGTTCACGCAGTAGCCGAAATTCTGGCTCGAATTTTGCCTGAAACTTCGTTAGAGTCGAAGAATCGTGGACCTCAATTATTGAAGGAGGCAATGGCTTTCCATAGTTGAGAAGCTGTGCTTCGCATCCATCTTCGCAGTCCATCTTCATACAGTCGAACTGCAGAGTGTCCAGCATTTCTAGAGAGAAGGGCTGCTCAAGAATTTCTACGCTCCAATGATTACGCTTCGCGTTTTCACGCAGGCATTCCACCGCGAACCGATTGGGTTCAACACAGATGACTTTGAGGGCGCCGCGTTTGAAGTAGAAGTAGGCAGTTTCGCCGCACCCTGCGCCTACGTCAAGAACGACCTTCCCTCGTGCAGGGAGGATGGAATAATACTTCTTCCATTGGGGCAGTTCATTCAATAAGCATGCATAGTAGCGGTAGAACTTCATGTGAAAGGGTTTGTATTCCCAATGGTCGTCGTCGAGTCTCTTCCAATGGGTCGCTTTGACCACTTGCGATAGAAGCCTAGTTACTTGGTACGGATACCACTCGCCATCTAAGGAGAGTTCCGGAGGAGTCCCCTTAATGTAGAATATTGGGATGTGCCTTTTTCTCGATAACTTCACATGCGGGATGATTAACAATGCTCTTGCACCGGCTGGGCTGTCACCGGAGGGGTTCGCCGGCACGAATTGCCTCCCGTTTCAGTTCCCAGATGTGGTTTAGGGTCCACTGGGACCAGTAGAGGAAACGGGCTAGGTGTTCGAGGTACGCGGCACGTGTACCCTCAACTTCGCTGCAGCTGATGAACCAATCCTGCACATCAGGAACCCTGGCCACTTCGGCTAGGAGAGCGTCGGGAACGAGGAGAACCGGCGCCGCCAACGGCGCAACCAACGGCAACTTCCCACGGCCAGGAAGCAACTCAGCATGAGCAACACGGGGCATAACCCAACCACCACCCCCCCCACTATAAGAAACCGACAGGTTTGTCCGAAGAAATGTCTTTATGGTTAGCTTGGGTACATCTTATTTGTTTTCGGTGAAGACGTCGGCTGGCAGCCGACCAATCCCTGGTTATGGGATTGAGGGGCCGTATCTAGTAACATAGTGGTTAGTCAGAAACGAATCACCACTATGTTCAAGGCCTCTAGCCTTCACTGGCCATGCGTGGTGACACCCCACAAAGGGTGGTGACACCCCCTTGGAAACGCTACTAGGTAGCGCTTCGCCAAGCATGTCAGGTTTGGGTGGCTGCCACCCTCCCGAAATGTTCTCTCTTGAGCACCGCCCAGAAATCTCGAAGCAGTACTGCCCACAAGAAACCTGGAACCAAGGTAATCCCAGGAAAATCCTCTGTGTTTTTATGAACAATCATTGTGGATCCCTAGCTTAGCTCATTGCCTTGAAAATTGGTGTGTCATGCCGAGGCCATAATCAAATGATAATTCATGTTGGGAATACGGCGGGAGTGGCATCCACCTTGGCCAAGTACCAGCGAAAGCTTGGCCACAGTGCGACGGTTGTCGTCCGCCAACAGCATCCTTTCGGTTTCGAGGAGGAGTATGAACCTAGGCTATACAGGCCGATACTGAGATTCGCTAGGGCCGATGTTGTGCATTATCACAGTCAACCGTGGATAACAAGTATGCTCAATGGAAGAATCAAGTCTCCTGATTTGGCGTTGATGAGAGTTATCGGGAAGAAGGTCGTATTTCACTATCATGGCAGCGAAGTCAGAGGAAGGCATGTGACGCCAGTATTCGCGAGTATAGTTTCAACCCCCGATCTCCTAGAGTGGGTCGCGGACGCCAAATGGATTCCAAACCCGGTCAACTTCGAAATGTTCAAGCCAACGGAAGTCAAACATGGTGAAGAGTTCGTCATCGGATTTTACGGAGGCGACCAGGTCAATTGTCCCAGAGATGTAATACTCACCGCTGTCAACGCACTTATTCAAAGAGGACATAGAATCTCGCTGGTCGAAGCCACGTCCACCCAATTTGCCAAAATGCCAGGCCTCTACGCGAAACTAGACCTTTGGATCGACAAACTCGGAGGATTCTATGGCCTATCGGCGGCTGAGGCCATGGCGTGCAAGATCCCCGTCATGGCAAATGTCTCGAAAGTGAAACATTTCCTTGCCTCCGACCCGTTTATCCACACCTCGATGGAGACTCTTACCGCCGACCTCGAACGTGTGGCAGGGGATGCCTCGCTACGGCATAATGCAAGCGAGCGAGGGGCACAATTTGTAAGCGAGGTTCATGACCCAATCAAAGTTGCACAGGCCGTGCTCGACCTGTATGAAAGCATTTAGCCAATAGGATTGAGCTAGACTATCTTTTGTCATATCTGTGTAGCCTGACACCGGCTCAACTATGAGTCAGATTTCAGTACCGTCATGAGCGATTTTGCCCGGATTTTCCATGAATGCCGAGCCTCAACGGCGATCCTTCCTCTTGCACCCATACGCTCTGCAGCTTTCCTATCATTGGCAAGGGTCTCGATCGCATCTGCGAGATCACGCACGTTCTCTTCTACGACGAGTCCACAGCGCTCCGAGGTAACGATTTTCGCCATCTCGTAGCAGTTGGTAGAAATAACCGGGCGAGCAGATGCCATTGACTCAAAAAGCTTGATTGGTATGGCCGCATCCATGTGCGGATTCCTTAAGTGGGGTATGATACATGCATAGCTTTGCCGAAACACCTCCGGGGATCCACGGTCGTAAGTGACATTCGACATCAACGTTATGCCATCTTGCTCGCCTAACCCAAGAAGCGGGCGACTAATGCCTGGGGAAACGATCGTGAGCCAAACATCATCGCGCCTTTTCCTCACCATCTTAAAGGCGTCCAGCAGCAGGTTGATTCCTCTAGATTTCGCGTAACCGCCGATATACAGGAAGGCTTTTTGGGGAGGAAGAGGCGTCGACGCAAACCGCTGTAGGATTCGCCGCATTAGGCAAAATCGTCAGCCTTGATGAACACGCGAACTCATCCTGATACATCTTGGCAAAGGTTTGCGATGTAAACACCAGTATCTCGCATGTGCTGGCGAACGAGTGAAAATCATGTTTCGCTTTGGTTGAGACTCTTACTCCCATATACCGCTGCTGCATATGAGGAATATCGTGTACGTCGAGAATACGCCTTTGGCCAGTTCGCTTTAGTCTTCGCAGGAGTCTATTTTCTTGAGAGGAAGAGATGTACTCAAAGAATAGTACGTTGCGCGTTCGCCATAGGCCATTCAATATAGCTGATATGAGCCTTTCAGGGTATAGTCCGTGAAATGTTGCTATCCCTAATGCTTTGGTCAGCTCTGCCATACGAATATGGCTTCCCCACACTAGGCGCGACAAGTCCATTGTGGTGTAGCCCATCAGTTCTTTCCTAGGCGCATTTCGCCGACCATAGATGCGCTCCTGTAGCTTGGGATATGTGCCCAGAACTCGTAGGAGCCGCGCTACTGTCCTTAGCTTCAATGTTTCACCGATTCCCTACAGTTCCGCAACACGGGTGTCTTTGTTCGGAGGACTGATTAAAGTTGGATATGCAGCTTGAGATATGGTTCGACGAACAATCGTTTCAGAATGTACAGCAAGTCAAAGCTTGCTGAGGCAGGTCCCGTTCCCCAAATCTACCATAAAGGAGCGCCATCTAATCTAATACAGGTGTTCGATCCTTCACCAGATCGTAATTCAAGAGTGGACACCAGGGAGTGCTCGATTCCTGCTAGACAACTTATTTACTCCGCACGTGACTCTTTCAGCATAGATTCAGTTGAACACCAAAGCGATATCTAGATTACCATCTCGAGCGTGGTACTATTTCAGACTGGGCTATTCAACCTACTTGACATTTCTTCTCGGATACATATCCACGCTTGTCACGGTATACTACCTCGCCATCAAGAACATACCATCGTTACTCGATATCTTCCCAAAATTCGTGCCGTTCGCAGTGCTAGCAACCGTTGTGGGAGTGCCTCTATCTGTTGGCATAGGATGGATTCACCTGAAAAGGAGTACGCTATACGGCAGCGAGATGGACATATCGGTGGAGGCAAACCCATACAACTACAAGATGTATCCGGGTAAGGAGGCGGAAGTAACCGTCCCGTTTTATCTTGTTCAGTTGAGGATACTGCGCAGTTTGTCGGAATCAAGCGGATTGCTGACGAGCGCTGACAAGGATCTGATAGAACAACTGGAGGGCAAAGTCATGCGACTTCTCAAGGGTGGATACGTCGGGACACCAAGACGCCAAACTGATTTCTGACAAGAAATGTCAGCGTTTCTGAGAAGCCTCGATGATTAGATGCCAACCAAGCTGTAATTCGTTGGGGATCGCCAACTTTACTTTTCTTCGGTTGGGCAAGTCAACTACATTGTAGTAGGCTTCAATCGAACATTTGTGGAAGAAAGAAAGGAAGAGGTTTCGTGCTTCATCCTTAGTGTATGCTCTTGCGAATGGTACTCCTGGTACTCTCTCGAACTCTAAGCCTAAGTGCTGAATGGAATAGGCGTAAAGCAAACTGTCCTTATGATACAACATGCAGATAACAAGCCCGTCGTCCTTGAGGACTCTGGCAAACTCCCTTAAGGCCGCTTCAGGTTTCTCGATATGATGAAGAACCCCAAAGCAGTAGACTAAATCAAACGAATTGTTTGGGAATGGGATATTTTCAGCGGTTGCCTGTTTAACTAATCCTTCAAGGCCTGCCTCTCGGAAAGTGTCTTGCGTTGCAAAGGTTCCGTTCCTTGTGGCATCGACCGCAGTAACTATGGCTCCATGTCTAGCGAACTCAACTGCGTCAATACCTGAACCTGAACCGACATCAAGAACCTGCTTACCTTTGTAGTTCTGGAATCCAATCACTGAATGCATATAGTCCTGAAGGTTATAACGCATGTTTCTACGTTCTTCGTAGCTCGGCTTGTTCTCATTGTCACGGAATGTCCAAGGAATGTTCTTCTCCCAGAAGCCTAAATTCCACCCGTCGCCTTTGTTCTGGCTGCTCAAATCTGCGTTAACTCCGTTATGTCCACCGATTCTATGTGGAAGAAGTTGTTTAAGGTTCTTGAAGGGCGGTTGCAACTACCATATCTGAAACTTTGTAGGCCATGTTCGGGAACAATGAACGTGCAAAAAAAAGCTCGTTCGCCGCGTTTAAACAGTTTCCGCAAGTACAGAAGACTACTCAGAGCATCGTTCCACGCAAGCCACACAATTGCGAATTCAAGGCCTACTGGGAACGGGAAGGAAACAAAAGCTTTCGGAAAACCCAGATCTTTCGCCTTAGCGACAGTTTCAGAAAACGCAGTATTAGCCTCAGGTAGCGTTTGCTCGTCAAGAGCATTGTTCTGGTCACTTCGTGGACGGGACCGATTCGCCATTCTTTGAAGATGGCCCTTGGCTCAAGAAGTCTACGGAGGATTAAGGACTGCAAATCGGCCTTTGAGGCAACTAATACCGTTCGTACCATGTAATGTGTGGTGGTGCTCCTGAAATCTTCATGATCCGGTGGTTTCGTGACTTTGAAGACGCTTGGAAAACCTGCTCGATACAGCATCTTGACTAGATAAGCCTGCGATGGGATTAGCGCAACACCATGCAAGGACTGATCCTCGCCCTCACTTTCATCGACAAGTGCTGCCATTGGTCGGCTGTGTTGGACAATCATGGATTCGATGATGAGCAGCTTTCCTGTGAGCGAATGCAAAACGCGGATCGTGCGACTGAGATTCTCTAGGTGATATAGCAACCCAAAGCATAGCACAACGTCGAATGTGCCAAGCTCAAGGACTTTCGTATCTTCGATATTATGAACGTAAAAGGAGATGTCAGGGTTGCGTTTTCTGGCCTCTTCAATGTTCTCCGGCCGCCCGTCAAACCCTACGACACTCAATCCCAGGGTTGACAGATATTTGGAGAAGACTCCTATTCCACAACCAGTATCGATGGCGGTTTTCAGTTCAAGATTGTCTTTCAATTCGGGAAGCAGTCGATCTAGAAATTCCGTCCGTGATCTATTGAATCGGATCGCGGAATCCTTGTCAAATACCCAGTCTTTCTGCAATGATTTCACAACTGTGATTTCAGCTAGTGCGAAGCTGCGATTTCTTTGTACGCTTCCTCCAGCTTGCCTGCCAGGTTCCTCCAAGAATAGTCCCCTTCGGCAAGACGCCTCCCTGTATCCCCCATTCTCCTCATCAATTCATCGTCCTTCAGCAAAGCGAGAATCTTGGAGGCGAAATCCATGTGGTTATCGGGCTTCGCAAGCAATCCGCATCCTCTTCTTAAGATGTTTTGCGTTTCGCCAACTGTGGTCCCCACTATGGGTCTTCCGGCAGCGAGATAGTCCCCAAACCTTCCGGGGAACCGCGCCTGATCATAAGCCGAATCCCTCAATGGAAGGATCAAAACATCGCAGGCTCCCAACCATGGGCTCAACTCTTCAGTTCTTAGCACACCGGTACAGATCACGCTTCGATCCAACCCCATCGAACCGGCTCTGCCGCGGATCCTGTACGTCCAATCTCCTAGGGATCCTATGAAGACCAACTTCACCCCCTTCCGACGCTTGAGCAATTCGCGAAGAGAAGCCAATGCAAGATCCACATATTCATCCAACATACCAGTACCGAGTTCAAATCCGACAAGTTGCTGCTCGCGATTCAGTCCCAGCATTTCGCGAGCCTCTTCCTTCTCGAGGCGTCGTACTTTCCCGGCGGCGACGCCCATAGGAATCTTGAATATTCTTTGCCGGTCAAAGCCTTTTGAAACCAAATAGGAACCGAGGTAGTCTGAGACTACCGTGGCCCAAGTCGGTAGATATCCAACTTTGTAAAGCATCGCCTGCCACTTTCGAGGACGAACCAGTGGGGCGATCAGGTCGACGAAGTCCACTACATGCGGGGCTCTTCGAAGAGATTTGGTTATGAGGGCGGCTGCTGTCAGAGGCCAATCAAACAAGTATTCCACGTGAACCACGTCGTAGTCACGCAGCAACAGCGAAGAACCCATCCCTACCTCCTTCAGAGATGCCAGGATGTCTGCGATTTCACTGCCCTGCCGACCTAGCCGATGGAGCTTTGTTCTCTTCCCCCTAAGATCAGGGACGAGAAGAAGTCTGGACTCACCGGCGTCGTCTATTGAGAAATACTTCGCGTTGCTCCAATCGAGTTTGTAATCATCGTGGGTTTTCATCTCTCTTCCAAGGTATACAAGATTCACCTGATGCCCTCTTTGAGCTAAGTACCGACTCATCGGAAGGAAGCGTTCAACCCCATGAGCAACATGATACCAATGCCTGTTGCTGATAATCAAAATCCTCAAACTGGCTCACATCCTCCCACTTTGGGTAGTTCTTGTCTCGAGGTTTGCATGACATGCTAAACCATGTATGTAGGGTTTCGAGTACTGCTGTGACTAAAATGTGGCGGCTCGATCTTGCCAGAATAAGGCATAGTTGCAAGCGGCGATTTCTACATCAACTCTTAAATTTCATAACCTGATAACGTGCCCTCCAGAAGAAAGGTACCAGCCTAATTGGGAGCTTCATGTTTTGAACTGGAATGGGCATACTGTCCTTGTAACGGGCGGAACTGGATTCATCGGGAGCCAAATGGTCGAGGCTCTATTTGCGAAAGGAGCTAGTGTTGTTGTCGCCGACCAGCTCATAGCACCAAACGCAAATCCCGAGACCTGGAAGAAACGGCTAGACAGATACTACGGAATCTGCAAGAGAAATAACAACGAGCCGAAACTCGAGATAATCGACCTCTCAACGGAACGAGACCGCCTCAAGCATATTCTGATCAAGAACGACATCGATTCGGTTTTCATGTTGAGCGCTGTGTTTGGCGGACGCGGCTTCGTAGATACACAACAAGCGGCTTGCAGCATTGGTTTCGCCATCGACCAGAATACTATCCGGGCCTGCCAAGAATCGGGTACGGTTGAAAGATTAACCTATGCGAGCTCAGCGTGCGTCTATGCTCCATCTCTGAACAAGTCAGACTATCTTCTCAAAGAAAATGATGTGCTCTCAACTAGCGAAGGTTTCGCAAGTAGCGACAACTTATACGGATTTCAAAAGCTGATGACAGAAATGACGTTGAGGGTGTTCGCGCAGGAACACGGACTCAAGACGAGTTCATGTCGTTTCCTGACCGTTTACGGCGCGGGCGAATTTCCTACCACACATGCGATAAGCGAACTCTGTCAGCGTGCATTGAGGAAAGAGGATCCGTTCCTTGTCTGGGGCTCCGGTGAACAAGAACGCGGCTTCACTTATGTAACGGACATCGTTGAAGGCCAAATCCTAGCCTGCGAGAAAATCACTGACGGAACTGCCGTAAACCTTGGATGGGACAAACGCTACAAGATTAAGGATGTTGTGAACATGATTCTTGGCATTGCGGGGCACAATCCGAAGATTTTCTTTGACCGGTCGAAGCCCGAAGGCCCATTCAGTCGTGCATTGGACATTTCGCTCGCCAGAAGGCTCCTGGGCTGGGAACCGAAGGTCGAGTTAGAAGAGGGATTAAGGAAGACCCTGCTCTGGATGAAGACAGGAAACCAAGCTTAGACAGCCCTCAAGCAACCTTAGCGCTCAATAATATGGCTCACACGCGGAAGGTTTACCGTTGAAGATTGCCGTCCTGGGTCTAGGGGTGGGTTACGCCCTAGCCTGTTGCCTCGCTGAAGCAGGTTATGAAACGATCGGCGTCGACATCAACCCAAAGATGGTATCTGACCCACGCAAAGACGCCTCAGTCCAAAAATTGCTTCGCGACAAGGCGACTCGGAAGCGCGTTGAGAAAAACTTGACCCTGACCACAAACTACCACTCAATCGCAAGCGCACATTTTGTGATCGTTTGTGTTAGCACGGGAGACGCGAAGAAGCTTGTACTCGGGCATGTTGAAGGAGCAACCCGTGAGGCACTACGGGAACTGCGCAACTCTAACGCAAAGCAACCCCCTATTCTGATGATTTACTCTACACTCCCTTTCGGTAGCTCCAAATCACTAAGAAAACTCTTCGACGAAGAACACGTTGAGATGGACAAGAAAGTTGGTTACGTGCATTTCCCACTAATGATCGCTCAAGGCACCACTGCCGATGATTTCGTGAATCCACCATTCGTTGTTTTCGGCTCATATGACCGACGCTCGGCGAAACTAGCAATGGTCTTCTACAGGAACTTCCAGCGCAAGTCAAAGCTCTACTCGGGACGATTGCCACCAATGTACATTGGAACGCCTGAAGAGGCAGAACTATCCAAACTGGTGGCGAACGCATATCTGACCACAAAGATCGCCTTGGCCAATGAGATTGGGAAGCTATGTGAGAAGCTCAACATGGACGGACAGAAGATTATGCAGGTCGTGGGCTCAGACTGGCGCATAGGAAGAAAATTCACTAGGCCCGGCTTTGCAGTCGGAGGTGCGTGTTTTCCTCGAGATCTGAAATCGCTCATCGAAACCTTCGGATCAGCCCGGACTAATCCAGAGATTCTCGGCGCCGTTGATCATTCCAACCAAACGCGAACGCTAGATCCCTTGGACAAGCTCGTAGGCTCCAATATCCTAGTCCTCGGCACGTCCTATAAGAGCCGAGTGAGCATCGAAAGCGGCAGCCCAGCTCTTGATCTCATTGAACATCTGCGAGGCAAGGGTTTCTCAGTGGTTGGATTTGATCCAAAATTCGAAGCGCCGAGACAAATGGAAGCTGTACTCCATGGTCAAGATACGGTGATTGTTACCATTGCTGAGGAATCTTTTCGTGAACTTGGGAAAAAACTCGATACCAAGGTAAAGGTTGTCTTGGACTACGCGGACATAGTCGACCATCGTATGCTCCCTTCACAGGTTGTCTTATGGCAGGCGGGGCGTGGATGGTTGCATCGAGCCAATAAGGCCGGGCCTCTGACGACGCAAAGCTAGAATCCTAAAGTTACAGCCAAACCTGCCCAATGGATTCAATGACTACCTATCTTGACGATCACCGTGACGCTTTTGGTGACACGGGAAATCCTTGCCCTGCAGTGTGTGAATTGTTTGAGTTATCTCGCACGGTCCAAAAGATGATCGGGACGAGCGAGGCGCTGAAAAGCGAACGGAAAAACCATGTGAGTGGCGACGTCGACCCTCCCATAAGCAGGAGGGTTGATGACAGCGCGCTCATCGCCGGGTTCATATTAGGTACCAAAAACAGAGCCGCTCCGTTAGCCGTGTAGAGGATCGTATCGGAGATGGCAATGTATAGGAAGCCGAGAACCGTTATTAACAGTAGACGGACGGGTCCGTATTTCGTTGTGAAGGCGTAGACGAATAGTAAGGGAACCATCCACAATATGAAAGCATCTTGGAATACGAGGGCAAAGTATGCTGCGAAAACAGCTAACGCTTCCGCACCGGGAGCGCGTCTGTTCCACACATTAGCCCTAGTCACAAAGTAGCCTATCAGAAGGAAGATCACGACGCCTAGACTGAGTTGGACAGGATTGTATCCTGCTCTCGGCTCCGCAACGGCCGAATAACTCCTCAGGACCTCGGGAATAAACACTCCTGGATACGAGCCGAGCAGGTCCTGAAGGGCCGGGGCCCCAAATCTAAGTCGAATGTAGAG
Source organism: Candidatus Bathyarchaeota archaeon (assembly GCA_963780265.1). Taxonomy (GTDB): domain Archaea; phylum Thermoproteota; class Bathyarchaeia; order 40CM-2-53-6; family 40CM-2-53-6; genus FEN-987. The sequence continues at coordinate 23,337 of CAWABQ010000026.1, forward strand.
AATTCCGAAGACAAATAAGGCCAACTGAACTCCAAGAAACCCTATCAGGTTCTTGAACTGACGCAACCTTGCGAAAGCCGCAACATAGATCCACGTTATGAGCAACGGTGCAAGTCGCACTGCAGAACCGACCGCTAATGAGAGTGATCCCTCCATCGCTCGCGAACGATAAATTGCGTATGCCCCCAAGAGGATGAGTAGGGCTGGCACGATTTCGGCTGGGCTGTGATTCTCGCACAGGAATATTAGCGGGGAGGTTAACCATAATATCCCAGCCCACAAGGCTCTCTTATGTGAATTTGTATTCTTTCTGACCGTGTGAATAATAAGCAGGACAGTTGCGAAGTCCAATATGATAAATGGTATTTTCATGAACAGGGTAAACGCGAGGTTCTGTGGGTCCAACGTCCATAGAGGAAGAGTCGGACTGTGTGTCAAAGCAACCCACAGAGCGTACGCGGCGGAGAATATGTAGACTGGACCTTGATAGACCCCATAGAACGCGTGTTGGCCGTAAAAGAGCCTCTGTCCCATGGTAACCCATCTTACGTAATCTATACTGCTATTGGCGAAGGCGAAGAGAGTTAGTCTGACGACCGCAATCACAAGAATCGAGAACAACAGCTTACGTTCTTTCAAATACATGTTCAACTGCAGACCCTCAAGTTTTTCCCCGTAACAGGCTGCTCAAAGCCGAGAAGAGCCCAGTACGTTCGGCCGCGATCTTCAGCAAGTAAATGAGGCAAGTGACGGTAAACAAATCCCGAGCGATGGGTTCGGCTAGGCCAACGATGATGATGTCATTTGCGAGTGATTCGAACGCGGCTACCGCCTGCCTGAGTGCTGTTGTGTCGGCTGGAACAAAGAAGAAAGCGTGGCCGTTGGCGGTGAAGTAGGGGTAAAGGGCAAAGACATCTAGGAAGAGGGCGGTTGAAAGCAGTATGACTGTGAAAACCCAGTGCTTCTTCTCGCTTACAACGCCATCAATGATTAGGAGCGGTATCATCCACATCAAGAATTGAGGAAACCAATTGCTCAGTGCGAACCATACCAGAAACGCCATCAGCAATGGTTCGTAGAGTCGCTCCGACGTTCTGGGCCATTTCTCTGCGACGAATGCATAGATGACGACCAGCGCAACTGTGGCTAAACCAATGTGGCCTGCATTGCTTGTCACGACTGCGTAGTCCTCGAAGTATTGCAAGAATGGGTCATATTGCTGCAGTTGGAAGCCCGGATTGAATCCAGCATATGATACCCAAGCGAAATAGGCTCCGACCCCCAGTACGGTTGATGTGACGAAGGCTAGGGTGAATTTGCTACGCCTGCCAATCGAGGCGAAGATCGGTAAGAGAAGAACTGGGAAGAGTTTTGCCGCAATGGCCGCTCCGAAGGCTACCGCACCGCGCAATGGTCTTCTTCCCTGAACAAAGAAAATGCTCAAGAGAAGTAGCAGCGTCGGAATCAAGTCGATTGCAGCCCACATCTGGTTCACCACAATAACATATGGATTCAGAAACCAGAGAAAGAACCCTATACTGGCTTTCTTCTCGCTTAATCCTTCGCGCAGCAGAATCTGATAGAGCAACACGCCCGTGACAAAGTCTAGAATCAGGAGCGGGAATTTCTCCATGAAAACAAGAAGGTAGAGTCCAGTCGAAGCCTTGAAAACCTCAACTGTCCACGATGTGGCTAGGGCTGGATGATCGACGGGGATCGCCTCCCATATTTTGAAAATGTATTCCATCATCTTTCCGTAAGGTGTGAGATCCCACTTTGAAGGATAGGTGACCTGTGACATGAGAAAGGCGAGTTCCAAACTCATGGGGGTAAGAGTCATGACAACCGCCTTGATCGCAAATCGATACCGCAATCAGGCAGGTTCTCGACTTGGATGAGAACAATGAGCCAAGTGGCACTATTCAATCCCTGTCCTTTCGGAGCGAGGTCCACGCCACGCAGGCCGCGTATGCAAATGCTACGCCGGAGAGGGCGGAACGTATTTGCAGGCTGAGGTATTGTCTCAGGAGGAGTGATTCGGCGGCGGCTACAAGTTGATTGCCCATCGGAATTATGGTTCGAGGTATGAAGAGGAAACTCAAACCTGTCGAGGTCAACTCTGCAAAGTGGAAGGTTTGGAGGAATATGGCCAAAAGAACATAGAAGACGACGGGATATGCTAACTTACCGTTCTTTGAATGCCAAAGCGCTACGAGCGGAATAGCCCATAGAAACGCTGGAGGGAACAGGTCCGTCAAAGCATACATCAAAAGCACACCTGACAGTGCAAGCGAGATTAATGCTCTGTTCGCTCGAGGCCAGATTTCCGCGGCGAGCATGTAGAACGCTATCACTATCATTACCGTCGTCCAAAGATAGGCATCAGAGAATGGGAAATTTTCAGCAAACGTCTGCGTTACCGGAGTGTAAGATGACACATAGAAGGATTCAAAGAGACCTAGAAAATCTTGAACTGTAAGGTTCAGCAGTCGGCCCTGGCTGAGCCAATAGAAATAACCAATGACGCCAAGTACACTCGCAACCACAAGAAAGAAAGCATCCATCATTACCGTCTCGGAAAGCTTCCTTCTATGGACCCAGCTGATCAGTGCTAGCCAGGTTATTATCGGGCTTATTTTGAGCGCTATCCCTGCGGCAATAGCGGCCGCGCTACGGTGTACGCGTCCTTGAATCATGAACATGATGCTCACTAAACCCAAGGTTACAGGTATGATGTCGATTGAACCCCACATTTCCACGAAAAGGGTAGTGAAAGGGTTGGCCAACCAGAGCATGGTTGCTCTGCGGCGACAGTGTCAGCACCACCCAGCCTTGTCGCCAACTTGTAGATCAGGAACGTACTGGCTATATCGCTCACTAGAAGAGGCGTCTTTACGAGCGCAGCCAGCAAGTAGTGACTCGGCAGCAGTAGTGTGGGGTCCAGATGCATCGCTCTCAGGAGATTGCCGTGATCAATTGGGAGCGAAAGCCAAAACCCGTATACGCTACGCGTCATGAGCATCCACGGAGACCACGCGCCGAAATTCACATTTTCCAAGATAGCTGACATGTACAAAACGTAGTCGTATCCAAGGGGAGTCAGAGTGGCTAAAAGAAGCTTAAACAATATTATTGATGTCACAACCGCCATGAACGATTTATTCGCAGCCAAGGCGGAATGCGAAAATCTCGGCCGATTAATTGCCAACCCAATCCTTGACAGACGGGCTTTGAACGAACCAAGCCTAGAGACAGCTAGCAGAGATAACTTCAACCTCATACGCATGGCCTGGCCTGAAAGCTCTTCTGTGGAAACTTGAAGGGAGGCTATTTGTAACTTTTCATTCTTGCCACGGGATTCTACGTGTCAGTCTTGGGATATGAAACAACGTGGATGATCTTCACTGCAGTTCAGAATTTACGGGGAAAGTGTTTGGCAACAGTACGTGGTTCACGGTCGATAGACCCCTATCTGCTATTGATTGTACTTTGAGCATCCTTGCCAAACGAGCCAACGAAGCACCGGCACTTGGGATTATGCCGTACGTTTCTCATGGCTGACTACGACCTTATGTTCAATTCACAGATGCCTTTCGGGGTAGGTTATTTGGAAGCTAGGAGGGAGTTTTTTCCCATAAGAGGCCAAGAGAAATTTACTCTGCGAGTTGGGTAATAAAGCCAGCTACACCCGCTCATTCTCAGTCATTCTTTTCGGCTGTACTCATTTAGCAAAGTTCTTTATTCCTTCTTCAAGGCCAATTCTTGGCTCAAAGCCGAGAATGCGTTTAGCTGCAGCGGTGTCCAGTTGGCTGAACCTAATCTCGCTCGGCCTAGGCTCGGTTGTAACGACGCCAAGGTGGGTCTTTCCGAGTGCTTTAGCCACGAGTGCAGCAAGGTCATTGATTGATACACCTACGCCGGTTCCCACGTTGATAATCGTCCCTCTTGCAGTGGGACTCTGCGTTGCCAGAATAGACGCCTCGGCCACATCTGTCGAATAGATGAAATCTCTTGTTTGCTCACCGTCGCCGTAAATGAGTGCAGGTTGGTCGCCTATGAAGCGTTGAGCAAACTGGACTATGACTCCGCTATACGGACCCACTGACCCGCGTGGACCGTAGACGTTTGCATATCGCAAACAGGTTACGCCTACTCCATAAGTCCGATAGAATGCCATGCAGTACTGCTCTGCTGCAGCTTTTGATGCGGCGTATGGCGTGCGAGGTGCGAGTGGAGTATCCTCTTTTATGGGTACGGTTGGCGCTTCGCCGTAGACTGCGCAGCTCGAGGCAAATACGAAACGATCTACATCCGCTTTTCTGGCACCGTCCAGCATTGTAATTGTGCCGCCTACGTTTACATCGTTCACCATCCGGGGATTCTCGAGAGATTTGATGTTACTAACTACCGCGGCGAGGTGGAAGCAGGCATCGACTTCAGCGAAGCAGTTACCAACCATATTAACGTCAAATATGTTGCCGCGCACTATGCGTAGTTTTTTGTTGCCTAAGACAGCGTCTAAGTTCTCTTTTGTTCCAGAAGAAAAATCATCAAGGACCGTCACTTCCCACCCTCCGGAAAGCAGCTGCTCTGTAAGGTGGCTGCCAATGAAACCGGCACCGCCCGTTACAAGGGCTTTCATGGGTCACGGACCTGGTCTTCACATCAGAGGAATGGTATGCTTAAGGTATTTTTGTTCTGGAATTCTGTGCTGATTAGACAATGCTTCTCAACGTAATGTGTCCACAGAATGCTTTCTAGAACCTGATATTGTTGGTTTCTACGAGTTTTCGTACCTCTTCGAGGTTCTTGAAGGTTCCAATGTCATAGTGGCGTTTCGCTGTTAAGTATGCATAGACCGTTTTTCCTTCCCCAAGAAGCCTGCGGTATAACATCGTGCGCGATATCAGTATTCGGTTTGCAATATGATAAGACCTCTCGCTCCATTATGTCAATCCCCATGCTAACCGGATACTCTTTGAGCACAGGTTTCTCCTCGAAGAATGTAACTCTTGCGTCGGCGTCGACGCGGGCAACCCCATATTCAACTGGGACAGCTGTACTCAAAGCAAGCGTGCAGACCGCCTTTTTCGTTAGATGTAATTGCGTCATCTTCTGTAGGTCCATGTCTGTGAGTACATCACCATAATACACTACGAATCTATCGCCAAGAAGATCAGCCGCCGCACCGAGCGCGCCAGCTGTGCCAATTCTCTCCGCAACCGAATATTCAATCTTCACGCCATATCGGGCTCCGTCTCCTAGGTGGTTTCGGAGCAGGTCATACTCGTTCCGTGAAATAAGCAGCACAATCTCGTTGATCCGATAGCGTTTGAGGTAGTCGATGATGTACTCGATAACATAGCGGCTTCCTAGGGGTATCAGGGCCTTAGGCACATAAGCAGTAATGGGGTAGAGGCGGGTCCCCGCGCCCCCGGCGAGGATGGCCGCCTTCAATCTGAAGCACCAGAAACTCTGAGATCAGGCAAATTGATTGTGGGGTAATAAGCCTTTGACAATAATGATTCGGTAATCCAGAATTCACTTATAGCGCAAAATCCTCCTTACGTGGCCGAAGCTTCGAACCGTTAGCGTGCTGATTCACTTCGGAGAATCTTTCATTTGAAGGCTCAAGCGTCGGTTGCTCGGAGCGCAACCTCCCTATACGCTGCGAACATTATCGTGCTCGTCGCCAATACGCTCTATTTTCTGGTACTAACGAACTTCCTTCGTTCCACTCTGAGTGTTGGAATCGTCACGGCCCTGAACATTATGATCTGGTTCTTGGTCACGGTTTGTATCTTAGCCCAGCCTGTAGCAATGCAATCTCCTGTCCCAGCACCACTGGCTGTGCTGAAATTCATCCCCGAACTACTTACACAGAGGGCTCGTTCGGGAGCTGGAAAACTCTTCACTACCTCTCTTGCTTTTTCGCTAGGGATTGGCGGCGTCGTTGCCGCTGTTCTCATCGCTGCCCCCGGTCTCATAATTCCGTTTCTTGGCGGACAAGCCGTCTCGTTAAATTACGTCCGACTCTCGGGCATCGACGTTCTAATTTTGTCCATTGGGGCAAGTTTGCATTGGGGCGCTCATAGCGCTGGGCAGAATGAAAAGTGCCACACTCTACCTTATTCTCTGGAGTGCCTGGCGTTACGCCCTCGCTTCCGTCCTGTTGCTTTCGTTCGCAATCTCAGGTGTGCTTGCTGGTTGGATTCTCGGTGATGCGGTTTTGCTGGTTTTGGCACTTCAGCAATCACTTCGGACCCTGCGGGGTGGGGGAGGAGGGCAGGCTTCTCTATGTCCGATCTTGTGCGTTATTCGCTGTATACGCTTCTGAGTGCGCTTATTGGTTTCGGGGTCAATCAGGCTGACAAGGTTTTCACCCTTGGCCCGGCAGGGGTTGCCGGAGCTTGCGATTTATAACGTGGCCATTGTCGCTGCGAGTTTCGCCGGCTTCGCCCCTTACGCCCTGCTGACCGTTCTGTTACCCGCTCTATCCGCCTTGCACGCGGCGAAGAGGATGCAGCAGATGCGTGATATGGTATATTCCTACAGTCGGTATGTGTCGATCGTAGTGCTTCCAGTCGGTTTGGTTTTGCTTCAATTACAGATGTTGCCCTGAGAATCTTTGGTCAGGCATACGTGGGCGGCTTGTTGCCTTCTGTAATTGTTTCTCTTGCCACAGGTTTGACTGCGGTTGGGGCGGTGTATGCGGGGGCGTTGTTGGCGGCTGGAGAGTTGAGGTGGTTTACCGCGGCCAATGTCCTCGGCTTAGTTGGGATGGTTGCCGTCTCGTACTTTCTGACGCCAATCTTCGGCTTGAGTGGGCCCGCAATGGGCCGCGCCACCCTGATGGCCTTGGTGACTGTGATCTACGGTTTTGCATTATTCCGGAAGGGTTTCTTCGAATTCGACCTCAAGGCCTTCCTGAGGCGGCAGCCGGATCCGCGATTATGGGCGTCGTCGTATTCTTCGCCCTGAGCTTCGCGCACTCGTTCGCCCTGAAGCTTGCAACGCTCCCCATCGTCGTCGTGGTCGGCGCGCTCATCTACTTAGGCTCCTTACGCGCACTCCGCCTACTAACCTTGGAAGACCTTGAATTCGTACGCGACCTCACCCCCACAAAACTTCATGGCCTGCTCCCGCTGACCGCAAAGCTAGTCGGATTGCGTTGGAAGACGAAATAGTCCGGGAATTGGTTGGACGTTGCTGTCAAGTAAGAAGGTCCGGGTATTCGCGCTTGATTTTCTTATTGACCTCTTGTCTGACGCTCTTGGCGAGGAAGTTGATATCCTTTCCAGCTATCTCTGATTCCAGCCTGCGAGCGATCTCCTCGACATCCAGTTTCTGTACGATCAGTAGTCCTTCGGGTGTTGCGGTGAGGAGCAACTTGGTTCCTTGTTTAATCCGAAGCTCCTTACATATGTTCGTGGGGATCATAAACCTCCCGAATGCGTCCGCCTTTACGACCACTGCCACAAGGACCACGAGCTGAGATTATGGTGAAATGGCATATAGTATTTCTCGAAACTCCACAACCGCTTTCCCGTTATCTTTCGTGCTTACGCTAGCATTTTCAGAGCTTCATCGTCCCCGATCAACGATTGTGTTTCTGATTTTCTGCCTCGCTCTTATGAGAGTTTGCGAGTCAATGTACAATCCTGATTCGACTAGTTCGTCAAGGATGCTCTCGCACTCGGTGGGTTCGATCCGTTTAAGCGCTAGAAGCCTGAAGAGTAGGAAGAGTGTTCCGGTTCGCGTCCTAATGCCGTATGTCTTGGCGATAGCTCGTGCTTCGGCTTCGTCGACCACGGCGTAAGCGTTCAATTCTTTGGCAGCTGCTAGGGTCTCCGCCTCCCCCATGTGTATCTCAGGATGTCTCTGCAGAGCTCTTACCGCAGTTCGGTCACGGACGTCGTAAACCTTGAGTTCTCCTCGCTCCACAGCGTCACGAATTGACAGTGCGTCGGGTCTTCCTTGACCTCGCTCCACCGTCTCTCTGTAGACTTCCGTTGTAATGAATGGCTGGCAGATACCTAAGATTAGCTCGAGTCTATGTATCTTAGCGAAATGTATGACTGGCGTGGCGTCGGGCAGATAGGCTGGTTCACTTCTCCTCAACCGCTTCTCTCCATGCTGCGTCAACGTCTTCTGGCGAAAGGTGTAATGGAATTCTTTCCCGTCGCAGCAGTTCGATCATCTCTCGTAAAGGATCCCAGCTTTCTCCGAAGCCTTCCAAATTGTGCATCTGCCCGTTCTGTACTCTTCGAGTGCGCGCGTCTTCTGAGCCTGCTTAATCCCTACCGTGATCAGTTTTCGGGCTACCGTCGATTTGTCAGTCTTCTCTTGCAATGCCTCTTCCTCAATCTTCTTGATGAGTTCCTTTTCCAGCCTGACGGTGAGATTCTGGGTCTTGGCCATAACGTGCACCGCAAGCATTTTACTGGTTTGCATGCATATATTTCTTCCCTCCCTCGTTCGCTGGGCGAAACTGGCCAGCCTGAAGTGGAAATCAAATTAGAATCAAACTGCCACATAGACTTCGAAAATTGGCCGCTATGTCTAGGATATCACGATGGCGCGTCCAAGAATCGTGGTTACAAGAATCGATGTTCGTTTCGCTGGCCCAACTCCTATCGAGTGGGAGGCAGCTCAGACTCTTGCCTGGGCTCGTTGAAGACTACGGGCGAGTAACATGTTCTCCCCACAAAACTACACC
>CAWABQ010000027.1:0-60469 GCA_963780265.1 Candidatus Bathyarchaeota archaeon
GTTTGTCCTGATTAGAGTCCTCACACAGTCATAGACAAAAGGAGAGCCGTCCCTGTTTATTATGACAACACACACTCTAGGCGTGGGCCTTGCCGACAAGAAGGATCACACTAACCCCATGATCGATGAATATACTAAGCGGAAAATGACGACTGCGACAGCTAGAACTGCCACGAGGGAAATGGGGACGACTCCCCACGCATTAGGCTCTATAGTGGCTTCATCGAACAAGTTGGTCAAGGGAGTCAGCGTTCACGATTGACTCTCGATATTAGAGGTTTCCGAGCGTCAATGCGCACCATATGCGTGCGAGCTTTTGTGATATCGGTAGGAGTTCAGTTCTGAAATCTCTGAAAGGCTTTGGAGCGTTCTAGCTCGACTTGACAAGTTGGAACGCGTAACTCTCTGAATCAGTCCAGAGCGGCTGAACTGTGAAGTCGTGATAGCTTTGGGAGTGGAGGATCGCCCAATAGTAGGGCGGATACACGCCAGCTATGGAAGGATCCTGTACGGTGTACCAGTCGTCGTATAGGTATATGGTGTTCCAGGTTTGGTTTATGAGCGCCCGGAACTCGGCTTCGCTTGAGGGAACCCCAATCAACAGAACATTGGGAAGCATGGACATGTAGGTTTGGATTCCACGCATTTGAATACCCCCAACCACAAGCGTCTTGCCCGATGTTTTAGCAATCAAGTAAAGCCTGTAGTAGGGTGCTCGATAATCAAAGCTCAACCTATTGATTGGTTCTCCAACCCTCTGCAAACTCCTCTGCATAGCCTGCGTGAACAATGGAACCTGCGTTGAACCCGCCACCGTGAGAATAATCAAAATGGCGGTCAGGTACTTCGGTCTAATCCGTTTGTAGACGGCACCCATTCCCACGAATGAGGGCAAAGACGTATGCGCATACCTGATGATTGTTGATGTCCAACTTGAAATCGCAAGGGCCAGCGTACTTACGGCTATGGCTTCAGATACGGCGTAGCTTGCAAGGGCGAATACCATGGTGAGCAAAATAACACCGTCGAGCCCCTTCCTATGCCGCGCGAAATGTGTACGCCAACAACACGACCGAAGCACAGATGAAGAGCATGAAGAGCGGATTATAGCCGTAAAAGAGGCCGATGAAGAAACCGTGGAGGAGGTCCAGCGACGAAGCGGAGACCGGAACTGTGCTCGTGCCCGAAAGGAGTCCTGAACTAATAGGGGGAGGCGGAGGAGGAATGTACGCATACGTCGTCGACGTAGCCGTAGTCGACCTAGTCAACGCGGTCCAAGGCGTGGCTAACCAATTCTCGAAGTAGGCGTAGATTGGCTGAGCTAACCGAAGCGGGTTGAAGGACACAGGCACTGGGAACACGACTGCTGCGGGAACCGTGTACGCAATGAACGACCTGAAGCTGCGGTTGGAGCTGAGAACAACAGCCAAAACACACCCGACTGCAAGCAGGAGATATGGCTGGCGAACTTTGTAAGCCATGATGAAGAAGAGTGCGGAAGCGAACGCATTAACTGCACCACCCAAGTTCACGAAGCGTACTATGAAGTAGACGCCCAACAGGGCGAAGAACAAGCCCATCGTTTCTGTAATGATCAATGGGACGAAGACTGTGAAGACTGGAATCAGAGGTAGCGAGAGCGTCAACAGAGCAGTGGTTGGTTCCGGTAATTTCATGAGTCGAATCGTCTTATAGATCACTAAGACTGAACCTGCGCCCCAAATCGTGCAATAGACTGCGCCCCTCAATAGGTAGTTGGGCACGTCGGGTACGTTTCTGAAGAATAGGAGATAGAAGGCGAGGAAGACTTCACGATAACCTCTTGGAATCTGCTGTCCAGCCAGTATGAAGTTGTTGTAATACCAGAATTCGTCGGGGACCAGAAATCCGGTTATGGAGGAGTAGATGAAGCGTACAGCTATCAAGCCTAGCACGACTGCTAGAACAATGATGAGTGAGACGCGGCCGTAACCGTATTTTCGCAGCTTCGTTTCGAAAACGCAGAAGAATCCGCTTCAATTTCAAGCGACTTACAACTTTAGTTCCTTGCTGCGTGGTTTTATGGTTATGGATGCAAAAGTGTGATGTCGCGAAATTCATCCACTAGGTTGCGGAGCTTTGAACGAGCGAGAGGAAGCGGGGGGATATCATGTGCTCGACTACTTCGCGGTCGGGGACAAGCCGAATATTCGATTGGACCCACGCCCGTTTCCTCCAGGTCTTCCTCAAGTTGAGGATCGTCCATGCGATTGCGGAAAGTTTCGCTCGAGAAACTGACGGCCTCGAAGTAATATAACGTAAGGCCACGACGGCCTCAGCTGCGTAGAGGAGTGGAAGCCACCGAAACAAATTCCCGACGGCATAGTTCTTCATTAGAGTGCAGATTCTGTTCGTGCACGAACTGTACGCTCCTCTGTACTCCAACCTACCTGCCGCATACCCTCTGTAATGGTAAACCACCGATCTATCAGACGCTGCGTATGCTGTATCCTCGCAGTCTAAGCCGCCATGAAAGATCCGTATCCTCGTAGTAGAGGAAGAGGTCAGGGTCAAAAGGCTCGCCCATCAGCAGGACCTCCACAAGCTTGTCCCGTCTAACCGCCAACGCCGCGCCTTCTGCGTAGAACGGTTCACTTGGCGTTCCCAATCTTGGCGGATGCGGATGGTACCAAAGGCCGAAAGAGTAAACATAACCCATCCTATCCAAGTAACAGCCGACGCTGTCCAGTTCATGTCCCTTTTTCATTGAGAGCAGCTTGGGCTGAACAGCACCTACCGAGTCGTCTCTTAGCAGGTTAACTATTGGGTTAAGCCATCCGTGATCGACCTGAGTGTCAACGTTCAGGAAGACGACTATCTCACCATTCGAATGTTTGAATCCTAGATTGTTTCCGGCCGCGAACCCTAGGTTCCGCATACTCCGGATGACTTTGACGCTGGCTCTGTTCCTGGCGAGCTTTTCGATTTTTCGCCAACTTCCGTCAGTTGAACCGTTATCAACAACCACAATCTCCACCTTGCGGTAATCGCTCGAGAGCACAGAGCGAACGCACTCTTCTAGGAACCGGCCTGAATTGTAGTTGAGAATAATCACAGAAACCAGAGGCTGAAGTGACTTCCGAGACTTCACTAACTAGGCCCCAGCGCCAAGGGTTTCAATGGCGTCTACTCCAGCATTGTTAACCCGCGATATTTCCGTGAGGTTGCGTCCGGTGTGGTTTCATATGCGGATTCAGATCGCGTTCTTCAATTTAAGCAGAATCAGATTCGTTTTCGCCCGGCCTAGCACCTGACAGCCGGCGCCTTGTCTTCTCAGAGAGAGGGTTCTCCACCATTAGGCCGATCTTGGGCGCTACTTTTGCGATATGCATGTCATTTGAGACAACTACTGGGATCCTGTTATTGAGGGCGGTGGCTAACAGAAGCCCGTCGCCTAAGGGGATGTTTTGCGTAATGCCAATCCTACGCCGTCCGATGAGGGAGGGACGGTTATCATCGTCTCTAGGACTGTTGATATCTTCTGTATCAAAGCCGTTCTAGGTCGAACCCGGTAGAACCAGTAAAGCACGTTGTAAGTTTCCAGTATTGATGTCATTGCGACGTACAACTTGACCTGCGTTGTGATGGCATTTTCCATTATCTTCCAGCTGTCTAGGTGAGCAGGGCTTTCATCAAAGAGAGCGTAGGACAGAATATCAGCGTCAATTATTCTCAATCTTTGACGCCGCCATACCTATCCTTCACGGAGGATGCATCGTACTTTGCTCTTCTCCTTTCTCCTCTTAATCTAATGGCGCTAATCTTCTTCAGCACACCCTCGCTGTCGATTTCTGGTCGAATCACTAACGTGTTGTTCTCGCCGCGCTCAACTCTAACTCTCGGTCCGTGGAGCATCAGCCTCAACTCTAATGGTATCGTTAACCGTCCACGCTCATCTAACTCCACAACCTCTCCCATAGGTGGTCATACCCATACCCACAGCCCAATGGGTAAATATAAGCCCTTCTTTCCCGCACGAAGCCCAACCGTCAAGCTGGAACCGGCGGAATCAAATCAGCTCTTGGGCATAGCCAATGTAGCTAAGAAACCACTGCGGCCGGAGGTAACATAGTGAGCCCGCGACCCGGCTCGCAAATTGGGGAAAATACTGCTCTTGCATTATGATGAATAATTGGGGTTAGTTTCACCTCGATTTCACATCAATGACTCGGCAAGGCTACGTGCGGACTTCGTCTGATCTGCCAGAACCGCCTGGGGTTTGAGAATCCTTTCACGTAGCCTATCCAACGTTTCAGGTTGTATAGCAGCACCTGTGAATCTCTAGTTGCTAGAGCAGCAACGACAAGGAGCGCAGGGTAGACGCATATGTTTCTGAGTATGAATGGGAGCGCTTCCACACCCACGTACCTCTGCAGAGTCCTCAAACCGGCACCCATCCACTGCCCCTTCTGCGAATCATACTCGAAGTAGTGAACGCCGTCAACCCGCATGGTTCGGCTCACGTAACCCCTCCGCCGCAAGTGGAGCCAAATGAAAACATCCTCTGACGCGCCCAGGGAGGGTGGAATTCTCAAGCCCTCAACCGCCTTTTTCAAAAAGAGCGTTGAATGGGTGACGAAGAAATCCCTCTCAAGACTTGGGAAGATGCTCCACCAAAAGTCCACATACTTCTTCAATGCAAGCGGAGGCCGCGTGTTCAGTATCAAAGCCACAGCGCCTACCACTCGGCCGTCTTCGGCTCGACTGCCAAGCAGGCGTATGGCTTTTCGGAACCAATTTGTTCCTTTGAGAACAACATCCGCGTCGAGCATCATGAAGACCCTCGTCTTGGCCTTCGATGTCAAGAGCTGTCTCGCGTAACCCAGCGACGTATTTTCGAAGAAGACTACGGCCTTGTGACGATGAAGAATGTCCACCGTACCGTCAACGCTGTGATGGTCAGCCGCAATGATTCTTCGGATGGGTACAACTCGCTCCACAGCAGAGATGGCGGCTCCAAGGTGACGCGCCGCATTGTACGTTGGGATTACTATGTCGATAGGCTCCGTGCTATCAAACATCAAAGAGCCTGCTCCTATCCGGTTCTCCTTCTGGCTGCGTAGAGCGCCTCGATTTTTTCCGTAGTCTTCTGCCATGAAAACTCGCCTTCAGCCAACTTTCTCGCTCTTTCCGAGAACCGTTGGCGGGCCGGGGAATCCCTGAACAGCCGGTGGATTGCCTCCGCGAGGGCTGCGGGGTTCTCCGGCGGCACCACAAGGCCCACCTGCTCGGATTCGATAAGCCGCACGGTCTCCCCACGGCCTGAACAAATTACCGGCTTGCCGACCGACAAATATTCCAAAACCTTGGAGGGTACGCCCCGTGCCGCTTCCATCGAATCCTTCAACGGGCAAAGGAGTACATCGGCTGAGTTCAGGAAATCTACCACAACGTCCGGTGTAACAATCTCCGTCAAGACCACAACATTAGTCAATCCGTACGATAGCTCCTGAACGAGTTTCCTTCGTTCTCCGTCGCCGCGAATGAGAATGAGTATGTCATCCGTCTTTGCGTGGAGGATTCTGGCGGCCTGAATCAAAGTCTCGAAATCATACTTACGTGCAAGTATCCCGGAATATTCAGCGATGAATTTCCCTGGATATGCGTTGCGCTGCTTTGCGGATTTGTTGGGCGAGTAGAATCCCGTGTCGATGGACATTTCAACAACCTGCACCTTGCCAGGTGCGAGGCCCAGTTCCAGCGTCTTCTCGTTTATGGTGTCTGTGATCGTCGTAACGTAGTCGCAGAGGGTTGAGGTAACCCTGGCCATTTGAACAAGGATTTTTCTTGTCGTGCCAGACCTCACGCCTCCTACCTCAACAACAACTTCGGGCCAAAGGTCAGCCACATCGAGCATCACTACTGCCCCTTTCAACTTGCCAAAAATGCAGGCGGGGACCGAGAAGAAAGACAATGGGTAAGGGCTTGTGTAATACACAACGTCAACATGCTTCTTGCAGAGCGCGAGCAAGTTGACTCCGTACGAGAAAACGAAACATAGGTAGATTCCCACTCTGTTGAGCAGTCCTTTTGTCGAGAGGGAAGGGATCCAGACGCGGCGCACATGCATTCCGTGCTGCTCTTCGTTTACGTACGGCAGGCGCTTGTATTTCGCCGCGATTTTTCCGTGTGGGTAATACGGAAACGCAGCAATAGCGGTCACATTGTGGCCCCTAGCGTGAAGAGCACTTGCGATGTTCCCCCCGCGAAACTTGCCCCTCCCATGTCCGGAGGAAACGCGTGACAGATAATTAGCACGTTCAGTTTCCTTAGGAGGCCCAAGATAGGTTCAGCTTCAATGTGACAGGGCGGTGTCTAGTTCCACGATGATAATTAACTTTCAAGATAATTTCAAGGATTGCATGCGAGAATTGCAATGGCTGCATCACAGAAGCATGAAGGCCGTTGCAAAGGAACGGTGACTGTGTCCATGGTCGCCAGCGATCAGGTCCATCGTTCCAGGGCCGTAGCCTACGCAACCGCCAGCCTGAAGAATAAACCGGTTGCAGTATAGCACGAATGGCGTTCCTTATATTGAGAGCTCGCAGGTTTTCAAATGGTTCATGCAGCCGCTAATTTCTTTCACGACCTAGCAGTCAGAGGACTGGGGGCTCGGAATCCTGCAGGCTCAGCCGCAGTCTTAGGGGAGACCGCGAACTCTTAAGAATCCAACATGACGATAGTTTGAATACGTGAAGCGTTACGCACATCAGGGGACGTTCCGACAAACCGCACGAGCGAAGGTTTCGTGAATTATGACCTCTTACAAGTCAAACGTCGTTAAGAAAAAACACAACACCGCCCATCGCGAAGCAAGAGCACGGAACGTTCTTTCATCGCTTAGGACAAATGCTCTCACGAGAGCAATCAAAGGTTTCGGATACCTGAGGACCTCTTTGATACTCGTTGTGAGTGTAGTTGTTGCTCTTATCGCTGTTCGTTTCTACCACGCATCTGTAACAGGATTCCTGATCCCTGATGAAGCATGGTACTACAATAACTTCATACTGGCCAATTCTCCCGTATCGCTTTACTACCGCCCCGTCTTTGTGGCTACCTTTCACTTGTTCTTCGATAACGTGAAAGGCCTCTCGACTTTTCTCCTTAGAGGGATGATCTACGCGACTATTTGGGCAGTTGGCTCTGTGCTGGTCACCTACAAGATAATCAGGCTAATCGACGTTCCGGAAGAAACGGGTTGCTTACTTCTTGTTTCGCTTCTTCTCTTTCCGGTTTTCATTCTCATGATGGCCGCAATCCTTACGGAGACGTTTGCCCTATTCCTCGCCTTGGTTGGGGTCTATTTCAGTGTCAGATTCTTGAAGAAGGGCCATGCACTCGACGCACTCCTTTCTTGCGTAGGCTTCATTCTTGCCTATTGGGTACGTGAACCATACATTGTATTTGCAGTTGGAAGCTTCCTCGTAACAATTCTATCCAAGAAAAGGAGCATAAGCGCAATCCTCGCTTATGGTGTTCCTTTGGCTTTCATCTTTCCAATTCCAACAAGCCTGAACCCATTGCGGATAGCTCAGCCTGGCTATGCGTACATAATGAAACTCGTCGACGTAGCTAATTACGTTATAACCCAAGCGACCAGCACGATTGCCCGGAATTCCACGACTGCCAGTATGACAACGGCTGCCAGTATCACAACGACTGCCAGTATGACAACGACTGCCAGTATGACAACGGCTGCCGGGAGTCTTCCTAGCCTTCCTACTCTTCCTAGTCTTCCTACTCTTCCTAGTCTTCTCTCACCAATACTAAGCCTTCCAGTTATAGCAAACAGTCCCGATGCCTTTCGCGCCTTCTTTCTCGGATTGGCGTACGGATACAACCCGCTCTTCACAATCTTTACCTTCGTGTCGATAGGTTTGCTCGCCTACGCGCTTGTAAGAGAGCGTTCAGAGATGGCTGGTGTTCTACTGCTTACGATGGTGCTCGGGCTTTCAAATTACGCGATCTCTATCGTCGTTGTCGTCGCATCGCTCACCAACGCCATATCAGCGTGGACATCGACCATAATCAGAATGAGCCACACATCGTTGCCCGCCTTTCTCGGTTTCAGCTATCTTTACCGGAGGATCAAACCGAGGATACTTATCGTGACCTTTCTGATATTCCTAGTTTTAACATCCACTCAAATCTCCCCACTCACGAATTCCATGGAAAGAGGTCTCTCCGTCAGTGGAGAGCCTATCGACAGATTGAGTTTCAACTACCGCGCTCCCTACTATCGGCTATATCTATTGGCGAAGGATTCTGGAAAGACGCTGGTTATTGGGGGTCTCGAGATGCGGGGCATAGTGACGTACATGTCTGTCTTGCCAAATGTGCATCTAACACCGGTTCCGGGCTCTCAAGCAGAGTTTGAGGGTTTACTGAATCAGAGTTGGGATGCGATTTTTCTATATGATGATTGGGTTACGATCAAGATACCCTCGCTGATCAACGCCTACCCCTCCTATTACGGTCAGATTCTCAGGACGATGCAGTTCCCTGGCTACACGATCGAAACACTGTGGATAGACAGCGAAAGCTACGCCCTCAGGATGACTCGTACAAGCGACCCCTCAGGCGCGGCCCAGCAAAATCCTCTTAATGCATTAATTTCGTTGAACTTGTTCTCCAAGTCCACCCGCGAGATTTCAACTAACACCAGTTCATAATACGTGTCAAGCGAACCGAGCTCCGGCGCTCGCGCGCCCCTGGCTTAGCGCAGAAACCACGACGTGATGTGGGATGCATAGATCGTTTTCCAAGAAGATTTCCTCGCACCTGCGCACCGCAAAAGCATCCATCAGGCTGCTCAGTCCCAGTGGATACCTCGTCTCTCTCCTAGCCATCATTTACGTATCATCATTTTTGGTGAACCTGTATTCTGCATACGGCAAACCGATTGTTACGGACGAGGACTTGCACGTCGCTGCTGGGATGATGTACCTTGCGAGGCTTCCGTTCATGTACATGGGAAGCACGGCGCTACCCTTCCACTACTGGCATCCTGCCTTCGCTAAGCTGCTCATGGGCGCCTTCGTGAAAGGCCTATCCTTTCTTGATTTCAGCAGCCTCTGCCAGACAGGATGCGCCACACCGTTTGCGACCTTCGACGAGGTCATGAAAGCAAGGATCGGGGCCGTCGCAGTATCCAGTCTAGCACCAGTCCTGCTGTTCCTCCTTCTACGAGATGTGACGAGGAGCAATTTGGCTGGGCTAGTTGGCGCGGAATTCCTGGCGACTGATACCGCCCATGTTTGGTGGTCTAGGGCTTGGCTGGATCCGTTTGCTGCGACGTTCATGGTCGGTGCACTGTTCTTTTTCTACCGGGCCCAGAAAAGCATGGGGCGCGAGTACTATGTGTTGGCTGGCGTTTTCACAGGCCTGAGCGTGGCTTCGAAGTATTTTGGGGTTCTGACGGTTGGCGTGATTCTTCTCATGTACCTTCCGAAGGTTGTGAATATCCGGCATTTGGAGTTGAGGAGGGAGTTGGTGGGGTTGGGGTTGCTTGTTGCAGCAGCCGCCGTCGCATTTTACTTGGCGGACGTTACTATCTGGGGACGCCCGGATGTTTTTCTTGCTTCGATTCAAAATCCACAGGGCACAGGTGCAGGCTTTGGATTTGACATCAGAACACCTGTGTTCATTGGGTCAGATTCTATTGGAGAAGCTTGGGGAATCTCACAGACTCGGTTGATTCCTTTGGTTGGTTTCATCATAGGCTTACCGTACGCTCTGTACCTACTCATCAAGACCAGAGGCTCCGAGCGGTCGGGCGTGGTGCTGTTGCTAGCGTACTTTCTAGTGACTGTCGGTTTTCTAACATTGGAACTCCGAAAGTCGCCCTACTATTATTTGATCGCCGTACCATCCGTAGTCGCATTAGCATCCGTCGGTCTGTACGGCTTGTCCCGCAGCATAGCCGCCGTCGCGAATAGATTCAACCTGGCGAACGTAAACGCATCGATCATTTTAGGTGCTTTCCTAATCTTGCATTTTCTCACGCTTGCCATAATGTACGGACCTAGGTTAGGGCTTCCATAATGCCCAGAGCCATAATCGTGCTTGGCAGAGGAATCGTGGGCTCATTTTTCGGAATCAACCCACAATTTGCGACGGAGCAGACATGCCAAGTACCGTCGACGTACCCCTCTCCAGGCCCCATGACAGCATGACTGGATTGGATTATGCGACCATGCAGTTAGTCGCCAGCGACCAACTGCCATGTCGTTGAGCACAAGAAGCAGGGCGCAAGGCACCCTGTCGAGGTTTTCGGTGCACCCGCTCATCGGGTGTACCCACCCCCCCTCCAGGGGGGGTCCCCTATGGCTTCACAGCCTATCCGACCGCAAGCTGCAAGGCTGGGAGCTTAAGATGAAATTCATCGATGGCCCGCACCACAACGAACTAGGCATTGCAAGAACAAAAACCCGGATGAAGTACGGCGAATCTTGAACGGCGGCGGGCTCGCTGAAAAGCCTGCTTTATTCTGAATTACGGGCAGGTTCGCGTTTGAGCTGGACGGGGCTTTCAATCCAGCATTTGGCGTCATAGAGCGTGCCGCTTACACCTCTATGGGTTCCGCTTTTCATGATAAGTCTCTCTCGGGACCGCTTACGTGCGACGTAGACTAGGCGTTCGCCGATTACCGAATCGCCATAGCCTGTTAGAGTTGTCAAGATGCCTTGATCTCCTCTTGGGGCATGCTCCTAGTTTCAACCATGTGCTCTCGAAGCAGGGATTCAGTTACTTCAAAGACCACTTCTAGATCAAGCCCTAAAGAGTAGGCAATATCGCTCGGGTAGTGGGCGCCCGGGTTCTCCTTAAGGTAAGTCAGTATCATACGCTCGGCATCTTCGCGTGACGGCGTCCGCATCGAAACAATTGCAGCTTCCCTGAGAGCCTCCAACTTTTCCTCGAGAGCTTCGGAGGTGAGCTCGGTGAGACTGCGATATCTCTCACCCAAAGGGCCGTCTAAGAGTTTGCGTGCTCTGCGAACTAGCTTGGACGAGAGCGTAATTGAACTGTAGCCTTGCTTTGGCATCGCGATGCGACCTGTACAGTACGTTACGGTACTATAACGTAATTAACCTTTCACCAAGCAGATAAACTGCGTAAAGCAGAACAAGGCTCACATCAAAGCCTGAAACGCCGATCCCCAGGGTCTGCAACGTATCATCTCCCGAGCAGAAGCTCATCTGCCACAAGGCCTACGGTTGGATCCTTGATAATTTTAGTGAGAAGTCTGAGTGTGCCAGTTTCTCTACGCGGGTTCTTTATTGCGGCAACGATCACATTGGCGTCAAGCAAGAAGATCTGGGTATCGCGTTCTGACTTTCCTGCTGATCTCTTTCCTGACGGACTTGACAGTGGCAGCGACATCTCTTCCACTTAGCTCTGCCTTCAACCTCCGAGCGATCTCATCCACGTCCAGTTTCTGGAGGAGCAACTGCCCCTCCCCGCTCTTGGCCAGTATGAACTTTGTCCCACCTTTGATTTTGAGTTCGTGCCGCACACTTTTCGGGATCACGATCCGTCCCGAGATGTCCATTTCGACAACTTCAGCCATTCGCACCATCCACCATTATCAATGGTAAAATGGCATAAAACCATTCATGGTTGAATCCAGTTCAAATATTGGTTCTAGGGCTGCCGACCATGCCGTCCGTGTTCAAGACTTCGAGGCTGCCTTATTCAAATCAACCCGCGATTTTGCGCCGGGCGCAGACACGTCCACTACCGTCCACGTAGCCCTCCCTCCAGGGGAGGGTACCCCGGAGCTTCAGCCAACAACGTCATGGTTACCGCAAAGTAAGTGGAAAAGGTCGCAGAGGAAAGCGAAGAAGACCGCCCGGGTTCGGGATTGAATTGTATGAGGATTCCCGCAAATCAGCATACAAATTGTCGCGAGGTCGGTACCGCCGGCGTGTGAGAGCGAAGAAAGTCGAGAAAACAGCGCGCAAAGCGACGACGAATGCCAAGGAAGGACCCGCCTGAACATGTACATGTTCCCCAGCGAATAGGTCCATCTCTCCGCAAACAAAGCCAAGCAGGTTGCCAGGGAACGGTGACTATGTCCATGGTCGCCAGCGACCAAGTCCATCGTCCCGGGCCGTAGTGCACGTAAGCGCCGTGGCCAACAAGGTCATTGCAGCAGTGTATGCACGAACGGTTGTCCAGGAGCATTTTACGGGGTGAAATCACCCAATCAATAGGTGATGACACCCACCATCAGGCCCTTGCGCTTCAATGCGTATGTGTTATATACTAACGGTATGTCCCATCACTTGGTTGTCGTGTTGCGAACTACGCGTATTCTTAGCGGCGTCGTCCTTCTCCTAGCCGTAACATTAATTCTGGTTAACCTGCAGCCCGGATCGGCCCAGACGGTTGCGGTATTGATTACAAGTGTTGATGCGGGGTCTGGTTCCGTTAGCCCGAACTGTCCGAGCCCTGCAGGTTGTCCCGAGAACGCTGGTGTGACGGTTACAGTGACCGCTACGCCTAGTCCTGGTTGGCAGTTTTCATCGTGGTCAACTCAGACTGGGGCCTCATGTATTGGGGGTCCTACGGTTAATCCCTGTCAGGTCACGACGCCACTCCTTGGACGAGTTATCATTACTATCGGGGCCACTTTCACCCAGGTTATATCCCCGGCTGTGCATCCAACTCCGGTTGGTGGAGTAATGCTTCCAAGCGTCGGACTCACTGTCCTTCTGCCCTGGGCCGTGTTGCTGTCTTTGCTGGGAGTTCTATCGGTGGAAGCGTTCCGCGTTAAACGCCGCACAAAACAACGTTAGCCAACCATCACCAAAACCTAACCTAACCCATCACCCGTTTTTCACGGGTTTTCCTATCGGCCGACAACTTCACTTTCTCACCCGCGTAATCGACGCTGTAAACGAAGTCCTCCGCTACACTGCGCATAAGGCCAGGGTCGAGTTGCATCCGAAAATGCCCACCGGACCGCTGAACCGAGTCGCAGACAACCAGCTCACTGAGAGAAAAGCCTGAAAGGTTGATCCCCAGTTCTGCAAACGAATCCTCCTCCGCACACATATCACAAATGGCACAGAAGGATTATATTCGTGTATTGTTCGTGCCCATGATTCATGGGCTTCAAAACCTTAACAATCAGCGACGAGGCCTACCGAAAACTGCGAACGCTGAAGGAAAAGAGTGAGTCCTTCACGCAAGTAATATTAAGATTGAGCGAGGGCCGTGGGAATATTCTGCGGCACGCAGGCGGCTGGAAGGGCATGACCGATAAAGAGGCAGACGATCTAAACGAGACGTTGAGAAAGATGTGGTCTAGGTGGAAGCCAGGTTCTGTCAAGTCTTCGTATGCTTGACTCATCTGCAATGGTCGGCCTTATGAGGAGCGGCAAAACCATCGAAATGCGTGACGCATTGATCGCTGGATGCATGTTAAAGAGCTCATGCCACTCAATAGTCACGAGGAACGCTCAAGACTTCTCAAGAATTCCTAAGATAGAGGTCATCCCTTACTGACAAGAACGCTAGCCGTAAACGAGACTGGTCTCAGTTAGGCTTCAATGCGCAGTCTTATATGCTGAGGGGGGTGCTCCATCTCTTGGTTGTCGTGTTGCGAACTACGCGTATTCTCGGCGGCGTCGTCCTTCTCCTAGCCCTAACAATAATTCTGGTTAACCTAAACTCCGCATCGGCGATACCCATCGATGTATTGATTACACGTGTTGATGCGGGGTCCGGTTCCGTTAGCCCGAATTGCCCGGCACCTAACGGTTGTGTTAACGGGTTCAGCTCATTGGTTACGGTTACCGCTACGCCTGCCTCAGGTTGGCAGTTTTCATTGTGGTCAACTCAGACTGGGACCTCATGTATTGGGGGTCCTACAGTTAATCCCTGTCAGGTCCAGATGCCAGTTGGTTTCGATCCCACCGTTACCATCGGGGCCACGTTCATTCAGTTCCCCGCTGCGCATGCAACTCCGGTTGGTGGAGTAATGCTTCCAAGCGTAGGGCTCACAGCTCTCCTACCATGGGCCGTATTGCTGTCTGTGCTAGGAGTCGTATCAGTGGAAGCCTTCCTGCGTTAAACGCCGCACAAAACAACGCTAGCTAACTATCACCAGAACCTAACTTAACCCATCACCTGTTTTTCCACAGGTCTTCTTGCCGTCCGACAACTTCACGTTGTCACACGATTGTGCGCTGCACTGACACGCTGAGATGAGGCAGCTTTGCTGCGAGAGTCAGTACGAGACTTCGGGGAAGAATCTCTTCATTATCACGATTATGGCCTCGTTCTGGCGCGGATTCAGTGAGACTTGTAGGCCGTACCCCGTTGGCTTGGGAACAATCAGGCCTTCACGGATTAGCTGTTTTGTTAGTTTCTCTACTCTCGCTAGGCTGTGCTTGCCGAGGTCTTGCGTCTTCCATCCTTTCTTCATGTTGTCCAGGGCAGTGTGGCTTCCTCCCCAGTTTCCCCTTTTGTATAGCTTGAAAAGTATCGTGGCCTTGATTTGCTCGTCGGAAAGCATGAGTTCACTTATGGTACTTTGTGAGTCTAGCTTTAAATACTTTCAAAAACAATCAATTCATTATGTTACACAAGCCGAACGAGACGCTACTACTCAAGTACCTTGGGGCCAGTCCCGTGCTGAGAATCATAGATTTTTTCCTAGACAATCCTCTCTCGGACTATTCCAAGAACGAAATCGTGAAGAACTTGGGGATGGGGCGGGTGACTTTCTTCAAGTATTGGAAGGAACTTGAAAAATCGGGCGCTGTCAAGGTCACGAGGTCAGTTGGCAGGGCCACTATGTACCAGCTCGCTAAGGAGAACGGGGTCGTCAAGCAGCTTGTTCGCTTGGACATGGCCCTTGCTAGAGGGGCGATGGAGAAGGCGGTCAGGGAATATGAGAAACCGGTTGCCGTAAGGTCACGCTAGTTATGCGGAGTACACGAGTTAAGAATCCGGACATTGAGCTATTGGAAAAACTAGCTCGCGAGCATGGAAACCCTCAAATTGCTCGCAAAGAACGGGAAGAACAAAAGACACACTAGTTTTCACTCAGGTAAACCACTTTTCCTCTGGATAGCTGCTTGCAGTGTCTTTGTTCAGAAGATTGAACCGTCCGATGGATTTTACGTTCTTCAATGGTTTGCTATTGCGTTTTCCCCTTTCTCTTCCCCTCACACCTCCCTCACCTCCATCCCCCCAACTCCTCATCTCCAGTTCACAGCAAACGCAAAGACTAGTGGCTGGCTCTCAGAATGCTAGTCGCAAGCGAGTCGGATCTTATTTCGGATTCAATGCGTAATCTTATATACGGAGTGGGGCGTGTCCTTTTTCTTGGTTGTCGTGTTGCGAACTACGCGTATTCTTAGCGTCGTCGTCCTTCTCCTAGCCCTAACGCTAATTGTAGTTAACTTGCAGCCCGCATCAGCGGCGATTTTTAGTCTTTCATTGGTTACAGGTGTTGATGCGGGGTCTGGTTCCGTTGACCCGAACTGCCCGGCACCTACAGGTTGTGGTGAAGCGTTCAACATCGGTGAAACGGTTACTGTGACCGCTACGCCCGCTTCAGGTTGGCAGTTTGCCTCATGGTCAACTCAGACTGGGGCCTCATGTATTGGCGGTCCTACAGTTAATCCCTGTCAAATCCTGATACCAGTTGGTACCAACTTTGCCGGAACTATCGGGGCCACTTTCATTCAGTTCCCTGCTTCCCACGCAACTCCGGTTGGCGGAGTTATGCTTCCAAGCGTCGGGTCCACTGTCCTCCTACCCTGGGCCGTGTTGTTGTCTGTGCTGGGAGTTGTCTCGGTGGAAGCGTTCCGCGTTAAACGCCGCACAAAACAACGCTAGCCAACTACCACCATAACGTAACCTAACCCAATCCTCACCCGTTTTTCCATAGCGTTTCCCATCAACAGATTACTTCACGTTGTCACCCATCATCGGGTGATGGTCACCTTGAGGACGAAAGGCGGAGGGTTGCGTTGCACCCAATGGTCATGTGCATTGCACGCATGTTGAGATGAAAAGGTCTGCGAAAGAGAGATGAGTCGAATGCTAGTCTAGGTTTTTCATACATGCACTATTAGTTCAGGAAACTTCCTTGAGATGATCTCTAGCATTTGCCTTGGTTTGACTATTCTGATGTGTCTAAATCTCCCGAGCTTCAGGAGGTGCTGATCGCCTGAGACGATGTAGTCTGACTTGCCTTCGTATGCTGTATTGATTACCAGGTCGTCCTTGGGGTCTTCTTCCACAATACGAAAGCGAGATTTGATTGATGCAATTTTCGCTGAGTTGAAAAGAGTTTTGATGATCTTCTTGACATCACGCTCTGAATATGAGAATCGAGTTCGGACCTCCCGCCGGCTGAGCACGTCTTGAAGTTCTTTGAGAATGGGAACGGAAAGAACTAACTCTATGTCTTCGAGAGTTAGAACTAATTCCAAGAGATTAGCTGGATGGCCGTGTTTTGCGATGAATGCCGATACGAGCACGTTTGTATCAAGTGTGATCCGCATCAGACAGCCTTTCTTGTTTTGCGAATCAGCTTTTCTATTTCTTTCTCAGTGAATCCGATTCTCGCTGCTCTCTTTCTGGATTCTTGGAGAAGATTCTTCATCCTTCTTCTCTCTTCGGTCACCTGAAGCCTCCGCAGAACTATAGTGTCGCCCATTCCAACAACCAAGAATTTCATTCCCTGTTTGAGCCCAAGGCGTCTTCTAACAGTATTAGGAATCACAAGCTGACCCTTCTGGGACAATTTCGTGAGATCTAACGCCACAATATCGCCTGGTAAGGTACATCTTACTTTGACTATTTATGTTCAATTGGCTACAAATACTTTACTGGCTCTCTATACTTCGCTATTGCGCATTCCCCTTCTCTTCCCCCCGCACCATCCTCACCTCCCTCATCCACCACCCCGCAATCCGCTTCGTTCCTTGTCCCAACCGTTTGCGAACTCGTACCATAATCACTAAAAGCAGGAACCATCACGCAGAACCCGCCACCGCACTAGGATGGGGTAAGAATGGGTTGGAAGGATCGCCGGGTACCGTACTGGTGGGCGTCTTTTATCGGGTCGCATCTGGTCGATCGCCTCGTCGAGAACGGGGCGAAGCTGCGCGTTGTCGACGACCTAAGTAGTGGAAAGCTCAACAACATAAACGAACACATCGTTCAGAAGAAAGTTGAGTTCGTAAGCGCTGACCTGCGTAAACCCGGCGTCGCCCAACAGGTCGTAAAGGATATGGACGTAGTTTTTCATTTAGCCGCTGATCATGGGGGTCGGGGTTATGTTCAGCTTCATCAGGCCGCCTGCGCCGGCAACCTCGCCTTGGATGGCATGCTGTTCCTCGCGTGCTGCGACTCCGGCGTGGAACGCTTAGTGTACGCATCCTCCGGCTGCGTTTACCCGAACTTCAAACAGACCAACCCTAAGGAGGAGTTGTACTTGACGGAGGATATGGTCGGGCCCCCGTACGATGCCGACAACATGTACGGCTGGGCTAAGTTGATGGCGGAGAAAACTCTCGAAGCCTACTGCAAAGAAGCCGGCATGAAAGCAGCCTCACTCAGGTACTTCACCGTCTACGGCGAACCGCGGGAAGGAAGACCACGCCGTCATGGCTATGATAGCCCGCTCCTTCATAAAACAAGACCCCTTCATCGTCTGGGGCACCGGCGAGCAGATTCGCAACTGGACGTATGTGGATGATATTGTTGAGGGAACCCTTCTCGCCGCCGACCACATCCAAGACGGAACAGCAGTGAATTTAGGAACCATGGAGCGTACTGCTGCGTAATCGACGCTGTAAACGAAGTCCTCCGCTACACTGGGCATAAGGCCAGAGTCGAGCTGCATCCGGAAATGCCTACCGGCCCGCTAAACCGGGTCGCAGACAACCAGCTCGCACGCAAGCTGCTAGGCTGGGAGCCTAAGGTGAAATTCATCGACGGCCTGCACCGAACAACCGACTGGTACTACAAGAACAAAAACCCGGACGAAGTGCGGCGAATCTTGAACAGCGGCGGGCTCACCGAGAGAAAAGCCTGAACCCCCAGCTCTGGACAATTCGTATTATCCCGTGAAGTTGGCTCACTATCGCTTTCCTATGAGAACTAAGGCCAGAGCGTTTGAAGACTCGCGTATCAAAGACTAGGTTAGGCATCCTCCTTCCTCAACCTGTCCAGAAGCTCCTTCACCTCTCTTACAGTGGCTCTGGGTGAGCCCGAACCACCCAAATCAAAGAAGGACAATTTCAGTTTGAAGAGCACCCCCTCTCCAGTGTCGATGGCCTCCAACTTGGACCCTTCGACAATCCGATACTTCTTGCGCAGCTCGATTCGGAATCGTTGTCTGGCCCTTTCTAGTTACTACAACCTCTTCCGTCATACCCAACCGTGGTAGTACTCAGCTCGGGTACTAGATTTGGATTTCGAAGGACGTGGTCCAAATGTGCCTCGGTAATGAGGACGATATTGACTCGAAGATGCATAGTGTTACAATAGAACTTGATGACAAATTGAAGAGGAAGATGGCTAACGTGGCCATCAACTGGTCTGAGTACATTCGCCGAGCCGAAGCGTTATTCAACGGCATTCACGTTTCCACAGGGTGAGAGGATTGAACCGTGGCCCAAGTTAAGGTAACATACCCGTCCCTAAGCCGGGCGGAGGTCGTTGACCGGTTAAGGAAGGGATACGCAAACCTAACGCCGAGACTCCTAGTCTCTCGAATAATCCTCTTCGGCTCGTACGCGAAGGAACGTTACACGGCGGGAAGCGACATAGACGTCATAGTGGTCTACCGGGGGCGGGCAAGAGATGATGCGTACAAGACGGTCGTGAATGAGATGGGGCTTCCGAGGCTTGAGGCGAGAGTTTACACGGAAGAGGAGTTCAACGCCCTACTTGCGGGCAGTCCGAGATTCGCCGAAATGCTAGCCAAGGAGGGCATACTGATAGCTGGTGAGCGAGAGTGGTCGAAAGAAGCAAAGACTGGATAGATCAGGCTCAACGGGATATAGCGCAGGCAAAAGCCTCGTTGAGAGACGGGTTCTACGAATGGGCGTGTTTCGCCGCTCAACAGGCCGCGGAGAAGGCGGTTAAGGGGCTGACTCAAAGTCTGGGAGGAGAAACCTGGGGTCACTCGGTCACAGGGCTCATCGACGCATTACCCGAGGACGTGAAACCTCTTCA
This sequence comes from Candidatus Bathyarchaeota archaeon, assembly GCA_963780265.1. Lineage (GTDB taxonomy): Archaea > Thermoproteota > Bathyarchaeia > 40CM-2-53-6 > 40CM-2-53-6 > FEN-987. The sequence continues at coordinate 19,249 of CAWABQ010000027.1, forward strand.
CCTTCGTGACGGGGCGATGGAGTTAGATCAGGCTTACATTCCCAGCCGGTACCCGAACGCACATCCCGCCGGTTCTCCGGGGACAGCCTTCACGAAGAAGATGAGCGAAAGGCTAATTGAATATGGGGAACAGATACTTGCATACTGCCGAGAAGAAGTTTCAAAGGTTCTCCTGAAAAGGGACACAAGGCCCTAGAATGATAAGGGAACATGAGTCCCATTCATCAACTGCTAAATAGAACTGGAACAAGACCTCACAACCTTCGGGAGCCTGGAGCGTTGGCTCACACGATTAACGTTACGCTCCTCCTACTGATTCTGACTGTTACGTCCCTATTTCTGGTCAGCGCTGGTCTAGAGGTTCCCGGCGTGTTTGCTGGTGGTGTGCAGACCCTTTACGGATGCAACAGTAACGGCGGGGGGCCCAGTAGCTTCTATACTCTTAATCCTTCCACCGGCGCTGCAACCCTGGTTGGTACAAGTGGCGGCATGGGCATGGATGGCTGTAGCGGTTTACGTTTCCAACCGGGTACAGGGATACTCTTCGCTGTGGGCGTGGATCAATCAACTCACAATGATGCTTTGTTCACCGTCAACCCAGCCACAGGCATCGCAACCCTAATCGCTGACACAACAGTAGCCGGGGGGACTTGCTCCTTCCATGGCATTTCGGATATTAGTTTCCGTTCCGACGGAACCCTCTTTGGGCTTTTCGCAAACCCTCATGCCTGCATTGGAACGATTAATCCAACAACTGCGGCCATAACGTTCATCGGCGACACGGGCGACGGTTGTTGTGGTAATGGTTTCGCCTTTGATGTTTCGAATGTACTCTGGCATGGAGGAGGCGGCGACCCCATTCTCCTCACTCCCGTTATCATTGATACCTTAGATCAGAACACTGCAGCTCCAACCTCACCGGTGTTGTTAACCATTCCCAGCCCTATCTGCACGGACGCTGCACCAGATGCGTTAGCGTTTAGTTCAGGTGGCACCCTGTACGCGATTCTGAACTGTGGCCTTCTGGGTAGTGGTCCTACCTATTTGGTTACTATAGACACGTCAACTGGCGTCGTTACTGATGTGGGACTAACGGGGGTGGATACTATTATGGATGGAATCGCCTGGAGCAACCCTTCGGCTGAGTGCGTGACTGCTTCTACGGGTGGGCTCGTGTGTTTTGCGGCTAATGCAGGCGGCTTCACAAGCCTAACTGCCTCACCACTATCAAGCATCTCAACCCCCCCGGCACCGAAGTTAACGTTTCCTTACGGCCTATTCTCCTTCACAATCTCAGGCTTAGCACCGGGGGCGACGGTTACGGTAACCGTCACGTTACCTTTTCCTTTGCCCGCGGGGTCCTTCTCGTGGTGGAAGTTTCAGTCCGGCGCGTGGACTCAGTTACCGTCGGCTTCGCTTGATTCCACAGGCATCATTATCACGTTAACGCTGACGGCGGATTCAATTGGCACAATAAACGATCCTGGAGGCCCAGCAGTCACGCCGCCGAAGCTTGCAGTCTCGCATGTTCCGGTCGGTGGAATAATGCTCCCAAGCCTCGGCCTCACGATCCTTGCACCATGGGTTATGATGTTGTCTCTTCTGGGAGTTCTATCGGTGGAAGCGTTCCTCGTTAAACGCCGAACAAAGCGACGTTAGAGTTCTTGCAGGCGTCAACGAACGGCAACTGTTGATTTAGTGCAGGATACGAGGCAAGCAGTAAGCCCGGATCCGACCTACAGCAATGTACTCAACTACCACCCGTGACGCTCAAGTTCGCCGAGTCGAGAACGGCGCTCGTTCAGAGTGATCGGAGGTCTCTGATGAACTCGTCCCTCGGTATACCCGACTCGGCTATGATGGCCCTTAAGAGTCCTCGTTTGATTTCCCCGTGAAGTGGAACGGTTAACCAGGTCGTTTTGTCACCTATTCGCTTCCACGCTCCCATGTGCGACCCGCGTCCCCTACGAATCGTGAAGCCATGCTTCTGCAACACCTTAAGGACATCTTGACCGGAAGCCTTTCTCGGAAGCTTACTCAAGAAGGGAACCGTTGCGCGGTAACTAGATTAGGCACCTTAAGAAGACTGTTATGCAGTTCGGTACGCGGTGAAGTTGCATTGAAGTTTCACGTAACCCTTCAGAAGGAGCCGCAGGGAGGGTACGTGGTACGCTGCTTGGAACTGCCTGGAGCTCTAAGTGAAGGCGAAAACGAGGAAGATGCCTTGGCCAACATCAAGGACGCAATTCTCACGGTTCTCGATATGATGCGGGAGCAGGGCGAACCCGTTCCAACGGAACCAGCAGAAATCCGCGAGCTTGTCGTAGCGTAGATTCTTCAGTCAATTGTTGTTGAGGAACTTTTGGAACGAGAAAGGCTCGAGGCATTGTGGAAGAATGTTGAAGACCTAAGAGCCAAGATTCCTCCATCGCCAGATCCTGACTTCTCAACTAGGAGCATTACGCAGGATCGAGGTAGATGATTCGCAATGCCCGTAGCCCATCATGTTCATAGCAAATTACGAAGCATCATAGCCTTAATGCCTCAGGGCTCCGCCTCATCCATCGCCATCGAAGAATCATCTTCCTATAATTCGCGCCTATCTTAGTCGGGATCTTCCTAGTCCAGATGAAGCTGCTGAATTCCGAATCATCCGGTTCCGCCACGCCTCGCGGTTGCTTGCTGGCAAGGCAGCAGGTGAAGTCCGCTCGAGTCGGAAACCTAACCGGGAACACGCCCACCAAAAACAGTTCACCCGCCGAAAGCCTGTACTGGGCAAGGATACGCTGCGCTGACACGCGCAGGCTTTCACCCTTCAGAACCCGGCCTCCAGGGAGGGCCCAAACATTCCTGTACGGGGGAATCTTACGCCAACCAAGCAACACTTCTCCCCTCGAATTTTCAAGTATAACGTCAACGCAAGGAATCGGAATACGGGCCAGCACCTGCTTCCAAAGCCTCTCCGGCATCCACTCCTTCCCAAGCCCTAGATTCCCGACGCGTCTTCGACTCACGCTAATCCCCTAGTCTTCGAATACGACCGATGTTTGCACAGGGTTAAATGTGCTCTGCACACAACAAAGCAGCAACGGTAGGAAGGCATCTCTGTGGAGAAGGTGCTGGTCACAGGCGGGTTGGGTTTCATTGGTTCCAACTTCATCAGAACCCTCCTAACCCAGAACGGCCGGTATGAAGTCGTAAACGTCGATAAGCTCTCCTACGGTTCAAACCCCGCCAACCTCAAGGAACTAGAAACTCGAAGCGACTACCGATTCATTAAGGGCGACATATGCGACCCCGAACTTACCCGAGCGACCAGCGCGCAAGTTGAAGTTGTAGTCAACTTCGCTGCTGAAACGCACGTGGACAGAAGCATCTCAAACCCCGAGGTATTCCTGCGAACCAACACCCTAGGCGTATTAAACCTCCTAGAGGCCTGCCGGTTGAACGAATGCAGATTCCTCCAAGTTTCCACAGACGAAGTATACGGTTCCTCCTCGGATGGTAAGGCATTCAAGGAGACCGAGCGGCTCGAAACCTCATCCCCATACTCCGCATCCAAAGCCTCAGCGGACATGCTCGTCCAAGCCTACCATAAGACCTACGGGTTAGAGGCGGTGATTACGAGATGCACCAATAATTTCGGGCCCTACCAGTTCCCAGAAAAAATGATCCCAAAAGTAATCATTAGGGCGCATAGGAATCTGACGATACCAATCTACGGGTCCGGCCGTCAAATACGCGACTGGATCCACGTACTCGACCACTGCCACGCACTTGAACTAGTCATGAATAAGGGCAGCGCCGGAGAGATCTACAACATTGCCGGCGGCAATCAAGTAGAGAACCTCAAAGCCGCCGAAACGATACTGAAAATCCTCGCTAAACCCCCCTCCCTAATCGAACACGTCGAAGACAGGCCTGGGCACGATTTCCGCTACCGATTGGACTCTTCCAAGATCCAGGATGAGCTGGGTTGGAAACCAGAACGAAGCTTCGATGAAGGGTTGAAGGAGACTGTGAACTGGTATCTCGGCAATGAGTCATGGTGGGCGCCGATCACGAATGAGAAGGTACTAAGCCCGACCCCATGGAAAGAGAAATGGTAGGTTGAAGGCCGTCATCACAGGCGCAAGCGGGCTGCTTGGGGCCAAACTGGCTGAGCTAGCAACCCGGGCAGGGTACAACGTCCACTCACTCTACAAATCACATCCCTGCACCTCTAGCAACCCAGAACAGGTGGACATTACAGACCAAGCCGCCGTTAGGAAAGTGTTCGCGGACACAACACCTGATGTCGTTTTTCACACCGCCTCACTTACAGACGTTGACCTGTGCGAAAGGGAGCCCAAGCTTGCGATGAAGGTTAACGGTGAGGCAACAGGCTTCGTCGCTCGGGCATGCCAAGAAACAGGAAGCTACCTCGTCTACGTGTCGACGGACTACGTGTTCGATGGAGTGCGCGGCCGTTACTCGGAGGAGGATGGACCGGCTCCGATCAATGCCTACGGCCGGTCAAAACTACTCGGTGAGGGGGAGATGGCACGGCATTGCCCGGCGGGTGCGTTGCCAGGACGAGCGTTGTTTACGGTTGGGGGCGCTCTTATCGGCCGAACTTCGCAACCTGGGTTCATAGCAAGCTCGCAGCCAACGAACAAGTCAGAGTCGTGAATGGACAATTTGCTTCACCCACCTTGAACACTCACCTTGCGAGGATGCTGCTCGAGGTTGCAGAACGTCAAATGAAAGGGGTTCTTCATGTTGCCGGGAGCACTCGAATCAGTCGGTATGAGTTCGCGGTGTCGCTGGCGAAGCAATTTGGTTTCAACCAAAACCTCGTAACCCCAATCCAAGCAGAGGCCGCTAACTGGAAAGCAAGAAGGCCAGTTGATTCTTCCCTCAACGTGTCAAGAGCGCAAGGAATCCTCACCAGCAAACCCGCCACGCTTGACCAGGCGCTAAGCGAATTCGCTAAGAGCCATCAGCCACGAGCTTGAGCCTACAAGTTTCCAGGTTCTGTCCACACGAAGTTGTTGTCAGCGTCCTCGAGTAACGGTGCCTTCGCGTCCTTGCTGGATAGCACCGGCTTCGATATGGGCCACTTTATTCCAATGTGTGGGTCGTTCCATAATATCGTGCGGTCCAATGCGCTGCTGTACTCGGCAGTGACTTTGTACTCTACCTCAGCCACGTTCGTCGTCGTCATGAAGCCGTGAGCAAACCCCACCGGAATCCAGGTCATTAGATGGTTCTTCGATGAGAGAATTGTAGAAAACCATTTGCTGTAGGTGGGAGACCCCTTGCGTATGTCCACAGCCACATCGAAGATTTCTCCGACGACGCACCGAACAAGCTTTGCCTGCGCGGCCGGCGTCTTCTGGAAGTGGAGTCCCCTTAGGATGCCGCGCCCTGTTGAGCGGGAGTGGTTGTCTTGAATGAACTCAGAAGGAATTCCCCGCTTCTCGAACTCACTCCTCCTATAACTCTCCAGAAACCAGCCTCGTTCGTCAACGAAGGCTTCAGGTTCAACTACTATAACCTCGGGTAGGCCCGCGGCTGGCTTGAATTTGAAGGGCACCACGTCCAGCTCCTAATCCAAACCCGCCTGAGGTCGCTCCTTTGCGATAGCCTGCAGATAGTCCCGGTAGTCCCCACTGTAGTTCTGTGCAAGCTTAGTGACTTGGGATGAGTCTATGTAACCCATGCGATACGCGACTTCTTCGATGCAGGCTACCTTGAACCCCTGCCTGTGTTCGATCGTGGCGACGTATTCGGTCGTCTCAAGCAGTGATTCCGGTGTTCCTGTGTCAAGCCAAGCGACGCCGCGGCCGAACTTAATGAGCCGCAACTTTCCACGCTTAAGGTACTGCTTGTTGATGTCTGTGATCTCCAGTTGGCCGCGAGCGGAAGGTTTCAGGCCCGCTGCGATATCAAGCACATCGTTGTTGTAGAGGTAAAAGCCTGTGATCGCGTAGGTTGAACTGGGGTGTGCTGGTTTCTCCTCGACCCCGACCAGCCGCCCGTCCCTGTCAAAGCTCGGAACCCCATACCTCTCCGGATCCTTCACTGCGTAAGCGAAAATCGTTGCGCCGTTGTTCTCGGCCAACGCTGCTTGAAAGAGGCCGGAGAGTCCGTGCCCGTAAAAGATGTTGTCACCCAAGATAAGGGCGACATTGTCTTTTCCGATGAAATCGCGGCCGACGAGAAAAGCTTGCGCAATCCCTTCTGGAGCGGGCTGCTCTAAATAGGAAAGCGAGAGGCCGAGCTGAGAACCGTCCCCAAACAACCGACGGTACAGCGGGACGTCTTGGGGCGTGCTGATGATGAGGATGTTTCGAATTCCGGCAAGCATCAGAGTGCTCAGCGGGTAGTAAACCATCGGCTTGTCATACACCGGCAGAAGATGCTTGCTAATCACTCGAGTCATGGGATATAGTCGTGTACCCAACCCGCCCGCCAGAAGAATCCCCTTCACGGCTTTTCACCCAGCGCACTGTCTTTCTGGAATAGTTGTCTCACTTCTTCAAGCGTCTTGAAGGTCCCTATATCATAATGCCTCTTCGAGGAGAGGAATGCGTAGACTGGCTTGCCTTCTTTGATTAGTCGGGGTATAACGTCCTGCGCAATATCCAAACCGGGCTTGCAGTATGAGAGAACTTCTTTCTCACAGACCTGAATCCCCATGCTAATCGGGTATTCTTTCAGAATCGGTTTCTCTTCGAAGTATTCAACTCGGCCGTCTTTCGCAACACGTGCAACTCCATAATCAATGGGAACGGCGTTGCTCATGGCAATTGTGCACACCGCCTTTTTTTCTTCATGAAAGCTAATCATCGCTCTTAGATCCATATCGGTAAGAACGTCGCCGTAGTAAACAACGAAACTGTCGCCGACAAGGTCCGCTGCTGCACCGAGCGCGCCGGCGGTGCCAATCCTTTCAGCCACCGAATACTCGATGCTCACCCCGAATCTATTGCCATCGCGCAGATGATTCCTCACCAGTTCGAACTCGCTGTCGGAGACAAGCATCACAATTTCGGTGACACCGTGACTCTTGAGATAATCAATTATGTACTCTATGACGAACCTGCTACCTATTGGTATCAGCGTCTTGGGCAGGTAGGTAGTGATTGGATATAGGCGAGTACCTGCCCCCCCAGCCAGAATGGCCGCCTTCAACGAACTTTCTCACGGTCGCGAGCCCCGTGTGCCCTTCCGTAATAAGCTTTGATTTGCAGGGCTTTGTCAAGTTGGTGTCGGACGGGTTGGGCTGTAAAAAACCGTCGGATACGGTGTCTATCTCCTCAATGGCAGCAGAGTTCTGAGGTCTCTGCCGTAAGGCTGACGCCCTACAGATTTCCTATAACCGTTCATCAGACCTCTAACACTTGAGAGTCGAGTCGGAACAAGGCAGACGTGCGGAGAGGTACCCCGCCCCGTCCTATGTTGGACAACTTGAATCGGCGATGGGTTTTCAGACTTCAAAATCTCAAATGCTTCCTTAACTAAATGTCGATACTTGGGAGGGTATCCTTTGGGCAATAACTGAACCGGAAGGTGCCTATGCCCAATTCGGTCATCATCAAAGAGCTTGTTGATGATGAATCCCTTGGCATGCAGCAAGGTACCTAGCCTAAATGCCATTGAAAAGCATTCCATTATCTATGGAATCTTGTACAATGGTTAATATAACACGGTCATCATGATGATGTCGTGTCGTCATGATAATGGCACGCATGAGGGTGTGAGAGTTGAAAGATATGAAAGGGGGGCCATTCACCCAAGTATTCGGAGGCCCAGTCGCACGCGTCCTAGACCAGGCGCGAATAGTTGGCAACATGGAGCAAACCATACCAATGCTAGCTGAATCCACTGGCTTGACATTTAAGACTGCGCAAAAAGCAATTGCGAAATTAGTTAAATATGGTTTCGTCAAACGTTCGAGGAAGATTAGCAATGCGCAGACCTACCGATTTGATGTCGAGAACGACCTTCATGAACTACTAACATGGGGCGACCATGTAAATCTAAAGCAGATGCGTCGATAGAGTACCTCAATTTTCTCACCTTGCTTTTTCTCGTTCTGCATTTTGAATGATTGTAAGCCAGCTGTCTGAACCTTTGACGATTATTCCCGCCGTCTCTGCTGGTGTCTGTCCGTCCAAAGCCATGTGTGGTCCGACATAGTTCTTTGATTCGCAGCGTTCGTGCTCGTGTACCAATTCCTTGGAAGGATGGACATATTGGTTTGCGAATGTATTGGCCGGCGCAAATCGAGGGTTGATTTGGATAAAGCAGCCCACGATTCCTCAGCTGGTTCGTTTTCCAATTAGTTCAGGGCCAGGTTTCGATCCGGACTATTTTCGTGACTCAAGTAAATCGGGGTTTGGCTATCCTGTAGGTAGGTAGGCAACTGCGCTGAGCGCGTAGTTGACCGAATCAATCAGGATTACTCCGACAAGTAACGCTTCGGAGAGGCGAACTAAACGCGTCGTCGGATCTATTCCAACACGCGCCGTGACCCATTCAACCGCCCCCAATAACCCCATCACCCCGACAGCCGCCAACGCCTGAAACGGTATTAGGTATAGAAGTCGCCATTGGTATGATAAATTCACCAGCAACACGCTTACCGATGTGACGACGGACAACCCCACGAGTGGGCCGATCGTCCTCACATTCGTTTTGGCTAGGAAAATGAAGCCAACAACTGTCAGCGCCAACGTTAGAGGGTAGGCGAAGATGGCGCCGACAAAACGAGTCAACGTAGCCGAGAGCGATGGCATGATGCCGCTGAGACGAGCGAGGCTCATAGACCCCACTTCGAAATAGAGTCCCACAGAAAGCGACGAGGCGATTCCAGGCGACAGTAAGCTCAGATAAGATCCAAAATACGCTATCATGACTGGCAGGGAGCAACAGAGCAGTAGCAGTGAATGTGCTACAATGGAGCCTTTCAACGCCGAAGCTTTCCTGTCCCCCAGCCAAAGCAAAACATTGAAAATCGCAGATACCCCAACCGCCCCCATCATTATTCCCCAAGTCCAAACGTGAGCTAACAGCACCGCGTAAGACGCGAGAATCAACAGAATCACCCTGAACTTCGTAAGCGGAGTGCTCAAGAAGTAGAACACCAACAACACAAAAGATACGGCGAGCAAGTTTGCAAATATTCCGGCGTAAAGCCCAACAGTGACTTGAAACGAGGCCGCAGCCAACATACCGGAAAATCCTGCGGCCAGCCAATTTCTCGTCACGCCTAAGATGAAGAGGTAACTCACAATTACCAGCAGCGCTGCAAGTGCCGCGGGACCTGCGATGGTCACCAGGTAAGGATCCCATCCCGTGGAGACTTCGATTGCATAGAAGAAGAGAAGGCAGAACGCCTTGTAGTCGACGCGGAAGACTGTGAGGAAATCCGCGAAGCTGTGGATGGAAGAAAGCGCCTCATAATAATAGCGAGTATCGACTCCGCGAAGCATACTCGCAGACGCATAGGGCGAGAGCGCCACTAGAATGCTGACCACGAGCGCAAGCAGAAGCAACAGAAGCGAGATCAATCTAGTGTTTCGTCCAGCCTCTCTGGCTGTCTCTTGGGTTGATCTCCGCAGGATATTTCGAACAGCAAAGGGAATGATTGCTACCCAACTGAAAAGAGCGGCGAGCATGAGTGGTGTGACGATATTGAAAGCTAGTCCAGATAATTGTGCTTGAAGAGTAATCAAGGGCACCGAAAGGCTCCAGACTCCTTGCACATGCCAAAATAGCGAACCTAACTCAACCCCTGCGAGTATCACGAGGAGGCTGAGGGCTGTGACGGCCCCCTCGAACCGAGTCCCCAAACGAAACCTCCTCGCGAAAATAGTGATGAGAACAATGAAGAGTACCTGAAGGATCAATGAAGAGGAATACGCGGCGAAGGGCTGTTGGTTCAGGTAGACTGCAATCGGCAAGAACATCGAGGCAGAGAAAAGTGCGTAAGCCCACCTCTCCCTACCCCGCCTTACAAGCGCTACGAGAAGTGCAAGCACCGCGATGGCAACAGTTCCCCAGAACCAAATGAACAAGTCCATGTAATTCGCGATCAGGACCAAGTCGATGGGAAGAATCTCATAGCCCACATGATATTGAAGCCCCAAAGTGGCTGAGAATCTCGCAAATGCGAAAATCAGAGTAACCGATATGCCGCAATGAAGCACGATGGAAATGGGGCGGATTAGGCTTGCCCTCAAAGGTCTATGCCGCAAATCGAGTTTGGTTGGCTGGATGTCTGCAAGCCTCCGGCCCTGATTCTAAGATACGCGTGGGTTAGCGTCAATTACAACCTTTTGGCGAGAACGGCGCAAAATCCTCCCCCAACTTAATCGGTAATTTGCCGTATACAGTCAACGAGCGGGTCGTGGCTGCGACAATCGGCTGAAAAAATCGGAAAGTCGATGTAGGTCAACCAACACCTAACATAACCGCTAAGCGGGGTCCCTAAATATTCGCAGTTGCGAACACTACGCGAGGTTTTCTGTTGACCAGGTCACTGCGCGGTCGACGCATGAGATTCTCCGCCAGGAGACTCGTCTCTTTTCTTCTCATAGTATCCATCATGGTCATATCGGCCGGGTACATTCCATGGCCACGTACGCAAGCCGCTGTTCCCTCAACATTGAACATAAACGAATGGCAGGTCCCGAGCGGAAACGCAGGGCCTGCAGGCATTAATGTCGACAGCACCGGAAGAGTCTGGTTTACCGAAAACCAAACCGGCAAGCTTGGCATGCTAGATCCAGCAGCCAACAAGATTTACGAGTGGAACCTTCCCAGTGGGAGCTCTGTCAATTCTCGCAATATCTTCACTTCACCATCAATCACGTACCAGAGTACGTCTTTCCGAGCCTATTTCGCAGAAAAGGACAAGGACAAGATAGCGTACCTTGACACGACGGCGCCGACTCCGACCGTAACGACAACCGTAACGAGTACGACGACGATCATTACAAGTACAACTACTACGAACACGGCAAACTTTCTCACAGAATGGCAACTCCCAGCGGGCAGTAAACCTGCGAGTATCTTCGTCGACGATCAGGGCAACATTTGGTTCACAGATTCCGGGTCAGATGACATTGGCGAACTGATTGGAGGAAGCACAACAAACTCGCAATTCATCGAGTGGGACCTTCCGGGAGGGAATGCAGGTGCAGGTACCTGTGGTGCCCTCTGTGTTTGGGGACTCTACGTCCAGAAAGCCGGATCCGATTACTATGTTTGGTTCACGGAACGCACAGGAGGAAATGCCGACGCTGGTTTAGTTGGCAGGTTGCAGTTGAGTAATAATCTGCTGACTACTTGGGATCTCAACTCCCTCAATAACGGTGTGTATCAGCCGGTTGATATCGCTGTTGACTCTGCTGGAAATGCGTACGTTTCTAACTATCTCGGAAACAGAATCTTAATCCTCAATCCCAACAATGGAGCATATAGAGAATTCGCGCTCGGAACGGCGGGTGAACCCGTAGCATTGAGCTTGGATCAGACTCGTGGTCTGCTATGGTTCTTGGAATTTGCAGGCAACAACATCGCATATCTCAACTATGCTGCAACCGGAAATTCTCTTCAGCTTTCTCCTAGTCAGTGCACAATTCCTAGCACGATTACTATAACCAACACCTACACTGGGGGACCTACTGCGGTTACTACTAGCAACCAACCTACTGGGGCATGTGTGAATGGCGCTCTTGAGAACGTGGCCATTTCAATGTCCACAACTCCGAAAGGTGTGAATACACCGAATATAGCAAATCAAGGCCCGTCAAGCCGCCCACTCGGTGGCGCGCAAGCGCTGGCGAACGGAATCTCTGAATACAGTCTGCCAAGCGCCAACTCGCGACCATACGGTGTGACCTTAGATTCAAATGACAACTTATGGCTGACGGAAAGCGATAATTCAGCCAACAGGATTGCGGAAGTACAGCTTGCTTCCGATTTCAATATCCAGCTGACATCGCCGCCCCAACTTGCTGTCACGCAGGGGGGTAAGGCAGCATTCCTAATTTCCGTGAGTCCGGTTAGCGGGTCACAGAGTCAGGTTACGCTTTCAGTAAACGCTCCGTCGGGACTCCAGGCCAATTTCATCCCTTCAATCGGAATGCCGCCCTTTCAATCAATCCTAACCATCACACCCACGGTGGAGACTCCACCATCAACTTATACGATGAGCATTACTGCTACAAGTAGCAGCGCCACGCATAGCTTGTGCATTGCTCTGACAGTGCTCTCAACAAGCCCTGTCACCTCTACAGCCTCATCAACATCATCCCAAAGTTCGGTTGCTTGTCCGTCATCAACTACTAGCACTACTTCCCCTAGCGCTACGGTTACCTTGCCGACTACAATATACTCGATCAGTCAATCTGTCGGGAGTGCGAATTCATCATACGTTCAAGTTTCGAGCAATTCGACGATTTCAGCCTTGCAGTTTGATTCATCTCGACGACTACTCAACTTCACAGCAACCGGCCCTTCGGGAACGATAGGCCAGACGAGGGTCGTGATTGCGGAAACTCTGCTCGACGGTAGCCCGACCGTAATCATAGACGATGGGAGAACTCCGTTGTTATCTCTGACAGTTTCAACTAACTCGACACACTATACGATAGATTTCACCTACCCACACAGCAATCATACGATTACTGTTGGCGGCTCAAACTCAATTCCGGAGTTCCCTACGAGCCTACCTGCTCTTGTTATGACCCTGCTGTTCGTAACGCTTGCGGTTAGAGTTACACGTAAGGCTCGTCTTTCCAAAACTGCAAGTAGAAACTGAGCATCCCACATGACAGGCACGCAAAGGACCAAGCTTACTTACGAAGACGCCCTGACCGAGCTTCACGTTGCGAATCAGAGAAAGACGTCCTCTGGTTGCTTGACAGCTGACTCACCAAGCACCGTCCGTTCGGACATGCGGATATCTTCAGAATCAATTCCACAAAATTGCAGCCTTAAATTTCTCGAAAGCTCGCTCTCCGAGACTATTCATGATTGGTTTCCGATATTTTCTCCCGTTCTTCATGACGGTCTTTCGGCGTGCTTTAACGAGTTCTCCAGGCTCTTGCCGGATTGGCGATCTCAGTGTCCCGAGAAATGTCTTCAGCTTTTTCTGCGAAGCTGGATTGAACGAGAAAAAGTATGCTCCCAATACTATCAGCTGTCGTAATGCTGCAACTGTGTTGATCAATCCGAATGGGGTAAGTTGGTCCTTAAGATAGTTCGGTAGTTGCGGATTGTTGCCGCCGATGAAGTAGAACATGATTATGAAGGCATTGAACACGTCGGCTATTCTGTAGAGGATGAAGTCAAAGTTCGGCGTGAGAATTACGATTGGAAAGAGCTGGATCCACATTTGCGGGTCGAACAGGTAAATTGCACCGAACCACGCGTACCACGAGAGGAGAATCTTCTCAAGAGGCTTCCTATCAGAGGATATCGCACGCAGGATGAGGTACCCGATAATCGCGAGGCTGAGTAAATGGCCCGCAGTACGTCCAGAAATTGCGTCGCCGAAACCCAAGGTACTAGTCGCCATGGATATCCATGTGTTCTGCAGTTGATGGCCGGATGTGTGTGTGAATAACTGCAACCAAAGTGAAAAGTTGGCGTACGCGAAGGGTGCATTGACCACGCCCCAAACTGTTGCGGTAATCGCCACAAATCTTAGTCTGGCTTTGTTATTTGGGAGGCAGGCTACCATCGCGGGAGCCATGCAGATCGGGATGAATTTAGTAAGTATTCCACCCGCCAGGGCTAGTGAACTCGCATCGTATCTTTTCTCAAGGTAGAACCATATGGCTAAGCTGACAAAGTATGCGACTACGAAGTCCCAGTTATAGAATCCATATACAATGAATGTCAAAGTGGAGAGCAGGTACAGGTAGATGCGTTTCTTGTCAATTCGCAATTTCGTGCAGAGCATGTAGATGTTATAGATGGTGCCAATCATGAACGGGTATTGGAGGATGGATTCAGCGGCCATGTACGTGTTGTACTGATCCAACACAATTGGCAGATAGGTTCCGATCGCCTGTCCAAGCCATATTATGGCTCCAATCACTTGAGGATACTCGAGATTGTAGGCTACATACGGGATGGCCATGTTATGCTGGCCCAGGTATACGTCTCGAAACCAGAGGTACCCTACGTCACTATAATTACTCGGCGCTATGAACGGGAATTTTGTGATGGTTGTATAGATCCATAGGGTTGTGGCGACAACCAGTATCAACTTGAACTCATTATCGCGTCTCGCTAGGTTTACGAAATCACGTAAGCCCTCCCTCAGCAAGGAAAACACAGGCTAACCTGCAAACCTGCTGGCCATTAGAAGTTTTCTGAAGGAGGGAAAGGCTGCTCATTTTTCTGATTCGGGAAAGTGTGCCTGTAGGAAGATTCGCAGTAGCTCCCTGAACATTCCGAAGATGTCTCTGGATAGTTTCATGGAAGTATCCTTGCTGTAACGCCACTGGACTGGAAGTTCAACAACCTTAGCGCCCATACGCTTCGCCTTCAGTAAGAATTCCACATCATACGCAAACCCGGGGTTAACTATCTTAGAAAAAGCAGCGCGTCCGACGCTAGTTCTAACCGCTTTAAACCCGCATTGGGAATCCCAACGCATACCTAACAGGGCCCTTGCAAGAACATGGAACCCCCGGCTCAACGCTCTCCTCCGGAAAGGTTCATCCCTACTGCTGCCCTTCATTACGCGGCTTCCAGCAACAACATCCGCGCCGGTCTTCAGAAGCTGAACCGATTCCGTAATGGTGTCGAGGGGGACTGGAAGGTCAGTGTCGGTAAACACGGTGTATTCACCCTGAGCTGCTTCGATACCCCGCTTCAGCCCGCCTCCCTTCCCGAGCCGCCCCTCAGCATGGAGTAAAGTGATTGGTACTCCGCTCGGATTCTGCTCCCTAAACTCGTGCACGATCTGAATTGTCCTATCTGTACTGCCATCTTCACTGATTACAATTTCCGACGAGGAGTGATTCACCCTCAGAAACTCGCTGAGCCTGGTGAGACAAGATTCCATTCGTTTCTCTTCATTATGCGCAGGAATCAACACTGTAAGTTCAACGCGCGGAGGAGAAGTCAAGATGATTCAACTGTAGAGTTCTAGCCCTAACCAGAGTTTCGGTGTATAATAAAATCTAGATTGCGTGTGCAATATACATCAGCCCCTTTCTCTGGGAGGAGGGCCCATCTAATCCACAGGTGAATTGCATGGCTTTGCACACCTGGATTTTTCGAATCAATGCTTCGGTGTACCTCGGTGGGGATTCCGGTGAAGGCCCTAAAGGGGATTCATCGACGCGTAGTTGGATGAACGATTCGAAATGATGGCAGATTGGGCAAAAGACGAACCATTAGCCTATTCAAACATGATTGAGGCAGAAGTTTGAGTTTATTGCTCTGAAGGAGGTTGGTTTGTTCTCTAGCGGGCGTTGTATTTGCGCCAAATTTGCATGTCAGCTTTTTCGAGGGAAAAGTGGCCTTTAATTCTTTGATTTCCGGTCTATAGGTTATTGGAAGGCAGAGCTATGCGTCCGATTAGAACTGTACTATTCGCAGCTATTTTGGTTGTAGCACTCATTTCGAGTGGCAGCTTCGCATTGTCGCCTGTGGCCGCCGCTGCCCCCCAGAATTTGAAACTCCTCGAATGGCCTGTCCCAACTGGAGGTGCCCAACTTGGCGGTATCAGTGCAGATAGTAGTGGAAGAATCTGGTTTACCGAGAACTCATCGGCCAAACTGGGTCTGCTAGATCCGGGGACTAACAAAATCTACGAGTGGGGCGGCGTTAGTGCCAAGTCGCGCAACATTGTTACAGGACGAGCTGGCGCATTTGGTGGTAGTTCCAACCGAATTTACTTCGCCGAGTATGACAATAACAGAATCGCGTTTCTTGACAACGTTACTGGTTTCCTCAACGAGCTCACTGAATTCGGGGGTCTCACCGGTACTAATCCAGTGAGTGTTGCCGTTGATAATTTAGGCAACATTTGGTTTACCGAGTCTGGAAACGGGGGTTATATCGGAGAGCTCTCCGGAATAAGCACGCCCACGAGCGGCTCCGCGACTGCGCAACTCATCGAATGGCAGCTTCCGGCCTTTCAGGCTTCAGGCTTTGGGCCTGCGCCATGTAACTGCCTTCCCTGGGGTATCTATGTCAACCAAACCAGCGCCAGTTCCAGTTCGTCGCCTGACACTTACGTGTGGTTTACGGAGAAAACCGGGGGCACTGGCCCTCCTGGTGCTGGTGCTGGTGCAATTGGTAGGTTGCAAGTAAGCACGAACATTTTGACCATGTGGGATCTCGGCGCCTCGCCACTCAGCGGCATCCATGGACCCACAGACATCACTGTTGATTCATCTGGAAATGTATACTGGACCAACTCTGCCAGTGCGGGAAACAAGCTATCGCTTCTCGCCAACGGCGGCAATACGTACAAGGAATACGCTCTAGCCACAACGAGTGCTGTCCCTGTGTCGCCTTTCCCAGATCCTGCTCGTAAGGCCGTATGGGCGCTAGAATATACGGGGAATAATATTCTGTATCTTGACACCACTGTAATTACCAGCACCGGGCTTTCTCCATTCGCTGGGCAATGCACGATTGGAAACCCTGTTAATGGTCAACCTTCCAAATGCCCACTCCCTGCCCAGCAGAAGACCACACCGGTCTCAGTCGGCCCGCGTTCGCTAGGTTCTGCAACTGTAACGCCTCAAAATCCAACGATTACACCCTCGTTAGGGAGCCCTACAGGTCCCTTCAACGGGCTCTATGAATACAGCCTGGCGAGCTCGAGCGCGGGACCCTTTTCGCTCTTCCTGGACGCCAATGAGAATCTCTGGCTCACGGAGAGCAGCAGTGCTGTGAACAGGATTGCGGAAATTCAATTTCCCGTTGACTTCACTATACAACTAACTTCATCTTCTTCTCAGACTGTTTCTCAAGGGGGTTCGGTAACTTATTCTGTTTCAGTCAATCCGGCGACGGGCCTGCAAACTCCGGTCACTCTTTCCGTAAACGCACCGTCGGGGCTCTCGGCCAGTTTCAATAATAATCCAGTAACCCCACCGCATACTTCGACACTGACTATTTCGACTTCGGGTTCCACTACGCCGACCACTTATGCGATGAGCATTACGGGTACAAGTAGCAGTGCAACGCATAGCTTGAGCATAACGCTAACCGTCACTCTTACTACTGTTACTACGACGGCTACTAGCACGACCTGCGGATTCGACTACCAGATCACGGCGGATCAGACCTCCCAGACTTTCATGGAAGGAGACTCGGGTTCGTATCAGTTGCATGTGCTGCAGACTTGCCCCACGGCCACTCAGCAACCAGTAACCTTGACCCCTACGACACCCACTGGAGTTACCGCCCAGCTCACGGACAACGGGTTGACGCCGTCGTATGATACTCAGCTTCAAGTTCAGGTTGCGGTCGACGCGCCAGTTACGCAAAGCGCGACAATCTCCGTTTCCGGTACCTCTCCAGGTGGCCCGTCCCACACTTTGACGCTGACACTTCAAATTACTGCTGTTCCAAGGGACTTTAGCTTGGTGGGCTCAGGGAGCGTTTCTCTATACCAAGCCTCTAGGCTAGACATTACGTTGACCGTCACCTCGATTGGCTACTTCGATGGCCCAGTTGGTTTCACTATCCCAACCCCTTCAGTGTCGGGGCTCGGCGGAAGTGTCACACCAAATCCTGTGACTCTATCACCCGCTGCAGCTGTGACTACAACGTTGGAGATTGTAGCTCAGAAGGGAACTCCACCCGGTACATATCAGCTGACGGTGACTGGTTCAGGTAATACGCCGCAGGGTCCAGTATCACATGACTTTCAAGTAAGCGTGACCGTCACATCAGGCCTTCCATGCCTCATTGCGACCGCAACCTTCGGTTCACCCTTGGCCCCCGAGGTCCAATTCCTACGTGACTTTCGAGACCATCAGATTCTACACACATTCGCAGGGTCAAACTTCATGGTCGTCTTCAATGCGTGGTATTATTCCTTTAGCCCCGGGGTTGCTGGTTATGAAAACCTGCATCCCACCGTCAAGACTCCAATGCAATATTTCCTTCTGCCGCTGCTTGGAAGCCTTCATGTCTCCTCATGGACCTACGCGTCCGTTGCGGCAGTTAATCCCGAAATTGCGTCACTAATCGCGGGACTTGTGGGGAGTTCGCTCATAGGCCTACTATACTTGGCGTTGCCTCTCGCCGCCACGCTGTGGCTTCTTGGGAGGAAGGTTTTGGTGAGGGCAGGACATGTCAAGACCAGGCTCGTGAAGTTCTTCGTCGCATCAATTACTTTGATGATTATCCTATTTGCAATCTCAGAACTGTTCACTCTCGCAATCCCCATGATGATAGCGAGCGCAACCATCGTCCTCCTAGGATTAGCTGCAGGGAGCACAATCCCAACCTTCGAATTAATCGACAGGCTCTACGAACGCTGACACCGAGTAGGACGTTGTTCCCGGTCGCAATATGTGGGACGCGTAGATAGGCGGCTGCCAACAACGCCTATTTGGCGAGAATGACGCAAAATCCTGCAAATCTTGCCATCGCTCTGTCAATAATTACCCGTAATCCGTCAAACACCGTTAAATATCATCTAGCAACGCTACATAACGTATACTCACAAAGACGTGCGTCACGTTGATCTGTGTTCGACCGGTCAAGGGGAAGCAGCTATGAAGAGACGACCTAATCCAATTTGGACGATCATCCTGTTGGCTTCCACTGTCTTCGTCCTAGCTTCTTTTACCCCTAATGTTTATGCTGCATGCCCCCCCACTTGCACAGTCAGTGGCTCGGTGACCCTTACTCCCAACGTCGGAACCGGAGGGACTCTTGTGGAAATCGACGGCTCAGGATTCACGAGCGCCGCTACAACGTTTACTGTAGCGGTTAACCCGGGGACGCTCCAACCTCTTATCGGGACTGGGGGAAGCGCCAGCGTATGCAATAACAAGGGAAGCGGAGCGTGTACTGGAACATTCTTGGTTGATCCCGCCGCACCAGCAGGGATTTACGTTGTTTCAGTGAGCGATGGCATTGCCTTCATTAACTACGCGCAGTTCGTTGTCGGAGCACCCTCCGCCCAAATCTCCCTCTCTCCGACTGTCGCCGCCCCATTAACTACCGTGGTAGTTTCAGGCTCTGGGTTTAGTGTAGCGGACGTTCACTGTTCTATTTCCACCGGTACATCGTCTGTTGATATGCAACTGTCTGGTTCCTCTCCTATAGGCTCATGTTCAATGTCGGTTGGAAATGCAGGAGGGGCATTCACGGTAAAGTCGAATGCGCTACCGGGGCTTTATGTAATCACGGTTACTGGTTCTTCGTCTTCTTACGCGGCGACTGATTTCGCGTCCGCCTACTTCGTAGTGCCCAGCCTCACGACCACTACCACAACTTTAGCGTCTCTTTTGGTAACCACGAGTTCCACAGCTACTGTAACAACTAGTACAACCGCAACCATTTCGACACTGACAACGACATCGATCAGCTCAACAGGCATATCAACAGAACAGAGCTCTGCATTTACGCTAGCTACTTATCTGGCTCAGTCAACCAGCACCTCAACATCAACGTCTTTCACAACGTCAACCGTCACTCTGGCCAGTACTCAGCGCACAACGACCACGTTGTTCACAACGTCGTTCCTAGGCGGCACTGGAATCATCACTCCCCTACCCTACTCACCACCATCTGAAATGGTGAACATTTTCGGCATAATCTCCGTCCTAGGTCTGATCGGCCCGATCCTTCTGAGGAGGTTTCTGACGTGAGGAAACTTCGACAGAAACAGAAACTTCGACGTTTCCCGCTTCCCATATTGCTCTTGTTGGCTGCGTTGTCGCTGTACGCATTAGCGGGCCCGATCGCCAATGTTGGTGTAGTGGCGACAGGAATCTCATCGCAGACAACCTTGACAACCCCGGCTTTGAGCACGTCGACAATCACGAACACGGCAAGCACCACAACCGTCTCTACGTCAACAACGACTCTTACGACTTCAACTTCACTTTCGACGAGCTCGACGAGCACAACTAGCACTTCAACCTCCAGTATAATCAGCTATACGTCTACGAGAACGGAGACCTTTACAAGTACCAGCACCTCAACCTCATACTTCAACACGGTTGGCTTAACTGTCAAGCAGACTGCGACGACGACCACATCGGTTGCGCGGAGTATCTCAATTTACACGTTAACTTCTTCAACACAAAGCATAGGCACCACCTGCCCAGTGGCCTTCGCCACGACAGGCAACGCCCTAGAACCCTACCGAACATCCTCCGCAACTTCCGGGACAGGTTGATAATGAACACTACAGCGGGTCGAGATTTCATGCCCGTCTTCAACGGGTGGTATTATAGTTGGGCGCCCGGCTCGCGTACGCAGCGGCTACTAATGCGTGGGTTGGAGATCTGGTCCGAATAGGTGTGTATCCGCTTGTTGGAATTCTCTACGTCTCCTTCGGAATGTACGAGCTTTTGCAACCTGTAAACACTGAGGCCGGTGCGTTAATGGCAGGGGTTGTTGCGGCTTCGTTGTTGGGTCTAGTCTACGTTGCTCCAGTCGCCTACCTTGGGGTGAAGGTTCTCAGAGTGAACAGAAAACTAGTTCAGCTTGGAAGGTCGCACATGAAGCTCTTTGGGTTGTGGACCGGAATGAGCCTTCCGCTTCTCGGAGCCGCTTACCTATCCGGATCCGGCGCCTTGATGAGCATCGCAACTGCGAACCTAACGCTTTCAACCCTAGGCCTCGGCTGCGCGTTCGGCGTCATCGGGTTGAGATCGGCACAGTTGCCATTGTCTAATGTTCTCCTATCCTCAATAACGTTCCGACGCAGCATAAGAAACTGAGCGAGTGTAGTTCAGAGGTTCTTTCCAAGTAGCCTCATGCTACATCTAAGCAGAAAGCAGAAATAGGCTCGAAGCCCTCCGAACGGAACCGACGACCGAACCGGCTACACGCCACTAGTAGCATGAGACGGATAGTGTTTTCACTCAGCTGCTTCAATAATGATCTTCTTCTTGTCCGCCAGATACACTGCGACCTCTTGTCCAATTTTCAGGTTGGCCTCTTTGACGATCTCCGGTGGGAGGTATATTGATGGTTTTCCTCCCGCTCTCGTGATCTTGCGTATCAGCTTCAACCTTGGGCTGAGCAGTGCAATTCTTCGGCGGATTGCTTCTGCTTGTTCCAATGTAAAGAGTTCCTCTCCGTCAACCGGGCAGCGGAGAGCCTTTACGTCTTTGAGTATCACCCCGAACTGCTCGTACGAGGTTTTCACAGTTTCATAGTCGACACCGTGTTCAGGACATTTCATGCCGATTTCCTCCCTTTAGTGATCGTGATCACTTTGAAGCAGTCCGGGTATTCCGCGAAGATTACAACAATATTCCCGTACTTGGTTCGCCTGGTCGCAGACCACTTGGCTTTGCTCAAGCGGCTTCTTTTCCCGTGACGAACGATCTCCGAAATGAGTTCTGGAGATAGATTCAGTGATACATAACGTTGCGTGGCGTGCTTCGTAAGGAGCACCGGTTTTTCTGCCAAGAACGCTCATGCATGGAATGTTTGCTGTGCGCGAAGATAAATATTACGTACAAAATACGTATGGTGCCGGGGGATTCTGACCCCAATTTGGGCTGAGTCTCCGACGCACATAAGAAATTGAGCAAGTATCTTATCAGAGCGTTTTTAGCCTCAGACCGGTCGAAGCTTGTGAGGAAGAAGACGGCAATATGGCAAAGGCAGAGCAAGTGAGGCTAGCTCCGAAGAGAATCGATGTGGAGTATGATGAAAGAGGAGACGCGCTGTACATTGCCTTTAGTCCAGATACGATTGCCGACGATTCAGAATTGACAGACAACGATGTGCTTGTTCGTTACAAGGGCAAAGAGATAATTGGCTTAACGATATTACACCTCTCGGAGAGACAGAAAAGGGCGACTCAACCTACAAACTGAGTTTTCCCTTCCATCTGCTACTCAATACGTAACGCGTGTAACAACATTTACACACATACATAAGAAACTGAGCGAGTGTAGTCCAGAGGTTCTTTCCAAATGGCCTCATGCTACATCTAAGCAGAAAGCAGAAATAGGCTCGAAGCCCTCCGAACGGAACCGACGCACGAACCGAGCACTCGCCATCAGTAGCATGAGACGGATATTGTTTGGAGACTCAAGCGTCGGTTGCAAAGGGAGCAACATCCCTCTACGCCGCGAACATTGTCATTCTCGTCGCTAACACGCTCTACTTTCTTGTGCTAACAAATCTCCTTCATTCCACGCTGGGGGTTGGAATCGTTACGGCGCTGAACATAATGATCTGGCTCTTGGTTACCGTTTCCATCTTAGCCCAGCCTATCGCTCAGCAATCCCCTGTCCCAGCACCTCTGGCAGTGCTCAAATTCATCCCTGAATTGCTAACGAAGAAGGCTCGGTCGGGAGCCTCGAAACTATTCAGGGCTTCACTAGCGTTTACCCTGACAATAGGGGGAGTCACTATGGGACTTCTTCTCGCGGCGCCTGCCCTCCTGATCCCATTGATCGGCGGACAAGCGGTCCTGCCAGTGTACGTTCAGCTATCTGGCATCGACATCCTGGTCCTCTCGCTCGGCCAGGTCTGCATCGGGGCACTGGTTGCAATGGGAGATATGAGAAGCGCCACCGCATATCTCATTCTCTGGGGTGTGGTCCGTTACGCCTTAGCCTCGCTGCTCCTCGTCGCCTTCGCAATATCAGGCGTTCTCATCGGTTGGATTCTAGGTGATGCTCTTTTGTTAGTTTTCGCGCTCCCGAAATCAATTACAAGTTTGCGTACCGGCGCAGGCCGCTCTCGTTTCTCGTTCCCCGACCTCGTCCGCTACTCGCTCTACACTCTCCTCAGCGCACTGATCGGGTTCGCCGTGAATCAGGCTGACAAGATATTCACGTTGGCCCGGCAGGGGTTGCCTGAGCTTGCGATTTACAATGTAGCGATTGTTGCTGCGAGTTTCGCTGGTTTCGCTCCCTACGTCCTACTCATCGTCCTACTTCCCGCCCTGTCCGCCTTGCACGCGGCGAAGAGGACACGGCGGATGCATGAAATGATACGTGCCTACACCCGCTATGTGTCGATCGTAGTCCTGCCCATCGCGTTTGGTTTTGCTTCGATAATGGAGGTTGCGTTACGGATTTTCGGCCCCGAATACTTAAACGGGTTAATTCCTTCGGTCATTGTTTCCGTGGCGACAGGGTTGACTTCGGTTGGGGCGGTGTACGCTGGGGCATTGTTGGCGGTTGGGAAGTTGAAGTGGTTCACAGGCGCGAACGCAATAGGCCTAGTTGGCCTGATCATAGTCTCCTATTTCTTGACGCCCATCTTTGGATTGGGCGGCCCCGCCTTGGGCCGGGCTACGCTCATGGCTTTGGTAGCTGTGGTCTACGGTGTTGCGTTGCTTAGAAGCGGGCTCTTTGAGTTTGACGTCCGAGCATTCCTCAGCGCGACAGTCGCTTCGACAGTTATGGGTGTCGTGATCTTCTTCGCCTTAACGCTCGCGCACTCGTTCCTCTTGCAGTTGGCAATGCTTCCTATAGTTGTCGTGGCCGGAACGGTCATCTACTTAGGCTCCCTGCGGGCACTGCGCCTTCTAACCGTGAGGGACCTTGAATTCGTACGCAACCTCACACCGACAAGGCTGCAGGTGCTCCTACCAGCCGTCGCAAAGTTCGTCGGATTGCGTTGGAAGGAGAAATAAACCGAGAATTTATTGAATCGGTAATCGTCAGATGGCTACCCGTATTTCGCAATTCTCTCTCTTTCCGTTCGGCTTTAATTCTGCAGTGTTCAGTTCACTGTTCGGTGAGCTTGTGTGGCCCTAAGTAGGCTCAAACCCGAAGAGAGGGTGAGGGTGACTGTGGGTATGGTAGATGTGGTTACTCAGGTCTTAGCGGACAGGGAGAAGGAGAAGCATCCAGGTATCACGGAGGATAGGCTGATTTCCATTTTGCGGCGCAGGTTCCAATATGGACGAAGAGTCCTCCGCAGGTGACAGTCCCCGGAGTCGTTCTACTAGACGAATTGATGTCTTCGCAAGGTATTCCGTAGTCCAAGTAGGCGTAAGCGATGATTAGGGACAGACAAGTTCACGAAAGGCGTGCACGGTTCTGGTAACTTGGGTGGGCGGTTCGGTTGAATGGTAACTGGTGGGGGGAATCTCGCTAAGGGCTATATCCCTCGAAACTGAGTCCGAGATGCTTGGCTCGAATTATGGTATGGTATCCTTCCGTTGACGATGTAATTGATATGAACGTCAACGCCCTCGACCTCTCTCGTGACAAACATCCTTACAAGATGCTAGGTTCCGTGGAACGCATTCAAACAATACTTGAACGTGTTAGAGAGGTAGAGGGGATAGGCTAGCTCATCAGGCAGCTCTAATTATGAAGGAATTTGCCGATGCCCAAGTCTTCGCTGGAGCGAACCATCGCACAGGCTACGGCTTGGCAAAGATGTTTCTAAGGAGAAATGGAAAGCGACTAAGGGTAAATGACCTCAAAAACGCATATCCGGTTATAAAGAACATTGGAACTAAGAGTATCCAAGAAATCCAAGAGTGGATAGAGCATGGAGCGTCCGAAGAATCCGAATGAGGCACTCATCAGAGAAATTATCAAAGAGGATTTGCCGCTCTTTCAGATGCTCGCCACTAACGGCAAAAGCAAGACTCAGGAAAAGTAGCCGTTCGACTTTTTCGCCGCTTTCTTGATTAGAGCTGCCCACTTGTTGCCATTTAGCTGTAGGTCTATCCCAGCGGCCTTTGCAGGCGTTTCTCCATTCAACGCTGAGTGCGGTCTAAGGTAGTCGTAGTAAATCCGTGTCGCGCGCACCTTCGACCGCGCCCACGTCAAGCCAGCTGGCCCCATAAACCGCAGTCCACGCCTCGCCTTGGTCAGCTCTGTCTAACCTATGTTATTCGTGCTAGCTATGTGGATGGGAGCGGTAGGCCTCTGCAGCCAACTTTCCCGCGCACTCGCCGGTTGAAGTTCGGGCAGGTGAAACATTCAACGAAGGATACGACCTTCAACTTTACCGGGCAGTCGACGGCTTCCTTCTTCATCTTCGCCAGCATCTTGCCCTTAACCGCCCCTTTGATGGCTTCCAAGTATTCCTTCGGGGTCGGAATCGCCTTGGGTGGAGAGAATATGTCCACTAGGTACTTGTCATCCTCACCCAACTGAACCGGGGTCTTATCGTCGCGCGGAGTAGTTTCACTCATGAGACACTCAGGCTTTGGAATTGGCTTCATGCAATTCAATAAAACACTTTCGAACAGGTACAAGATGAAGGTAATTTCCATTCGAGTGAGAATCAGCGCCATTCAACTCAAATGATCTTATGGAAAAGGTCCATTCGCTTCCCTAGAGTTAGCTTCCTCGACAAACCAGACTGCTCGGCCCTTTGAAGGCGGGGTAACCCTCTAACAATCGCGACGGGTGTCCGCTCAGTCCCCTGTCCCATAACCAGCTCAGCTGCAGCCGCAACCTCATCCGCCAAACCAACGAACTTGTACCTTAACTGGTAACCAAAAATATCCTCTAGACCTCGGTAATCGACGATAGGTTCCAAACCTGAAACTCCTATGGCGAACTCCACTTGGCCAACCCGAAATGGGCGGCTGTACGTGTCGGCAACAATCACAGCCAGCTTCCTTCCAGACAAAGCCTCAAGCTTAGCTCTGATTCTCTTAGCTGATGAATCTGAATTCTTCGGAAGCCTAGCATAACCGAAGACGCCCCTTCACATTCGACTTGTCAACACCCGCATTCACACACACCATCCCGTCCTTCCTCTGAACGACTAGTGCTTGCCCGTCGGCACGCAAAACCCGTCGCGTATCCATCAGGATTAATTCAACAAGCCTTGGATCCTTACCAGTCTTCCGGGACAGTGCCCGAGCTCTGCCACTTGGCCTAATCGTTGAAATGTCAACTTCAAGCCCCTCTGCCTTAGAGACTATCTTCTGTGAAACAACTATAACGTCACCATCAACAAATCCCAAATTCGCATTTTTCACAGCGTCGAATATGATTTGGCCAACATCGTCGCCTGGTTTCACTAAACCGATCCTTTCTAAGCCGATGACTGAAAGTGCTCGGGTCATTTCTCGGCACCTTACCCTTTCTGGGAACTGTGAGTTCCAACTGCGACAGCTATACTTGTTGCTTAAATAACGTATGACCATTCCGCGCAAAACGCACCCAAAAAAAAGCTGCAAGGGTTGATGCAACTGACCACGATCGCTCCAGGAGTTCGGTAGCTTGTTTGAAGTGGGCGTAATGACCTTCGAGGGTCTCGTCCCTTGGGCAATTATCGGAATCGCCATCATCAGTTTGCTGTATGCATGGTGGCTCCGCGGGGAGTTTTGAAGAAAGACAAAGGCACCGCCCAAGATGCAAGAAGTCTGGAACGCCATTCGAGTTGGCGCTGACGCCTACCTGAATCGGCAGCTTCGCACAATCCTCCCACTCATAGGCATGTTGGCGGTGGCATTATTCTTCAGCGTGTATGTTGTCCAACCCACGTCAGAAGCAACCGAAGTGTTCGGTAAGAACGCACAAATCATCATAGCGGTCGGCCGCATGCTCGCCTTCATCCTCGGCGCATCATTCAGCCTTATCGTAGGCCAGTATGGAATGCGCATGGCGGTTCAAGCAAATGTTCGTGTTGCCTCCGCATCCCGACGAAGCTTCAACGAAGCCTTATCCATCGCCTACTACGCCGGGACAATCACCGGAATGCTAACCGACGGCTTAGGCCTTCTTGGTGGAACTTCAATCTTCATCATATTTGGAAAGGCAGCCCCAGATGCACTGCTCGGGTTCGGTTTCGGCGGCACACTTCTTGCACTTTTCATGCGAGTTGGGGGCGGAATATACACTAAGGCAGCGGACGTAGGCGCCGACCTTGTTGGAAAAGTGGAGAAGGACATACCCGAAGACGACCCACGTAACGCTGCCGTAGTTGCTGATTTGGTGGGCGATAACGTGGGCGACTGTGCTGGGATGGCGGCGGACATCTTCGAATCATATGAAGTAACGATTGTTTCAGCTTTGATCCTAGGCTTGGCAGTGATGGCTTTTGACCCACAGCATAGGCTCATGTGGATACTCATCCCACTCATCGTCCGCGGCATCGGCGTCATCTCATCTATCCTTGGAACGTTCACTGTGCCCATTTGGACCAGGTTTCCAATCAAGTTCCTGAGGGCTGACAATGCGGAAGACGCGATGTTTCGCTCTTACGAGGTTTCTAGCATTAACACCGTTTTTTGGGCGTTTATTGTTGCGTGGTTCTACGGGAATGATTGGCGTCTCGGAGCACTCGTGGCCATCGGCGTTGGGCTTGCGGTAAGCTTCAACCCACTAACCTCCTACTTCACTGCCACGGACAAGAATCCAGTCAAGGATATCGTCAAAGCCACCGAGGCCGGGCCGGCAACAACAATTCTTTCTGGCCTAGCGAGCGGCTTCGAATCATCCGTCTGGGCACTCTTGTACATAGTCATCAGCTTCGTGCTAGCTGTCCTGCTCTTTCCACCCGAGAACGGCAGCGTCTACACATTGTACGCCATAGCGATGATCGGGATTGGCATGCTAAGCCATACGGGTAACAATGTGGCGATGGACTCCTACGGACCAATCAGCGATAACGCTAACGGCATCGGGCAGATGGCTTGGGAACAATTGGATGATGAGGAGACGAGGCACGGCCGGCAGATCATGGCGGACCTCGATTCGGTGGGAAACACCACGAAAGCTATCACCAAGGGAATAGCCATTGCCTCAGCCGTAATTGCTGCCGTCTCACTCTTCGCATCATACATCACAGCCACTGGCCTGCAGGCGATTAGCGTCTCAGACATCAGGGTCTTCATAGGCCTTCTACTGGGAGGCGCGATGCCGTGGCTGTTCAGTTCACTAAACATCCGAGCCGTTTCGAGGGCGGCCAAAATGATAGTTGAGGAGGTTCGGCGGCAGTTTCGAATCCCGGGCGTTATGGAGGGTAAAGTGCTTCCGGACTACCGTGAGGTTGTAGGTATCTCTACAGCTGCCGCGCAGAAAGAGCTGATACCCTTGGCAGTCATAGCGTTGAGCATCCCCATCAGTGTGGGTCTGTTGTTGGGCGTTGAAGCGTTGGGTGGTTTCTTGGCTGGCATCATTGTGTCGGGACAGCTGCTAGCTGTTTTCATGGCCAATGCCGGCGGAGCTTGGGATAATGCGAAGAAGACGATCGAGGATGAGCCACGCGATTTGGCCGCGAATACCGGCAAGGGCAGTGATCGCCACAAAGCCAGTGTGGTTGGGGACACGGTTGGCGATCCACTGAAGGATACTGCCGGCCCAGCTTTGAATCCCATGATCAAAGTCGTTAATTTAGTCTCCCTAATCATAGCGCCAATCATCGTCGCCGCCAAGATGAGTTGGGCAACTTCTGTTGTCGCTTTGTTACTAATCGCCGCTGCGTCTTGGGCCCTGTGGCGGAGCAAGCATGAAGTCATCTTGAGAGAGAAGGCGAGGTCCGGACGCTCAGACGTGCCTGTCAGCAACAGTTGACTCTCGACGGTTTTTGAGTAATCTTCATTTCTCGAAGATTCACGGTTCAACTTAAATAACGTAACGTGTTCCTACGCAGGGTTCGCCTCCGGCGAAAGAGGAGTAATGTTTGCTAATCGATTACGTCTTCGCAGTGAGTGCCCTGTCCCTCGCCGTGGCAGGGTATATTGTCACCTGGATAATGAAACAGGACACTGGAACCGCGCGGATGAGGGAAATATCAAGCGCAATTAAAGCTGGCGCCCAGGCCTATTTGGTGCGGCAGTATAGAACTATCAGCATCATAGCGATCATTGCGACCATTCTGATGGCTGTCGGTATTAGGAGTCCAAGCAACTCATGGCTCGGTGTTGACACCGCCGGCGGCTTCTTGCTCGGCGCGGTGTGCTCTAACTTGGCGGGTTACATTGCAATGTACATCTCGGTCCGCTCGAACGTTCGAGCCGCGCGGTGCGATGAGCAGTCTCGACCGTGCCCTGAAGATAGCTTTTCGTGGTGGAGTAGTCTTCGGCCTAGCGGTCGTTTCGATGAGCCTGCTCGGAATCTCCACGCTATTCCTCGTTTTCAACGGCGACCCTCGGCTCATGGTCGGCTTTGGTTTCGGGGCTAGTTTCGCGGCGCTATTTGCCCAGTTGGGCGGCGGGATCTACACGAAGGCTGCGGATATGAGTGCAGACCTTGTCGGCAAGGTGGAAGCAGGAATACCCGAAGATGACCCGCGCAATCCAGCCGTCATAGCAGACCTGGTCGGAGACAACGTCGGTGACATTGCAGGGCGTGGAGCCGACCTATTCGAATCCATTACGGCCGAAAATATCGGCGCAATGATTCTTGGTCTAGCCCCTGCAGTATACGCAGTGTTCGGAATCAACGGGCTTCTGTTTCCGCTCTTAGCCAGAGCGTTTGGATTGGTCGGGACAATCGTTGGTTCGGTGTTTGTGTATTCCCGTAAGAAAGAAGACCCGTTCAACTCGTTGGCGCGCGGTTTGATTGTTACCGGCATTATCTCCGCTGGGGGTTTCTACTTCCTAACCGTTGTGCTTCTTAACGGTGAGATGAACTTCTTCTTCGCCGCGCTCGTCGGAATTATTGCGGCAGTACTTGTTGCGTGGATAACTGATTACTACACTTCGTATAGAAGAAAGCCCACACTCGAAATCGCCAGTGCTTCAGAGAGCGGTCCTGCGCCTGGGATCGCCACTGGTTTCGCCGTCGGGATGGAATCGTCTGCTCTCTTCATTATCGTAATTGGTGCTGCGATCCTGCTGGCCTTCGCTTTGGGAAACGGGTTCATCTCCGAGGGGGCGCGACTAGACCTTACCGACCCCGCCTTCCAGAAAGGACTGTATGGGACTGCGATAGCGACTATGGGTATGCTTTCGGTTACTCCAATGATTCTTGCAATGGACGGGTTCGGTCCCATAACTGATAACGCGGGCGGCATCCTAGAAATGTCAGGAGTGTCGGCAAGAGCCAGAGCAGTCTCAGACCGTCTCGATTCAGTAGGCAACACGACAAAGGCATTAACGAAAGGCTACGGCGTCGCGTCGGCCGCGCTTTCAGCTTTCTTGTTGTTCAGTGCCTTTCTGGAAGTGGCAGGCTTGAAAGGCGTGGACCTGTCTCGGCCTGGAGTCTTTACGGGAGCGTTCATCGGTGCGATGCTGATCTTCTTCTTCAGCTCGCTCGCGATAAAGGCAGTTGGAAGAACCTCAGCCGTGATGATACGTGAAATCCGCAGACAATTCAAGGAGAATCCTGGAATCATGAAGGGTAAGGTTAAGCCGGACTATTCGCGATGCATCGACATAAGCGCCAAGGCAGCGTTGAAGAACATGGTATACCCGAGCCTGCTCATTGTTATCACGCCAATAGTGGTCGGTGTTACCCTCGGCGCAGAAGCTGCGGGCGGACTGCTAATGGTGGGCACCGTGGTTGGTGTCCTCATGGCATTGTTCATGAATAACGTCGGCGCCTCTCTGGACAACGCAAAGAAGTACATCGAGGCTGGCCATTTGGGCGGAAAAGGTTCACAAGTTCACGCGGCGACCGTGATAGGCGATACATTGGGGGATCCGCTGAAGGATACCGCTGGCCCATCATTGCACGTTGTCGTGAAACTCCTTAACACGATAACCCTCGCATTGGCGCCTCTCTTCGTCTTGGCGCTACTGCA
This sequence comes from Candidatus Bathyarchaeota archaeon, assembly GCA_963780265.1. Classification (GTDB taxonomy): domain Archaea; phylum Thermoproteota; class Bathyarchaeia; order 40CM-2-53-6; family 40CM-2-53-6; genus FEN-987. The sequence goes on from CAWABQ010000027.1 coordinate 50,104, forward strand.
TTAAGAGTTAAGCACAGCAAAGGCGCTCGGCAGTCTGGCCAATCGCCATTCCAAGATTCTTTCTTTCTGAAGGAACACTATTAAACGGGATTACTTGTACCGGTTTCGGGCCTTGATGTTGCAGGAAGTCGTCCGGGCTTCAAGAAGGGGGCAAGCGGTCGAATATGCTATTCGGGATGTCATGGTTAAGGCGGAGGAAGTTAGGCGAACCGGAAAGAAGATTCTTTACTTAAACATAGGCGACCCAGTCAAGTACGGGTTTGATACTCCTCCCCACGTTAAGGATGCGTTGAAGAAAGCAGTTGATGCAGGCTCGAATTACTACTCCGCATCGGAAGGAGTCAAAGAACTGCGTGAGGCCGTGGCCGAGAAAGAAAACTCAGTGAACGGAGCACATGTTGACGCGCGCAATGTTGTAATCACTCAAGGAATTTCCGAGGCAATCTTCTTCCTTATGGGGGCGATCGTAAACCCAGGCGACGAAGTGCTCCTGCCAGGGCCCTCTTACCCACCTTACATGACCTACGCCAAGTTCTTCGACGGAAAACCAATAGCTTACAGAACAGTCGAGGAGAAGGGTTGGGCCCCTGACCTATCCGATCTAGAGAGTAAGGTAACAGCACGGACGCGTCTCATCGTCGTTATCAACCCGAGCAATCCCACTGGCTCAGTTTACTCTAGGAATGAATTGTCACGAATCATAGAAATCGCCGCTTCCCACAACATACCGGTGGCGGCCGACGAAATATATGACCGAATCGTTTACGACAGAGCGTTCACCAGCATCGCATCTATAGCCAAACAGACCCCGATATTCGGACTGAATGGCTTCTCGAAAACCTACCGGATGACAGGTTGGCGGCTAGGATACCTGTATCTTCAAGACCCTAACGAGGAAATGAAAGACGTCTGGGACGCTGTGCAAAGAATATCCCGCGTACGCTTGTGCGCAAGCACACCTATCCAGTTCGCGGGCATAGAAGCACTTCGCGGCCCCCAAGGCCATATCGCCGAAATGGTATCAAAACTAAAACGACGCCGCGATTTATTCTGGAAGCGTGCTAACGAGATTCCCGGCCTGTCCGCAACCAAACCAGCAGGCGCCTTCTACCTTTTCCCCAAGATCAACGTGATTGGCGAGAGATGGAAGAGTGATTATGAATTCGTTACCGAGCTCCTGAAGGAAACAGGGGTTCTGCTCGTTCACGGGTCGGGATTCGACCCGACCTACGGCAAAGACCATTTTAGAGCGGTGTTCCTGCCAGACGAGTCGGTCTTGGCCGAGGCATTTGACGCCATTGAAGATTTCATGAAACGACACTCCTAACACTAAATTCTGCAAAGGTTTAATTGCAGTCTTCAACATGAAACGCAGGCTTCAGACATGTCCGAAGAAAGCGAGCAGCGGCCTGCAGGCATAATGTACGAGTGTATAAGCTGCGGCCAGCACCTTACGGCGGACCAGTTGGCTATGACGCCAGAAATCAAGTGTCCCTTCTGCGGTTACCGTGTCCTGCGCAAAGCTCGTCCTCCCATCGTCAAGCGGGTCAAAGCGCGGTAAATCCCGCGTAATGCCGCGTACGAGTATAAATCGAGGATTTTCCCCGTCTGCTAAGCAGGAACATTTCGTTCGATCTACTGTCCGTGGCCTAGGCTTGGGCTTTACCGCATGTTGGGCAGAAACCTGACGGATTGTGCATCAGGTCGCCACAAAACTTGCATTTCAAGTAAACTAGTTTGGTAGATTGAGTACTCATTAAGCGGTTCGACCGAACACCATCCTTCTCGTATCTCTTGCCGATCAATACCGATAGCTCCAACAAAATTAACATGGGAACGAAGAGTGCCAAGTCCGCGATGGGACCTCCATCAGGAGTGACGACTGCTGTGACGATGTACAAGGCTGCGTAGATGTACCGGCGCCGGGTCGTTATGTAACTCGTTCTTAGAATACCGAATTTTACGAGAAGGACAAAGAAAACTGGTAGCGTGAAGGCAAACCCTGCGACTAGGACAGTGACTAGGACTAAGTTGTAGAAGTCCATGACATAGATGATTGGGATTGCGCTCGTGAGCCTGAAAAAAGGAATCATGGCCCAGAGCATGAAGGGTGCGAGCACTTTGTATGCGAAGACTGCGCCGAGCAAGAATAGGATCGTAAAAGATGTGACAAATGGATAGACTGCTCTACGCTCTTCAGGGTAAAGCGCAGGGTCAATGTACCTGTACACCTCGTACGCTATAACCGGAGTACTCGCTGCAACACCTAACAGCACGGAGGCTATCAGGTAGATTTCAAGAGGCGCAGTGAACTCTCCCGCAATCAACTGGATTCCAGATGGAAGCACATCCTTCACGATTTGACGCAAGACCAGGCTGATCAATGGGTCATAGAAACCCAAGGGGTTGCTCAGGAAGGATGCGTTCGCCGGAAAGACCATGAAAAGAGTCGTGGTGAGAAACAGAGAGTACAGAACGATTTTCAGCCGCTTGGCCAGTTCGTTGAGATGTTCCCACATCGTACTGGCTCTCTCTTGCTCGGTATTGCTGTCGCTCAAATGATGTACCGCCTATTGTAGGTGCGCGCTAATTATTGAGGAAACTCCGAAGATACCTAACGTAGGTCTCCTTTCTTGTAATGCCATGGTATCTTCCCAAGGGAGCGTGCGAAGTCCGTGAGAACTGACGGGCCCAGCAAGAGAATCGTCAAAATCATTATTGTGAGTATTTCTCACGCCTCAAAGGCCATTGAAACTTCCCCCGAGCGGCGTGTTTACTTCTTTGCGGTTTTCTCAGCGATTTCTCTAGCTATCTCTTCTTTCGTCTTGCCTTCAGTGGTAATTCCCAGATTCTTGGCAGCGACGATTAGTGGATCAGTGTCCGCGGTTGTCGTAGGCGCACCCGTTGTCCCCCCCAACGATACCTCCTTTGCCGCCTTCTCGAATTCTTTCTTGGCCAGGCCGATAGACCTTGCAAGTTCGGGGAGTTTCTGCGGTCCCCAGAGAAAGACGACTAGCAAAATTCCGACGACGATTAACCACTCATATCCTACTAGGGCCAAGCGTAATCACATCAGAACGATGCGTTCGGCTCAATATAAGAATGGTGAACCAATAGGAGATGTTGTGAGAATTTCTTGGAGACAAATGCTGCGGAACACATTTAAGCGACGTAGGTTCGCCCCGCTACGAAGTGTTCAACCGCGGCCTAGAGGTGGACAGGGACGTTTGTTGGCGGAATTCGGCTGCGCCCAGTGTATTTCATCCTGCCATCTCTTCCTCTCGGAATCGCCCTGCTGACCAGAATCCCCCTGCTAGGCCCGAGCCTCAATGAAATTTTCTCATATCAACTGACTGCCGGGCTGTTCCAGCTGAATTGGAACAACTATATTCTGCGAACAATGATTCGAATGCTCCTTGCCTATGCACTGTCCGTTGCTTTTGCTTTGGCCTATGGGATTACTGCTGCGGTTAGTAGGCGGGCCGAACAAGTCCTAATCCCTATCCTTGACGTCCTCCAATCGATCCCCGTGCTCGGCTATCTGCCCGGAGTCATAATCATATTCCTCTCCTTCTTCAATGGAAATATCATTGGCCAAGAATTAGCATCCGTGGTCCTCATCTTCACAGGAATGGTTTGGGCTGTAACCTTTGGCGTATACGGTGGAGTCAAGACCATTCCAAAGGATATCTCAGAAGCGGCACAAAGTTTCGGTATCCGTCGCGCCAAGTACCTCCGGGACGTAATACTTCCGGCCCTATACCCACCGTTCATTTCCGGCAGCATACTCGCATGGGGAGGTGGATGGTACTTCTTGATTGCGTGTGAATACCTCAGTTTCGCCAACACCGTGTATACTCTGCCAGGTCTCGGTTTTTATATCTTCAAAGCCGCCTTAGACGGCAAGATTGCCGCATCTATTTTCGGGCTGCTGTTATTGATCATAATAGTTGGACTCATTAACAGATTTGTCTGGCACCCGTTGATGGAGCACGCGGATAAGTACAAGTATGAAACGACGGCTGCGCCCGGACGCAGGCGGAGTCATTCCCGGTCCGCTCGATGGCTCTCGAACAACTTGTGGAAGTTTTCAGAAGGCTTCGCAAAGTATGTGGAGCCCGTCGTGTCCTTGGAACATAGGTACTATCCACTTGCAGTTCGTTTTCGACATTCGAATTTGCTATCCCACGTGCATCTCGGAGTGTCTTGGCATAAGCACAACCGAGCCGGGCGTCTTATCGGGACCATCATAGGAGTAATGTTGGCGGTACTAATTTTCGAGGCTCTTGTTCCGCCAAAGTTCCCGGAGGTGCTTCTTCAATTTATGCTCCGTCGTGATCTTGCGATTGTCCCGAGCTACGCGCTTGGTTCTGTGGCGCGGTTGTTAGTTGGGTATTCTATCGCGCTCGCTTGGACTCTGGCCGCGGGGATTCTTATCGCGCGTAGTGAAAGATTGTTCAACATTATGTTGCCAATATTTGACATCGGCCAATCCGTTCCGGCGTTGGCACTGTTCCCAATCGTAGTTGTCGTTGTGATCAACTACTTCCACGGCTCAGAATTCGGCCTTGAATTGGCTTCGGTCGTCCTCGTTCTAACTGGGATGCAATGGTATCTCCTGTTCAACATCATAGGTGCCGTCAGGGCCATTCCTTCTGACGTCATCGAAGCTTCACGATGTTTCGGACTCCGCGGGCTTGGATTCATCAGAAACGTGGTTCTTCCGGCAATTGTTCCGGCCGTAATCTTAGGAAGCATCCAAGCGTGGGGCGGAGGTTGGAACGCGACGATTGCGTCCGAATACATTAACACCTCAACCCAAACCTACCATGTTGCCGGCTTGGGATACCTGCTTGATGTGGCAGTTTCCAAAGGGGACACACCGCTAGTCTTGTTAACGATAGGATTGATGGCGGGCATTGTTTTTCTGATGAATCGCACAGTATGGCATTATTCGCTAAAACGAGTTAACAAATACAAATTCGAGGCCTAAACAATGGCTGCCTCTGCCATCCTTCAAGTTCAAGCTGTTTCCAAGATGTTTGATGCAGGGGACCATAGAATCCAAGCACTGGATTCAGTTTCCTTTGACGTTTTTCGACATGAGTTTCTCTGCGTTGTAGGCCCGTCCGGATGTGGAAAATCCACGCTTCTGAGGATACTTGACGGCTTGGACTCGGCAAGTTCTGGTCAAGTTCTATTCAAAGGCCAAACCATAACAAAGCCCTCCCCGAAAATCTCAATGATTTTTCAGACTTTTGCTCTCCTACCCTGGAAGAACGTGCGAGAAAACATCGAGTTGGGTTTGGAGGCTCAAGGAGTTGCCATTCGAGAAAGACATGAGAGAGCGGCCAAGTATATCGATGCAGTAGGGTTGAGCGGTTTTGAGGATGCCTACCCTCGTGAGCTATCAGGCGGGATGAAGCAAAGAGTCGGCATTGCCCGAGCACTGGCTGTAGAGCCAGAGGTCCTCTTAATGGATGAGCCCTTCTCATCCCTGGATGAGCTGACCGCTGACACCTTGCGACGTGAAGTTCTTGAAATATGGCGTGAACCTACGAAGGTCACGGATACTTTCATCATGGTGACACATAATGTACATGAAGCAGTCTTCATGGCGGACAGGGTCATTATCCTTCGCGCAAGGCCGGGAAGGGTTGTGGCAGATATTGCAATTGACTTGCCTCGACCCCGCGAGAAATATGCGCACACGGAAGAATTCTACACCTACGAGCAACAAATAATCTCATTGATCGAACAACACTCAGCATCGTCGACCTAGCCTGGGAAACAACTCGATTCATATTCTATGTGAGGAGTTCCGGTAGAACTGGGTTTGCGCCGAGGAATGCCCTCGCGGTTCGGAAAGATGGATATTCAAGACGCTGAGGAGCAGCCGCAGTCTTCTCATCCTTCATGGGAGCCTTAGTGGCTTGCCGGGCCAGTTGGGCATGGATGGTGTATACTCCTTCTTCAGGCTGGTAAGGGTTTGAAGGGGGGTGTCATCACCTAATGATTGGGTGATTTCACCCCGCAAATGCTACTGTACAACCACGGACCTGGTCGCTGGCGACCATGGACATAGTCACCGTTCGGCTTTAGGGTACCCCCCCCTGGAGGGGGGGTCACAAGATGACTCGAATTCTAACCAGCTTTCTTCGCAACGGTTTTCTTGACCTTCTTGGCTGCAACTATAGCGGAGACCTCTTGTGCTCAACGACCAACTGCCATGTCACTGGCGACTAACTGCCATGTCAGGAGCTGTGACGGCCGGTAGCATTCTCCACCTCCACTGTCTTCGCTACCTTCTTCACTTTCTTTGCGGAAAGATGGACCTATTCGCTGTGGATTATGTCCATAGTCGGGAGGTCAGAGTTTCAGCTGACCAAGAGCTTTGTATCCGTAATGATATGCGGCAATGCCTGTTACCGGTAGGTCCAGCCATGAGGTCACGATTCTTGACAGGAGTGCTGCTGATGCTGCAACAGCAACAGGGACTCCGAACAAAGACAGTGCGGCAGTAATTGCGGTTTCGTAAATTCCAAGCATGCCAGGGACAGCAATCGGCGTCATTTGAATCATCTTCCCGATTGCCATCGTGACTACCACAACCCACAGAGAAACGAGCGAACCAACAGCCAAGAGAACAACCCACAAAATCAAAACGGAGCATGCCCAGTCGCCGAGGCTCGCCGCGAACGAAATCGCAATATGCGTTGTCGAAGAGAGCATCCTACGGAAGGCGACATGATAATCATTCAAGAATTGTCCCGACTTCCCATTCATTTTCGATTGTTTTTGCACGATTTTGATAACGGGTTGAACCAGCCTAAGCACGCGGTCTAAGAGCGGCTGCATCATCTTGGGGTTTAGAGATAGGTAGAGGGAAACAACTAACCCTGCCACTGCGAGTACTGGCACAGCAGCCAATTGAAAGATCACTGAACTCGTTAGGCGTCCTCCGATCATAAGGACGGCGAAGGCCAATGTCGTGCTTGCCAGAAAACCGACGATGTAGAGAACTCGATGCAAGACAACTGTGGCAGTCGATTCTCCCAATTTCATTCCAGACTCCTTCGACCCTAGGATGCACCTGACCGCCTCAAGGAAGACACCACTCGGCATAGTGTAGCTCGCGAAGATGCTCGCGAACGTAATACCCTGACAGGTGAGAAACGGAAGCCTGTGACCCGTAGACCGGATTAGTACATACCATGCGGCCGCATAAAATGTGAAACCAAGAAGCTGAATCGTCACCATCGCAAGAATCACAGCAGGGTTAACTTGGAAAAGGACTCGTGCAAGAGAGTTGAGCCCAACGAAATAGATGAAGGCCACCAGAACCGATATCCCAACCGCTAGGCTGGCAAGCCTCGTGACTCTTACTCTGTTAATTGACTGCACCTCCGATATTGCCGACTTGCGAAACAGGACCAGTTGAATCCTGTAACCATCGAATTCACACTTATATTCATGCAATGCCTCGAAGGGCAAACCGCACATTGCTTCGAGGTAAGATTGCGTGGCAGAAACACTGAGCTATGACGTAGTGATAGTTGGTTCGGGGATTGCGGGGCTTCTGCGCTGCCATCGAAGCTGCTCGTGTTTCGAAGGGCAGATGCAACATCGCTGTGTTAACCAAGGTTCAGGCCATGCGATCCCACTCTGTATCTGCAGAAGGGGGCACCGCGGCTGTTCTGTACCCGGACAAAGGGGACACCCTCGAATCCCACATCTATGACACGATAAAAGGCAGCGACTTTCTCGCCGACCAAGATGCAGTCGAATTCTTCGTCAACGCCATGCCCGCTGAAATCTACATGCTCGAACATTGGGGAATGCCTTGGTCAAGAACCGAAGACGGCCGAATAGCCCAACGCAACTTCGGCGGATACAGTTTCCCGCGTGCCACCTTCGCCGCCGATAGAGTAGGATTCTTTGAGATGCAGACACTCTACGATACGACCCGCAAATTCGAGAACATTCACTTCTTCCAAGAATGGTACGTCACTTCGCTGATTGTCGACAACGGCGTATTCAAGGGTGTCACGGCGATCGATTTGAAGAACGGTGAATTCCATGCCTTCAATGCGAAAGCCGGAGTTATAGCAACAGGAGGAGCTGGCAGACTATACAAGTTCGCGACGTATGGTTACTCATCCACACCAGATGGCCTATCGCTAGCATACCGGGCCGGTGCGCCGATTGAGGATATGGAGTTTGTCCAATTTCATCCCACGGGCCTGATCCCTTCGGGCGTCTTAATCACGGAGGGGGTACGCGGAGACGGCGCCATTCTCATCAATAGTAAAGGGGAACGTTTCATGAAGCAATACGCCCCGGAAAAACTGGATCTTGCATCAAGAGACGTCGTTTCTAGGGCAATGATCACTGAGATTCAGGAAGGGCGAGGGATAAAGGATCGTGTGAGTGGGATGGATCATCTCCTCCTCGACTTGCGCCACCTCGGCGGCGAGAAGATCAAGGAGCGGCTTTCAGGAATTAGGGAGATCGCTATCAAGTTCAAAGGAATAGACCCGATCGACGAGCCCTTACCGGTCCGCCCAGTTTGCCATTACAATATGGGCGGAATCAAAACCGACATCAAGGCTCAAACCCCAATCGCAGCTCTTTGGGCCGCTGGCGAAGCTGCCTGTGTAAGCATTAACGGGGCCAACCGCTTAGGAGCTAACTCCACTTCCGAATGTTTGGTATTTGGCACACAGGCCGGTGCAAATGCAGCGCAATACGCTATGGGGCAGCCATCCCACAACTTGAACCAACAGGCGGTTGCCGCCGAGGAGAAACGGCTCTTCGATGGAATCTTACACGGAAGTGGGAGTGAAAACCCATACGAGATTCACAACGAAGTGCAGGAGATTATGGACAAATACGCATATGTTTACCGAACGGGGGAAAGGTTGGAAGAAGGATTGAAGCAACTTCGAGCGCTGCACCTGAAATCCTTCAGGCACGTCGACGACCAAGCAAGGGAGTACAACACCAATTTCATAAACGTCCTTGAGCTCGAGGCAATGTTTGAGGTCGCCGAAATCATTCTAGCAGGTGGCTTGGCTAGAACAGAATCACGTGGCGCCCACACGTCGAACGGACTATCCCAAACGTGATGATATTAATTGGCTCAAGCACACACTCGCCTATTCCACCCCAGATGGGCCACGCTTGGCTTACGCTCCAGTAACAATTACTAGATACACTCCCACAGAACGGCATTATTAGAGAATGGTGAGAGGAACGAAAACTCTACAGACGGAAGCGATTACCCTTAGGGTCCTGCGTGCAAACCCAGCGCAGCAAATCGGGCGCCATTACGATACTTTTCAAATCCCAGCCGAACCTGGAATGACAGTTCTCGCTGCCCTCCTCTATGCGAAAGAGCGAATGGACCACTCGATTGCGATTCGTTTCTCTTGTAGGATGGCTTCTTGCGGCTCATGCGGAATGAAGGTAAACGGGCTGCCGAGATTAGCGTGCTATACTCAGGTGACGGAATTCTGCGAATTCATCTATTACCGTCGAACCCTTAGACCACTACCCGCTTGTCCGCGACCTTGTTACGGACTTTCACGGTTTCTTCTCGACGCATCAGTCAGTGAAGCCTTTCCTTATCAGGCGAGACGAGGCCGAACAAGAGACATATGAATCGGAATATTCTCAAACTCAAAATGAATTAGATGACTTTCTCCAGTTCTCATATTGCATAAAGTGTGGTCTATGCAACGCCGCATGCCCCACAGTGGCCACAGACCCGCTCTTTACAGGTCCCCAGGCTTTGGGGCAGGCATACAGGTACACTGCAGATTCTCGAGATGAAGGGGCGCGTCTTTGATTGAATGCCGTTGATCATGCGCACGGAGTTTGGAGATGCCACTTTGCAGGCGCGTGCAGTTTCGTTTGCCCAAAGGGCGTAGACCCTGCATTAGCAATTCAGAGACTAAGAAGACTCGTGGTCACACATTCCGCGGCAAAGCGAGCGGGCGCACAACTGATGCCCAAACACACAGCGCAGTAACCGTGAACGCAATTGGGAATTGACTCGGCTTTCCTCAAGAAGGATAACAAACTGCTCGACATGGGCGTTAAGTGTGCCACCTGCGGTACCAAGATTGAGGTTTTCGTTAACACAATATCTTCAGCCGGCGACGTGTGGCCTTTCTGCGGGAAATGCGGCACCTACGTGGATGTCGTTCCCGGCGACTGATTATTCTCAGTCGACGTGGTCCAACGCAGAATCCGCCCGTCGGGAGAGATGACGATGTTTTCCATAGCTAATGCGGCAACTGAGAGCATCTTTAAGGAAGTGCTGGAAAAGATGTTGAGACTGGACCGAAAGTGAGGCGCTCCT
>CAWABQ010000028.1:0-210552 GCA_963780265.1 Candidatus Bathyarchaeota archaeon
ACCTACCGAGCTTCAGAAATCCGGTCGAATCGGTCGCATAGAAATTCAACTAGATTCTAAGCTGGATAAGACGGTTGGCGTAATCACCATTCCGTCGAGCCTTGACAAGACTTCCACAGCTATCATTGCGGCCGCGGTCCAGAGCGTAGACCGAATAGGCCCATGCATTGCCAAGGTCACACTAGACAAGGTCGCTGACATCAGGGAAGAGAAACGTAAAGTGATTCTGGACAAGGCGAAGGATATCCTTCGTACGTGGGTCATAGAAGAATCACCTAGCACAGACGAAATGGTGAAGGACGTATCAGGAGTAATACGTTCAGCGGACGTGGTTGAATATGGACCTGACCATCTTCCCGCAGGCCCTGACGTTGCAACGAGTGCTGCCATAATTCTCGTTGAAGGCAGAGCTGACATTATCAACCTTCTGCGATGCGGAATCAGGGACGCGGTAGCAATTGAAGGGACAAAGATCCCACGCACAATAATCGAACTTTGCAAAACAAAGGAGACAACAGCTTTCCTAGACGGAGACAGGGGTGGAGACCTAATCTTGAAGGAACTGATGCAGGTAGCGCCCGTTGACTATGTCGCACGAGCACCTTTGGGGAAGGAGGTCGAGGACCTCGTACCTAAGGAGATCATGAAGGCGCTGGCGAGAAAGTGCCGGTTGGAGCCGGAAGGCCTCCGGGCTCACGCCCAGAGCCTGTTCAGGTTCCACGGGCACCTCCCCCACAGCTTCCCCAGAACGTTGTGGTCAAAGCACGTGAACTGAGGGGGTCTCTAGAGGGGGTATTGCTGGACCAGAATATGGGCGAAATCGCTAGGCTACCTGTAAGTGAACTTGCAGGCAAACTCGCTGACTATCAAGGCATACATACGATCGTCTTCGATGGAGTGGTTACTCAGAGGTTGCTTGATCTGGCTGAAGAGCGAGGCGTGAAGCTGGTCGTCGGAGACCGCATTGCGGACCTGGCACGAAAACCGGCTTCGATTAAGATAATGACCCTTCCGGAGGTCGCTGGCCCGCCGACCCCTTAAACATCCAATTGCTTGGCGTTTACACCAAACAGCTCTAGTATTCGCATCGCCGCAGGCTTCACTTGGTTCTCCAAGTAGTAGTCTTTGTCGACTTCTTCCGGTTTCACTTGATTGTAAGGCTTAGCCTTTTGGAATAGGTTGCCGGGTCCCTTCACGATCACGTAGGCAACCTTGTCGCCCACGGTCAGAGTCCAACCCTCCTTCATCAGTTTCCTTGCGACTTCAACATGCGGCGCCCTCACAGCGTACTTCTCAATAGGCTTGGTCAGGGTCTTTCGAATGGTCAAGTCAGCAATTGGTACTTCTCCGTTCCTCAATTTGCGAATCGTCGCACGAACTGTTTCGACAGCCTTTTCGGGTGATTGATCTTGAAGAATTTTCTCCAGCACGTGTTCTTGGACCTGGCGTGCGATTTCAGGCCAGTCGCCGCGAACAACTTCTAAGCCGACTATGTCTAGGGTTCCGTCTGGAAGCAGGCCGGCGTATCGCTTCATTGCATCCGTGAATAGGATTCGTGGGTGTTCTCGCTCAACTCTGATTTCCAGGTCGAGTTCCTTCTTGACCCAGTTTAGAAGTTGTTTGACCTTCGAGCGTTCATTCTTGACGAAAAGGGAGTCGGTGTCACCGTAGATTATCGTGAGCCCTAGAGATTCAGCTTTGGCTATGGTCTGCGTAATCGTCTCGCGTCCTAGGGCGGTTGCGGACTCGGCAACTTCCCTTGCATACCAACGGGCTCCCGCCCATCCCGCATAACCGTAACATGCGTTCGTTATCACCTTCAGGGCCCTTTCACGCTCCTTCAAGACCCTGCTCCGAGTTGCGCCCAAGCCGCTATCTTCCAACTTAGCCTTGATTCTGGACCGCTCATGAATTAGTTCTGAGAGAACGGTTCGGTAGAATCCGTCGGGTTGTTTCCGGAATCTGTGGTTTACCTCGGGGATGACAAAGACCGAGTCTTCTGGAACGTATTCGCCGGGTTTGACGAGGGCATCTGGTGAAAGGTTGTACTTTTGCATTAAAGTTGGGTACATAGAAGCGAAGTCTAGTACGGCCACATCCTCATGCAACCCAGTCTTGGGTTCGAGCACTATTGCTCCTCGATAAGTGAAGTACGGTTGGTCATTCCTAGCTGGTACAAGTTCTCCAATTCGATGTGCCTGCCTGACCAGGTATGAGTCAACTCGGAATCCTACGGCCGCGGCCACGACCTGATCGAGCGGCATCCCTGTCAATGACGAAAGCTGCATTGGAAAGTTCAACGTAGCTTCAGCCAATTCCAAACACACCTGCGCCGTCATTAGTGCGTTCTGTAGCAGGCCTGTTCTTTCTCCCGCTTGTGTCCATAAGTCGTACCTGTCCCATTCTTCGATTGTGGTGAACTTTCCTGCGGAGGGAAGTTGAAGGTACTTTGAAACGTTCTCAAGCGTTTTCACTTTGACTTCAGGGATACCACTTGCCACATCGGATAGGTCTAAGTTTGCCCTACCCGTTACTGATACGTGGCCGTAGACACTTGTGTGGGGCTCACTCGAATCACGCCCTACGGATATCCTGAACTTGAGTATCTTTGATCTTTGAATCATGTACGGCCAATCTTGCGTGTTGCTCTCGAAGCCAACGATTACGTCAGGGTCGAAGGCGTTTACGAATTCAACAAAATCCTTAAGGACTTTGGAATCATCTCCCCCTCCTTCTTCGGAGACCAGGGTCGTCGATTTTCCTGAGTTAGTTACTGCGGCTATTGCTCGTATTGGGTCTCTTTCTGGTTTCGCTGAACCCTTCTCTCCCGCGGTCAGCGTGTGGAATGCGAGGATACGGAGGCTTGGAACCGTATCGTCGGCAAAACTCCTGGGAACTTCAGATGCTATGTAGGCATCGTATGCCGCAGGCCCATCAAGTTTCAATTTGTCGACTTCGCATTCGTTCCAGCCGCATGGGGTCAGCATCAAATCCGTTATGTACCGGGCTGAAAGTCTGAGATCGTTCTCAAAGCCCTCACCCTTACCTAGGAGCTTCTGCAGCTCCTTCAAGTAACCTGATCGGACGTCGGATTCTGCACAAGTTATCTTCAGCACCTCGCGCTGTTGGCCGAGTAGTCTCTTGGTTTCGATCGAGATGGTGAGGATTTCAGGAAAACGCTTTTTGTCCTCAAGAATCCTTTGCCTAGTCGTTTCGAGGTTCTCCTGCTCGTTGGACAGAAAGTAGAAGTATGGCATTATCTGGTTGCTAAGAACGCAAATCCTCCTTCCCTTCTCACCTACGGCCCAGAACCTGACGCAAGGCTTCCCCTCCCACTCAATCTCATTATCGTCGAGAAGGTAGAATCTAGATTTCATTAGGCGGTTACCTTTGGTTACGCTCTACCTTCAGGACCTGTTTGTTCAAACTCATGCGCATCCGCAGTGCTGATGACCCGTCCGAATAGTAGTTTTCCAGAATCATCATGCTTGCAAAACCGAATTTCCCGTAAAGCCTGATGGCTTCTTTGTTCCCCTCTTTCACTTCAAGCCAGAGTTCATCAACTCGTTGCCCTCCTAAGTATTCTATAAGGTTCCGTAGGAGCGCTGTCGCTACGCCCTTTCTGCGAACCTTGGTGAGAACCGCGATCGAAATCAGGTGCGCCAGTCTTCCGTCTATCGAGGACACACAGTATCCGATCAGGTTGCCAGGTGCCTCCTCCGCCACTAAGAAAGTGTTCCCAGATTCATCTATCAGCCTGTTGAGCAGGTGACGGGGATAGGGATCGGAGAATGAATTATCTTCGATTAGGCAAATGCCCTGAAGGTCTGCTGGCGATGCGGATCGGATTCGCAAACTTTTCAATGGAAGAACAGCTGCCTCAGTTTCAAGTAGTCTACGTCCGAGGAAAGTTAAATATGGCGAACTGAGTTGACCAGCTCCGAATGTTCACTTGGATGTGTGACCACTGTCCGAGAAGAAAATACCTCAGCGTTGGGGTATAGCCAACATTTACTCGTCCTTCAACAATACCCTAGTTCACATAACCGACCTCAGCGGTGCCGAAACCATATCCCGAAGCGCTGGGGGGCAGCATGTGAAGGCAGACCGGCTTCAAGGGTCGCCGTACGCTGCGATGCAGGCAGCTGCAGCAGCAGCCCGCGTAGCTAAGGATAGGGGAATCACATCCATTCACATCAGGGTCAGAGCTCCAGGCGGCCACAAGGCAAGAACCCCAGGTCCAGGCGCGCAGGCTGCGATCAGAATGCTTGCGCGTGCAGGTTTCAGAATCGGCCGCATTGAAGACGTCACCCCCATTCCACATGACGGCACGCGTAGGCCGGGCGGTCGGCGCGGCAGACGCGTCTAAGTCAACTCCCTCTGCCAGTGGGCTCCGTGCTTTCCATTCACCCTATACTTGTCGAAAGATTTCGTTAGACACTGCTCATTGAAGGGTTCACTAACGCCGGTTTTCTCCAAGTTTGGAAGAGGGGACAGGATTCCATTCACCAATAGATCCTCAGATTTTCGACGTGACTTCTAAGAACAAGTATCGTTGCGCTACTTCTGCCGTTGTTCATTGAAGTCGACCGAAGTTCCCAACCCTTTCGAAAGAGCTTGATAATGCAAATAATGAGCTGCCGCCAAGTCCTCTACTGCTAGACCGAGAGACCTGAAAATGGTAATTTCGTTTTCAGACCTGCGACCTTGAACTTTCCCTATCAAAATTTCCCCGATCTCACCACAGATATCACTATCGGTGATCACGCCTTCCTGCTTCAGAATCTTGAAGTCATCTGCTTCGTTTTGGATGGATTCGCGCTTATCGGTAAAGAGACTACTCCTCACTATCGCTTCACTATCCAGTTCCCGAACTCCTGGTCCGCCTCCCACCGCGTTAATGTGAGTGCCCGGCGAGAGCCACGCTCCTTTGAGGATCGGGAAAGTTGCGGAGGTTGTTGTGCAGACTATTTCGCTTCCAGAAACAGCGTTTTCTGGACCGTCGACTACTTCGAGCTGTATTCCGTGGCGAGTTGATTCGCGTTTAGCGAATGCTTTAGCATGGTCTGGGTTACGCAGCCAGACTCTTATCTTCCGAATTGTACTCTTGACCGTCAGCATTGCCTCAAGATGAGTCGTCGCTTGCCTTCCGGACCCAAGTATTCCAAGGGTTGATGCATTATTCTTTGCAAGTAGTTCCGTGGCCACTGCACTTACAGCAGCGGTACGAATCGCGGTTATGGAGGATGCGTCCACGATGCTGAGTAAGCTTCCGTTTTTCGTTTCGAAAAGCAGGACGGCGCCTTGGTGCGATTCATATGGGGTGTCAAGATTTCCTGGAAAGACCGTGATCGTCTTCAGGCCGAGCGCTGCCGGGTTTCCAAGATACGATGGCATTAGGGCGAGTAGGCCTTTGCCATCTGGTTGTTTCACGAAGTGACGAAGAGGTTGGACTGCCTGTCCTTTCGCTAGAGTTTGCAGAGCCTCCCGCATGGCCTTTATGCACTCCTTCATCGAGAGTAGTTTTGTAACTTCGCCATGTCCCAGAACAAGAGTCCTCAAGTTAATCCCGATGGACCCTGTTTGCGGAAGTTTATGAGTGATTTGGTTCGATTTCTGGTGCTGATATTGAAATTGGCCGATGAGTTTGTCTTAGTTCTCTCCTGGTTAGAGATTAGTCATTTTGGTTGATGACCTTGCTAAAAATGGTATTGTCTATGTTTCCTCCAGAGACAACGCAGACGATTGGTTTTTCCAATTGACCCGAGTATTTCCACGCTGCCGCTAGGGCCGCAGAACCCGCCCCTTCCGCAACAACGTGCACTTCATTCGCCAAATGTCTTATTGCTCCATGCATCTCGTTCTCGGAAACAGCAAGGGCTCCATCCATAACTTCCCGCATGATCGGCCACATGTAACTGAAAACACGGTCGGCTGCAATGCCGTCGGCGAACGTCTTTCCAGCGTCAATGCGTTCTGGCTTACCGCTCTTAAATGAAGCAAGAATCGGTGCCGCTAATTCGGCCTGAACTCCATGAAGCTTCACTTCGGGTTTTCTTCCTTTGATGGCGGTGCCTATGCCGGAGATTAGCCCGCCACCGCCGACCGGTACGATGACCGTCTTCACGTCCGGGAGATCGTGGATGATTTCAAGTCCAATCGTTCCCTGTCCAGCAATCACGTAGCGGTCGCCGAATGGGTGGATGTAAGTTTGTTCAGTTTTCTCCCAGCGGTCGTCGGTCATGGAATTCATAATCTCCACCTCTGGCATGCGCTTAATCACGGCGCCCAGCGCCTCCATAGCCCTGACTTTCTTTTCCACGGCATCATCGGGCACCCAGACGGTACACTTGCTGCCCAAATGCCTTGCACACCAGGCTACGGCCTGTCCATGATTGCCAGCGCTAACTGTGACGAAACCTCGGTTCCGCTCTTCGGCCGTAGTTCGACTCATTCGGTTCCAAGCGCCGCAAGTCTTGAAGCTACCATTGCGCTGCAGGCATTCCAACTTCAGAAAGATGTCCCGCTCATGCCTACTAGCCGGCAAAAGAGGTGTCCGCCACGCAATTCCTTCTATCCGCCTCGATGCATCCTCAATTTCCTCTAGCGTTGGCTTCAGGTGGCTGACCATGAGTTATCGACCAAAGTTTCTGCTGTCCTCTACATAGGCTACGATCAGGAAGCCTTGTACCGCAAGATTGCAGCGATTCCGCCGAAAGAATCCTTCAACATTACTCCCTCATCGGTCTCGGTGGATATCATCGCGATGTTAGCGTTTTGTTTCTCCGCAATCTCGATGAGTTCGTCGACCACATCCTTAGTGTTCTCGACGTATAGGGCCGCTGCGTTGCATTTCTTACAGGGAGTGGCTAAAAGGTCCTGCTCGAATTTGATGAGATTGGCTTGGGGTATCAGCGAGTCATCGACGGCGGTGCAGTTCTTGCACTTCGTATAGACATGCAGTATGTTCATCTTTTCAGATACGAGCAGTAAATCGACTATTCCTCCGTTGAGGAATTTCCTAACCTGCGTCTCCCCATAAACTCCTAGGCCCGTTTCATGGCCGATCTCGTACAGGAATTTCTGGACGAGGCGTTTCTCTTCCAGATATCTGACGCCTTTGAGGACATCTTGGCTCTTGGAAACAATCTCCTCGACGCCTTGCTCGCCAACGTAGGACGTATCAACAGTGGCCATGATCTTCTCCTTCAGCATGTAGTGCAGGTAATCTCCTTCCACGAAGTCATGTTTCGTCGGACCCGGGCCACCTATGATCAGGCCTTTTAGGCCCGGAACTTTGCCGAGTAGCTCGAGGGCGTGAGTGGCAACTCTTTTGAAGTAATCGTTCATAGCCTGCTCGCGGATACGTTCGAAACGCCTGGCGGATTGCCCACCGGCCCGGTGCTTGCCCGGTATGCCTGACGTGAATTCCTGCAGGACATCCATCCTTTGGCCTCTTACGGTAGCCACGACGGCCTCGGTAGAATCAATCACTATGACCCCAAAAGCGTCCCGCTCGGTAGCCATCTCCATTAATGGCTCCAGGTGAAACTTCGCGTCGCAGCGGTAGAAGTAAACGTTGATTGGCTCGGGTGGTTCCAGAACGTAGGTCTCCATCTTCTCCGTCCCCGGGCCGCCGTGCGGAATTGCACCACAGAAAATAACTAACCCATTTGCCGGCGGGTCTTTGAACAGTTTCAGCCGTTGCTGCACCCTTTCAATCGCCTCCATAACGTTCTTTTGCGTTGCACGCGACTTGATGTTGGAAGCCGTACCGTACTCCTCCCGTAGGTTAGCCATCACCTCGTGGATCTTTCGGCCCGGCGGGACGTAGAGGCTTATGAGTTCGGTGCCTCGCCCTTCCTTCGAGGCTAACATTTCCAATGTCCTTTTCAGCCTAAACCGAGATACAGAATCCGCAATGGCTGTTTTCGACATTGGAAACACCTTTGCGCATGGGTAACGTTCCGGATTTTATATAGGTTGGTTAATGATGACGGCTTTCAGAAATCAAATAACCCTCCGGAAAGAGTATGAACGAAGGCGTGAATTTTGAAAGCGGTCCTGAAGCTCGGCGGCTTCGCCTTTCCAGGTGAACCCGGAAAGCTTCTCGTTGAAGAATACGTGAAGCTGCTCAAGGAGCTAGCCGGCGAATACCACCTTGTAGTTGTCACAGGCGGAGGCAGCGTCGCCCGCACGTACATCAAAGCCGCTCGGGCCATGAGGGTCCCAGAGTCGCTATGCGATCAGATAGGCATCCTAGTTAGCAGGTTAAACGCTGCGACTCCTAGTAGACGGTTTGGGAGAATACGCCTTCCCTAAAATCCCTGTGAACATAGGCGATTTGAAACATTACTTTGCATCAGGAAAAATCGTTGCAATGGGCGGACTCACACCTGGCCACTCAACCAACGCGGTGGCCGCAATCGCAGCCGAAACAGTCGGTGCAGAGCTCTTCGTGAATGCAACAGATGTCGAAGGAGTCTTCACCTCAGACCCGAGCAAGGATAAGAAAGCTAAGAAGTTAGACGAGGTCTCGGTGAGCAAACTAACAGAAATCCTCTCGAAAGCCGACATAACCGCCGGAGCCTACGACCTAATGGATCCACTCGCCCTACGCATCATAGCCCGCTCCAAGATACCGACGATAATCCTAGATGGCCGAGAAGCAGCAAATGTTACGCGGGCGCTGAAGAACGAACCTGTAGGAACCAAGGTGGTACCAGGCTAGGCGATTGGCCCATTGAAGCTAAGCGATGTCTTTCAATCGAGGGCGCAGGTTAGGCTCTTGGAATATCTCTTGGAGAGCGCGGGGACACAGCGCGTCTTCAATCAGTCAACCTTAGCCAACTTTCTTGGCCTGTCTCCTTCAACAATCGCTCGAATTGTAGAACCTCTAATCCAAGAAAAAATACTACTCTACGAAAGATTCGATAGAGGCATGAAGATCTTTACGCTTAACGAAGCCGAGGAGAAAACTAAAGCCCTTATAGAATTCTACAAAAGGCTGAAGGAACTCCAGTAGAGTCCTTGACCGAGTTACTTATTTTCAGTGTTAGCTACTGAACGGAATTTGTCCGCGAGGGAGTCACATATCAGCGAACAGACGCGCCACTGTCTAAGGTTATAGTTTATTCGCAATTCCTCGAGTGCTTCGACTACTTTGTCTTCTTCTTCCGGCGTCAATGTTTTTTTCCCGACTAAGGGCCCGCGCATATTTGCGGCGGCCTATTAAGTGTTCCCCGATTTTTTCAAAGGTCCGAAGAAAAATTCGACAAAGTGCCTAAGTTCCAATCATGAAACTACTCTCCGCTATGTAGCTCTCTGTCCAGCCATGCGAGGTAGGGCTGAGAACCATTTTCAATTTTCAGAGAGATTACCTCTGGCACCTCATAGCTGTGCCGCGCAAGAATTCGTTGCTTCAACTTTGGGAAGATTCTCGCGTTTGTCTTGATTATCATGAGCCATTCTTGCCCTTTCACAATCTTGCCTTTCCATCTGTAACAAGAAGTAACCGGGAGAATGTTGACGCAAGCAGCAAACCTTCTTTGAAGCAGGTCGTTCGCTATCATGCGTGCTTCTCGCATGGTACCGCAGGTTGAGAGAACAACAATTCGCGTCAACTTACGCCCCAGAAAGGTTTTAGTTGAACACCCTAATTTCACTGCCGAAGAATTCGAATGGCATCCGTTTTTTCCTTCCTCGCCATCTATCTCGCGATATGGGTCATCATTTCCATAGCGTGGTGGGCATTTAGAGCGGAGCGGTTCGGTGTTTCAGGCCTACCGTTCTACATAATTTACCGAACAACACGGTTGAACCAGCTGATTGGCAAGATTTCGAACTCAAAACCCACTGTCTGGCGCATTTTCTGGAATATTGGCATCGTAACCGTCGTCGGCGCGATGGTATTCATCTTCTACCAGCTTGCTACCAATCTCTTCAACCTATTATTCCGAACCGAACAAGCCGTCTCAATTCAGCCGATAGTTCCAGTCCCCGGAGTTTTCGTGAGTTTCGAAACCTTCCCATACCTCGTTCTGGCCCTGTCGGTAGTGGTGGCTACGCATGAACTCTCCCACGGCATTGCCAGCCTTGCCGACCATGTTCCACTCAAGTCCACAGGCGCTTTTTTCGCACATATTGATGGGTGGGTTCGTTGAACCCGACGAGGAGAAGTTGAACCAGGCCAAGAATGTAACTAAGCTTCGTGTTTTCGCGGCAGGCTCGTACACAAATGCGGTGCTCGGTGTGCTTTGCATATTTCTCTTATTCAACTTCTCGGCCACGATTGCCCCCTTCTACACCGTTGTTTCATCAGGTGTCGCCATCGGTTCGGTCCCAGCAAACCTCCCCGCATACTTCTGGGCTGCAAGCAGGCGATGTTGTCACGAGCATAAATGGAACAAGAATCGCGAGCATAACCGACCTGCGTCACTACATGTCAGGAGTTGTTCCCGGGCAAGGAATTGCGGTTGGGACTCAACGTGGTACCTTCTTGGTCAAAACAGGCGTTGACCAAACTAACTCAAGCCATGCCCTAATTGGAATAGGTGGGTTGACAGATAACATAGTCTACAACCCAAAGTTACCGGGCCTTTCGAGCGACTTTCCCCCAATCCTCTTGCACGCTGAGTTCTGGCTTTCAGTCGTCCTCATCAGCGTCGCACTGATCAACATGCTTCCCATGTACCCGTTCGATGGAGACAAATTTCTAGACACAGCCCTGAACGTTTTCGGGATCAAGAGAACGAAAGAAATTCGCACAGCAGCAAATTTCGCCGCTTACTCGATTCTTGCATTGAATATTGCTCTCTCGCTTCTCAGGTTTGGTTTCCTGAGGTTCTAAGTCCTTGCAAACCGCAATCTGCACGTACTGCTCAGGAAACGCGGTCTACACGAGAGAGTATGAGGGAGTCTCTTTCTGCTCCAAATGCTTTCGCCAAGCCCTAGAGGAAAAGGTACGCAAAACCATCACACACAACCACATGCTTGAATACGACGACCATGTGGCGATCGCCGTTTCCGGCGGCAAGGACAGCTTAACGCTGCTCAACCTCCTGGTGAAGTTGGAAGGCCGATTTCCCAGAAGCCGCCTTACCGCTGTTAGCGTGGATGAAGGTATCGAAGGGTATAGGAATGAAGCACTCGAACTTGCCCGCAAAGCCTGCAGCCAGCTTGGCGTCGAGCAACTGGTAGTCTCCTACCGTGAGCTCTTTGGCGTAACGACCGATGATATTGCTGGGTTGAAGTTAGGTCAGACGCCGTGCGCATACTGCGGCGTATTTCGGCGTAAGGCAATCAACAAGGCTGCCGCTAATATTGGGGCCACGAAAATCGCGACCGCACATAACTTGGATGATGAAGCGCAAACAGTTCTTCTCAACATGTTGCATGGCGACCCGATGAGGATTGTGCGGTCGGGCCCAGTCCTTAGAGACCCCAGAGGCAGGTTCCTACCTCGCATCAAACCCCTCTGCGATATTCCTGAAAAAGAAATAGTTCTCTACGCCTACCTGAACGGTATAGAATTTCAGAGTATTGAGTGTCCACATGGGCATGAGGCCCTAAGAAACGACATTCGCGCTTTTCTCGACCACCTTGAGCAGAAGCACCCGGGGAGCAAGCATACGTTGCAAAGAACGGCTGAGAGATTACGGGACACCTTGGCTGAAAGAGCACCACTCCTGGAATTGCATCAATGCGAGAAATGCGGCGACCCAACGCCGCATCAGCTTTGTGAAGCATGCGTGATGCTCGAAACCATCGCAGCTTGAATCCGAACAACCTCGAGTGCTTCACTGCCGTGTTTATATGATAACTCAGGTGAGAATCATTCGGCGATGGCAGGAGGATCGGGGAGCCAGCCGTTCCCTGTGACCCGAAATCGGCTATACCGGGGACCCGTTAACCCGAGGGAGAGTCATCTCCTAACCCCAGTAGGCTTCCAAGGCCAACAATGAGACTCTGCCCCACCGGGCCAGCGCCGGGGAGAATCCTTCTGAAGGGAAGGATTCATCTCTTCATCGTCGAAACCGATGAGGCTCGGAAGAGAGCAGTCGTAAGGCGAGCGCCAAGGCGCTGGTGGGATAACAGGGTGTAGGAGGTCTTGGAGAAACCGCTGGAGCGTGGAATGCCAATTCATCGGGGACGCTGCCATCGCCACTTTGAGCCAAATGAACACTCTTATTATATGTGCATACGCGTGTTTTTTTCGTGTTTGGTCGTACGCAATCTGTGTTTGCTGCTTACGATGGTAGGACCGGTGGGATATGGACCACCATGTCGTGGGTTCAGTACTATCTCTAACTAGCCTTGCTTCGAGATCTTCCCTGTCTGTTGGACTCGGCTCTTTCCCTGCCTCTCCTTCTCGTTAAGCTCTTTCCTACATTCTCCCACTGCTGTCTTTGGATCGTCAACGATCTTGTAACAAAACGTGTATTGTCCATGTTTTCCTAGATCATTATGGCCATGTTCAACTTCGATGAGCCATGCGTTTTCGACCTTCTTGCTTAGCGGATTGGGATGTGGAATAATGGCGTGAGTACACTCATGACCCATTCTCAAAAGCGCATAGAAGATGGCATCGTCTTTCTCCAAAGGAGACCACTCATTATGAGTGCCTGCCTCAGAGCCTAATAGGTAAACTGCCGAACGATGTTTTGGTTGCGCTTGACTGGAACAGAACTGACTATTACTCATCTTACCCTACTTTGTCGTCAATTGATTCCGCAATTCGGACCCGTTGCCAGGGCTTAGTCTTCTATGCTTTCTTCGTGTTCACACATGCCGTCGTCTGGGTAGATCCTGCAGTAGAACGGTTTTGTCTCATGGATCGCGCACGAGTAGAGGCCTGTTTCCTCTCTTTTCAGAAAGGGGCAACTCTTCGTAACGAAAACTCCATGTCGATTGTGAGGATCAGTGGAATCAATCGCTATGTGCTTCAGAATATCTACTCGTCCTTGTCTCTTCCAACGCACGATGTCCTCGTGGGTCGCCTCAAAAGACCCCCAATGAATGACACAGCAGTCCCCCGACCGCTTGCACCTGTGCCCCCGCAACAGCTAACCAACCAGATTCGTCAATACGCAGCGGACAAACTAGAATGATTCGGTATCCCCAGGCGGCAGAGTTAGGTAACCAATCTACGATCAAACGAAACCATGTTCAATTTTGAGGACGTGAATTAGCCAAGCAAGGCTTGCAGTTCAGCTGTGGAGCGACGAAAGGGCGATGGGGGAACTCGTACATCTTTGCGGGCTTTGGGAATAGCTTGGCGACATAGAAAGAAAGCTCTCCGAACATGGATATGGCATAACTCCAACAACGATGAGTCACTCAAGCTACTAGGGCAGCAGGTTTTCAGTGGAAGAGCTTCGCGGGAACTCTAACCTACCTACTTCAGCCCCCTCGTTGCCGCAAAGGCGACCCTTGGTTCTTTGGTTACTTTTTCTTCTTTGGTTTCTTCTTCGCTTTCGGCATAGAAATCACGCGAAGATCTAATGTCGCTATTGCATGTTTAACACTTCCGACCGCTACGAAGTTCTGGCCTCTAGAGATCTGTTTGTTGTGCGATTTCCATGGGACAGGGCTTCCTCTTATTGTAGAGGAGCTGCAGACGGTCCAGATAGGGCGGATCTAGTTGACCGCGCATATAGTTCTGTTCGATATTGATGGGACGATAATATCGAGCTCCGCGGCTGAAGAGGATGAAAGACAACGTTATCTCAAAACTATCCATGACGTCGTCGGCATGGAGCCATCAGTAATCCCATCGCGATTTGCAGGCATGGTGGATCCACAGATTTGCAAGATCCTTCTAGCTGAGACTGGCTTAGATGACGAGAAGGTAGAATACTTCCTCCCCAAAGTTCTCACGCGGATGGGCGAGATTTATCGCGACATGGAAAAGAGACCAATACTAAACGAAGGAGTCGAAGAACTGTTGCACATTCTTACAAACTCACAAAACCATATTGTAGGAGTGCTCACCGGCAATCTTTCAGCAGTTGCCACCGAGAAATTAAGGGTCACGGGAATCGATTCATATTTCGCAGAACGTTTCTGTGCTGACAATTATTTCGACCGCAACCTCCTGGTTGAAGACGCTGTCACGACATGCGTGGCGAACTATAGGCTGTCAGACCGCAAGAACGTTATGATTGTTGGTGACACGCCCAGAGATATGAGCGCAGCCAACGCGGCTAACGCCACATCGATCGGGATCGCTAGCGGCATATTCTCACTGGAGCAGCTATCTCAGGCGCATGCGACTTGGGTTTTTTCAGATCTCAAACCATCGAAAGAACTACTGAGAGCACTAAGTTTGGGATCACAGCCATAATGCCTTCTGGACACATTCCGGAACTACAACAGATTCTCTCTCTACCTTAAGCTGGTCATGCTTCAGTCGATACATAGAGAATCTTCGGCTTCGTTCACCATAGGGAAGACTTTTACCCGCATTTTGTAGGTGTTTGATGAGGTTCTGTCATGCCTGTTTCCTATGTTCTGATCAACGTTGAGCCGGGTTCGGAAGAGGACGTGCTCAAAGAGGTTCGAAAGGTTCCAAATGTGAAGGACTGCCACCGAATCTAGGTCTCTACGACATGATTGCAAAAGTCGAAGCTGATTCAATGGATGGGCTGAAAGAGATCATCACATGGAAGATAAGACGACTTCCCGGCGTTCGTTCTACCGTTACAACAATCGTCATAGAATAATCTTGCCCGTCCATGAGAAACTGCTTGCTGGAAGTTGAGCGGTCTTGGATGGTTCAGAAGATTTCCTTCGAGCCTTCATAAGCTCAGAAACCGGCGAATTCCACGACGTTAGGTTGAAGATTGCGGAAACCCTGCAAACCAGACATGTCAAACCAATCCACTGGGAAATGCTAGAGAAACCTTCCTCGCTTACCCCCAAAGAGTTCTACCTGCAATACCTCGAAACATGCCAACTCTACATCGGCATTCTCGGCGGGAAAGACTCACCGGGCACAGAGGAAGAGTACAGAGAGGCGGTGACCACCGGGCTCAAACGCTGGATATTCATCAAGGAAGCTGATAGCAGAGACAGCCAAATCCAGCACCTCATAGAAGTTGCAGAGAAGGAGGTTGTGAGGGAGAAGTTCACAGGCGACGAAGACCTTCGAGACAAGATTGACCAGAGAATCCAAAACTATCTCTCACAAACCACAAGAGAGTACCTCGAATTGAGAAAACGCCGCACCCACGAATTCCTTGGAGACTACCGAACTAAATTCCTCGAACCCCTGCTTGAACAGGTGCAGCTGGTACGAACCCAACTAACCAACAGGCAAGACGTACACTACAGCGACTACTGGACGCCGAACAAGATTATGACTCACCCTTACTACGATATTGACCCCGAACTGAAAGCCGCACTGGAAAACTTCTTCAAAACGTTCACCAAATGCGAACTAAGCACAGCCGCAGCACGAGAGACTACGAGACCAACTGCAAAGCGTTAACCGATTCCACCTCGAAGAATACGTCAGAGGCATGCAAGCCGACGCTCAAGGCAGGGCATACGAACAAGGCAAACTTTCTTCTTTACCAAGCCTCCGTGATTCACTACAAAGATTCAAGCCAGCTTAGCGAGGAAACGCTCAGCAACATCGTCGAGCAAGCAAAAGGACGACTCGCACAAGTTCTGCCAGAACCAACCATCCTCATAACTTCAAAGATGAACTACTCACTTCGGATGATGGTTAAGGGAGTGATTGACCGAGACACGAAAAGTCAGTCCATCCGCACATACCTCACTGCTCGGACGGAGCTTGAGCAAGCGGCAAACAAAGCCCACGAATTGCTGTGGAAAAGATTTGTTGAGTCTACAGGGTACCAGCCGATCCCCTAATCTTCTGACCACACGGACTTAGCTGAAATTGGCTATCCAATTCAGAATCTTATCCACTGGAAGGCGAGGTCTTCCAGAACCCTCAAGACCTATATTTTAGTTAATTTACCTTAAATGACTAACCTTTGGAGGGACATCACACAGTGGAAGATGAGGCGTCGAGGAAGATACTTCAAGTTCTTACCAGTATCGATGGCAAACTGGACAAGCTAGATGACCTCCTGAGCGTATATGAAGATGGGTCAGAAAGCCTCGATTGAGCAGACGAAAGCGGATATGCTTGGGAAATCCAAGCTCCGACGTGATGTGTACAAGCTCTGTGATGGGAGGCACAACGTTTCGGAAATAGCGGAGTCGCTCAACAAATCAATCTCGCTAGTCAGTCAGTCGATTGCCGCACTTCAAGAAGCAGGGCTCCTCGCTGAGGAGAGAAGGGGGAAGACACGGTACTATGAAAAAGTCGTCTAAGAAAAGGAACGAGTTAACAAAACGATCAGACTCCGAACTTCTCGCCGAAATTAGTCATAAATTGGACATGGTTGTAGCTGGTATAGCGGCTCTGGACAAGGACAGAGATTTGCAGATCGAAAGGTTGTCAGATAGATTTGAACCGATGGAGATGGCTGACATTCTCGGAGCGACACCGAATGCGATGAGAGTACGGCTTTTCCAACTCAGCAAGAGCAAGGGAGGGAAGAAAACATGGAAGAAAAAGAGTTAGGAAGGCTGCATGCCGAGCTGGTTCCAATCAAGAAACTGCTAATTCTAATCGCCTCCAAATCGGGTGCCACACAAGCCGAGATAGGGAAAGCACTTGGGGTTAGTGATCGTGGTGTCAGAAGGCTCTTGGAGGAAGAATAGGCAACCAGAATCGTCAGCTAACCTTCGAGCGTGAGAATGTGACAGGCCCATTAGAGAAGGATGTAAAAGAGATCAGATGGCGGGTCGAAGGAGTCGAGAAATCCGTAGACCTTCTCGTCAGAGCCAATCGTCCAGAAATCATCGCAGACCTGATGGAATTCTTCGGAAGGTCAAGAGATAGGGTGAAGGTATTTCTGGAAGTGGATGGAGAGAAGACCGTGGACGCAATCAAGAGAAGCCCTGAAAATGAAGAAGCCGCAACGTTTCCCTTAGGATAACCGAACTGAAAGATGAAGGACTGATAGAGCTTAAGAAGATCACAACAGAGGGCTACTACATATACGCAAAGACAGAAAAGGTCAAAATTCTTGACCTTGAGCGAAAGCTCAGGAAGACAGTTCCACCTCTAACGGCATAACCCATGTCCAAACTCTCGGAGTCCGAAGCACGGGCTCAACTCCAGTCTGACATTCTGAACGTCTTTCACAGTAACGATTGGAAAGACATGGATGATTTCTCAGTCAAGCTGACCGCCAAGATTATGTCAGAAAAGGCTACTTCGCAACCTCAAATCAGAAAATCGATCGATTCCATCCGAACTACCTTCTTCAAAGCTAACACGATCTCAAAGGAGAACGTGTCCAAAACGCTATTTGAGTCTCTGAGCGGAAGTCTTCCACCCTACGTCTACACTACATCGGACAGACTCATGGTGACCGACATCTTCCCAGAGACCAGCAAAATATCGGATGACGTAGCTGAGGCACGCCTAAGCGACTTTCAGAAGGACGAAAGAACCCTTCAGAACAATCTACGCCAAGTCTTCAGAAAGAAGCATGCAAGTCTCGCTAAGAGAACCCACGACTCAGCCAAAGAGGTCGCAGACATTGAGAAATTCGTCCTGAACCTCAACGGGAGGAAGCTGACCTTAGCCGTCGTTGTGAAGGGATTCACGAGCACGAAGAAACCGAAGCTGACTTGGGAAGAGATTGCTCACCAGATTTTCAAGGCAAGACGAGCGAATCCAGACCACATTCTAGTCGTGAGTGCCAAAGAACCAGTCGACGAACTAATCACAAACATCGAAGAATACAACGAGGAGATTTCTCGTCCAGGTTGTGTCATCTTCATTCCACCTCTCGACATGGTTTGCATCTTCATTGCGAATGGGTTTTGAGGGTCTGGCATTAGAGCCTAGTGTTGATGTGTGAGCTTAGGGCTCGAATCTCTCCCCTTGCCAGTTGTGTGTCCTCTTGTGTGAGGCAAGGAACCATGTGTGAGAAAAGGTTGCGGACTCTTTTGATGCATTCCATGTGTCCGAGGAAGAATTCCATCGTGGGGAAGAGTTGAGGGATGCAGTCGGATTGGTACGCTTTCACGATTTCTTCAAGCTGACCCAACGTGATGAGGTGTATTGGGAGGATTTCGATTTCGGTTGAGGCACCTATCCACGGCATCAGGTCTCGTCTCCGTTTCTGTTCTTCAGCGTACTCGTAGATTCTTGGCAGTCGGGTTTGGAGTGAGATTTCCCACCAGTCTTCGCTGTAGCAGGTGGAAAGGAACTTGTGTATAGCTATGCGCAGTCCGTTCTCGAACTGGTAGAGTGGCGAGAAGAGTTTGGTGCCTACTGGTATGACATCGAAGTATTCTATGGGGATGCGAACTAGGTGCTTCAACGTCTGACTACTTTGCGTTTGCGTTTGGCTAGGAATCTGGAGTTGGCTACGATTTGTTTAGAGCAGCCACATACCTTGCCGATCTCTTCATCCGATAGTCCGAAACGGTCGAGAATCTCCACTTTCCTCACCAAGCCGGATTGAGGTTCTGTGGAAATACACAGGTATGCGAGCATCAGTCGGACTTGCGCTTCTTCCTTTGAGCCTTCTTCTGTCGTCTGGGAGTCACCTTCTTCTGCGACTTCATTGTGCGGACGGATGTGATTGGGCTGTCTATGATTCTGGAGATTTCGGCATTTCCGTAGCCGAGACGGGAGAGCACCTTTACCTGTTCTTCCTTGTCGTCCTTGATTTCCTTGACCGCAATGTACCCGAAGACCAGCGAGAGGCTGGGGAGCCCATGATCTTCATCGCTCTTTTGTTTCAAAACGAAACTCCAATTAGAAAAGACTCAAGTTAGGTAGATAGCGTTTGCGTCGGAGAGGTTTGCAACGTTATTGATGACACGAGATAGCGATGAGTGTAGCAAATGGTGAAGCAGAAGAAGACTTTGAAGACTTCGCATTTCAACGTGCTCTCTCCGAACGGTCAAACAGCCCTGCAAAACAGCTCAGGAAGTCTGACCATCCCCATACCTAATAGTACGGGTATGCTGCCATCGCCATTCTTGATCCTCACACCGAACTCGCTCGGGCAAGATGAGTCAACGCTTAATACGATGAACTCTTGTAGGCTAGCGAAAATTCGCAAAAGGTTTGCAGGTATGAGTCGTAAGCCGCCTGAGGTAAAAATCTTCGAGAAATGGAGTGTTGATGGCATTCAGGTTGTAGACCCAGGTCTTGAGAAATATCTCTCAGTCACCCCTATTCTTTTTCCCCACAGTGGCGGCCGACATGAGCACAAGCGTTTTCGAAAGTCCGCCCTTAACATTGTGGAACGCCTTGTCAACAACATGATGCGCCCCGGTAGGGTGGGCGGGAAGAAGACTAAGGCAATAGGCATTGTTCGAAACGCGCTCGAGATCATCAGCTTGAAGACTGGGAAGAACCCGGTGGAGCTTCTGGTGAAAGCCGTAGAGAACGCAGCCCCAGCGGAGGATGTTACGCGCATAGCTTACGGTGGAATTGTCTACCCTATCTCAGTCGACATTTCCCCGCTCAGAAGAATCGACATGGCCTTGCGCTTCATGACTGACGGAGCGCGCAAAGCGGCGTATAGCAACCCTAGGACTATTGATGAATGCCTCGCTGAAGAGATCACGTACGCCGCCCAACGCGACAACAGAAGCTTCGCCGTCAGGAAGCGGGATGAAATGGAACGAGTGGCTTTAGCCTCGCGTTAAGCAAAATCCCTCAAATGTTTTTCCTAAATTCCTCCGCCAGACACTTTTCGTATTTCGTAATGTTCTAACCCTTAAATACGGGTGCCAATGTTGACTAGCGAATCATCAGAGAAATTGGAAAGATGAAGCATGTCTTCAGCTAAGAAGCCTCATTTGAACCTGATCATCATTGGTCACGTTGACCATGGAAAGAGCACGATGACAGGCCACCTGCTCTTTGATACAGGTAACGTGGACGAGAAGACCATAGCGAAGTACGCTGACGAGTCGACTAAACTTGGAGCTGGGGAGACTTTCAAGTTCGCATGGGTACTCGACACGTTGAAGGAAGAGAGGGAACGTGGTGTTACGATTGACCTTAGGTTCGAGAAGTTCGAGACGGACAAGGTCTTTTTCACCATCATCGACGCCCCTGGCCATCGAGACTTCATTAAGAACATGATTACAGGCACAAGCCAAGCTGACGCAGCAATCCTCGTCGTATCCTCCAAGAAGGGCGAGTTCGAGGTCGGCGTCGGCCCTGGAGGCCAAACCCGAGAACACGCATACCTAGCCCGAACGTTAGGCGTCGGCCAACTGGCCATCGCAATTAACAAGATGGACGACGCGTCAACAAACTACGCGGAGGAGAGGTATAATGAGTGCAAGAAGGAAATGGAAGCCCTCTTGAAAGTTGTCGGATATGATACCTCGAAGATTCAATTCGTCCCCATCTCAGGATGGCTAGGCGATAACCTCGTTAAGAAATCACCAAAGATGGCTTGGTACAAAGGCCCAACAATGATCGAAGTATTGAACAGCTTCACGGAACCACCTAAACCAACTGACAAACCCCTAAGAATCCCTGTTCAGGACGTCTACTCAATTACGGGAATAGGAACTGTCCCCGTGGGCCGAGTCGAAACAGGGACTATGAAGGTTGGCGATAGCATCATCTTCATGCCAGCAAACGCCAAGGGCGAATGCAAGGACATTGAAACCCACCACACAAAGATTCCGCAGGCGCTTCCTGGAGACAACATAGGCTTCAACGTAAGGGGCATCGGAAAGACCGACGTGCACAGAGGCGACGTGGCGGGACATACTGACAAGCCACCAACGGTCGCAGCCGAGTTCATTGGCCGAATCATCGTAGTATTCCATCCCACCGCCATAGCTGCGGGCTACACACCCGTACTGCACGCCCACACCGCAACCACGTCAGCAACCCTGACAGAGCTGTTGCAGAAGATCGATGCCCGCTCAGGCCAAGTCACGCAAGAGAAGCCTGACTTCCTCAAGACTGGCGACGCTGCCTTGGTAAAGATAAAGCCCCTGCGTCCGCTGGCAGTGGAAGCATATTCCGACATTCCTCAGCTTGGTCGCTTCGCAATTCGCGACATGGGCAGCACGATCGCAGTAGGCGTAGTTCAGGAGATCACGCAGAAAGCGCAGATACCTGAGAAGAAAGCGTAGGCTTCTCAGGCCCGAAATTATTTTTCCAAATCCTTTCCGGTTAGCGAGAGCTTTTTATTCGCCCCACTGGCCTAGAGGGCAGTTTCGCACCTAGAAAGGTTGGAAGTGCCTCTTGGCAAACAAAGCAAGAATACGCCTGTCAAGCACTGATCCCCAGGGCTTGAACAGCATATGCGGCGAGATCATGAAGATCGCCGAACGCACGGGTGTGAAACTGCGCGGGCCCATTCCGCTCCCGACCAAGAGGCTTTGGGTGCCGACGCGAAAGAGCCCATGCGGCGAAGGGACACATACATGGGACAGCTGGGA
Source organism: Candidatus Bathyarchaeota archaeon (assembly GCA_963780265.1). Taxonomy (GTDB): domain Archaea; phylum Thermoproteota; class Bathyarchaeia; order 40CM-2-53-6; family 40CM-2-53-6; genus FEN-987. The sequence continues at coordinate 21,523 of CAWABQ010000028.1, forward strand.
AATGCGCATCCACAAACGCTTAATCGACGTGGACCCAAACGAACGTTTTCTCAAACGGTTGATGCGAATTCAAACCCCTGAGAAAGTCTATATCGAGATTGAACTTCTCTAAGCTCCCGCGTCCTATCTCCGGATTCTATTGATCTTTCGGGCTAACGTGAAATCCTTCATCGTTAAGCCGCCGGAATCATGTGTCGTTAGAACAAGCCTGACTTTATTGTATTGAACTAATATGTCCGGATGATGATTCATGGATTCAGCGCGTGCAGCAACACGATTCACGAAACGCATGCTCTGAGCAAAGTCTTCAAAAGCGAATGATCTCCCAATGTATTTGTCCCTGAGTCGCCAGCCATCAGTTTTCGTGAGCTCTAACTTGATTCGACGCTTGGTTAGCCTCAATTCGTATCAAATATCCCTGTTTCAACTCGCGGCTATTTAGGGACGACTCGGAGAAAGTGGGACGTTTTGTTATCGAACTGCGAATGTGTGGGTTTATCAAGCACAGAATGGAGAAACGCTGGTGCTTAGGTGATGGAGTTCGAAGTCTCAAACAGGAACGTCAATTAAGAATCAGCAATTGGCAGCGTTGCCTGCAAGTTTGATTTTGCCCCTCCGCATTTTCATGGGGGCCACTTTCCTATACGCTGGCCTACAACACCTCACAGACCCATCATATTTTGACCAGTCGAAGCAAGGTTACATTGGACACTTAGTTGCACAATACGCCGTCGGGTCACCAATCCACGATTTTCTGTTGGGGGTTGTTGTCCCAAACGCCGTCGCCTTCGGGTATATGGTCGCCGTTGGGGAATCGCTCATTGGGGTGGCTGTGCTACTTGGATTCCTTTACCGTATCGCAGCTTTTGCAGGACTTCTGCTCAATTTTACGTTCTTCCTTTCAGCCACATGGAACGCTTTCCCGTTCTACTTCGGCTCTGACATAGTGTTCGTCTTGTGCTGGCTGACGCTCCTCCTGGCCGGTCCACAACAGGGCTTAAGCATTGACTCGGCAATCGCCAAACGCGCGCTCTAGGTTGCGATGGCTTGCCCCAGCTCCGGTCCAACTAACAGTCGCTGCACAGCCGGCTGAACATGAAACGAAACCATCCGAAACAAGCATCCAACCCCCCGAGAGAGCGAAACTCTATCCCAGGCAAGTGACCGAAGTCAACAGAGCGTTTGACCGAATAGATTCCCAATTCGTTTCACATGACGAAACGGCGACGATCCTCGAATTCGTACGAGCCTTCGTCATCAGCCTAGGCGTTGATAGAAGCGACACAGTCAAGATACTAAACGGCCTTCGAACGCTAGTAGAACGAGACACCTGGCAACAGCCCCAGCCACAAACTGAGTGATGAGGTTGGCTGACGAAGAAAATACGCAGCGGCTTGCAGAGACACTCGCCCGAAAATATGAAATGAAAGTTCCAAGTGACGTTGTTGCGTCGATCTACGATTCACATCCGAAAGTTCCGGTGCTGATGTCACGAGCAGCTTTCAGGGCTGACACGGTTAGGACTGCCCCGGAAGTCAGGGTTCAAAGGGAACGACGGAACTTCCTTCGGAACGTGCTAGGGCTAGCGGCGGTTTCCGTCCCATTCCTCTTATGGATCAAAGTAGCATTCTTCTCGCCCCAAGCTCAAGCACCGTCGTACGTTTCAAACCCCGTCGCACAAACGGGGGAACGACTGCTGGCGAACGCATCAAACATTGGTGCAGGCCAATCGCTGGCGCTAAGCGACCCGACCTATGGGCCTATGCTTCTGATTCACTTGATGAATGGGCAATTCGTGGCGTATAGTGCGATTTGCACGCACGCTGGTTGCCAGGTTCAATTTGACCCGAGTGCGCAGGACATTGCGTGCCCATGTCATGGTGCTGTCTTCGACCCGAGCAACAATGCTCGAGTCCTAGCCGGGCCGGCCCCATACCCGTTACAGAAGATTCTGACTCGTTACGACCAAGCGTCCGGGAACATTTACCTGCAAGGCTGACGCCGAAAAGTACTTTCCATAATCTCGTTGAACAGCATCGCTGATTTCTAAGGAGTTTCTTCGCCTGGACATCACTTTAATTTGCCACAGAGGACTGTAGGAGTTCCCGGTGCGGGGATACCAGAGCCAGGTCAAATGGGCGGGTCGCGTGCTGCGAATGCGTGCGGCATGCTGATGCCTACGCTTGGCCACGCGCGCTACACTCAAGATTCGCGCTCGGCGCGAGGGTTCACGTGCGCGGGTGAGCTATCCCGTGGCGTAGGCCTTCGTGGGTTCGAATCCCGGCCAAAAAGACCGGGCGAATATCCCACTCCCCGCACCAACAAACTACATCCCTAAGGCATCTAGTTGTACGCACCAGTACACGGAAGATAGCCGACCTCGACAAAGAAGTTGTCTCATGCAACTGCATACAGCAGCCCATTGAAGGCCAGAAGTTTATCTTTCGCCGTGACACTCTGGTCAAGTTGTCTTTGTGAGGAAAATGGATTGGTCAGTCTAACATCGTTACTAGGCGAAATCATTGTAGACATCATACTCGTCGCCCCATTTCTGTGGCTTGTAGGTCGAGCGATGGTCGGCAAGGAGAAAGCGAAGTTCACGGACGCACTCTGGATAGTAGTGCTTGGAGTTATCATAAACGCAGTATTGAGCATATTCGTCTCTGGCCTATTGGGGTTACTAGTGACACTAGTCGTTTGGGTGTGGTTGATCAAACATTTCTTCGACACCGGGTGGGGCAAAGCCGCACTAGTTGGCATCATAGCGTTGATTGCTCTCGCAATAGTGACCGCTGCGCTCGCACTCCTACTGGGGTTAGCTATCCTAGCACTATTCTGATCCGAAACATAACGAGAACACTGATAGCACAACCCTCTCCCTACCGCCCAACCGGAATGAAAAGAGGGAAATGAAAAGAGTTCAATGACTTCACTGTGAAAATACTTTTCTCAAGTTCTGGTACCTTCTCGTTCGCTCAGGAGCAGTGGTGGTAATTTCAGTATGATTTCGCTTTCCTCCGCAACGAGGGCTGTCCTTGGAGCTGTCGTTGTGATTCTGATTCTAACGGTACTGGAATTTCCTCCCCCGCTAGGCTTTGAGACCCGGCCCCAGTCTGACGTATCCCTCTTCTGGCTGGCATTCTTGATTGTCATATTGATCGTTGAAATGACAACAATTCCAATGATTTACAGACGCCCAGCGTTGGGTGGAGGACTCGGCATTCTAGCGGCGATTCTCAACATTCTACAAGTTCTCGCCGACCAAGGCCACCTAATGCAACCGGAAATAGCACCTTTCGGCTATTCGGTCCTAGAGGGCAGGGTCGTGATAGCTTCCCTGGTACTGGCCTATTTTTCGTGGGCTGTCCGCCAAGGGGCAGGTGATAATGCACTCACAGCTCGTCGTGGGCGGTAGGTCGTGAAGGTTCTCGTCGCCTATGCAAGCAAATACGGTTCCACGAGGCTAGAATCAAAGCCACGATTCACGGGAGCCTGTAAAGCTATTATCAAAGAGCCCCAAGGCAAAGCCCAATCTTACTTCCGAAACAAGTTGCAGGGCGCCCGGTGCTTCCAATGGATATGTTCTGCTCGAAATGCGGCACCTACATGTCACCCGCGGCAAGAAACTTGCAGCCGATGCGCACCAACCGAAGTAAAGATTCCATCCCATCCCCTACGGCCTCCAGAATTCACCCTCGACATTGTTCTCGACTCTTTTCCAAGCCACACGCTGAGGCCGTACCAGCGTGAGATCCTGCGTGCCGGAGTCGAAGCATTCCAATCAGGGAAGAAATGTGTTCTCGTATTGGCGCCAACAGGTTTCGGGAAGAGCTACGTGGATGCTGCCTTCGGGTCAGTCACCGAATCATTCTACGTCACGCCGCAGCTGGCGCTGATAGACCAACTCCTTGCAGACCCCAACTTGAAGAACCGTTTTGTTGAGATTAAGGGACGCCAGAACTATCGATGCTACTATAATCCGCAACGAGGGGTACATGTAGGGAAGTGTGAGACCGAGAACTATCCCTGCCACGAACGGTTTGACATCTGTCCATACTGGATGCAGAAACAGCTAGCCCTTCACGCCCGCAGCGTCCTGATGAGCCTAGCCTACTTGATCTTCGAGGGCACTACCGAGGGAAGCGAAACATACCTTGGTACGCCGCAGTCTGCTGGTACTTGACGAAGCTCACAACCTCGAAGAGCAAGCCCTCAACCACATCGCCGTGAAGTTCACACCCTTCTCAGTTCCGTACGAGGTCTACCACAAATTCCTCCCCGACTTGAAGAACGTGGCCGACAGAATAGAGTTGGAGACGTTCCTGGCAGAGGTCGCTGAACACCTGAAGATGCAGCTCGGCAGACTTGAAACGAAAGCCGAACAGCGAGAACTATCAATCGCCGAGACAGAGAACAAGAAAGTAATGGAAAGGTTCCTCGAAAACCATCACCTCTTCACCTTCTCCAAATCAGAATGGGTATGGCAGATACGCAACGACCAACTTCTCCTCCAACCCGTATTCGCAAGGGAGTTCATGAAAGACCTAGTCTGGAAACGCGGCGAATACTACCTGATATCATCGGCCACCATCCTAGACCCACAGGAGTACATCAAACTCAACGGTTTAACAGACGTGCTAAAGGATGATGAAATCGAAATTCTTCAAGTGCCAAGCACCTTCCCGCCCGAAAACAGGCCAATAATTGATGCCACCGTTGGGCCTCTCTCCCAACAACAATGGGCCCACAACATGCCATTGGCTATCGCTGCGATCGACCAGATATTGCAGAAAGAACGAGGAAATGTAGCGATTCACTGCCACAGCTATCGGCACCAACGTGCACTCGTTGACAATCTATCGCCAGATTTGAAGCGTAGGCTGATCGTGCATACGGGCAAAGATCGTGAGGAGAAATTACAGGAATGGATGCGGTCACGCGGCAAAGTCTTCGTTTCAGTCGCCTTCAACGAAGGCCAGGACTGGAAATATGATGTTTGTTTGTTGCCGGAGGAGGAGATAATCACAACGAGCGGGGTACAAAGAATTCGCGACGTCAAAGTCGGCGAGATGGTTTTGACGCATAAGGGAAGGTTCAGACCGGTTAAATCAGTAAAAGTGCGAAACTATTCGGGTCCAATAGTTTCGATAAGGCCCTACTATGCGAAGCCATTTCAAGTGACTCCAGAACATCCAATATTGACGAACAGAGGATGGATGAGGGCAGAACGAATAAACGATGAGTACATAGCATATCCTAGAATAACCGATCACTCCCACATTTATCCAAGAATAAACATCACATATGAAAAACGTCGCGCTGGATTTCACAAATGTCAGAATAGCAGTCACACTGCGAACTACTTCCGGGACCAGGTGAAGCTTGACAAAAAGTTGGCCCCTTCGGAAATGAGGCTCATTGGGTACTACCTTGCCGAAGGGTCGACCGGCGCCCACCAAATCCATTTGGACTTCGGAAAAACCGAAAAAGAGCTGGGATACGCGAAGGACGCAGCGTCCATATTCGAGAAACTCTTCTCAAGAAACGCAGCTATACGAAGAAAGGGGGATGGAGGATACCAGGTTTCATTTGGTTCTGTTGAAGGCGCAAAATGGTTCCGCACTATGTTCGGAAAAGACGCGACTCAAAAGCACATTCCATTTTCCTGGCTTCATGCCAACGACCAGCTAATCATCGAATTACTTCGAGGATATTTCCGAGGAGACGGTTCACATCACGGTAATGTTATTTCGTTTACGACCGTTTCAAAAACTTTGGCCTACCAAGTCAAGCTGCTGTTCGCAAGGTTTGGAATTGCGTCCAGCGTGGGATCCAAAAAGGGTGGAAGAGGAGTGATACTGGGAAGAGCAGTTAGGACCAATGAAAAATTCATGGTCAGAGTGAGCAGAACACAGGCTAACCCAGCCTTCCAGTTGCTTGGCATCGGAAAGACAATAACGAAAGAACGCACATTCAAAGTCAAAGCTCTCGTTAGCGGCAAATACCTTCGAGGTTCATACATTCGCGTTAAAGTGCAGAAAAAGAGCACAGCGAACTACCTCGGGCCGGTATACAATTTGGAAGTTGACGAAGACAATTCATACGTCGGAACATCATGCATTTATCATAACTGCTCGGCTCAGATTTTGCTTAAGGTCCCCTTTGCGGATATTGGAGATAGGAGGGTGAAAAGGCGGTTGGAGCTGGGACACCGGCAGTGGTACGAAAATCAAGCGATGCTTGAAGTGATTCAAGCGTATGGCCGAGCGGTCAGGGCAGAGGATGATACTGCAAGGTTTTACGTGGTGGACGGAAGTTTCATCGAACTCGTTAGAAACACGTGGCAATTCATCCCGGAATGGTTCAAGGCCGCCCTGCCCGTGACCTTCAAATCAGGCTCCAACGACTAAGCCATCGTTCTTCGGTTTGGGAGTCTGCTACATTGAACGATGAAAGCTTCGTGAGTTTGAATCCCCTTCGCACCAACCACACCTGCGTATATACTATGCTAGACAAGAAGGGACGTGGATTAATCGGGAAATTCATTTAGGAAACCCTTTCGATTCATACCTTGCCGGTCTTTCGAAGCTGGTTTTGGGTTGTTCCGCCAAGAAAAGTTGATTCTGCAGCTTAGGTTCGAACCCCCAGCCGCCATCACACTGGTTCGCATAGTCCACCAGCGTTCGGGCCTGCAGATTGGTTCGTATGAGGGGATCGAGGCGTAAAATGAGGCGAGCGTTACCTTCGTTTGGCACCGTTTGGCACCACCCCTCGATGGGTGGATCCACCCTACCTCAATGGGGGACCCCCCCTGGTGGGGGGGTGGTGTAATCTTGCGGGGAACCAATGTTACTCAGAGGCGAACACACTAGACAATTAGTGTCCAGCTGAGTCTGCAAAATTGGCGGTTGCCGATTCATAGTGACACGTAACCAGAACGCATTGAACCCACGATATTGGTGGGTTCAAATCCCACCGGCCCCACCAGTTGGCTATATGTACCAGTAGACTGGAGTGAGAACCCCATTCCCCGCACCAAAATACTACAGGTTTACAGGGCAAATCTCAGTAGCCCTATTACCGCTCCTGCGAGGACTAACCATCCAGAATTAACGCGAAAACGAATCAGCAGCAAAACGCTAGCAGCCGCCATGGCAATCGTCAACATGTCGATTAGAGCGGCCGTGCCCAACTCGTATGTTACGAACACCATCAAAGCCAGGGATGCAATGATTACACCGTCCAGGAAAGCCCCGGCAACGGGGGACTGTCGAATTCGCGGGATGAGAGGGCCGCTGATTGCGACGAGGATGAATCCTGGGAGGAAGATTCCAATGGTGGCAACTAACGCCCCCGGGGGACCTGCTATCAGGTAGCCGATGAAGGTGGCGGTTGTGAAGACGGGCCCGGGTGTCACCTGGCCGACCGCTACTGCGTCTATGAGTTGTGAGTCAGTTAACCAATGCAGGTGGACGACGAGGTCACCACGAAGAAAGGCTAGAAGCACGTACCCGCTGCCAAAGACCACCGAGCCGATTTTCAAGAAAATCAGAAAAATCGGCCATAGCCCTGACGAGGAAGTCGTGGCATAGGTAGTCGCTGCGGCCGTTTGTACTGCGTAGGCCAAGGGGAGGGCGAGAAGCACGAGTAAAAGAGAGATGTGGGTCGGCCTCTCTTTCTTCTTGCACCCAACAATCCATCGGCTTAGACCTGTAATGCTGCCAACCCCGAAGACAACTATTAACGGGCTTACTCCCAGGAAACTCAGCAATAAGGCAGCAAGACCGGCCACTGCGAGGAACCTTGTTTTTACGGCACCGCGTCCCAAACTCCACAACGCTTGGAGGATTACGGCGATAATGACAGGTTTGACACCGTATAGAATGCCGACTGCTTGGGGTAGCGAACCGAATTGGACATAGGCCCAAGCCAAAGCCGTGACAATAAGCGCGGCGGGAAGAATGAAGCAGACACCTGCTAGTAGAAGCCCAATCCACCCAGCTTGAAGGTATCCGATGTATATTGCTAGCTCGGTCGAGCTTGGGCCTGGGATTAAATTGGCTGCGCCGAGCAAATCCAGGAACTTCTCTTTTGAAAGCCAGCGCCGGCGACGAACAACTTCATCCTCCATCATAGCTATGTGTGCGGCTGGGCCGCCAAACGCAATAGTGCCTAGCTTAAGAAATAGGAGCGCAATCTCTCGCAACGAACCAGTTTTTCGAGTATTCATCCTCATCTGCTAAGTGTCAGCTGAAGGACTTGTAGATTGCGGGGTATTCCTGAATCAGTATTAGGTTGAGGTTGAGGACGTTTACGTACGGTTCTCCCGTAAACCATAATGTTCTCTCGATGTTTTCATCGACGATTTGTTTGATTGAGTCTGATGGAATTCCGGTCGCGCTGCTTATTCGTGGGATTTGAGAGTATGCGTCTTGTAGTGTTATGTCGGGGTCCACGCCTGAGGCTGAACTGTTCGCCCAATCGGCATGGAAGAACATTGAAGAATTGAAATTCTGAGCGACCAGTATTGAACCTGCTGGGCGACCGCGGAGGTGCACTATGCTGCCGTTTGCCTGAGATGGGAGCAGAACCTGCGCAACCCCAGTCACGAGGAGCGGAAATAAGAGCCCGCATAATACGAGTGAGATAATCGCCAGTCGAAGCGTTGGCCCATATTGACTCTTGCTCAACTTGACGACCACCTAAACATGAATCGCTCGGAGAGCGATGTCTATCAACTTGATTCCGACAAATGGAACGATGACTCCCCCTACCCCATAGACCATCGTATTCTTCAGGAACAATGTCATTGTGTCCGACGGCTTGAATGAGACCCCCTTCATAGCCAACGGAATTAGCATCGGTATTATGACCGCATTGAATATCAGCGCCGAGAGCACAGCTGTGTGCAGGCCCAGACCGAGAACATTCAAAGCTTGCAGTTCAGGTATAACTGCAAAAAGGACCGGCGTTATTGCGAAGTACTTCGCAACGTCATTCGCGATACTGAAAGTGGTTACTGCTCCACGTGTCATGAGGAGCTGTTTTCCAAGCATGACAACTTCAATTATCTTAGCGGGATTCGATTCGAGGTCGACCATGTTGGCGGCTTCCTTCGCTGCTTGAGTTCCGGAGTTCATCGCCAAACCTACATCAGCTAGGGCCAAGGCGGGTGCGTCATTGGTCCCATCGCCTATCATGGCAACAATTCTGCTGTTGGCTTGTTCCCGGAGGACGATTTCATGTTTGTCTTCGGGTTTCGCCTGGGGAACGAATTCATCGATTCCAACTTCTGCTGCGATACTTTTTGCGGTGAGCGGATGGTCTCCGGTTATCATCACGGGTCGTATGCTCATCGCCTTTACTGCTTGAATCTTCTCTTTGATGCCAGGCTTCAAGATGTCCCGTAGCCGAATAATGCCAATCACTTCGCGGTTCTTGGTTATTGCAACTGGACTATCGCCTTGGTTGGAAATCTTGCTTATGACATCGTCGAAGTCGGCTGGCGTCGATTCTGTGATCTTTTTTATTGCGTCTGGGGCCCCTTTGATTATCTCAACTTCGCCGCCGGCCAAGGAGCTGGTTATGGAATCTGTGAACTTGCGCCTGAATCGCGCCCTGTCGGGACCCCCTTTCGGCAGCATGAAGCCCGTACCCTCAGTGAACTTTACACCGCTTGTTCTGGTCGTCGCGGAAAACTCATAAGATTCAGATAGGGCTAAGTCGTTCAACTCCTTCGGTATCAATCCGCTACTGTAAGCTAACCTGATTATGCTACGTCCTTCCGGGGTGTCATCGTGCCAAGACGCAAGAAACGCAGCCTCCCCAACTTCTCGTTCCGAATGGTTTGCGAATGGTATGAATTCTATCGCTTGTCTGCTTCCAACAGTTATCGTCCCAGTCTTGTCCAGGAGGATTGTATCTGTGTCACCCGCCGTCTCAATTGCCCTACCTGACTTTGCAACAATCTTCCTCGCATAGAGCCTAGACATGCCAGAAAGGCCGATTGCAGGGAGAAGCGCCCCTATAGTCGTGGGAAGAAGGCAAACGTATAGCGCAATAAGAACCGAAAGATCGGCTCCGAGGCTGAGTACAACAGATAACCCGAGGAGTGCAAATATGATTATGGTAAAGATGGCAGTGAGGCCGATGAGAACTACGACCACCGCCTGTTCGTTTGGCGTCTTTGGTCTCTTTGATGACTCCACCATTCGAATCATCTGATTGATGTAGCTGTCTTCGGGGTTTACCGTGACTCTGGCCGTCAGGGTATCGCTGATGAGCTTTGAACCGCCGATCAAGGGGTCGCTAGGGGCCTTCCTGACTGGGGCGGATTCACCTGTAAGAAGAGACTCATCGACCATTGCTATGCCTTCAGTAACCTCCGCGTCGATGGGAATCAAGTCCCCTTTCTCAAGCAAGATCACATCTCCCCGACGCAACTGATTGGAAGGAGTGAGAACGACAGTCTGTCGCTCTTCTTTGCCCTCTGTCACTATTTTCTTGGTGATGGCTTCCGCTTCAAGTTTCCTGAGACTGTTCGCAGTGTTCTTTGCCTGCGTCTCAGCGAGGGAGTCCGAGAGCGTGCTAAACCAGACCGTGATGAGCAGAATCGCTGCAACCTCAACATAGAAGATGCGCTCATTGGAACTAGCGACCGGGATGAACCATTGCGGATACACGGCCATCGCTGCTACAACGAGGAAAGTAATCTCTACGATGAACATGACCGGGTTATGTATCAGCGAGACAGGATTCAATCGCACTATCGAGTCGGCCAATGTCTTGCTGGACATTGCCCCGGACCACAGACTATTTCGTTGCTCCTTAGCTGACGTCTTACTTCACCTCACACATTCAACCGAACCCATTCACATTACCACGGAGATTGGAGAGGATTGGGCCCATCGCGAGAAATGGGAAGAACGTCAAAACGACTAGAATCAATGTGGCTCCTATGAGAATAATTGAAAACGTTACGCTATCAGTCCTTAGTCCTATCTCCGCGTGTCTCTTCCTGTTGATCATAGAGCCTGCGAGCGCTAGCAGCAAAAGCATCGGTGCGAATCGACCTGCAAACATCACTAGGCCTGTTGAGATGTTGAAGAACGGGGTATTCGCAGATGCTCCTAGAAAGTCCGAGCCGTTGTTTGCTGCGGCGGACGTGTACTCGTATAGGATTTGAATGAAGCCGGTCGTGTTCCCTCCTATTCCGATCGCGCTGGCGGCTCCCGTTGAGTAGGCGAGGACTGTAGGTATCAGGATGATAATCGGATGAACCAAAAAGGCCGCCATTACAAGCAAAACATCGCGGCCGTTGATTTTCATGCCCAAGTATTCCGGGGTCCTACCTGACATGAGCCCAACTATGAAGACTGTAATCACAGTATACATGACCATATACATCATTCCCACACCCTTACCGCCAGGCGTCGCCTGAATCAGCATACCCATGAAGGCTGCAAGTATGACAAGTGGGTGCATGCCGTAAAGCGAGGCGTTAACTGAACCAGTTGTAACGGCCGTCGTCACTACGGTCCAGAAGGCTGAGAAAAAGCCTCCAAAACGAACCTCCATTCCCGGACCAAGCATGGGGGTTGGAACAAAAGCGATCGCCAGATCTATGATGAAAAGTCCGTAGGAGGCCCAGAGTATCGGTCTGCTTTCCTTCCTCTTTCCAAGAACCTCTCCGTAGACGAAGCACAAAACTGTCGGCAGCAGCAACATTAGGATTATTTGGAGAACGTCCGATGCGGGGTTCGGATTCTGTAGGGGATAAGCGGAGTTGGCTCCATAATATCCTCCGCCGTTTGTGCCTATCTGCATTATTGAGACTAGAGATGCGACGGGCCCTACCAGAATGATTTGCGTTGCTCCCTCCACTGTCTTTACGGCAGTGTAACCGTTGAGCGTCTGAGGGACGCCTAGCCAAACGAGGATCATTGCCGCTACAAAGCACAGTGGGAAGAGTATTCTTGTCAGGGTTCTAACGAAGTCAACATAGAAGTTGCCAAGGTCTTTGGAACGGGTCGTGAATCCTCTTACCAACGCCACGGCGGCGCATAACCCTGACGCCGCTGAGGTGAATTGTAGAAACTGAACCGCCGACATTTGGCTGAAATAGGAAAGTGTGCTCTCGCCATTGTAATGCTGAAGGTTAGTATTAGTTGCAAATGAGATAACTTGCATGAACGCGAGGTCCCATGTTAACCCTGGGAAGCCTTGTGGATTGAGCGGGAGCCTGTCTTGGAAGACGAATACTAGAAAGGCGAGTGCCATCTGGAAAAGGTTGAGTAGCATCAATGATAGAAAGTATTGTTTCCAATCCATTCGATGGTTTTCATCGACGCCGCCGAGTCGAAAGATCGCGTTCTCGATCGGTACCAGGGCTCTGTCGAGTCGGCTTGGCGCACGGGTAAAGACTCTGGTAACATAAGGTGCTAGAAGTCGGCCTAATAGAATGACTAAAGCGAATATCAGAGCTATGACGGATGCTTGAATGAAATCGATCATATTGCCTTAGCACCATCTTGCTACTCCGGAATCTTCATCCATAGTATGGATTAGCGATATCAAACCTCAAGGAGAAATAAGAAAACGTTACTGGTTCGTGGCTTTTGCGGCGCGATCGCCGTTTCTAGGGCCCTTCGGTGCGTTTAGTACTATTGAGGTGACTGTGCTCTTTACGCCCTTTATTTTCAGAATCTTGTTTTTCAGCAAGTCCCGGAATTCTTCTATGTCAGCTGCTGAGACAAGCGTGACAATGTCGAATTCCCCAGTTACTTCGTAGAGTTCTTCTACGTTAGACAATTGAGATAGGTTTTGTACGACGTCGGCCAGAGTCGGCGACTCGACAAAAATGTTTACGAAAGCCAGAAGACGTGCCAAAGTTAACCATCGATCCTGTGCTCCGAGATTGCAACTTGAACCCCCAGGTCCGCCGTATATTAAGCATTATCATGTAATTGGGCGCAATCTTGTTCGAATTCTGGATACTTTATACAAAAGTTACCTTTGGGAAATTCGGCCAACCATGACAATACTGGTTTCAGGAAGTCAAACCTGCCGACTCCCGTGCCCCCGGTGATCTAGAAAGAATAGCTAGGTGGAACAGTGGCAGCAGATTCTCGCAGCCCCCGAAGGACGCCGATGAATTTCTCATCATGAAACAAATGCATTCGTATAGTGCTACACGATTATCCTGCCTATCCAGTAAATAGCCCGCCAGATCATTTTGCAATGGTGAACCATGAGCAAGAAAAGTGAAACGAAACTGGCCGACAGAACGAAGTCTGAGGAATTTGAGAATCAGACTGTCCTCGTTTGTGATACCTTTGCGTGGTTCCTGGAATAGACTCGTGTCAAAGTGTTAGAAAATGGAGAAGGAAATTGGGCACCCCTGCCCAAGGTGTGGGCTCAATAGTCTGAGCGTATACTATGAGGATGGAGCCGACCTCCAACTCGGAGCCAGTTGTGATGGTTGCGGCCTGAAAGGTTTCTTCATGAATGGAAGGCTAGTTCAACTCGCAACAATGTGATGAATGAGTTGGTCGATGTAAGGAAGATTAGGACCGGCCGCATCTATCTGTGTGAACTCTGCGGCCACGGGTACAAGAACCTCAAAACTGCCGAACTTTGCGAAGCGGCCTGTAGTAGTAACCAAATATGCTCGCCAGAGATCATACGCAGAGCAGTCTACAGACCTCATGTTCTGGTCATGCCTGTCGCCTAGGCTAGAATCGATTTTACGCTGGTAAAGGTTGTTCAATCGATTCTTGAACCGTTAAGTTCAGGACAACCTCCGCGACATCCGTTGCATATTCTCCTATTCTGCGTAGGCTCTCAGAGATTAATCTCGCAGCAGAAATATCACTAGCGGGGATCTTTTCCTTAATCAAACGCTCCACGAACTTGGATTCTAGGCTTGAGACCTTCTCCCTTTCGAGAAGTACGCTCTCAGCGAGCTGGTAGTCATCTGCGAACAGCGCTCGAAGAGCGGTGTCCATCATCTTATGTGAGAGTTGACTGAGCGCATTGGCTTCTTTCAGGAGCCCAGCACTCATTGGTTCACCTAGGGCGAGGACGCTCGAAGCCACCCTAGTCGCATGGTCAGCGGAGCGCTCAACGCTCTTTGTGATAATTCTGTATCCCAAGCATTCGACTGGGGACCTAAGGCCAACTTTGCTCAAGAGCGGGGGGTGTTTGACCGCCCACTTCAGCTGCCGGATAATGTACAAGCTAAACCTATCGATCTCGTCGTCGATTTTCAAGACTTGCTTAGCCAACTCCTTATCAGAATTAGCCAGGGCCTGCATCGCGTCCTGTTGCATTGAGCCTGTAATGGACCACATCCTCCTGAGTGCGTCTGGGACGAGGAGCTGGGGCCGAGTCAAGAGCACCTGGAGGGTTGAACTCTGAGATGATTCTGTGACTAATTCAGTTCCTACGAGTTTTCCCCTCGCAACATTCCTTATGGTTTCACGCATAGCAGCAGGCAGTGTACCCGACTTGGACCTGATTTCGATGCTCGAGAACCCGACCACGTACAAAGAAATAATCAACCGCGAAACTGCCTCGGCGTCCGCATCTCCTGCCACCGATACTGTGCACCGGGCCCTATCCTCATCGGCCTTCGATGCGTCATAGGGTGTGAGTAGTAGACCCCGATCTTCCTGCCTGCTGAACTCAACCCGTCCCCCCTTCCTGAGCCCAGCCTCCTCAACCCAATGCTTCGGTATCGACACGATGTAAGAACCGCGGCCTGTTATCTGCAATCGTCGTACGTAACGGTCTTCGGTCGTATCGAACTCGTTAGCGACCCTGGTCATGGTCTTCAATATAGATTTGTCAGCTTTCATGTGATTCCCTCGACTTGTCTATTGATGCAAACGTAAATAATGAAAGTAATGGTGACCGCCAGCATCAGAGGTAGACCCCTGAGTCGTTTGATAGTTATACTTCTCCCTTCACTCTTTGCCGTGTTGCCACTCGAACCAGTATGTTCAGGCCGAGCACGATCAGCAGAAGCACCAGAGCAGCCCCCCAGGCCAACGTGTGCGAACTATCATACGGAGACGTCCCGAAATCGAAGATTACCAACGTGAGCGAGGCCGTAGCGTCGTTAACACTGGTCATTAGGAATTGGCTTCCAAGGGCCGTGAACAAAAGCGGCGCAGTCTCTCCCATTACGCGTGCGACCGCCAGGGCGATGCCCGTTATGACGCCGCTTCTTGCTGAGCTAAGGAGGACGTAGACTAGGGTCTTGGCCCTGCTGATTCCTAAAGCCAATGCTCCCTCTTTGATTGCTTGCGACACTAGTTTGAGCGACTCGTGGGTCGAGACAGCGACTATTGGAATCATCATTACTCCCAAGGCGACGCCGCCGCTGAACGCGGAGAAACGGTGCTGGGTCGCCACGATTAGCTCGTAAACGAAGATGCCCGTGACAATGGAAGGGACACCTGTTAGAACCTCTGCCACCAGTCTTACGTAGTAAGAAAACTTACCAGGATATTCGGATAGGTACGCTCCGCACAGGACGCCGATCGGCACCCCAAACAAGGAGGCGATCGCGACGATCACTAAGCTTCCTTCAATCGCGTTCAGGATTCCACCGCCCGCCTCACCGATGGGCGGCGTAACCTGGGTGAAGAAGGCAAGATTCAAGGCTGAAGCTCCTTGAACAATTGTTTGATAGAGTATTGAGATAAGTGGGACTAAGGCAACAACAAAACAGATTGAGGCAAGGCTAACGTACAGAGCGTTACTGATTTTTCTCTTACTAGAGAGCCTAAGCACGCAATTCACGACCTGCTTTTACAGTTAACCTTGAGATTACCACGCGGCCGAGCAGATTCATAACGAAAGCAATGGCGAACAGTATCAGTCCAAGTTCGAATAAAGCCCCGAAATAAATATCGTTGCCAGAGACTTCGGTGAACTCGTTTGCAATAACACTCGGAATTGTCTCAGCAGGTAGGAAGAGCGAGGGTGAAATCCTTGCTACGTTACCGATTACCATAGTAACCGCCATGGTCTCGCCGATAGCTCGCCCCATTGCGAGTACAACAGCTGCGACTATCCCAGTGCGAGCAAATGGGAGAACAGCAGTTCGGATCGTTTCCCACTTTGTGGCTCCTAGTGCAAAGCACGCTTCACGCTGGCTGCGAGGCACGGCAGCAATTACTTCACGCATAACCGACGATCCGTATGGAATGATCATGATGGCTAAAATTACGCCAGCCGTCAGCATGCCGAGGCCCATCGTTGGTCCAGTGAATGTTGGAAGGAACCCAAGGTTTGTTTGCAGAATGGGTTCGACATAATCACGCATGAACGGAATCAGATTCAGCAATCCCCATAGTCCGTAGACTACGCTAGGCACAGCCGCCAGCATCTCAATGACGAAGACCGAGGGCGTCCTTATTCTTCGAGGCGCGAGTTCGTTTTGGAAGAGAGCTACACCCAAGCTAACTGGGACAGCCAACAAGAGAGCGATTGAGGTAGTTACCACCGATCCGTATATTGACGGCAAAGCCCCGAGTATAGGCGGGCCCCCATTGGGAGGGTTTGGAATCCAATCCGAGCCGAACAGAAAACTAAGACCAAACGCTTCGACAGAGGGAATACTTCCCTTTGCTAACTCGTAAAGCATGAGGCCAGTTATGAGCGGAACCGAAACTGCGGCTAGAACTAGAACAAAAAGAAAAAGGTCGGAGTGCCGTGCACGGGAACGCGCACGGCTTGGCTGTGTCTCCTGCATGAGGATTACTGGCTAAGTAGTGGCTGTCCTTGGTAGTTAAGGCCTAGGAGTAGTTGCTCATCTGCGGAAACGACGTTATTCGGCAGTGGCACGTAGATCAGAGCCTCTGAGTATTGCTGTCCGTCGTGGATTGCCCACCAAAGGAACTTCGCCAGCGCTTTCGCTTTGTCTAGGTTCATTGAGGGATTGAGTGACATATCCTTGTACACCATTAGGTAGGTGTAAGTTGCAATTGGATAGGATTGGGCTCCGGAGGCATTCACAATATGCAGGCGGAGGTCCTGTGGGTTTGGTGTTCCCGTTGCGTTCGCTGCTGCGTACAGAATCGTTTGAAGCGTTGGTAGAATATAATTGCCCGCCGCATTCTCCACCGCCCCAACGCCAAGGTGATTGCTGACTGCATAAATAACGTCCACGTACCCGACTCCGCCCGGCGTATTGACTACAGTTCCCGCGACGCCAGCGTTTCCCTTCGCACCAACGCCATTTGCAACTTTGTCTACAGGCCATGTTACGGATGTGCTGTATCCAACATCGTTAGCCCAGTTCTGATTTACCACCGATAGGTAGTTCGTGAAGGCATAGGTGGTTCCGCTGCCATCTGATCTGTGAACCGCCGTTATCTGGGTTGAAGGCAATGGTACTCCGGGATTGAGCGCTTGTATTGCAGGATCATTCCACTTTGTTATTTGGCCCATGTAGATTCTGGCGATGATATCTCCGGTGAACTTTACGCTAGTGCTGTTTGACACTCCAAGAGACTGAAGGTTGTAGGTTACCGCGACACCGCCGAGTGTTTCCGGAAACAGTGTTAAGCCAGTGGCATTTGCGAGCTGCTTGTCGCTGAGAGGGGCGTCAGAGGCGCCAAAATCAACGGTCTTCTGGGTGATTTGCTGGATTCCACCCCCACTGCCTATGGGGTTGTAGTTTATGGTCACTGCGGGGTAGATTTTGTTGTATTGAACCGTCCAGGCTTGAAGTAGTGGCGCTGGAAAAGTGGCGCCTGCTCCTAGAATTGAAACTGCTGCCTGTGATGCACTGGAGGATTCCATCATTGATGTTTCAGAGGTCATTGAGGTGTTTGGTTGGGTTCTAGTCATCTGATAGCCAAGGCCACCCGCAATAATCGCCACAATGACGATGGCAAGAATCGCAGTTAGCCTAACGTTTCGTTTAGCTGATTGATTTGACATATTCTTCATCGTGCTGGCATGTGAAACAAATTGGGTATTTAGTGAATTACCATGGGCCTCGTATGCATGGTTGGTCATCTATGTGACTCACATAACTTATCTTCAACTAGAGAGGACGCAATCAGGCGCACCGGTTCGTAATGATTAATTCAGGTACCCTGACAAAACTTGTCCCGAGACCGACACCAAAAAGTGAGGGATATTTCGACAACTTGAACGAGAAGATGGTGGTAGAAGGCCTAGACGCGGGCTTCGGAAGCAACAAGGTCCTCGACAACATTACGATTGGTTTCAAGGAAAATACTGTTACGGCGATCATTGGGCCATCGGGATGCGGAAAATCCACTTTCATAAGATGCTTGAACCGATTGCATGAAGTGACACCTGGGGCTTGGGCAACAGGGCGGGTAACATTGGACGGCGACGACATTCTCTCGCCAGGAATCGATCCTGTCACTATACGACGTAGGATTGGAATGGTATTTCAGCGACCGAATCCTTTCCCTACCATGTCGGTTTTCGATAACGTGGCAGCTGGGCTTCGGCTTAACGGGGTTAGGGACCACAAGATAGTTGCTGCCAAAGTTGAGGAGAATCTCAAGAAAGCCTTCTTGCTTGAAGAGATAGGGGACCGCCTCAACGAGTCAGGTGCAAGCCTCTCAGGAGGACAACAGCAAAGGCTTTGCATCGCACGCGCCCTTGCCGTCGAGCCGGAGGTAATCTTGATGGATGAACCCTGCTCGGCGCTTGACCCCGTTGCGACCGCCAAGATCGAGCAGTTGATAATGGCACTGAAACAGGAATACACGCTCATTGTCGTAACTCACAACATGCAACAAGCTGCCAGAATTTCTGACCTGACTGGGTTCCTGTACCTTGGCAAGCTTATCGAATTTGGAGCCACGGAACGTATTTTCTCAAATCCAAAGAACGAGCTTACGGAACGCTATATCAGCGGGAAATTTGGTTAAACACTATGCCGCGACTCATGGACATGGGCCTAAACCGCCTCTCAAGTGCAATAAGCGATATGGGTACCCTCGCTCAGGATTCGGTCCTCAAAGCAATTCGAGCCTATGCGCAGGGCGAACGAATCACTCAAGAAGCACTCGATCGGGCCAAGCAACTCTCAACATTAGCCAACGAAGTAGAAGAATTGGCGGTTGATCTCCTCGCAAGATATCAACCCGTTGCCACCGACCTCCGGTTCATCAAGTCTTGCCTTGAGATAGCCTACGGTTTTTCTCGATTCGGCAGATACGCATACGACATTGCGCAAGTTCTTGAGATATTCGGGGACGTGTCGGAGTGCGACAAGACCGTCGTTGAAGAGTTGGGCAAAAAAGTCGGACAGATGATGCAGACCAGCATCCAGTCATTCAGAGATAGAAATACGCAGCTAGCAAAATCTCTAAGGCAGGAGGATGACCAAGTCGATAAGATATACCTCGATTACATTAAACAGCTCTCAAAAGCGAAAAACATCCCCGTAAAGTGCGCTTTGGCTTCAACATTGGTTCTGAGATACTTGGAAAGAATCGCCGATCACGCATGGTACATTGGAGATTCGGTTATCTACATTGTTACTGCCAGCAAGGGGTAGCTACAAACCACAGCACCGCTAGTCCTGTTCACGTTTTCCGTTTCCCGCAAGACCCTTCGCGCTAAATGCTAGGATAAGGACGCCGACGACGAAAGTCACGGCCCCGGCCATTTCCCAGAACTGTGAACCGCTCATTACACTGCCCGGCAAAATTCCGATTCCCTGCAGAAACCAAACAAAACCAAACAGAAGGATGATTGCACCAAGGATAGTAGAAACAATTAGCCGTCGATTCATGTTCTAACCTCAGGCTTTAGGTCATACTCCTCAGTTATTGGGCGTTGCCCTATCCAAACTTCCGCCGGTGCACCGGATGAGAAAGCTCTATGAGACGTGAACTAGTTACCGACTCGTTTTCGGCGAAGGATTAGAATAGCCGCTATTACCCCAACAAGGCCGAAAAGTGTCAAAACAATTCCAGCAATCGGGGCTAAATCTGTACTCAGGTTTGTTTCTTGAGGGACCAGGCTCATGTCGCTGACGCTAAGACGGAGACTCTTAGAATACCCCACATTCACCGTGCCGTTATAATGTCGCCCTACCAAGACACCGCCGGTATTAGTCACCTTACTCACGAATAATTCGAACCCAGTGTTTCCTCCGGACGTCACTACGAGTTCGTATTCGCCGGAGGGGTTCACGATTAACAGGTCTTCTGAAGAATTATGAGTAATTGACGCATTTGGGATTTCTTCGACGCGTTTTCCCGATTGTGGATCGACTCCAAGGGCCCTTTGCTCTGCGTCATAAATCGTAAGGTAGGCATACAGCGACCTGAACTCAGCGTAGAGATAAGTTTCGGTGCGAGGATTAGGCAGCGGGGGTGGAGCAACTACCCCGGCTGAGATGGCTGATACGTAGGCTCCCTGGTCAGCTTCACCTTCAGACCAATAAAATTCCCCGCTCGTACTATTCCACACCAAGTTCATTGAGGCTTCGCCAGTAGCCAATATCCCCAGGCAACCGCTCGACAGGAGGCAGCGAATGGTTTTCACTGAAGCTTCATGCCAGAAACCATTAGCGGATTCGACGAAGATAGGGCCAAAAGTTCCAACTGTATCATTTCTGAAAACTGCAATTGCGGAGCCGTCCAGTCCGACCGCGACCAGCTCAAATGGCGAATGACCCCATGGTGGCGTGTTTTCCAGGACTGTCCCGAGGTAGCATGGGCAATTGATCGAACTCGGAATCGGCCAGGTTATTGCCCCGAAATTGTTAGACATCTGAAGCAGGTACTTTGAGCCTTCGTTCGAAATGTGTGCGTAGAAGATGAATGATTGAGGGAATGGAACGGGGTCGGTGTAGAAGGGGGCGCGGCACGAAGTACTGCGGCTCGATTCAGGTTCACATAATAGGGGTTGGCGTTCCGAGGAGTTATTCCAGATTTGGAAAGTGTAGGTCCCGTGGTAAATCGGACTCTCAAGCTTAGCTAACTCAACCACATTCTGGGCCCATAACACAAAGCTCCCTGTTGAATCAGAGATCCAAAAGTTCTGCTGGATAGAAAAGCAATCTACGCGGTTGGGTCTCAAGCAGTCCTCGATTGGACGCTCACCAAATGTGGAATCTGCGTTTGCCATCCGGATGGTTATCTTGCTCCAGACCGAGACCGCTTCATGACCGATGCTTGAGATTGGGATTCCTTCGGAGGAAATCGTTGGGTGAAATAAAACGAGAACAACCAGCAGAAATAGGAATGGGACGGGCCTGGACCGGCCTTGCAAGGGTGCCTCTGCCTTTGAATAAACTCTGGTTTGACTCAAAAACCTTGGCGAAGATGCTCCTCAGCAGCACATGTCAGTCTCGGGGAAGACTTATACCATGTCAGTCTTCAGGGCCTATCCGCATAATCAATAACGGAGAACCTGGCATGATCAACGAGGATATGCGTGCCATCATCGAAGCGCAGCACCTGTGTTTTGCGGCGACAGTCTCGCCGGATGGCCGACCTAACCTGTCTAGATGAATGGCCATGCAAGTGCATGGAGGGGTACCGAAGGTGAACTCGAGACGAGCTCAAGCCGATGGGTACATGCTGCGTCTTGAAAAGCTGAAAAAATCAGTCGTCGATAATGGCTTTGACGGAATTATTCTCGTTCCCGGCCCAAACCTAAGATACTACACTAGTGTCAATTCATTTCTCTTGGAAAGGCCGTTCCTATTCTTCGTGCCTAAAGAAGGACAACCGCACCTTGTCGCGCCGACCCTCGAATCAGGCCCGTACTTGAGGAGCCCTATCCAAATAGTCGTGCACGCCTGGGACGATGGGGTAGGTCCCGGAAAGCAATTGAAGAAACCGTTGAACAACTCGGAATACAAGGCAAATGGGGGCTAGAAGGCAGAGTACCATACCTGTACGTCAGCGCACTACTCAAGTCTGCACAGCCTCAGCTTGAAAACGCCGAACCCATTCTTCAGGGGATTAGAGCGCTAAAGGAAGCCGGGGAAATCAAGCTGTTGCAGCGGCGGCCTCGATCCTCTCCAGATCATTCATGAAAATCCCAGACATGTTGAAAACCGGAATGAGCGAACTGGAGCTAGCCCGAAAGATCTCCGAAGGGATTAGACTCAACGGCGCTGAATCCGCTCAGGATGTACTCGTCCAATCTGGAGCAATGGCTGCGGACGGGCATCATCTGCCAAGTACCAAGAGGATAAGGCGAAACGAGAGCATCGTGGTTGATGCCTCATGCACATTTTCTGGTTACTTCGCTGACATAACTCGTACATTCATTATCGGCAGGGACCCGACATTCGAGAATCTTTACCTAAAAGTTCTCGACGCGGAGGTTGCAGCGATCGATGCCTCACAGCAGAGGGTGACTGTAGGTTCTATTGACCATGCAGCCAGAAATTACCTTCAGCAGAATGGTCTAGCTAAGTATTTTGTTCACAGGACGGGACACGGGTTGGGGCTTGAGGTCCATGAGGCACCATACATTGTGCCTGGGGGCAACGAGATGGTTGACACATCGATGGTCTTCACGGTTGAACCCGGAGTCTATATGCAGGGTAAAACAGGGCTAAGAATCGAAGATGACATCCTTGTGACGGAGCAAGGAGGAAGTGTTCTGACGAAGTCTCTTCCAAAGGAATTTGAATGGTGGCGCTAGCCCCGCTTGTGGAGGTAACGATTTTGCGTCACTTGGAAACCAGCGAGCAACTCAGGCAGATTGTGTTCTCGCAAAGCAGTGCCTTCGGTTGTTTCTCCATAAGCGAATCTGCGCGCTCAATGAGACTCTTCATTGAGTAGGCTTGTGAGCTTGCCGCTCCAATCATTGTCTCTCTGGAATCTTTGCTCCCAAGGTGAACTTTGAGTTTCTCAAAGCCGTTGCTGCATCCCAGCGCGGTGATTTCAACCCAAGTACGCCCCTTCGACGTAAAGGTGAGGGCGCGTTCCCTCACAAACTTCGCATATAACCTGAGTTGCTCGGCCACATGAATTGCTGTTACTGAATCGAGACCCACGCCAACAGCTAGTACCTTTGGATCTTGCTTCAGGAATCTCTTGATTGGTAGGAGTGGGTCGTCTAACGAGTAATCTTGGACTAGTTCGTCCCCGTGCTTTCCGACGGCGACGAACGAGTACGCTGGGTGGCCGCTTCGCCTCGAAGACGGCCAACTGCATAGCCTCTGGGCGATTGACCCGATGTTCCTGTCGGGTTGTAACTCAGGAATGAATGGCAGGTGCCGATCTTCATGTCCTTCGCACCAGCATCCTGGCTTCGTATGGTTCTCATGTGCGGTGGCATGCCTCGTGACTGAGGTGAAGGTCGGCATGAGCAGTGTCCCGCCTTTACCGAGAACACCCAGCAACCGGTGCAACACCATTGCGGCGCCACCATCTACGGCTCCGATGGTATCGAGGGACGCATGCATGATGACCGGGTCGCCTTCATGAAGGCCAAGCTGTTCAAAGCCTTTTGTTAATTCGTCAGGCGACACTTTTCTTGGCTCAGCGCTGTTTGGTACGTTTGCCGTTGTCATCGAGCTTCATCCACTTTCCCGAGTCTGGGAAGTATCATCATGATTTCGTAAGGGTCGCCGATTGCGAGGTAGCTTCCCTCGGCATACTGTTTGGCAACAAGGGCGCAGTTGATTGAATCGAGTTCGTCACCTGTCAAATCCCTTGTTGTGACGTCTCCTTTGCACCCAAGATTAACGAGCCCCAACATATTTCAAGCGCTTCGTCATCCCCCATTATCTCAGTGCGACTAATAGCCCGAGTGCAATGAGAATGCTTGCCGGGAGTAGCTTTTGAAAGCGGGCGAAACCCGAACGCTTTCTCAACGAATCACTGACGTGGCCGGCGAGCGTTGCTACTATCACGTTTACACTGGTACCCGACGTATCAAACAGCAGCCCCAAAAGAATGACCTGGAGAGCGACCGACCCTTTTGACTGGTCAACAAATTGTGGGAGGAAAGCCAAGAAGAAGAGGGCAACCTTTGGGTTGAGGACGTTTGTTGTGACGCCCTGTTGAAAAATGCTGCGAAGGCTGCGAACGCTCTTTGAACTGGAATACTCCGTGGTAGCTTTACCGCTGTTTCGTTCCAGAAGCATGCGGAGTCCCAAGTACACCAGGTAGGCGGCGCCAGCGTATCTGACGAATTCAAAAGCAATCGGCAGAGACAGCAATATCGCAGATAGCCCGATTGCCGTCACAAATGTATACACCAGCGTCCCAGCTCCAATTCCCAGTGCGGAAATGATACCTGCCTTCCTTCCCTGCTCTAGGCTTCGTGAAATAACGTACAACATGTCCGGGCCGGGCGAGATATTCAATGCCAGCGCAGCGACTATGAAAACTGCAATTGGTGCACTTCCAGGCATCAAGAATTTTCAGTCCCCTAGACCTTTAAGGACCGAATTATGTCCGGGGCGAGCGTTCGACGGCTCAGCCGGGCAACGTGTGCTCGGGCTCAATGTCCATGCTACATTTGCAGCAGTCTTGGCATGCGCCGCAGTAGCTGCATAATCGCCACTGATAAGTTTCTCCAGTGGGATTCCCTATTTTTCGACGAGCATGTTCAATTCCAGTCAGCAAGCTTGCGATTTATGCGGGCGCTCGTGTCGAACCTTTAATGCCTCAGAATCAGACCGGCCTTATTTGCGTGTTTAGACCGTGGACACAAGTGGGCTAGCGACCCTATTCGTGACCCAGATCGGGTTCGGGGGAACTCTAGGGTTCCTCTTAGGTTACGGTCTAAAGAAGGTCGCAACAGTTGTCCTCAAAATCCTGGCATTAATCTCAGGCCTTTTCATGCTCGGTCTAACCTGGTTAGCCTCCATCGGTGTAATAACAGTCAACTTCAACGCTTTCTCCAGCGCCGTCGGCAGCGGCTTCGCCGGCGCTATAGCCGGCCTTGTAGGCTCTCTCGCATTCTTAGGCCAAGTCTTACCCATTGGAGGAAGCTTCAGCTTAGGCTTCTACTTAGGGGCAAAGAAAGGCTAGGTCGGTCTCACTCGCATTCTCAGCCAATGTTAGTGCGTCCTAGCAGTTCTTAACCATAGTAAAGTAACATGAACCTCTGGCTCCCCGACTTCATCTTCGGAAGTAAGATGGTTTCCCACACAAAGTTAGACCACCCCTCGTACAGAGGGGGTCAGCGAGGGGAACACATTTCACCTACTCCTTAGCCAGTTGCGAGGCGGCGTGTTGATTGAAGAGAACGGCAATTGCGGTCTTGTTGATTCTCATCTTCCTAGTTGTCGTTGTCGGTTACTATGTTTTCCAGCCGCGAAATAGTGCTCGGATAATGATCGATGAGGTCGTCCTCAATGTTGATTTAGCCACGACTCAGGCTGAGCAAGAGAAGGGCCTGTCAGGACGAGCTTCGATGCCTCCCGATCACGGGATGCTCTTCATCTTTCAGAACGAAGACTATTGGAGCTTCTGGATGTATGAGATGAAGTTCCCGTTGGATATGATCTGGTTCAATTCAAGTAGGCAGGCGGTGTTCTTTGAGCAATCCTTGCCGCCCTGCAGCCCTGTTGTTTGCCCAGTCTTCACACCATCCTCTAAGGCAATGTATGTCCTAGAAGTCAACGCGGGCTTCGTAGCAGCGCACAAAATTTCCCTAAGCGACATGTTCACGTTCGTTGTGTTCACATCACCGATGGGCGTAGGCTCAGGTATATAGACCGGCTCAATCAACAACTTCATATGCCCATAGCTCGTCTAACATACGAGGACTTTCTTCGCCAGCCCAAATTGCCTGCAGAAGGGCCGTTAGGTTCCTTGGCGCAACGCGAGAAGACTGTTTACGTTTACGCCCTAACTCGTGATCGTTGTACGGGGTGTGAAATTCAAAAACCGCTCTTTGAGAAACTCGCAAACCAAATCCACGAAAAATATGGCGACCGGGTGGAATTTGGTTCGATTCACGTTTCGCAGGACGACCAGTTTAAGGAGAAATTGCAAGACTTCCGCCGTGTGCTGAGGTTCGCTGCTTATCCAACCTACCTCATCCTACTGAAGACTGAGGTGGGAATTGTGGAGACATACAGGGGCATTGAACCCCCCATGGAAGAGATAGCGCGCAACATCGACTTGGCGTTGGAACTCGCTCAACGCTAGCGATGAAAGAAATTTCTCAAATATAACGGCCGGGCGGCTTTAAGGTCATGTAGACGCCGGCTAAAATCAAAGCCGCGCCCAGGCCAACATTCAGATCTGGAATTTCTTGCAAAACCACCCAACCGAGTAGCAACGCGAGTATTGGATTAAGGAAGGTAACCATCGAAACGTTAGTGGCGGTGGTCTTCTTCAGCAGCCAGTAGAGTCCAACAAATCCGAGTGCTGAGCCGACTATACCTAGGTAGAGTACAGCTACGACCGTAACAGGTGTGAAGTTAAGCGACGTTGTGTTTTCCGTAATCAAGCCAAGAGATAGAAGAGCAATGGCTCCCACTGAATGCTGAACCAGAACGTTGGCAGCGGGGTCGATTCTTCCCGCGTGCTGTTTCGCGATCACATTGGCCAACCCGCCTGAAGCGGCGCTTCCTACGACAGCAAGACTCCCGAAAATGGAGTTCTGAGCCACAAGGTTTTGCATTGCCGTAATGTCTCTCCAGAAAATTGCCACTAGGCCGGCAAAGGACAGGATTATTCCAGCGACCTTAATTCTCGTTAGCTTCTCGGCAGCGAGGAGGTGCGCGAAGATAGCAACGAAAAATGGTAAAGTGGCAAATAGGACGGCGGACAACCCGGATGAGATGTACTCTTCGCCCCAAAAAACTAGGCCGTAGGGCAAGCTGATCTGAAAGACACCTAGGAACAACATCAGAATCCAAGATGAACGATCTCTAGGCATACGAGCGTGAAGTATCTTCGCCAAGACGAACAATGCGGCGGTGGCTGTTGCGAAGCGGAGGCCTGCAAAGAGGAATGGGGGAAGGAATTCTAGGCCAATCTTTATCCCCAACCATGTGGAGCCCCAAACAATGCAGAGTGCTGCGAAGACTAAGCCGGGGGCCCTGGACTCCAAATGCATCAGCACCTGCTGCAGGGATTAACGAAACTCTATTCCGTATCGTCACGTCGTTTCAGCCAAACCAGGCTTTCATTCGTTCTTCCAAGAACCGCCGCTTCTGACTGTATCCTTCTTCATTTGGAGGGCCAATTTCCCACGTTGGATTAGGTTGAGCAAAGAAGTTCGCTCGAACTGGTGCAGCCTTTCCATCTCCAACCTCCATGTAGCATACTCCTTGTCCTTCAAACCTAGCGGATTTTTCCATGCCTTGAATTTCTTGAATGATATTCTGTGCTACAACTTTCCCTTGCTCTTCGGCTAGGATGCCTGCCCGAGGAAGAAGCGCCCCTTGCGGAATCCTAGTGCCAGCGCAGTCTCCGACCGCATACACGTTCGGACTCCTCGTCGCCAACGTTGTTGAGTTTACAGGCACCCATCCAGTTTCATCAATGAGTCCAGAGTCCTTTAGGACGGATGGGGCAACATGTTTGGGAATTGCGAAGACAGAATCGTGCTGGATCTCCCCTCCTTCAGTTACAACACTTTTCTCTTTGATTTCTTTCACATTCTGCGATGGATGGTAAACGATTTCACGATCCTCAAGAAATCCGGTTACCATCTTTCCAGCTTCGGGTCCAAGAATACCTAGCGGATGGGACTCAGGTGTAACGATTTGCAGTTTCACCTTACCCCTGATCCCTTTCCTTCTGAGAACTTCGTCTATGATCATCGAAGCCTCGTACGGCGCAGGCGGACACTTGAACGGAAGCCCACAAACCAGGACCGTTATCGTCCCACCCTTCAACGAGCGCAGGACATCCCTGATCTCTGCGCAGCCGCTTTCGGTATACAGGTTCTTAGCGTACCTGGCGAAGCCTTTTGGCGAACTTATTGAATATTCAGCTCCCAAAGCAATAATTAAGTAATCATAACCGAGGCGCTGCTTTCCAACGCGGACCTCACGGTTTGCAACGTTGATCGCACTCACTTCCCCCTCAATGAACTCGACCCCGCGCGTTGCTAAGAGAGTCCTATTACCTGGGTTCTGTCCGACTTGCCTTGTGCCGTTTAGTATCCAGAGTTTTGTCAGTCCCATGAAGAAGAGCGTTTGCCTGTCAACCAAGGTTACTGTGTGTTCGGAGGTGAGGCCCTTTCGGAGTGTGTCAGCCGCGGCTAGGCCGCCAAAACCGCCGCCGAGGATTAGAATGTGTTTGCCCACGCGAATTCCACGCCGAATGGAACAAGTAACGCCTTTAGAAATCTTACTCAAGCCGAATGGAGGAGTTTCGGTTGCCAGGGGCTCTATCTAATATCGACAACTACGACTGAAACCCGTTTCCCGCATCCCCGTTTCCCGATTTTCTGGCAGAAGATGAAGTTCTCTAGGACTTGCCCAACATTTGTTATCACCGACGTGTCGAAGGCGTCATACTTGCTGTCGAACTTCGCTTTACACTCCATACACCTTAGTTTCACGTGTGTTGTCTCTTGACTCATTATCTATACTTCACAATTAAGAACGGGAATTCTGCCTCCTACTATTGGAACCTTTCGGTCTAATCTCCCGTTAAGTCGGCCACCGCAAATTTGCGACTCAGGAGGACATGGCCTCGGGAAGATTATGAAGTGTCGAAAGCATATCTCCGACGCGTTCTAGTCCTGCAACCAAACGCTCTTGTTCATATCCGTAACCTATTCGCAAGTAATGATCCATTCCGAAGTGGTCACCTGGTACCACCAGCGTGCTCTTCTCCCGCAGAAGTCGCTCCGCAAGCCGGGTGGAATTTATTTTGAGAGAATACTTCATGTAGGCAATGGCTCCGGCCTTTGGCGGTATGAATGACAAGTATTCGTGATGTTTGTCGACCCAATGCTTGAGAAGTGGCAGATTAGAACGTAGTATTTCTCGCGTTCGCCCCAAAATCTTTGCTCGCGTTTCCGGTTGCAGAGCTTTCCTTGCGATGTAGTCGCTCATTGCATTGGGACCAATGGTGGTGTAGTCATGGTAGGACCAAAGTTTGTTCACCATCTCACGGCCCGCCACTGCCCAGCCAATTCTCAAGCCGGGCAGCCCGTAGGCCTTCGACAGACCGTTCGTAACGACAACTCTGTTATACCTACCCCAAAATGTTGGAGTCTCATTCCCTTCTATCTCTGCCCCGTGGTATACTTCGTCTGAGAGAATCCACGCACCTACCTTTCGTGCGATTTCGCAAATCCCGTCAACCATTTCTTCGTCGAGAGCCCCGCCTGTAGGATTGTTGGGGTTGCAGACTGCGATAAGTAAGGTCCTCTTGGTCACGGCTTTTCTTAAGGCTCGCAGATCCATAGACCACTCCTCTGGGCCTTCCTTGAGCCAAAATGGCTTGGCCGTGGCTTGCATCGTTTTAGCCAAGCCCCAGATTTGCATGTAGTTTGGCCTCATTACTGCAATCTCGGCGCCTCTCTTCAGGAACGACCAAAGCGTCACAAAGTTTGCTTCGGAGCTTCCATTCGTCACTAGGACCTCGTCGGCTGTAGCTTTGGGGTATGTGGCGGCAATTGTCTTTCTCAGTTCCTCGGTTCCATTTGTTTGAGAGTAACCCAAGGATTGGTTGAGCAAGGTGGACGCGTCGCCTTCCAACAGGTCGTCAACTTTCAGCGCCTGGACTCCGCTCTCGGAGAGGTTGTATTCGACCTGGTTCTCCCAGGTGGATTGCCAACGCTCCATCTCAAAAGGCTGAAGCTTCATAACTTTCAACGAAACTACATGGTTCGTTCAGCACGATAACAACTTTTTCCAGAGAGGTAGAAAGGCAATGAAGGAAGGCTCACCCATAGCTGCATCGCTTGAACACGTCATTTACTACCCCACGACGAAAGCCGAACAATATTCAACCATCGTCGCACTGCATGGTCGGGGAACCGACGAGACTGATTTGATACCCCTCGTGCATTCGCTGGGTTTGACTGAAGTACTTGTGATTTCTCCACGTGCACCGCTACCCTTCAGGTACGGTGGAGGTTTTGCATGGTACGACGTAGGCGAGGAGGGAGTGCCACACCCTCAAACGTTCGGTGCGAGCCTCGACATCCTGCGCCGGTTCATCGATGAGATTAGGGCTGGTTACCCTGTGAATCGTGAGCGAATTATCCTTCTAGGTTTCAGCCAGGGCACTATAATGGCGTTTGCTGTAGCGCTGTTAGACCCGGCTTCGTTTCTCGGAATTGCAGCCTTGAGCGGTTACATCCCGCGACAGTCCGGATTACCACTCTTTCTGAAGAATCTTAGTAGCTTTTCCGCTTTTGTCTCCCACGGAGCATACGACCAAATCATACCCGTACACCTAGCCCGTGAATCCGCAGAGCTGCTGAAGAAGGGCGGAGCCCGCGTGGAGTATCGAGAATATCCTATGGGACATGAGGTCAGCGAAGAAACGGTTCGAGACTTGTCCGCTTGGACAACGAATCTATTGAAGTAACCTAAGGCCCTATCGTTTGACTCTGAAGGACGAAGTTTTATTCAACTTGATGTGAGAATAACCAGTGCAAGGTGCTAGTATTGGGCACTAGGTCGCCGAAACCTCGAGAGGTGGCGCTTACTGCCGTCATGACCGCTGCGACGGCGGCTGTCACTATGGTCCTCAGCATACCTTTCCCGCCCACGCGTGGCTATTTCAACTTGGGTGATG
This sequence comes from Candidatus Bathyarchaeota archaeon, assembly GCA_963780265.1. Taxonomy (GTDB): domain Archaea; phylum Thermoproteota; class Bathyarchaeia; order 40CM-2-53-6; family 40CM-2-53-6; genus FEN-987. Next base: position 52,227 of record CAWABQ010000028.1, read on the forward strand.
CAATGGTCATGCTCGCAGGGTTGCTATTCGGGGCTAGACTCGGTGGTGTTGCGGGTGGCGTTGGGTCGGCAATTTCTGACATTCTCTTGGGCTATGCATACTTCTCGCCGTTGACACTTTTCATAAAAGGGACTGAAGGCTTCCTAACTGGTCTAATTGGGAACAATCGGAGATTCTCTTTCAAAGTGGCGGGTGTTGTGGCGGGTGGCATAGTGATGCTGGTCGGTTACTTTTCCGTGGAAACCCCGTTGTACGGAATGGGCGCGGCTCTTGCGGAACTTGTCACGATAAACTCTCTTCAGGTTTTGTCTGGAGCAGTTGTTTCACTGCTGTTGTGCCAGGGGATACTGAAGGCCTACCCTGACATCAAATTTCTCCAGCCGAGAAATGAAGGTCTCCGGTTGGGTGTCCTCATGGTCGTTGTTGCTGGATTAGTTCTGGCTGGGATCGTTGGGGTCTATCTAGTGACGGGTATTTCGCCTTGAAGCAACTACCGATAATCGCGCCGGTTAAGAGAGCCGAATCCATCTCGACCTTTTCTCTTGGTCTGTTCTTGCTACCTTAGGGCGTTTTGCTAAATAGAAGCCGACTAAGAGAGCGGCGGGAATGTCAATGAAGGAAGGGTGTAGGAAATTGCGGCTCGCGAGTCTCCAGGCCAAGTCCACCACTATTCCCAAAACCGCCAGAATCTGAGTAATACGGATTCTAGGAAAGACTGAAGAGAAAGCTTCGACGAATTCGTAAGCCAAACTAATTCATCTCCAAGACCCAACTCAATGGAGTTCCAAAGGATTCATGGTTGCCTTTCTAAGCTTACTGGACCCTTCCCGAAGTAATTGTACAACCAAATGGGCAAAACCGTAAGATCCAACACCAGCATTAAGACCTCCATAACCACGCCGGCTTCAGCCTGCTCAGATACGGGGTACACAGAGTAGATGTACGTAGGAGTCAGGAGGAGGATGGCCCCAAAGAGGCCCATTGCCTTCCCAACGATTATCGGCGCAATTTGCCGCGCTCTTTTCGTCAACACCCTCGACCCTCCATAAACTAGACTGCCAGCGACGAGTAAGGTGATATGCATTTCAAAGTGAACAATACCGCCCAGCACAGCTGCATCGAAATTGGCTGGAAGGTACCAATAGGTCGTCAACAGAGAAGCTACAACGAAGGTGACTATACCCCACTTATTGAATACTGAATTGACCTTCAGCAGAAGGCAGTATACCTCGGCCACTTTATCATGAAATCGGGACGCCACAAAAAGCATGGAATCCAAACCGTACGCAATGAGAAAACCCGCAGCTATGTAGAGAAAATGTTGAGCAACCATGTGCAAAGCCAAATTTGACTCCAAGTAGGCGCTAAGTGGAGTAAGCATAGAAAGAATAATCGCGGAGGCGATGCCGATCGCAATAACGCCCCTGACGAGCCAGGGCATTAATACAGCGTGAATGTACCAGCCCTTAGCTTCATTTGGGGTCAGACCCAGCGGAACTATACGCTTTATTTCTTCTGTGCCTATTTCTTTGACCGTAGCCGTAGAGATTCGCCCATGAAGTCTAACTAACTAGATGCCGGAATCTTAACACTGCCCTTAGGTATTTTCGACTCTCCTCTTTCTGAGCAAGGGTTTCATTTGCAAAAGGAAGAACATTCAAACCTAAATATCAGTGCAAGCGATTTGCACCACTCAAAATCGCTGTGGTAATCCTTAGTGCAAGCATACGTCTGCGTTTCGCACCCAAGTTGTCCGCATTCGCCGGACTGTTCATGTTCTTCTTTTCAATACCCTTCGCTTTCGCTCAGTCCTCGCAAGTTGAAGCTGAATGGGCGTTGTTTAACCAGATTCTCATAATAGGAATAATTGTGGGCTTAGTGGTCTTTGGACTTCTGTTTTACGCCATAATCAGGTTCAGAGAGAAACCGCAAAAGACTGGTGCGAAGTAATGGTTTCGAAAACACATGCCATAGAGATTCTCTCCATCCTACTCACTTCTGTAGTCCTCGCCTACATAGGAGTAATCGCAGGCGTTCAGTTGATTGCCGTAGACACTCCTCCCCAACAACAAGGAGCACTCCACGTAAAAGTCATCGCCCGCCAGTTCTACTGGACGTTCCAATATGCGCCCGGTAGCTCGATCATATTCTCCAACGGAACAACCATTGAATATCCCAATGGAACCTCCATACAGAACACACTCTACGTTAAGGCCGGACAAGTAGTGGACTTAGAGTTGGTCTCCATGGATGTTGCACACAGCTTCTTCATCCCCCAGTTGGGAGTCCACATTGATGCCATCCCAGGACACGATAACCATTACTGGCTGAGAGCAGACAGCCCTGGGCAGTACCTTATTGAATGTACCCAGTTCTGTGGCACAGGACACTACACCATGATAGGCCAACTGGTCGCAGTCGCATAACGGAGTTTAATGAGCTTTGCAGGTCGCAGTTGAAGAGAAACCGAAACAAACACCAGCATTCTATTCAAGCTTGAAAGGAATTCTCACAACTACACACCACACGGACATTGGGATTCTATACATTTGCACTTCATTCTTCTTTTTCCTCCTGGGCGGCGTCGCGGCGCTGCTTATCAGAACCCAACTGGCCGAACCAGGAAACGCGGTTGTAACACCTGAGATATACGACAGCCTCTTCACAACCCACGGGACAACGATGATTTTCCTTTGGGTAATCCCCTGCCTCGTAGGGTTCGGAAACTACTTGGTGCCCAAATTAATCGGTGCTAAGGACATGTACTTCCCCAGATTGAACGCGCTTAGCTTCTGGCTGCTTCCCGTCGGCGGTGCTCTGATCTGGGCTGGGTTGCCTGATGCCGGTTGGAGCGGTTACGCACCTCTGTCGGTTTATTCTCCTGGTTACGGAATTGACTTGTGGCTTTTGGGCCTCACCGTGCTAGGCGTCTCCTCAATCCTGGGCGCCGTAAATTTCATAGTTACAATCTACAGGCTCCGCGGGCCAGGCGTCATGTTCAGGAACATGTCGCTTTTCGTTTGGATGATTCTGGTAAACTCCTTCTTGATCATAGGTGCAACACCTGTCCTTTCAGCCGCATTGGTAATGCTTCTATTCGATCGTAACCTCGGGACCGGATTCTTTCTTCCGAAACTGGGTGGTGATCCGCTTATGTGGCAGCACATGTTCTGGTTTTTCGGCCACCCCGAAGTATACATAATGATAATTCCCGCATTCGGGCTCATATCCGAAATTATTCCGATCATGTGTCACAAGAAAATATTCGGCTATGGAGCGATCGCCGGGTCGGGAATAATGATAGGTGTTTTCGGCTTCGGTGTATGGGCACACCACATGTTCACATCGGGGTTATCAATTACGGCCCGATTTCCGTTCATGGCAATGACTCTCGCGATAGCCGTCCCGTCTGGAATCAAGGTGTTCAACTGGATTGGCACTATGCTTGGAGGACGCATCAGCCTGAAAGTGCCGATGAAATATGCCATAGCATTTATCTCCACATTCTTCTTCGCCGGCGCTACAGGTGTCTTTCAAGCGGCGATTCCAGTCGACTATTTACTGCACGACACTTACTGGGTTGTGGGCCACCTACACCTAATGCTCTTGGGTGCCTCGACTCAGGCCATCTTCGCTGCGCTATACTTCTATTTCCCCTACATGTCGGGAAGAATGTATAGCGAGAGATGGGGAAACATTCAATTCGTCATTACGGAAGTCGGCATCTACCTGCTCCTTTCGATGATGTTACTTCTCGGGTTAGAAGGAATGCCTCGGCGGTGGTACACCTACCCAATCCAATACGCAACACCGAACCTTGTAGCCAGCATATCGGGTTTCCTCATAGGGATAGGCGTGATTATTCTGGTCGCTAACCTGGTTTTCAGTTGGCTTCGCGGGCCACGAGTGACCGGAGACCCGTGGCCTTGAAACTCACAGCGTTCCGCGGATTATCGCTAGCCACAACGGTCGCTGTCTACGTCCTGATAGTCCTCGGCGGAGTAGTATCTTCGACGGGTTCCGGATTAGCCTGCCCCGATTGGCCCTTGTGCCGAGGCCAAGTGATTCCGGCGTTGACGCTTAGCGTACTCATCGAGTTCACGCATAGGGTTTGGACAATTGCCGTTACTATCCTAGTTGTAGCGACGACGCTGTTTGCGTGGAGAAAATACCGCTGGCGGAGCAGGCTAACAAAACTCTCGACCTTAACTTTCGTCTTGCTGCTTTGCCAAATCATTCTCGGGATGATAACCGTAAACACGAGGACACTTCCCATAGCTGTTACATCGCACCTCGCACTAGCGACGCTAGTGTTCGCCAGCGCATTGACGACGAGCGTGGCCGCCTTGTTCTACGATTCCAGAGGGATGCGCGCTAGATGACTAAGGAGCAGGTTGTTGTGGTTGCATTCACCATAACAACCGTCGTTGTAATATCGGTTATTTTACGTGCCCTCTTAACGAAGTAAACTTAGGTTAACTCGAAGCAGAAGGGGCACTTTCCGGAGGGCTCTCTAACACGGCTAGGAAGTCTCTCATCGAATCAACTGACAGGTTCAAAGACCCAATCTTCAATTCCTCCCCATCCTTCACACCGTCTTCCAGCATCTTCCTGCTCAACTCATATGGTCCCGCCAAATAGACAGAGCGCATCCCCTTCCTATCTTCTCTCCAAACGGTAACGCCTTCTTGCTCGATTCGAAACATGTCGTAAGCCTCTCCGGACAGATGCCGTTCGTATTCACCGCTCGGTAACCTCGTAAAGCCTCCCATTTGCACTTCCAAGGAGTTCGGTAATGACGGGCTGGGCGTCGCAGGGATGGTTACTGGCGGCGTGACATTCTCGGGGTAAAGCTTTGGTTGTGCGAATGGGACGGTCAATTTTGCTTCTTCTTGGGAACCAAGCCGACCAATGGAACCGAAGATTGTGTAGGATAGTACCCCGAAGGTTACTAGCAGGATTTCAACCCACCAGCGTCCTTCATTGTATGTGGAGCGGAGGAACACTTGGAGGACAAGGTCCGCAGCGGAAAAGAGACCGAGAACTGTGAAGAAATATCCGACGTACTCTATGTTTCTGTAGAAGCCTGATTTCGGCGGTGTTTGTTCTTCAACAATTGTCTCAACACCCACATCCGGCCTGGGCAAGGTAGGCTCCGTTCCTGTTGGCGCCGCCACTGAAACAGGCCTAAGCAAGTAATAGAGTGAGATGAAGACTGCGACGGAGCCTCCCACGAGAAAGTTGGCCCCTAGGAACTGCGAAGTTAGCTCCCGTGCTCCTGGAAATCCGGCGGCAACTAAACTGAAACCATAATCAATTAAAACAAAGCCGCATGCGACGCCAAGGATCTCGTAGAGCCGCCGTGAAATCAAGGATATTCGAGCTCTGCGAAAAGTAAACGGTAGCTAATAAGAATAATAAGAATACGATTTCTGTAGCTTGAATCGATTCAACAAGTCTTTACCGAAAATTTATATTTCATGCAGCTTGGCTGGGCGGAGGGCTCCTGAAAATGGGAACGGCCGGAGAGACCTCGCCGAAACAATCAGAGGAACATGTTCCAGAATACTTGGAGCGCAGCGTCTGGCCAGTACTAATCGCCCTTGCTACTGGGGTAGCGGTTACAGGCCTCTTCTTCCTCTTCAAAGGGTTGATTTGGTTAGCGGCGCTCCTGATGATGTTTTCATTTGGTGGAGTTCTTGTAGGGTTTCTCTACAGCGAAACTAAGAACTGGGCCTCCGCCCTCACCAAATCCCTTCCTCGAATCCCGCGAGACACGGCCCTCGGACCATTCCCAGTCGATATTAGCCTCACTATCCAGATCGTCATCTTGACGGAGCTCCTGCTCTTTGGAGGGGCGTTCGGCATGTATTTCGCCATCAGATCGCAGTTCTCATTCTGGCCCCCTGCTGGAGCACCAATTTTGGATGACTCCATCGCACGGATCCAGACGCTCATACTAATCTCAAGCAGCGTTCTTGTGGAATGGGCTGTTTGGCAACTGAAACAGGGCAAGCAGAGAGCCTTCAAGGCGGGGATTGTTGGAACTACGATTCTTGGAAGCTTCTTTCCTATTCTCCAATTCGGCTTCGAATGGCCACACCTGATTCTCAATAACATACTGACTCCGGCAACCGGATTTTTCGGGGCTAGTTTCTTTCTCCTGACGGGCATTCACGGAGCGCACGTTGTGGTGGGCGTTATCGCTTATGTCTATACGGACGTTCGGGCGTTCATGGGCCAGTATTCACCGAAGAACCATGGTTTCGTTGAGGCCACTTCCACCTACTGGCACTTCGTGCACATAATCTGGCTGGTCCTCTTCGCTCTGTTGTGGCAGGGGAGTCGACTCTTAACTTGAAGCTGGAAGACTTTGGAACGTTCGTAATCTTCACCGCTATCTACGCGGCAGGGACTCTAGGGCTTCCGAAGATTCCACTGCTCGCATACCAAATCAAGATCGGTGAAATCCCTAGCGCCTTTGTTGCCATTTTTGGCCTACCAGCGGTATTTGGGTTGACGCTCGGCCAATTCATAGCAAACCTTGGCGTGGAAGCATCCCCGATCGCATCACTCTCCCCGCTCATCTCGTTCATTGGTCTACTGATAATCTACTATGCACGGAAGTTCAGTACTCTTGCGGGTTGCCTAGTCTACGTAATCATAACCTCGCTCTGGCTAACCTTTCTATTGCCAATGGTTTCAGGGATATCGACAACTGAAGCCGGCTACTCAGCGTTCATCGACCAGTTTATCGCGGTCATCATAGGCTATTGTGCATATTTCGTTGTGAACAAGACGATGCTCACCAAGCCCCCGACTGCAAGTAATTGAAGAACCGGTGCCCTTCGAGGGCATCCTTACATGGTTATCTGATAGGCTGCTTGCAATAAGGAATGAGAAACGCCTTGCCTAAGCCCTTAGAAGGAATCCGCGTTCTCGATGCCTCCCGTGTTTTAACCGGTCCATTCTGCTCGATGATTCTCGGGGACCTTGGGGCCGAAATTATCAAAATCGAGATTCCAGGCGCAGGGGATGACACGAGGCATTGGGGGCCCACCGTTCATCGGCGGTGAAAGCGCATATTTCCTTTCGGTTAACCGCAATAAGAAGAGCCTCACTCTGAATATCAAAAACGATGCAGGAAGGGATATCTTCTACGAGCTTGCGGCAAAATGCGACGTTCTACTCGAGAACTTCAGGCCGGGGATTACGGAGAAGCTTAAGATCGATTATTCGACAATCGCTAAAATAAATCCTAACCTGATCTATTGCTCAATTACCAGTTTCGGGCAAACTGGAGAATACCGAGAAAAGCTGGCCTAAGATATTGTCGTGCAGGGGATGGGCGGCCTCATGGGAATCACCGGCGAACAAGGCCGGCCGCCTGTCCGCGTCGGCGTGGCCCTATCCGATATTGGGGCAGGGATGTATGCGGCGATAGCTATCCTAGGGGCAATTGTCGCCCGCCAGCGTCTCGGGAGTGGCCAATGGTTAGACATCTCACTACTAGATAGCACGATTTCGTGGATGACGTATATGGCCGCAGATTATTTCGCGACAGGCCATAGTCCGGAAAGAAGGGGTTCGGCACACCCAAACATAGTGCCCTACCAATGCTTCAAGACCAAGGATAACCAATTCATCACAGTTGCAATCGGTAACGACAAACTATTCCGAGAATTCTGTACCGCAATTCAAATGGAGAAACTTGCGGATGAAACAAAGTTTGCAACGAACCCTGCACGCGTCGCACACAGGAAGGAACTGGTAGCAATCTTGGAGGGAGTCTTCGTCCAGAAAACGAGGCGACAGTGGCTTAAGACCCTAACTGACGCCCGGTTGCCCGCAGGCCCCGTGTACTCTATGGAAGAAATATTCACCGATCCACAGGTCTTGCATAGACAAATGCTGGTGAAGCTTCAACATCCGAAAGCAGAACCGATAAATCAGATTGGGATACCAATGAAGTTTTCCGAGACGAAGCCTGAGATCAGAACCCCACCGCCGCTTCTAGGCGAACATACCGATGAAATTCTGCGCACACTCCTCGCCTACGATTCTAAGCGCATTTCCGAATTGCGCACAAAAGGAGTAGTCTGAACCGGACAACGCAGTGTTTTATTTGAGCGAGTACCTTCTGACTTGAGAGGCGTCACCTGATGCATCTCGAAGGCACATTCCTTCTAAAAAGACCACGCGTTCAAGTTTGGGAGTTTATATCTAAACCGGAGGAAATTGCGAAGTGTCTTCCTGATTTGCAGAGTTTCGAGGTTAAGGATTCGAAAAACTTTGCAGTGACTGTGAAGGTTGGAATTGCATTTGTTCGCGGGAGCTTCAAGTTCGATTTCACCCTGCTTGACCAGAGACCGCCCGCTCATTCAAAATTCGAGGCGGTTGGGAAGGGAGCGGGGGTTTCAGTTCGACTGACCGCAAGCATGGACCTGAATGACGTTGACGCGGGGACTACTGAATTGGCATGGAAGTCTGACGCAGAACTTGGTGGTCTGCTAGGCGAGGTTTCCCCTAGCCTTATTCAAAGCAGCACAAACAAATTCACTCAGCAATTCTTCGATTGCGTCAAGGCAAAGCTGGAATCCGCAGGATAACTATCGGTATGCCTCGTATTCCTTGCCGAGGACAGCGGATGCGATTTTCAGCTTCATGATCTCGTCTGTGCCTTCATAGAGCCTGCAGACCCTCACGTCCAGCAGATGCCTGCCGGGCCTGAATAAGTAAGAATAGCCTCGCCCTCCGAAGACCTGTACCGCCCTATCCGCGGCGTCCCAAGCTGCATTTGAGGCATAGAATTTGCCTTCGGCAATCAACAGGTCAGCATGCGCGCGGACCTTGGCGTTGGCTGGGTCTGCGTCGTACGCGTTCTTGGCGCGTGCGCCTTTGTAGACTAGACATCTCGCTGCGTCAAGTTCAGTTTTCATCATTGCAACGTGTTCCTGTATGAGTTGATGCTTTGCAATTGGCTTTCCGTGTTGGCTTCTTTCCTTCGAATACCGTACTACTTCCTTCAAGCAATCGGCAATAACGCCGAGGCATCCTGCGGCCACGCTTAAACGCCCGCTCATCAGTGTGGACATGGCGATCTTGAAGCCGTCACCCTCCTTGCCGAGCAGGTTCTCTTTTGGCATGGGATACTCATGCAATTCGAAGAGGGCGGTGTTGGCTGTTGGCATGCCTAGTTTCGTTGTCAAGTCTTGCCTTAGAATTCCTTCCTTGTCGGTGTCAACTATGAAGGCGCTTACCCGGCCTCCAGCCTTGGGATATGCGAAGGTCACGATGGCGTGCGCAATTCCCGCAGTTGGAAATCAAATACTTCACACCGTTCAGAACATAATGGCCTGCCTTCTCCTCGTACGTCATTTTCATTTCAAGGGGGTTGCTGCCAGCCTCAGGTTCCGTCAAGCCGAAAGCGAGAATCGTCTCCCCCGTCACGGAAGCTGGGAGGTAACGCCTGCGTTGCTCCTCATTTCCCCACATTTGAATTGGAACTTGTCCAATGGAAGTGTGGCCTGAGAAGAACGTCCGAATACCAGTCCCTTCCATACCTATTCGATCGAGGGCCCTCGTGTAAGTTACCGAGTCTGCCCCGCGGCCGCCGTATTCCTTTCTAACGGGGATACCGAGGAGGTTGTACTTCCTGCAGAGAGGAATTAGCTGATCATTGAAAGCGTGCTCTACATAGCAGACCTCTTCAATAGGCCTGAGTTCCTTGCAGAACTCATCCACGTCATGCAGGAACGACTCTTGTTCTCCCTTGTCCAACGCCTTGCTCACCTGTATGCCTATGGGACTACTTGCCCGAACGCCAATATACTTTCTTCATCATCGGTCGCCTAGGTGAATTTTGCGTCCTCTTGCAAGGCGATTCCAAGCCGCCGACTAGCTCTTTACATATGACCTTAGCAATTTCACAGGGCATCCTCAATGTTTGGAGGCAACTAGAACGGCAAAGATTCGTGTTGCGATCGTTGGCGTAGGCAATTGCGCTTCCTCGCTCGTTCAGGGCGTGGAGTTCTACAAGAATGCAAAGGATAATGAATTCGTCCCGGGCTTGATGCACGTTAGATTAGGAGGATACCACGTTCGTGACGTGACCTTCTCCGCCGCCTTTGATATCGACAAGAACAAAGTTGGAAAGGAATTAGCTGAAGCGATCTTCACTAAACCGAACAATACGATAAAGTTCAGCACGGTCCCGAAACTCGGCGTGGAAGTTCAAAGGGGCATGACCCATGATGGCCTGGGCAAATACTTGAGCAAGGTCATCGAGAAGCACCCTTCACACACAGTAGACGTTTCCCATGTTTTGAAGGAAACGAAAACGGACATTGTACTCAACTACCTTCCTGTTGGCAGTGAATTTGCCACGAAATGGTATGTGGAACAAGCCCTGGATGCTGGATGCGCAGTCGTGAACTGCATTCCTGTTTTCATCGCGAGGGAGAAACGTTGGCAGCAGGTATTCGAGAAGCGCGGCCTTCCAATAATTGGGGATGATATCAAGTCACAAGTCGGTGCAACAATAGTTCACAGGGTCCTTACTCAACTTTTCAAGGATCGAGGTGTCAAACTTGAACGCACAATCCAGCTCAATGTGGGTGGAAACACGGATTTCCTCAACATGCTCGAGCGGGAGAGACTTGAAAGCAAGAAGATCTCAAAGACCGGCGCGGTTACGTCGGTACTTGACTATGAGATTCCTCCGGACAACGTGCACATCGGGCCGAGCGATTATGTGCCGTGGCTGCTAGATCGGAAGTGGGCTTACATACGGCTAGAGGGAACCACGTTCGGAAACGTACCACTGAATATCGAAACCAAGCTTGAAGTCTGGGATTCTCCGAACAGTGCGGGCGTTGTAATCGACGCAATAAGGTGCGCCAAGTTGGCATTAGATAGGGGAATTAGCGGCGCATTGAAAGCCCCTTCAGCATATTTCATGAAATCCCCACCCGAGCAATACCCTGACGACCAGGCTAGGCGTATGCTCGAAGACTTCATCCGCGGTGGATAAGAGGGAACAGGCCCTTTCGAGGCTCAGGTCACAAGATAATCATGCCATGAACGTAAGAGCAGCTGCCATTGCCCCGTGCTCAGCTAACACCCTGCCAGACGCACTGCTTACCACAACAACGTCGCCCTCTTCTGGATTGAACGCATTTTTCAAATCTTGAAAGAGCGGATCATCTTGGCCAAGTCTCCACTCCTCACTTTCACTCATCGGCATTAAGAATTCTCGGCCTTGAAATACGAGCGTGCAAGCTCCCGTCGCACCTGCGCGTATAGCGGCGTCTCTTTGCTCGATTCCCCTCTTCACGAGGTGCCCCGAACCTCGTATCAAGACAGCTGCGCTAACCTTGTCCAGGGCTAGCGCCCTCGCATCCATGCTTGAAATTTTCGACACCCTCGACCTCAATGACTTGTAGAGCTGTGCCCCACGCCTTGTTAATGCGCATCCACCTTTTTCGATTGTGATGATGTTTGCTTGCGTCAAATGTTTTATTATCGTTCGGATTGCGCCCTCGCCAATCCCTAGTCTTCTTGAAAGCTCAATCCTCCCAATCTGGCCTTCATCACCAATTGTGAGAATTGCCTGACTAACATCAACGTGAGTAAATGCAGGAGCTGGCCCTGGGCTGGGTAGTCTCGAGAGCGCCTGCAGCGTTTGAAGCATTCTTCCGGAGGCCATTCGCTCCATCGCCGCCGATTACGATTTTGTTTTGGCTGCCAGCCTCTGTTTGGGTTTCTCAGTGAGCTTCTTAATGAGCCGTCTAACTTCTTGTAAGGTCGTATCTTTCTTACAATACGCTATGCGTATCTTCCCTCTCGCTAGCTCTTTGTTATGGTAGAGGGCGCTCGCGGGCAAGACGGCTATCCCGACTTTCTTGAGAAGGTGATCGGTGAATTCTTCGCCGTCCTTGAATTGGTCGGGAACATTCACTAGGATGTAGTAAGCGCCTTCCGGCCTTTGATATTGTAGCCCGCCCTCGTCGAGGATTTTCATCATCATCCTTCGCTTTCTGTCGTATGCTTCGGTGAGTCTGTCGTAATACGTGGATGGGAAGTTTAGGGCGGTCACAAGCGCCTCTTGCAACGGAGTTGGAGCGCAGATAGTAAAGTAATCATGAACTTTTCGGACGGCATTTGTTAGCTTTGCCTCCGCTATAGCCCAACCAACTCTCCATCCTGTGACGCTGTAGGTCTTTGAAGCGCCACTTATGGTCACGGTCCGCTCATGCATGTTGCCCAAAGATGCTAGGCTGACGTGTTTCTTCCCATCGTAAACGATGTGCTCGTATATCTCGTCTGTAACTGCGATTGTCTTTTCCTCTTCACATAGGTCCGCAATGAGTTTCAACTGCTCTTTGTCCATGACCTTTCCCGTAGGGTTGTTCGGTGTGTTTAGGACGATGAGTTTTGGACGTGTTGCCATGGCGTTCTTCAAGCTTTCTTCGTCAAGGACCAGATTCCTACCGAAGGGGACGTAGATCACTTCGCAGTTCGCCATGATCGCATCCGGGACATAGTTCTCATAGAAGGGGTCCGTAACCACGATGCGATCACCGGGATTGGTCAACCCGAACGCGGCGGCGGCAAGGGCTTCGGTTGAACCGCACGCGATGGTAATGTTCTTTTCGGGGTCGGCGTCAATGCCGTTGTATTCCTTGACTTTGCTAGCAACAGCCTCCCTGAGGCCTCTGTGCCCCCATGTTGTCGAATACTGATTCGACCCGCGCCTTATGGCTTCGACAGCGGCTTCGACCAAGTGTGGGGACGGGTCGAAATCTGGCATGCCCTGAGAGAGATTAATCGCCCCATATTCCTCACTTAACCTAGTCATTTCACGAATTACAGACTCAGTGAAGAACCTGAGCTTTGCCGATGCCGCCAAGAAAGCCACTCAGCCGAACTGATGGGGATTGGGGGTTTAAAGTCAACCCTACTAAATCACATTAGACTGAGTACTCTGACGCCCTTTGGCGGCCTCCCTGAACTTTCTGCGAAGCAACAAAACCCCTACAGCCACTGCTAGGAGTGGTGCCAAGTAGAGAACGACTGTTGTTCCAGGAAACGCAATAGAGCGCCCCTTCTGGGTCACCTGAATCTGGACCATACTGGACACTCGAACGGCCCCAGCATCTATTCCGAGTGCAAGCGTATAATTGCCGGGACTTACGCTGCTCGAGGCCTTGATCTCAGCTTCGCTTGTTTTCCCCGTTGGCCCGGCAAGCGAAGGATATGGATCGGGAGAGAAGGTCACTCCAACTTCGCTAGGGTTGTAGGAAGACCAAGAATATGTGAATGTGCCATTACCAGCAACCTTTGGAGTAGTGTTTGTCAAAAGGGACAGGCCAGTGTTTCCCCCTGCAGCCAAGCTCAAATTATCTTTGGAAACGCCGACAGAAAATGGAACAGAGGGATTAGCAGGTAAGACTCCAATGTTGTTCGCACTCCACTCTGTCAACCAAATGTCGCCGTTGGGGGCCTGGGCGATCCAAAGGGCAGTGCTGATGGGTCCGGTTGGGATAGGAAATTCGACCATTGTCCGAGTGCCGGGGTCAAAGTAGCCAATACGGTTGCCCCAGTGCTCGCAGAACCATATTCTTCCATGCCCATCGATGAGCAACCCGTTTGGAATTGCCACCCCGTACGAATAGCCTGAGGGGGCACTCGTTGGGTAACGCGTCAATGCCCCCGACGCCGGGTTGAATTCGACTATCCAGTTGCCGCCATGGTCTGCAAACCAAACTTTGCCATCTTGGGCAATGGCGATGCCAACGGGAGATGCGATGAAACGCGATGGATCGGTTGTGGAGAAATGATATTCGACGAAAGTCTTGGTTAGCGGGTGGAACTCTGCAACGGATTCGTTATAGGCCTCCGTGAACCACAAGTTTCCGTGCCCATCGAATGTCAGGTCGGCGGGCCCTGCAAAATATGAAGGCACGGTATACTCCTCAAGCCGATTTGAAAGTGGGTCGTAAACGCCGATCTTGTTGCCCAGCAGCTCGGTAAACCATATTCGACCTGTGTCATCTGCGATGAGCCTGAAAGGGAAGGACCCCTCGGTGGGTATGTCTATACTTGTAAAGTTCCCGGACACGGGGTTGAAGCGCACCAAACGCCCGTGGCCTCCGGGGACGATAGCGCCACCTGGGTTTACAGACCCTTTACCCGAGTATTGGGTCAACCAAACGTAACCGCTCTGATCAACCGTCACTCCCCACATGTCGCCGACTCCCGGTACTGAATATTCCTTGAAGGTTTTGTTCGTTGGATCGAACGTGCCTAGTTTGGTTGCGTTGGATTCGGTGAACCAGACCATGCCGTTCTTGCCGACAGCTATTGCGAGGGGCGCAGAGTTAGACGTTGGGACCGCATATTCGTCAATGTATTTGGGCGGGTTGTTGGATGCCATGCCTGTTGTTGCTGACAAGGCAACGACGGTTAAAAGAAACACAAAGAGAAGGGCGCTAGTGATCAGAGGAAGCGGTCGAAACCAGTCGCCTTCGGCCCTGTTGCCCTGCCGCAAAGAAAACGCGCCAAGGACAGAATCTCCGATGCCTAAACAAAGCTTACGATGCAGAACTTCCGATTAATAGTGTAAACCGCAATTTGCGCAGTAGAATCGGTTATAGTACGGAATCTCGGTTAATTCTTCACCGCACCCTTCGCATACGTAGACGTAATCCCCACTATCTACCACTGGAACCTCTGCAATCAGCACAGCTTCACCAGCCTCATACAATAGATAACACCTAAACTACATCTCCTGACACAATCGCTCAAAAGCCTTTCGTGGGACATGGGCGGATGCCCCCCAACCGGCGGGTGGATGCCACCCTTCAATGGGGGCCTTGCCGATGATTCTCGAGTGAACCCGCGGACCTGTTACGCCTTGCACCGCGTTAGTACTTTGCCTCGAAAGAAGCTTTCACTATAGGGCCTGGTGAATTTTCAATCTAGAAATCTTCTTTACTCAAGCTATGCGCAATAGCGGCTCGTGCTGGGCGAAGCTTTCTTCAGGGGGCGTAGTCTAGCATGGTTATGATACGCGGCTTGGGCCCGCGTGAGTTGCCTAAACCGCAACCGCGAAGCCCTGGGTTCAAATCCCAGCGCCCCCACCACCATGCTCACAACAACACACACACTAAAACGATGGTTCAAACTTGGTGGCTCGCACCAGCAGACCGCACACACATGGGGGTTTACGCGTGCTCGCTAACACTCGCATAGCTGTCCTTTTGTTGTCGCGTGTGAGGTTGGGTTTTGTCGGTTGAGTGTCTGGCTGACAGAATTCAGAACAATCTGAGAAAGTGACGTTTTTTGAGGGAGTATGGGTTTGTCGGCGTTTCAATGAACAGCGCCTTCGTTCTCCCGTGTCGAGTTTTCAGTTGCCTCAATTTCTCTAACATTCATGCAAAGTGCCAAATAGCGTCGCAGCCCATTAACTATCACCCACGAGAATGAGAATCTGGAAAGGAAATTTGCCAGCTAAGTCCGGTCTAGCGATTTTGCTCCTATTGGCCGTGTCGGTGGGCGGTGTTGCGAGAACCGTAAATGCGGATTCACCAGTTCACGTATCTGTTGGTTCCACACCTGGAGCTCACGTATCTGTTAGTCCCACACCTGTGCCCGTAGGCAAATCGTTCACGGTTACTTTCTGGTTCGAAGCTGGCTGCTGTCAGTGGACGGGTCACGAAACTGCCGAGGTAGCTATTTGGCAGAGCACACCCACGAACTTTTTGAATGCGAAGATTTGGGGGAGCGCACGCATGAAAGTTGTAGGCGGGGTGCAATACGAAGCATCCCCTCCCGGCCTTAGCACTGTTGGAACATATGTTGCCGAAGTAGGTGTCTGGGAGCCAGATGGCAAACCAATAGCAACGGGATTTGCACACCCTTCCAAGTGGTTCAAGTGGCTGGTTGGACAGCCACGACAACCGCCGCTCCAACCCCGTTCGATTTCAGCCTCGGGTTGTCCCCGGTCTAGTGTTACGGTTAAGCAGGGTGAGGCTGCGACGTTTCAGGTCCTCATATCCTACAGCGACCCATCGTACAGCGGTACTACTATCAACATTCAGGTGTCGGGTCTGGGGCCGGGAATGAATTACCAAGTGATTCCAAGTCCGCCCACCCTACGAGTTTCAACTTCCAGCTCAACTCCTCCGGGCAGCTACCCCATCACTCTCACCGGTTCTGCAAAGGGCGTGAAGCATCAGGCGAACGCTCTTCTGGCGGTGAAGGCCCTACAGGCCTTCGACTTCTCCATATCGGCCTCACCAGCGAAGCAGACCATCATACCCGGAGCAAGCACAACCTCAACGGTTACGGTGGGCCTGTTATCGGGAACGTCTCAGAACGTGGCTTTGAAAGTTACTGGCGCTCCGAAGGGAGTCTCTGCGTCGCTGAATCCGAAATCGGGAACGCCAAAGTTCAGTTCAATACTCTCCATCACAACAACAGCGTCTGCGGCTTCTGGACAGTACACCTTAACGATCACGGGCAACCGCGGGAACAACATCACACCCAACCACGTTCATGCTAACGGTTGGGCAGTCACCCGACTTCAGAATCGACGTGAACCCCCCATCCCAAACATCGACCCAAGGAGGAACAACAACATACCAGGTCAACGTGGTCGGTTTGAACGGCTTCAACTCCCAAGTCACTCTGTCCGTGTCAGGATTACCGTCCGGCGCCAACGGAGTTTTCACCATCACATCCGGAACCCCAGACTTTGCTTCAGCGCTTACAGTCACGCTTCCAGCGAACGCGCCCCCCGGACCATTCACATTAATAGTGACAGGGGCTGGCGGTGGAGTAAACAGAGCTGCCAACCTCGTCTTGAACATTAGTCCGGCCACACAGACATCAACTCAAACACCCAAGCACACAAGCACGCAGACTCCCAGCCCACCAGGCGGAGATCTGATGAACATGCTTCAGCAAAACCAATTGCTGATACTCGCTGCCGTCATCCTACTAGTCGGTGCCGTTTTCGTCGCGTCGAGGCGCAGAAAACCAAGAGGGCCAACATAAGCAGCTCAAAGTCCAAGGGGCGGGGGCAGTCTACTGTCCAAGTTTGCTAGCTAGAGCTAGCTTGTTGTTGTGCCCACCACCCTGCTACCAATTACGTTCCGCGATGAACACTATCAATGTGCAGTATGATAAATCAGGACCAGAATTAGCAGGAGGGCAAGTTGAGCTGAGCCACTAGGAATTTCTGAAAATACTGCCGTTGCCTGTTCTAGCGCCCTAAACGACGCGTCGCCATCAAAGGCTGTCAATGATGTTGCCCTCGTAGTTCAGAATGCTTTCTCCGTGCTTGTGGTAGTGGTTCTTGAGTTGAGGTTTAGTGCCGAAACACCTGTCGCAGAAAATGCACGAGTAGAGGCCAATGCTAGGTCCCAAACCTACCGACTCCCTGCGCTGACAGTCTAAGGATATTTGACTCATGGTTCTCCACGTTGAAATTCAACTACAGCCTATAGTTAGCTTATAACGGAGATGGATGAATCATCCTCAACCGCTTTAACCAGGCGGAGAGGCGTTCGATTTGGGAAAGAGAGTGGAGGTGAGTGGGGGATTATGCCACAAATGCCAATAGGCTTCGGACTCTTTGCGATCATTCGAGGCATATTCGGAGTTGCGATAGCAGTCGCATTCATCTGGTTGATTTACAAGCTCGGAAAACTAGCCGAAGCGTACACAAAGAAACTCAAAGGGAAAAGCTAGAAAAGGTACAGCGTTCTGTCCTCCCCCCTCAGTTTTTCTACAGTTCTTCGATGCCCTGATGCAGCGTAAGGTGTAAATGTACAAACTAAACTATCCCATGTAGTTGATGCCTGTGGCAACACGATCCGCCCCTGCCGTGCAAACGATAGATGTAACGAAGGTCTACCGTGTAGGCCACGTTGATTACCCCGCCTTGAGGGGCATCAATATTAGGATAGAAAGAGGAGAGTTCGTGTCAATAATGGGGCCGTCGGGCAGCGGAAAATCAACACTCCTTAACGTGATAGGGGCGCTAGATCCGCCCACTTCAGGCCGAGTGATCATAGACGGGGTCGACCTGAAAAGGCTGAGTGAAGACAGACTTTCCCTCCTCCGAAATCGGAAGCTGGGGTTTGTGTACCAAGCCTTCAACCTGATTCAAAGGCTCACATCGGTCGAGAATGTGGAGATGCCACTAATCGCCAGAGGCATACCTGAAAAGGTGCGGAGGAGCAGATCGCTGAAGGCGCTTAGTGCAGTCGGACTTAACCGGTTGGCGAACAAGCGTCCAATGGAACTTAGCGGCGGAGAGCAGCAACGAGTTGCTATAGCTAGAGCCCTTGTCACAGAGCCGGCTTTGATCATCGCCGACGAACCCACAGGCAACTTGGACTCGAAGACCACTCGCGAAGTGGTCAATCAGTTTGTCCAAGTGAACAAAGGATTCGGAACAACGATATTGATTGTTACTCACAACGCAGAAATCTCTAACATGACGCAGCGCGTCATCTCCCTTAGGGATGGGTTGATAGAGAAAGATGAGCATCTCCAGCGGTTAGATTCTTATTCAGCGGCATGAGCGATATGCAAGTATCTGGATTATACGAGGTTGCGTTCAAGGCATTGGTTGAATTTTGCGGGGAGATGTAGACAATGCAATTTGGTGATTTATTCAAGTTAGCGTACAAGGCTCTGATTGATAGAAAGATCCGCAGCGTCCTAACGATACTGGGAATCACGGTTGGTTCAGCCATTATCCTTTCCCTAATAGCAAGCTCAAGCGGCCTTAACGCCGGCATCGCCAGCAATATTGAGAAGACTGGGGCGAACATTCTCACAATACGAAATGCGGGAGGATTCTTCGCTGGCGGTTCAACAAATACTTACCAGCTAAGCCAACAGGACGTAACCTACCTCAAATCAATACCTGGCGTAATTGGGGCTTATCCGTACTACAGCTATGGTGCAAATATCAACAGTGGCGGACAATCGATTCAAGCCAGCGTGGTCGCCATAGACATGGTGGCTCTGCCCGTCTTATACAGTGGCTTGACCGTTGCTGAAGGCTCTATACCGCTCTTGGGCGACACGACATCTGCCGCCATAGGATGGGGAATAGCCAATCCGGTGTCTGGAACACCAATCGGACTTCACCAAATGGTTGCCATGTCTATTTCGGGAATTAAAGGAAGCAAAGGAGCCATGTCATACGCTGTTCTCGCCAACGGAATTCTGGCTCAGTATGGTACGGCATTATTCGCAAATATTGATGATTCCATCTTCATATCGTTCGCGGCAGGCGGAATTCTCTCTAAATCTCCATACTTTACAGGCATCTACGTCATAATTGACAACACGGATGATGTTGCGACCGTTCAGAACACAATAACGACTTACTATTCCGATAATGTTCGAGTGATAAGCCCGGGACAAATCCTGTCAAGCATCCAAGGGATCACGGGACAATTGACAGTCTTCTTGGGCAGCATAGGCGCGGTATCGTTGTTTGTAGCAACTGTTGGAATAGTTAACACAATGTACGTCTCAGTGATGGAACGCACAAGAGAAATCGGAATCCTGAAAGCTATAGGTTACAGGCCGAAGCAAATAATGGGCATGTTCCTAGCAGAGGCCGCACTCACGGGAGTAATTGGAGCCTTCTGCGGACTCGCACTAGGTTATGCGCTATCCTTCCTGATGGGAGGCATGCTCGGAGGATTAGGCGGCGGACGCTGTCGCATTCGGAGGAGGCGGAGGGGGTGGAGGGGGTGGAATGACCATCGTTCCTGTCTTCTCAACTGAACTCATCGTCTTCTCGCTAACATTTCCAGTCCTACTTGCGACAATAGCAGGACTCTATCCAGCGTGGAGAGCTTCTAGAATGAACGCAGTTGTAGCCCTAAAGTACGAATAAGCAGACTTGTCTTGTCTCTCGGTTGAGTTTGAGTGGAGTCAAAACGCTCTCCGTCAGCTCATAGCTACACTAACGGCCTGACCTCATCTAGGGTATTTTCTAGAGGTTACATTGCAACGTGCCTGTTCGGTTGACTGGGAACCGTTCCTGAAAGCATGATTGAGCGCGTCATGCCGAATGGACTTGTGGACCCGAAGAATATACCTTCAAGATATCTTAGAATTTCAAGGAGAATTCCGACTACTCCGGTTGGCCCTCCGCGTCCTTGGTTCGGAACCGAAGTTTGTCTTATCAGTCGGATATTGGCGGTTGCTTGGACTACATATGGTGAACCGGGTCGAGCATTGTCTATGGCAGATGCCCTCACTTGGATTGAGTAGTTTCCAGGAGCAACAGTGCTTTTGAACACTACCAATACGCTGAATGGTCTGGGTATGTTCGGATCGATTTCGCCCAAGAAACCGCTGGACAGGGCGCTCGGCACTATGATATCAGAGTCGGTAGTGACGTTCGCATCGTAAACCGCCAGGTTGCCGGTGTTGAGCAGGTTCCCTGAGATTGTAGCGTTACCGCCGGGCGTTGAGGTTGAAGGTGTGACCTGCACGCCATATAGTATGAGGTTAATGTAAGCATAGACCGAGAAGCTGACCGAGTGAACTTCTTGGGTGTAAGATACGTCTCCTAGCGCTTTGTAGGTTACAGTTATTGAACCCTGATAGGTAATCCCTATGGCCGCTGTTGGAGCGTATACTTGAAAGTCGATTGTAGCCGACTGGCCTAACTGCATTGTATTTTGGTGCCAATGACTGTCTCCATACATCGTCAAACCAGAGGGGATTGTTACGGCAATATCAACATCGTATATTGCCGGGTAGTTGTAGTAGTTATCGACCACTGTAACTGTCACATTATTGTTGAATCCAGCTGTGAGCGTTTGTCCGGTCAGTGTGACCGTCAAGTGCGGAATAGTCTGAGCTTGAACAGATCCCATCAGCGCAGACAGCAGACATACTGCTAGGATGACAAGAACCAAGGGCTGAATCTTGTGAGTGGCGTTCACTTTTGTTTCATTTCCGAAAGTGCTCTTAATCGATCTTCTATAGGTGGATGCTTGTCGAATATTCGCATTACTCCTTTTCGTGCGGTTAGACTGCACACGCATGAGGACCCTTGTAATGCTAAGTCGAAATCGCTAGACTCCTTCAGTTTTGCTAACGCGGAAATCAATGCGTCTGGACCCCCGACTAACCTAACCGCAGTCAAATCTGCCAAGAATTCGCGTGCCCTGTAAACCGCGGGTTCAAGAAGGTAGCTCAACGGTCGAGCGAAGAGAGCGACCTTTGCGAGAGTTGCCACAAACCTCACGGTGAAATCATTGTTTTTCAAGTGTGCAATCTCGTGGGCGAGACAAGCTTCCACTTCGCCTTCTTCCAAAGACTCTAGGAGGCCTATGGAGAGCGTAACCGTGTACCTTCGATTTGCTCGCACAGTAAACGCCGAGGGCACACCGGAATCTATCAAACGAATATCTGGGGCCGAAATTCCAGCCTGCGTCGCGAGCCGCTTAACCATTTCCTCAAGGCGATTTGGGGGGTCAATAAATGTGATTTGCGGAAATGCTTTCGAAAGGCTCATTCGTGATTTTCCGAATTCGATGAAAATTGCGGCGCATCCAGCAGCCACAGCCCCTAGTAGAACTTCCCAAAAATTGAAGTCGTGAAATAGGTCAACGAAACCTCTGGAAGTCTCGATTACCTGAGCCGGTTCGCCTCTGAGCATAAAGTGAAGCGTTAATCCAAGGAAGAATACACTCTCGATTAGCATCAAGCCGAAAATTCCAAGCAAAGCAACAGTTCGCTCGCGATAGGACCGCCGCAGAACGAATACGAGAACGACCCCGGCTGCAAGTAGACCTATGGTAGGAAGGGCAAGCCTGGACGGACCAACAATCAACCAGCCTATGAGGAAGAGGTATCGCGGAAAAACAGGAATCATTTCTTTTCCTTCTTGCGCAGCCGATTCAGGTATTTTGAAACAATATGAAGATCGTTTCCATTAGAGGCACTCATTCTTTCAGCCAAGTATGCTACAGTCACGTCGTTAAAACCTTGAAGTAATCCTTCCATTACGTTCTTAACGACAGCTTGCTTGAATTCTTCCTCCGTAACCTTTGGACTGTATAAGTAGTGCGGGCTACCCTCCCTTGCAAGATGCCTCGAAACCAACCCCTTTCTATAAAGGCGGTCCAATATTGTTGCTACGGTTGTTACTGCAACTGGTCGACTTCTCGCAGTTCTAGATTGAGATTCTCTTACGGAAAGCGGTCTTTTAGATTCCCAAAGCTGCCGAAGTACAATGGCTTCGAGATCGCCCAAAGCAAATCTGAGATTGGGATGATTGGGGCGTACTGCGTGAAGCTTCAACGCGCTGATTCCCAACTATGCCTTGTAGTTAGCCTTATATAAACACGGTTACCTTTGCGCCCGCGCTATTGGAGTTCAACCGAGATGCCACAGCTGCCGATAATCATTCCAATCATAGTCGTCGGGATCTTATTTGGTCGGTTACAAAAATCGAAAAACCCGAAGGTTTCGTGGAGAAAACTTGCGTTGTGGGCCTTAGTTGCTGGCGCCCTCAACGCCGCTAACGCCTACGCCGTCTACATTTTAACACCCCAACCAACCTTTCGTGGAGCCGCCGCTGGCGCCTTTGTGCGAACGGCAACGACTTCAGCAGTTGGGTTTACCACAGCCTCATTCCTAGCGGGATTCCTGATTGTGGCGGCTGTTTTCGCTATCGCGGCAGCGTACGGTCGAGTTCGCAAGGGCGATTCAGAACTAGAGGAAGAACCCGAACCAGAAGCAGATACCGAAGAACTATCCAAACTTAAAGCGAACTAGCTTTCCTGGCGCCCTCAATGATGCGGCATCGTTCAGGGCGGCGAGCGGCCACGAGACTTGCACTCCTACTACTGTTAGGATTGCTCCTGATCTCTCAAACCACTAGTTCCGTCCTATCCGACAATGTGACTAAAGTGGCTGTCTCGCCCGGAAAGTACGACCTTACGCTGGGTGCAGGATTCCCAGGCTTTGGCCCAGTAAAATTGAGTTATCCGAATAGCACCATATTGACTAACAGTGACGGAGACCTATTGTTCACTGTCACCCTGAATCCTCTCATGCTTAACCCACTCTCCGGTCAGATTGGGTCGCAAGTTCAGGTGTGGGGTTCAGGATTCTCGTCGAGTGACACGAGCTGCACATTCACATTGTCAGGCGGACCAGTCAGCTCTCCCGCTTGCTCAATTTCAGGCGGCATTCTGACCGGCTCGTTTAACGTCCCTAATGTTCTCGCAGGCAAGTACACTGTTAACGGAACCGGTAGCCAGAAAGGCGATTCCTCAACATCCACATTTACTGTCCTTCCGCCCTCGCTTGTTCTCAATCCATCTTCAGGTCCGGTCGGCACCTCTGTCAGCGTGTCTGGGTTTGGGTTTTATTCGACTGATACTACCTGCACCTTGACAGGTGCCCCCGTGCCGACTCCTGCCCCCACCTGCAATATTGTAGGAGGCAACATTTTGACCCCCTTCACTTTTGTTGTTCCAACGGTTCCAACGGTAGCTCCCGGCACCTACACAATTGCCGCGACGACTAATGGGGATGATTCAGGGGAAGCTAGGGCTTCATTCACGGTTACAGCTACTCTTCAACAAATCAGGCTAAGCTCGTCGTCGGGTCCGATTTTAACGCCTGTAAGCATAGCCGGTAGCGGATTCAATCTAACTGATTCGTCATGTTCGATTTCAGGCTCAGGAGGTGTTGTTACTTCACCTGGTTGTACCATCGCTGCTGGTACGATAATTGTGGGCACCACTTTCATTGTCGGTAATGTGTCGGCTGGCGTCTACACGATTACCGTGACCGGTAGCCCTGGAGCCGATTCGGCAACGGCGAACTTTCAGGTCTTGCCTTCCCCTCCCGTCCAGCCAATCTCGGTGACAGTTTCATTCGACATCTACATCCCTCCGGACTTCGCAGGACTGACGCTCAGCAAAGCTTGGACCAGCTTCACCAATAATTACGACCCACACATTTTCTCGCTGTCAAGACTGTCAGGTTCGGACCAGATTGGCCCCAACTGGTGGAGAATCAGCGTTAAGAATATCATCGTAACTCACAGTCCTAGCTCTTATTCGCCCCCCCCGCTAGTTGAACAAGGAATCTTCGTTGTAAACCAAACCCAATACATCAGGCTCTTCATGGTCACATCTCCTTCCATTGCGGGACGCTACTTTTTCAAGGCTTTCATCAACGGCGCATCTATTGGCCCCCAGAATTTTCCAACGATAGTGGTGAAGGGGAGTAGGGATCCCGCGTATATTTCTGGAGTTCTTAGAGACTCTGGAGAACACGACCCATCATTGGCTGGGCAACCAATACAACTGCCACCCGGGACCGGAGCCCAAGTACTCGCAACCGGCATAGACTATCTAGGGAGGTCTGTTTCAGCTCAAGCGTTCATCAACTCCACTGCCCTTGGCAGTTACACATTATTTGGCGTCGCTCCGGGCACGTACAACCTCACCGCTTACGCTGCCGGCTACATCCCAGCAACCAGACCAATCAGAGTGAATGTCGGTCCCACGCAATCACTTGAAGCGGTAGACATCTACCTAACCAGAAGCCCCACAATTGCCGGAACAGTATTGTCAGAAAACTGCGTGGGTTCGCTAATACCCTGGGGAACCCTCTTCGGATTTAACGGCAATCCCACTCCTCGAGCAATCACAGTCGACCTTGTAAACCTGAATGGAGGCGTTGTGGCCTCCACAGCTCCACCTTATGGCGTATCGAATTTTACGAATCCAACTTCGACATCTTTTGCCTTTGCCATTCACGGCCAACTGGGGTTCGACGGACGAATCCCTCAGAACCTAGCTGGCTACACATCCGGCCTGACATCAGGTGACTACTTGCTTTACGCGTTCGTGACTTCGTATATCCAGCTCGCAGAGATCAGGGTGCATCTGAATAACCAGACGGATGATACGTCTGCTGTTATACCTCTTATTCGGTCAGGTATAATTGACGTTACAGTACATTTTAGAGATCAGAAAGGGACTATAGGGCAAGATAAGATTCAGTTCGACTCCACACTGACCGTTTCAGCGTACGACCAGGGAGGCATACTTAGAGCACAGAACGTAACATCCGTTAAAGCTGGTGCAGAGAGCGCTACCGTAGAGCTACAGGGGTTCAGTAACTCTCGAGGCTTCGGGATCGCCTCACTTTTCTCACAAAACTACGGGCTTCTGCCAGGAACATATCAAATCATTGCTCGCGTATCGTCGTCCCCAAGTTTTGCTGGCTTTGCCAATCTTGGGATCAGAGACTTCTATTACCAAACGGACAACGTTTATGCAACTATAGGGCTGGCATGTCAGGGTGCCGTGAGCATCAGCTTTTCCGTGTATAAGGCAGGTGGACTTGAGCTCACCTTCTATTCAATTGATGATCAGACACCGTTGGTAGGTAGGTTATGGAGTCATCCTGGAAAAACAATCGACTTCCTAATAATAGGTTCTAACGGCGTGGTCTACCAAGCAAACGCAACGCAACCTTTGGGCTCATCGAACGTAACCTTCACTTACGTGGGATTGCAGACTGACAATTACAGCGTTGTCATCCAGACGCTTGGGTACACTCAAAAGGCGATACTTCACCTGAGTGTGATGTTGGGCAGCGATGCCGATGGCCTAGTCTGGATGATCAAAAATCCCGTAATTGATTTGACGGTTTTTTTCAGGGATGAGGGACTTCTCTCGATCATCGACTCAACGCAGGCTTATGCTCAACCAATTAATCATTTGGACGGCACACCAACGCGTATCGAAGTCTTCGATGGTTATGGGAACTTTGTGGCGGCCAATGCCAGCTACATACCGAATGGCAGGTCCAGCGCGGATTTCATCTTGGCTGGGTTCGACCGTTATTTCGGAGACCCCCGGTTCATCTGGTCCGGCTTCTATGATACTACAGATGGGGCAGGCCAAAGTCCTGGTGGCTTGTTTCTGTATCCGTGGGATGATCTACCGCGGGAATTCACGATTAGGATCTGGGTCGATGGCTATTATCAAACAAATCAACTGCAAGTGTTCGTCCCCGCGGGATCGAACGTTTCAGTTGTCGAGCCTCTAGATCGTGCCACTAGGATCTCCGGATACATTACGGGCCCAGACCTCTTTGAGTTAGCACGCCCCCTATCATGGGCGGCTATAACTTTGGAACCGAACAATTACGCGGTGACCGGAATAATTGATGTTAGGCCTGGAAATTACACGACGTTCAGTCTGGATGGTTATTTCCAGGTGTGGGTGCCGGGGGGAAGTTACGGAATGGGAGTATCACTTGCGGGATATTCCACGTACACAGCGCAGGTGGAAGTCCCATCAGGCTCGGACATCAATATGCAGATTTGGCTAAGCGACTACCAGCCATCATAAGTAACCAATGCACTCTTGTCCCCATGGAACATCCAGATGGTTCAAGTCGCCGGCGATACAGCACATCTCGTGATCAGGCCGGACGGAGGGTAGGAGCTCAATCAAACCTCTTAAGACCCAGCGCGTTCGGTCAGTGAGGTGTAAGTGCGAGCTTGAACCTCTTACGCGACATACCTGTAGGCGACGAACCAGCTGGGATCGTGAATATTATCGTGGAGGTTGCCAGTGGCTCTAGGGACAAGTACGAGTACAACCCAAAGTGGGAAGCTTTTGTCTTAGATAGAGTCCTGCATTCATCCATTGTCTTTCCGGTTGAGTACGGGTTCATTCCTCAGACGTGGTTTACCGACGGGGACCCATTGGACGTCGATGGTTCTAGGTTACGAGCCGTTACATGTGGGTAGCGTGGTGAAAGCCAGAGCTATCGGAGCGTTAGTTATGGAAGATGAAAAGGGGGATGATACGAAGATTCTCTGCGCCCCAATCGGAGACCCGAGGTTCGAAGGATACAAGGAGCTCTCAGACGTACATCAAAACAAATTGAGAGAGATACAAGACTTCTTTGAATTTTACAAGAGATTAGAGCCCAGAAAGTGGGTGAAATTCAAGGAATGGGCAAGTTCTGAAGAGGCGAGGAAAATTATTCGGGACGCCGCGAGCCGCTACAACGCGACCTTCAAGCGTTAATGGACATGGATCTGAATGCCGTATCAACTGCGACTGCTATGTTCTGTTTTCGTCTCAGGCGCGGTAGTGATGGCGCTTGAGCTTCTGGGGAGTAGATTGCTTGCGCCTGTGTTCGGCAATTCAATCTTTGTTTGGGGTAGCCTCATCGGTGTGGTTCTCGCGGCTCTAAGCATCGGATATTACTTGGGCGGGAAAGTTGCCGACCGCAAGCCAGATTTTCAGACCCTGTCTCTCCTGATCTTTGTCGCAGGCCTTCTTGTCATAATTTTGCCGGCCCTCGCTCCACCCCTTTTTGATTCCGTTGTTAGGCTCGGTATCGGTGATAGATACTCGCCGCTCTTGGCCACCACGGGGCTGCTTGGTCCTCCCAGCATTCTACTGGGCATGGTGTCACCCTACGCGATACGCCTCGCAGCCAAGAGCTTTGAGAAATTGGGCAGGGCGTCCGGGAACCTCTACGCCTTGTCAACGCTTGGTAGCATAGTGGGCACCTTCGTCACCGTTTTCGTCCTCATCCCGGAATTTGGCGTGAACAAAATCGTACTCAGCCTGGGAGTAACGTTATTGGTTGTTGCATTCTTTGGGCTTGGTTTTCGAATGAAGGTTTTTGTTCTTCTAGTACTCTTGGTGGTACCGCTTGCAGCCCCTTACATGGTAAGCCGCAGGTTAACGGTCGCCGCCTACACATTGGCGCTTGGCGACACAATATACGAAACGGATACTCCGTACCATCACTTGCTTGTGGCAGACTCGTACGATCCCGTGCATCAATCAACAGTCCGCTATTTGATCCTGGATGACAACTTACACAGCGCCATGGACCTCAAGAATCCGGAACGTACGGTCTTCGAATATACAGACT
Source organism: Candidatus Bathyarchaeota archaeon (assembly GCA_963780265.1). GTDB lineage: Archaea > Thermoproteota > Bathyarchaeia > 40CM-2-53-6 > 40CM-2-53-6 > FEN-987. Next base: position 80,211 of record CAWABQ010000028.1, read on the forward strand.
ATTTCCACCTAGGCTTTCTGCTCAATACGAATATCACCCGCGTACTGTTCATTGGTGGGGGTGGCTTCACGGGCCCGAAAGCGTTCCTGAGGGACTACCCTAACGTCACAGTCGATGTCGCCGAAATCGACCCTGAAGTTATTCGGGTCGCCGAACAGTATTTCGCGGTAAACGCCAGCAACCCTAGGTTGCATATTTACAATGAAGATGGCCGCATCTTTCTGCAAGAGAACCCTCAGAAGTACGACCTAGTGGTCTTGGATGCGTACTCAAAGAGTTATGTCCCATTTCACCTGATGACTGCCGAATTTTTCCAGGAAACAGCAACTCATTTGACCGCGGATGGAGTCATCATTTCCAACCTTATCGCAGGAACCTCTGGGGACACAGCACGCCTACTGATGGCAGAAGTGAAAACCATGACCACGACGTTCCCGGAGGTGTATATTTTCCCAGTTAGGGGGGCTGACTACCAGGACCCGCAGAACGTCATAATTCTCGCGACAATGCTTTCCAGCCCTTTGACAAAGGCCGACTTCTCTAATCTCGCCGCGAGCACCACAACCGTCAGAATACCAGCACTCAGGGACTATGTCACAAACTACTTCTCATTAGACACGGGCAATGCACCTGTCCTAACGGATAACTATGCACCGGTTGAAACCCTGCTCAACCCATTAACGGGGCAAACCCTCACGACCGGCCAAGAATCAACAGTTAACTGGCGTGAGGTGGAAACCCTTATTGCAGTTTTCCTAGGCATCGCGGTAGTCTTCTTGGTCCTCGTTAGGAAGAAAGTGTTGTGACCTTGAACCTTGAAGACCGCACACAACATTCCGTTACGCTGTCCTGTCAACCGTTCATTTCTTCACTATGGTTTTGACGAGCCTATCATATGCCCGTAGTTTCTCAAGCCCTGCCTTAATCCCCATTTCTGCTTCCGGCATTTTGTGCTTGCCAAAGAAATTCTCGACTTCTTGAATTCTCCCGATTCCTAAAATCGGGATTAGGGCCCCGAACATTCCCGAAAGTACTCCAGTATTTTGGTACAGGTCCCGGATTTTTTCTAGGTTTAATTGCAGCCAAGTCCACAGGAGGTCCTTCGCGTGTGGCTTCTCAGCGGCGTCGTGGATTACTGCGATGACGTCTTGTCTCTTGACTTCGCCACTCAGAGCAAACGCCAAGGTTCTTTGCAGCAGAGCCTTATCGGTGAAGGCGGTCAAAGCGTTGAGGAACCTGAGTTTATCCTCGTCCGAATTGCTTTCTCTGTAAATCTTTGCGAGACTGTCGAAATCGTTTGTTGATCTAGCATAAGCCATAGCTACGGCTTGTTTCATGTCAGGCGGAACCTTAGGGTAGTCTTTGAAATCCTTGCCCAGCTTGGAGGCGTAGCCCTCATCGACCAACGCCAGCCTGTAGGCCACTTTGCCCCGTAAAATCGAACTGTTCTCGTCGGTCTTGTGGTCCAGCAAGTCGAGCTGGGTGTGATGAAATTCCTTTGCAATTTTGATAACCTCGGAGGAAACCAGGGTATATAGTAATCCTAGTTGGTCTGAAACTTCCCCGGAAGGAAGAGGGTCACTTTCCCTACTGAACCTATTGAGAATTTCCAGATACTCCTTGAAAGCAATCCTTCCAGAGAGGAGGAATAGGAATGAGTCGAAGAGTATTCCCCATTTGTCGAACGGTGAAAGCCTACTTTCCCAAAGTTGGCCATCGAGGCCTACGTACTTGACGAGGTAGAAGCCAGTGCGGTTAGGGTTTATTCTTAGGGACTTCAAGTCTTTAGTTTCAACGACCTCTTCCGCCGTCTCCATGAGAATCCCCCTTCTTTCGCCATTCACTTCAATTACCATTGGAATCGGCCACGTGACAGTCTCCGCTTCACCGGAGAGTAGGAATCTCTCTTGTCGAAGAGTCAGCTTTCCGTCACGCAATGAAGCAGTGACGATGGGGTATCCGGGTTGTTGTATCCAATGAGTCATTATCTGCATTACTTGCTTACCGGACGCGGCCTCGAGGGCGGACCAGAGATCGTTCCCGGTGGCGTTTGAGTAGGCGTGTGTGGCGAGGTAGCGGCTTATCCCATTCCGAAATGCTTCTTCTCCGATGTACGCCTCGATCATTTGGAGTATGTGGGCGCCTTTGCCGTAGCTAATGGCGTCGAAGATTTGTTCGATTTCGTCAGGTGACTTTACTTTGACTTCGATGGGGTGGGTGTTCTTCAGGCAATCTCTGCTTAGGGCTCCGGCGAGTGTTTCAACCCTTGGTTCTCCGTTGAAAAAGTTGCTGAATATCTTCCAATCGGGATGTATTGAGTCGACCGCTTTGTACGCCATGAATGTTGCGAAACTTTCGTTCAGCCAGATATCGTCCCACCACTTCATGGTAACCAAATCTCCAAACCACTGGTGGGCTAGCTCATGGGCTATGCCCATCGACGCTCGCATCTTCATCCTTATGCTAGTGTTGGCGTCAACGAGCAGAAGGATTTCGCGAAAAGTAATCGCCCCCCAGTTCTCCATTGCCCCCATAGCGAATTCGGGGACAGCGATCAAGTGAACCTTCGGAAGCGAATACGGTATGTTATAGTAGGAATTGAAGAATTGGATTGCTTGCCTGGCCTCATCCTGTGCGAATTTGCCCAGCTTCGTTTTGCCTGGGGTCGTTGCCAGGATTATTTCTGTCTTGCCGAGTTTCTCCGTTTGCGTTTCGAACTTGCCGACCCCAAGGTAGAGGAGGTAGGTCGACATTCGCGGCGTTTTTTCGAATGTGACTATTTTCTTCTCGCCATCAGCGCTTACGGATTGTATGGGCATGTTCGAAATTGCCTCAAGGCCCTTGTCTATTTTCACTGCAATCCTAAACTCGGCTTTAACGTCGGGCCGATCAACGCAAGGGAGCATTCGCCTTGCCTGAGCTGCCTCAAAATGTGTGGTAACGATATGTGAGTGGTCGTACGGTGCCTTGTAAATCCCGGCCAAAGAATTCGGAATAGACGCCGCATAATCGATTTGCAATATGCCGTCGAATGGTCCTGTCTGGATGGTTAGGTCCTCTTCTTTCTGACTGAAACGAAGACCGCTTTCACCAGAACTCACACGCACTATGTTCAGCCCAACAGAATTCAGAACGGCATCTTCTTCCGTCCGCAGCTTGACAAGCAGCCTTCCTTTGTACTTCAGCTGATCAAAATCTAGGTCAATGAACAGATCGTATTCTGCGACTTGCACGGTGCCCTTACCTGCTGGCTGCAAGAACACACCAGGCTTAAGTAATCTTTTCCTGACCTGCTTCGACTAGGCCTACGGTTAGCCTGTGTGGCATCGGAAAGGCTGTGTTCCGGTACAGGCTGCTGCAGCAAGTCGCTGCATTGTGGAGCGTGGGGCGGGGAAACGATAAGTACCGTGGATTGCTCACGTGCTCAAGGCGGTGAAAATCCACCGAGATAACTTATCCCAACATCCAGTTGGGTAAGCACGAGAGCGAGCGCAAGGATTGAGTGAGCAAATGGAGACCCGGGGGATTTCTGGGCTTGATAGATTGCGTACGTTCGCGCATTCATTCGGTCCTGCTTGGATTGTCATGATAGCGGATGTTGATGCCGCAAGCATATTGACGGCGGCTGCAGATGGAGCGATTTACGGTTACTCACTCGTCTGGTTTCTGTTCCTATTGACCGTACCACTCTTCCTGATCCAAGAGGCTGCTGGAAGAATTGGTGTTGCGACAGGTAAGGGTCTGGGTGAGATCATTAGAGAGAATTATTCGAGGAGAACCGCGTTACTCACGAGTGTTCCGATGGCGTGTACGGACATTCTGAGTTACGTTGCTGAATTTACGGGTATAGCCATAGGCTTTCAACTTCTTGGGGTCGCACCAATTCTCTCCCTGCCCGTGATTTACGTTGTTTACCTCCTTATTGTGTGGAAGAGAGGCTATGCGACGATTGAAAGAGTCCTGTTAGCGATTTCTGCGGTTCTGATTGTTTCGTACGCTGCGTCGCTATTTCTCCGAGGATTGCCTCCAGTGCGTGAATACATGCTCTTCTTCTGGAGTTGGGAGCCACGCTTTCTCTACATGTTGGCCGCCACTGCGGGGGCTGTGGTGATGCCTTTCATGCTCTTTTACCAAGCCTCGGCTACAGCTCAGAAGGAGGTTAAGAGTCTCTGGAGTTCGCGTCTAGAGACTTTGATTGGTGCCATAGCGAGTGAGGTCGGTATGGTGGTGATACTGTTAGCCACGATTGGTTTGAATGGGAGTCTGCTTGGAACGAATTCTCCTAGAGGGCTTTCGCGGGCTCTATCGTTCCTTGCCGGACCCTACGCGCCATATGTTTTTGCGATGGGTTTGATAGCGGCCTCGTTTCTTGCTCTTGTTGTGATTTCTCTTGGTAGCGCGTGGGGGGTGGCGGAGACTATAGGTTGGGGTCGGCGTAGGTTTTTTTGGATTTACTTGATTGAATCTCTTCCAGCTCTTTTTGTTCCTATGCTCTTCCCCGACCTGTTCAAACTAGCAATTGACATGATGGTTTTGTTCGTGTTCGTTCTGCTTGGGCCTGGCGTAATGGTTGGGTTGATAGGAAGGAAGAAGCAGGTTATGGGAAGGTTCGTGTCGACTTTGGGTTGGAGTGTTGTGTATTGGTTGAGTTTGGCGCTTGTCGTGGCGTCTGGTTTCATCGCGCTGGCAGCCGCTTTTATTTAGGGGGATCAGTTGCGAGAGCATTTCTCCTTCGGCCAACAAGAGTGGTTGGTCAATGTTTACTTCCGACAGGTAACAAGCACATTTCTTGACGCCTAGCATTCCTTCTTATGTTGCTGAGTTCGTTCATACGCTAGAATGTGATGGGCTCCCTTGCATAACACAACTTAGCAGGCATCGGAAACTGAATCGTCGTTTTCGTGTCTGCGGTATCACCGGTGCGCACACAAGAAAACGAACTACGCGTGAAGGACTACTTTTCTAGGGTGACTTCGAAGTTCTCTCCGGTTTTAAGTCGATGCCATCGGCCGTCGAATCCGATGTTTCTCATGTTCCTAATCCGGATCAGATTTTGAGCTGAGTCAGTTGTCTCGTCAAGTTTGAAATTGATGATGCCATCAACCGCTGCCTCGAGTTGTTTGTACGCCCAGTCACTGTGAATCCCCTCGATAATGCCATTAAGATTGGTTATTTGCCTCACCTTCGACATTGGAATGGGTCTGGTTAGGTACATTTCGATCCAATTCCTTTCGGCGTTGAATCTATCGAGAACTGAAATATTATCCGCTATTATGAGAAATTCAGGGGCGGGTGAATCGGCCATTGCCTCCCTCCCTATGTAGATGCTTAGGTCCGCGACCTTTAACGATTCAACGGCGAACCTTTCTTTGGATTTCTGTCCCATCGACGCGCTGTATGCATCGGTGATCCATAACCGATCGGTCCGTTCGAGCTCCTCAACGTCAAGTTCTAGTTGTCGCAGTTGAGAACGGACATCATCTGGCGGCCGGGAGAACGCAACATAACTAACGCCTCCGCCGGTTCTCAACCAGCCGGCTGCAACCGTAACCGACGCGTTATGCCATTGCGAGGCCGGGTTAAATTCAACAAGAATGCTGGACCCGGAGGAACAGGTCCCTTAGTCAAGTCTTCGATTAACGGCATCCTCGGCAATCAGAACACACGAGAGTCTTCTGGCCTAGCAGATTTGTAGTTTTCGTGTGTGTGCGCGCATCACTGATACCACACCACCGCCAAGGGAGATTCGGTTTTGCCTTAGGCTGACTTAATCAAGGTGCGTCATGTTCGCAAATCTCGGCCGCAAGCTTCCAACCCTGAATCATGATTTCCTTTAGCTCGGAAACACGGCTCGTAGCGGCAGGGTCTCGCGGTGTCAACGTACTATGTATCAAGAGTCTCGTTCCGTTCGGTGTTGGTTCAGTGCGAAATTCATCAAAGATATGGATGCCCGTCGGGTTGGGATAAAGGACTTCATAAGTCCAACTTCCGTCAGGTTTCAAGTTAAGAACCTCCTGCAACTCCGGAGTTGACCCATCGGACAGTTGCCAATAGGTTCGAACTTCTCGGCCGTTCGGTAACCGACGAGTGGTCAGGATTCGGTAGGGCTGCTCTCGTGGATCCTTAGCGTGGTAGTCGTCCGGGTAGTCCGTCCACCAAGCACGAACCGATTCTGGAGGTTTCCGAATCATCAATTCGAGATTAAGAACTTCAGAAGCCATGCGCTTCCATCAGTTCGTGTGGCTTTTGGGTCTTCCCTTTTTTTGTGTGTGGGTCTAATGGTGCGCACATTTTTTTTCAGCGACAGCCCCTTAATTGCGTTGAGGAATCACAATTTCAAGCCGATCTACAAACCAGCTTTTAATCCAACTACTTCACGTTAGGCCTTGGAAGTACAGAGAGGAGAGCACGATGAGCAACGAACAGGTGGCACCTGAGACGAAAGGTGTTGCGGTGAAGTTACTTGCAACGGTTGACCTTGGCCCTGAGATCGAGGGCATGGCAGGACGCCAACTTCGAATGCGTATGGTGACCATCGAGCCTGGAGGCGTCTTCGGCCCGATTCACGACCATAAAGACAGACCAGGCACCGTCTACATAGTGCAAGGAACGATCACTGACCATCGAAATGGAGTCGCTACGGACTATGGGCCGGGAGTGGGCTGGCCCGAGGATAGGAACACCACACACTGGCTTGAGAACAGAGGAACGATTCCGGCAGTGGAGATCTCGGTCGATATAGTCCTCATGACAGAAGACTCTCAGCCGTGATGCCGCGAGTAGTTCGGGTGGGCTTTGGTTTCGTTTTTCGATGGGATTTGGGTGGTTCGTCGTTTAGCAGGCTATCGTGATTTGAACCGTCGTTCATGACATGATTTTCTGTGTGTGTGGGTCTAATGGTGCGAGCACCTGAATTTGAGCCGGGTTAAATGTACCGGTAAATTGGGGTCAGAATCCCCATCCTCGCTCGTTATCTCTCATAACAGCTGCATTTTCTTGCCCTGTGGCTTGAACAACCAATCAATCTGTGATCCTTGCAACCACAAATAATGCACCTTTTCTCTGGCATCCTAAACGTCACCAGTCAATCGACTCTTGAACTGTGGTCTCTTGAAAATTGTTCCGCAGTCCGTAGATAGTGGTTTTAGTGTGGTGGTGTGTGCGCGGGGATTTGGTGTGTGTGGGTCTAATGGTGCGAGCACCTAAGATTGAACCGTGGTTTTTCTGTGTGGTTCGCATGGCTCAGGCGGAGCAAGCTAAATTCTGGGACAATTCTTCTTGTGTAAAGGGAAGATTTCTGAACTGTTCGTTTCAAAACCACACTTATCACACACAAATCGTTGTCCTTCCTTCTCGAACCTAGACATCATGGCTAAACAACGCCCTCAGTGATCAACGATCAATGCTTTATCGGTTCTCTCTTCTCGGTTCTTCTACCTCAACCTCGATAAGTCCCGGCTTATGTGTACCGGTAAATTGGGGTCATCAACACAATGTGGGTTCAAAACGTGGGTGTAAAGCTAAAACCCCGCAGTTATACAGCTACATCGCTAAATATATAACTTTATATCATGCTGTGCGTATATATGGTTCGGCCAGATAATCTTTGGGTAAAATTTACGTAGTGCTCTCGGATGGCGTTGAGCGCCGACTCCGATTTGCAATCGTAGAAAGGCTCGGAGGTAAGAAAGGAACCCTTAGCGGCGCGATAGAGGACGCTGTCAATGACTGGCTAGGTAAGGACTGGTCGAAGTTTGAAGATCGTCGGACGTAACAAGGGAGGTGAAAAGAAGTCATGAATGGTAAAAACCAGCAGATAAGGGGTAAGATTCGTGAACTAGAAGGCAGAGCGACATGGAATTTGGGCCAGGTCATTAGGGGCAAGTATGAACAGCGGGTAGGAAAAGGTTCGCGAAAAATGGCGAAAGACTAAGGCGTCAATTTGAGTTTGTAAGTGACGATTAAGCAAATAGCTTAATCGTGCTTTTCTTCCTTTTGCATTATAGACCCTGCCACAGTAGACTAAGCGATGGTGGTGGACGCCAACAGTTAGCTCCTGTCGGAATCGTTCGTCATTCTATGAGAATTGTCGGTCAAGCTCACCAAATGGGTGGTCTTGATACCCTTCTTCACGAGGTGTCCAAAGAAAGGTTGGGGAATTACTCCTCGGCGCCCTGTCTTTCCGCACTGTAGAATTCCAGGTAACGGCAGTTCATACACACGAAGACCTCCACTGCGAGACTGGCAGTGACGTCAACGCCACGATCGCTTCGGAGTCTTGGTACTGTATGATAGGGCTTTATCTCATTCATAGGGCCATTACATTTGGGGCAGAATTTGACCTTGGCATTCTCATCTTTGCCGCTCAAACTCGTCACGTGTAGTTCAAAATGTTTCGTTCGCTAATGAAGATGATTGTCACATGGCTATCAAGGCGGGAACTCGGTTGGCGTGGTCATGGTCATACGACATCGCCAATGGTCAAGCTAGGGTCTTAGGTATAGTGGACTCGATCTGTGGAGAAGAACGAGCGTGTAGGAAAACTACCAGAACGAATTGAGACATACTAGGAGATTTCAGAACGGCAACGACCTCGATCTGCACTCACACACTTGGATTAGAGCATTATAGCGGCAGCGATTGCTGTCGTCCACAGCCCATCCTTGTTGCCTTCTGCTGATTGGCAAATGTTTCTGGTGATGACTCTCATACCTGATATGTTCCATATCTCTTGCTTGGTGTCCCAAGCGTTGTCAACATCAAACGGCACGCCATGTGTCGATGCGAGCATTGAGGCCGCTAGATCTTCGGCGTAGTCACCAGCTTTCTCCTGCGTCTGACCATATGACTTATGTTCAGATAAGTAACCGTACACTGTTTTGTCGTACGGCAGTGCCATTCCTATGGCTGCAGCCATCAGCCTGTTCGGTTCATTCGTGTCAATTCGGCTCATTACGCAGAATAGTATTTGACCGGGTTTCAGAAGTTCCAAGCCCTCGTTCCTCGGCAATACGTTGCAGTTGGGAGGTACGATGCTTGACACGTAGACTAGGTTATAGGAGGCTATGCCTGCATCGCGAAGAGCCAATTCGAAACTTGCCAGTCTTTCTTTGTGGGTACCGACGCCCTTTGTGAGGAATATCTTCTCAGGAATGTTGACGTTCATTTAGGATACGATCAACAATGTTTCCTGGACATTCTTCAAGATTGTCATTGGTCATGATGCACTTCGTATAGTTTCCGTTGAGTTACTAAACCAAGAACAGTACCCCATTAAGAAATCTCGCACCACCGAAAAACCAACTCACTCAAATCCTAATCGTTCGGGGACAAATCGGTCAAAAATCGTGAAAACGAAGGAGTAACATAGTTTGCTCCTAAACATGCGACACCCCCCCTCATTCAAAGTCAACCGGGACTCATTACACGAAATCTGAAAGCCTAGGATTGAGCTTATGGAGCCTCGGGCGGGGTTTGAACCCGCGGCCTGCCGCTTTCTTCCCCGCTCGTTACAAGGCGGCTGCTCCCCAGTGCCCGATGTATGGGCATCTGCCAGGCTGAGCCACCGAGGCGCCGCGGACTATCAGCGGATACGTGCTTAAAATTCTCGAAGACAGCCCGCTATCTGGCTTTGCGGCGCTTAGCCGCATCCACAAGTGCTGCAATCGCTGGGAGCTCTTCTCCGGCTAGGAACGAGAGCATGGCGCCCCCGGCGGTGCTAACGTGTGATAACTTATCGGAAATTCCAAGAATTCCAGCGTAGCCCGAGAGATGGCCCCCGCCGATAACGGTGAACGCGTCTGAGTTAGCCATCGATTCCAGCACGGCCTTAGTCCCGGTTTCGAAACCATCCTCCTCAAAAACGCCCATCGGCCCAGCGGCCACAACTGTCTTCGATTCGCTGATGATTTCTGAAAACCTTTCTGCTGTTTTCGACCCTATGTCGAGCGCCCGGCCGGCGCGTGGCAATTTTGCGACTGGCGTGTCAGCACGTTTACCGTCGATGGCGGTTCCGAAATCAATGGGGAGTACTATGCGTTTTCTATATTTTGACATGATCCGGTTGGCTTTCAAGACTTCATCTGTAACGCTTGCCAACTCCTGCTCATCGGCTTGGCTGAATTTGCGGTCAGCAGCCTTCAGGAATACCTTTGCGACGTTTCCGCCGACTAGAACATGGTCAGCCTTCCCGGTCGAGAGAAGGTTATCGATGACGGGTACTTTGTCCTCAACCTTCGCACCACCAAGAATGTAGGTACTCGGCCGATCAGGCTCTACAATTAGTCGTTTGAGTGCGACAAGCTCCTTTTCCATTAGCCTTCCGGCAGCGGATGGAAGGAGATACGGGAAACCTACGAGTGAGGCCTGTGACCTGTGGGCGGCCGCGAAAGCATCATTGACATACAGGTCAAACAGCGGGGCCAACCGCGAGACAAGGTTTGTTCTGGCAAGTTTCTCACCCGTTTGTTCCAGGTTCTCTTCAGCGCAAAAGCGAACATTATCTAGCACTAAAACCTCGCCGCTCTTGAGCTCCTTTATCGCTCCTCTTGCGGCGGGTCCCATAACATCGTCAATGAAACGAACGTGTTGCACACAGGTCCTTTGCAGGAGGATTGCGTGCTGTTGGAGAGGTGTGAAATCTTCCTTCCCGGGACGACTTTGGTGTGAGAGAATTGCAACTTTGGCCTTTGCCAGCGCGTCTAACGTGGGCGTAGCGGCCACGATCCTCCCCTCGTCAAGGATTTTTTTGGAGTTGGGATCCATTGGAACGTTAATGTCCAACCTCAGCAGTACACGTTTGTCTCGCAGCTCGAAGTCGTCGAGGGTTAGGTAGTTGAACTCCATCCCTTGCGCGTCCAACCTCTGACCTGAACCATAGCTCCATGTTCATTAAACGCTTTTCAATCCACGCCACCAACGACTACCCTGGGAATTTGATGAACATCCTAGTGGATATCCACATTCAAGCTGGAATCAGGCCACGCCGTGTCAAGACATAGTGACGGGCGAACGTTTTTACATCAAGTTCAAGTTTTCTGGGCGGGGCCGGGGTGGCTCAGCTGGTAGAGCGCCAGCCAGGCTTAAGGGACGAAACTCATAATCTGGAGAGCAGTGGGCCCAGAAGCCTGCGGGTTCGAACCCCGCTCCCGGCACCAACTATACTCGTTATTTCCGGGAAACATGCCAGCTCCAAACCATACGGTTCGTCGCCAGCGACCAACCTCCTCCTCGCTAGGCATGAAAGGCGCACGCCAACCTAAGCGCCTAAGGGAGTATCCCTGACGCCACTTTGGTCATTATGTTACTCACTACGTGCTTTCAGTCATCGTCGCTTTGGGCTGAAGCGGCCCCGTCTTTCTGTACTTGTATCTCTCGTAAATCATCTCGACGCCGTATTCATTGAACCTGAACTCGACTATCATCTTGGCTGTCCCTGACAGCGTGAAGAAGGTCGCAGCGTCCGAATCCTCCTTTTCAGGGACGAGAATAATGTTCTCACCTATGTCATCGCCGGAGAGGGTAAGAAACGAACCGACCTTCCTCACCTCCGCAAGGACCGTATTCTTGTAGGCCGCATACTTGCCTTCCAGCCGTTTCAGGAGGTTGTCCAGCTTGATCATCGGCAGCTCCTCCGGCTCTCTGCCCATGAGGAGGGCCATTCCGTACAGCACGATTCTATCCATAGAATAACCAGTACCATTGGCCATGGCCGTAACGCCGATTCCAGCACGGGGTGAGCATGCGAAACTAGCCGTGAACACATCCACGGACCCACCGTGACCAACAACCTTGCGACCATAGAAGTTGGGTATAACTTGCAAACCGTATCCGTATCCTTCGCCAGGGAACGTCGCTCTAGGCCATTTGATGTACGGAGTCTCCATCCTCTCCAGCGTGTCCGTGCCGACTAATCGCTTCCCTTCGAACTCTCCCCCATCGATGAGCATCGTTATGTAGTGGGTGAGGTCGACGACGTTGCTTACGAGTCCGCCAGCGGCATAGCACCCGTAAGGAATTACTGAAGCAGTAGCGTTCCCTCCCTTTACAACGTAAGGCGTTGAGTGGTCCTCATCTGCCTCGATTTGCTCTTTCTCAAAATACGTCCGCTTCATACGAAGCGGTGTGAGGATCTCCTCCGCCACATACCTCGTATACGGCCGGCCGCTCACTTTCGAAATAACCTCTCCGAGGAGATAATATCCCTCGTTCAAATAGAACATCTTCTCACCCGGTTTCGCTTCAACCCAGTCGTCTACGTCAGCAAGGAATGAGGGCATATCGTCGAAATTTGAGATAGGCAATGGACGATTGTAGGAGCCGATCGCACGGGAAATCAGGACTTCCGCATAACCAAGCCCAGGTATCCCGCTCGTGTGGGTTAGGAGGTTATGAATTTCGACTTCTTGAAATGCCCTCTGCTTCAAAGGCAAGAAATCTGTTACCTTGTCATGGAAATCTAACTTACCCTCTTCGACCAGTTTGGCCACCGAGAGTGCGGTAAAAGACTTGGTCACTGAACCAATTCCATACAGAGTACTAATGGAAGCAGGCGTTGCCGAGGCAATATCCTTCAGACCAAACGCAACCGAGTGAACCGTCTCTCCGTCTCGGATTAGCGCTGCAGTAACGCTAGGAAGTTTTGTTTCACGGAAATTGCTGAGAACGAAATGATCGAACTTCTCGAAATTTCTGGACTCAGTCATCGTGATGCAGCAATCCTTTCGATTGTCCGTTCATTCATAATACCGGTTCGCTTCGTTTTTTCTCTGACCATGGACGGCATACTCGCGATTAAAGTCCTCGCACCGTTCATCATAATTTGCCTTATCTGTTCTGCGAAACCCTTCGGCCAACAGAAAACAAAGTTCACCGGCTAAGGAGTAGCCTACGGCAGTAGTTCAACTTCCCCAGTTTGCCGTCCAACGTAGACAATGTCAGCCATGTTCAGGAATAGCCCAGTTTCGAGTAGGCCTGGTATCGCTTTTAGCCGGCGTTGCAGCCGTGCCGGGTTCTCTATTCTGCCGAAATCAGCATCCAAGAGGAAGTTCCCATTGTCCGTTACCACCGGTCCAATCTTTCCGGCGCCTTCGCGCAGCTTCGCCCTTCCGCCAATTCTAGTGACTTGTATCTGGATGGATTTATGCGCGAAAGGTAACACTTCTAGCGGTACTTGTTGTTCACCGCCTAAGTGTTTTGAAAGTTTGGTTTCATCAACGACGATCGCTAGCTTTCGCGCCGCCGAATCAACTATCTTCTCCCTAAGCAAGGCCCCGCCTCCGCCTTTGATTAGGTTGAGCGACGGCAACTGAACCTGGTCAGCTCCATCAATTGTATAGTCAATCGTGAATGCTTCATTCATACTCAGGATTCTCAGCCCATGCGATATGGCTAGGTTTTCGATTTGATGGGACGTTGGGACAACGGAAACCTCCAGCCTTCTAGCTTTGCTCATCCTCGCGAGTTCGGCTACGGCGTAGGCCATTGTGGAACCGCTGCCGAGGCCGATTATCCATCCATTCTTTATGGGCTGCAGGGCTTTGAGGACGGCTTTGCGCTTTGCGCCCTCAACCCAAGACAAGTTCATTCTTCCGTTTCAATCTGTTCAAGCCTATCCATGGCTTGAAGAATTTCCGCACGGATCTTTTCGATACGCTTCTCACCGTCAGTAACCTGCTCCTCTTCCTTCCCCTGTGGATTTTGGTTTACCCGTCCTTCTGCTCCGGTCATCTTCTTCTCCGACCCTCGCTCGAGTTGCTCGCGGGTAAGTTGAATAGGGTTCTGACACGTCGAGGGTGTCCCCGATCTAAGATCCTTGAGTCTGGCCTCGATCTCTGCAAGTTTGGCCTTGTAATTCTTCGTGACCTCTTCTCTTTCAACTTCCAGGTCAAACAGGTCGACGACTTGCTGGTTTTCTTCGATTGCTTTCTCAAGCCTCTTCAAGTCCACCTTGTATTTTTCAAGGAGCCGATCCCTTTCCGCTTCCGTAATCACGCCCTTTGTTTGCGACTCGTAGATAGTGGTCAGCGCTGAGCCGAGTATCTGCCGTTCCAGTTTCAGGACTTTGAGGGCCTCCCTAGCACTGTTCACAGCCTCAAGCGAAGTTGAATGAGGAGCCCCCAATGTTGATGGAGGCAAGTTTGGGAGTGGAATAATCCTCTCGGGTTCAGGGGCAGTTCGGGGCTCTTTTCTCTTCCAAAATGCAATGACTGTGACCAAGCTAACCAAGATTGGCCCCTGAATTACGCATGGCTATCTTTGATTGAGTGTATTAATGCTATGCGCCGCTAAGGAGTCATTCTTAGTGCATCCGGGTGCGATTCAACCACTTCAAAATCTGCCAGCGTTGAACAGTTTAGGATTCATTGGTTGAAAAGCCGCATCATGTTCTCGCGTTTCATTTGCGCGAACATGAAGCCTTTTACCATCCCCTGCATCAAAGACGAACGGAGTTTGAGAATCCATGCATTTGGAAGGGTCATTTGAAACCCCAGTCCCCCGAAAGGCAGTGTGGGACTTCCTCCTTAGCCCGAAGGACATTGCACCATGCTTCCCTGATTTGCAATCCATGGACGTACTCTCCCCGGATAGCTTCAGGGCCAAGATCAAGGTGGGCATATCGGTTGTGAAGGGGACGATGGAATTTGAATTCCGAACCGCCGACAAAGTTCCGCCAAGTTCCGCGAAACTCATCGGAACCGGTCGGGGCGTGGGCAGCACAATTGATATGCAAACTGGGTTCACCCTTGAAGAGGCGGGTGCTGGGACGAAGGTGGGATGGGTTGCCGACGTGAACGTTGGGGGGATTATGGCTGGGCTTGGGACGAAGCTTCTTGATTCCACGTCTAGCAAAATGGTTGAACAGGTTATCGAGAACCTCAAGAATAAGTTGAAAGAAAAGGCCGGCGCGTAGCCATCTCGACGAGTCTATTCATTCGCATGATTAGGCGTGGCAAGGTGCCGTAGGGAGTTTCCGTAATCGTTTTTCGAATGAACCTAGGTTGAGACAGACCGCCGCGAATGGCGGGTGGAAGAGGGCTGGCTGTTAGCTGTATGCCTCGAAGCCTTTCCCCAGAATCAACGAAGCTATCTTGAGCTCCATAATCTCGTCCGTGCCTTCATAGATTCTCGCCACTCGAGAATCGCACAAATGCCTAGCAACAGGGGAGAGTAGGGAATAACCGAAACCCCCGAACACCTGAACCGCTAAGTCGGCGCTCTCGTACGCCAATCGAGAAGCGACACGCTTTGCGATTGCCGATTGAAGGTCAACCTTGTTTCTAAGCTCCAGGTTGGAAGGGTTAGCGTCAAGCTTCGTTTTCTCCACCGCCGCATAATACGTCGGCCACCTTGCCATCTCGAGGTTCATGGCAATGTTTGCGAGGTGACGTTGGATCAGTTGGTGTTTGCCGATCGGCTTGCCGTGTTGCACGCGCGACCTTGCACGTTCCGTAACAGAGTTGAGGCAATCTCCTATAATTCCAACGCATCCTGAACCAATTCCAATCCTTCCGTTCAAAAGTGCCGAATAGGCCACATGCAACCCCTTTCCAATCTGTCCCAGTACGTTCTCCTTTGGAACCTTGACCTCCAATAATTCCAACATAGCTGTGTCAGATGTGAATAGCCCAATTTTCTCTTCGAGGTGCATGGCCACGGAGAATCCCTCAGATTTCGAATCGACGACGAAGGCTGACATGCCTTCCTTTTTGCTCTTCGGATAAGCGAAGATGATGAGTGCGTCGGCGACTGATCCGTTCGAGATTAGATATTTCGTGCCGCTGATAACGTAGCTACCATCCCGCTCCTCAAAGCTCGTCTTAAGCGATGTAGGCTCGCTTCCAGCCTCGGGCTCCGTCAACCCATAAGCTAGGATTTTCTCGCCCTTAGCTGCTGGAACGAGATATTTCCTCTTCAGAGGTTCGTTGCCCCACTGTTGAATCGCCAATGATGCCAGCAAGCAGTGTACATCGACGAACGTAACCACGCTAAGCCCAAGCTGGCCAAACCGTTCGAGCGCTAACGCCCAAGTGAGCGAGTCGGCTCCAACGCCACCATACTCAGGAGAAACGGTCAGGCCCATGAGGTTGTACTTCTTCAGCAATACTGGGGTTTCGGGGTTGTACTTGTGTGCAATGTAGTGCTCAAACTCAGGAAGGTAGAGCTCTTTGCAAACTTCATCCACCCGTTCAAGAATCTTGAGCTGCTCATCGCTCAGCTCGCGCAGCCGACTGGCCAGGTAAACAGATTCTGCGAACGAACCCTCCAAAACTAATCCTCCTGTGCTCTTGCGTGGAGTTTCTTCCAAACTTCCAACATTCCTTTGCGCCTTTTCAAACCTCCGGCCGTCCATTTGCCGTCTCATGCTGGCAAGCTTCTTACATAGGGACCGGGACTCTCTATCGGCGGGTAAGAATGCACTTCGTTTACTTTGGCATCCGAGTCAAGAACATAAAAAGTTCGCTCAGGTTCTACACGAAAGCCTTGGGTATGAAGGTGATCCATAGAGGAACTATGCGTCACGGAGGCATTTTCGTCCACTTGAAGAAGCCCGGCTCTTCGCAGAGGCTGGAACTAAACTACTACCCTCCCACAAACAGGTTCTACGAAAAGTATCGGTCAGGGAGCGAAATGGACCACCTCGGGTTCTGGGTGAAAGACGTGGACCGAACATATGCGCAACTAATTCTGAAAGGAGCCAGGAAAGCGGTCGCACCTTTCTCGAACGGCCGAGAGAGGCTAGCCTACTTGAAGGACCCGGATGGAATCTGGATCGAGTTCTTCGGAACCGACCAACGAAGGAAAGGCCCTCGAAGCAAACCGAATTAGTTGAAACTCCTAACCCAAGCCCATCAGTTAAAGCCGTTAAGGGGATTTAATATAGGCAAGCAATAGCAACCAAGTACTGGTGAGTTGTATGCCTCAGGGAACATATGTCTGCCCCGCCTGCAAGGCATTCTTCAAGACCCAGCAAGAACTCGAAGCGCACGCAAAGACAGCACATTAAGCACACTAGGCGAAAATCGAAGTCTTAGAGTCTTCGCGCACTCTTTCGTCACACTGAGTCAGCGCCTTTCAACTCCTCCCATTTTTCGTACCTACTGTAACATTCTGGTCAATTAATGAAACTGGGTTCGTCAGAAAATGACCGCTGCGATGGGGTAATGGAGCCCCGGGCGGGATTTTCAGCGAGTCCTCGCTTTTGAACCCGCGGCCTACGCCTTTTTGTTGGTTGGTACCAAGGCGTCGCTCTTGGCTTTGGTTCTACCAGGCTGAGCCACCGGGGCTTTTCCGGACTGCCCTATGCACAACTTCGCTAAATATGTGCTGAGCCCTGAGACTCAAGATTAGGACCAAAGATTGGAGGAAGCCATTCCCAGAAAATCCACGCTGTTCCAAGCTGATGAAAAGGGAGCCTCGTCACTTTACCGAAGAGAAATTGCGCAGAATAAAGAGAAGAATGACAGATCTTTGATTGGCGGTTGAGAACAGAGCATTGTTGCTTAGACTTGCGTGAGAAGCGAACGCGTCCGTGATAATAGTTGAATTCTTCGCTTTCCGAATAAGCATCGCATGTGATTATTAGTGAAAAGCTCGTATTACAGGTACGGCACCGCGAGGAACTGAGGCATCTACCATTAGTGGCCATGTTTTGCGTCAAGAAAATGGTATGACTAGGCTTTTATCATTCACCTATTTGACAATGGTTAAGCAAACGCTTAAGTGCGTTCACGACGGCAACGTGTTTCCGAGTTAAATTAACCAAAGGAGGTTACTTAAGAAAAATGGTCAGGAAATGCCCAGCATGTGGCTATAACAACCGCGACGACGCAGCATTCTGCTCAAGTTGTGGATCATCACTCGCAGGCGGAATGGGACCCGCACTCAAACCAGTCCCTTCAGTCCGCGTTGTAACTCCAGTCAGCCCGGGCAACCCAATTAGGGTTCCAGCGCCCGGCCAATGCTACTATCACCCTAACCTACCCGCCATCTACGTCTGCAACCGTTGCGGAAGAGCGATTTGCCGCGACGACTCAAAAGCTTACATGGATCTTGTGCTATGTCCACAGTGTTACGCAGGTGTAGTACCGATGGTAGCAGCTCCGCAAGTACAACCGCAAATGCAACCACAAATGCAACCGCAGATGCAACCGCAGATGCAACCACAAATGCAACAAATTCAAATGCCACCAATGCAAATGTCAGGACCACCAATGGGTCCACCGCCAATGCAGATGTCACCGCCCCCCATGTTTGCCCCGTACCCGATGTACGCTTCGGGCCCACCAAGAGCCATTTGGGGATTCATACTAGCAATGCTCGCAGGGATTCTCGTGATACTCAACGCAGCAGCTTTGCTCTCACCCGGTTTCTACGCCCAGTGGACGACGATCTTCTTCTGGTTGCCAGCTATTGGCCCAGCGAGTCTCTCGTTCGCGATCGGAGCGATTATCGGGCTCATACTGGTAATCGGATCGATACTAATGCTACTAGGATACGGAACCCTTGGAAGCATAGTCGTCTTCCCCCTTGCAGTTCTAAGCCTGCTGATCGGCGGTGGTTTTATAGCCGGATTCGTTCTGGGCGTGCTGGGTGGAATACTCGGCATGCTAGGACGTTAGCGGCACTAAAGATTCCCAATTTTTTGTTTCCTTCCGGTTTCTAGGTGTAGGCATTGTCCTATGTCAGCATAGGGAAGCCTATCAACGACAAGATAGTGCGGGCTGCGCGCGGGACCAAGAATGAGATCATCGGCCTACTGATAGGTAGACTACAGGATAACACCATAATAATCGAAGACTCAGTTACCGGTGAATCCTCAGCCGAACCGCACCGAGCAATCCTCTCTTCAAACGCTTTGGCCAAGATCGCGGACGGGCTTGTGACTGGCCGCATAAAAGGTAACATAGTGGGTTGGTACCACTCACATACACACGGCGGGCTTTTCTTCTCCGAAACAGATATCGCGACCCAAAGAAAACTCCAACAGTTCTCAACGCTAATTGCTGGAATGGTCGTAGACGCGTCAAACGGCGATGTGGGGTTCTTTCGTGTGGAGCCTCAAAGTGGGCAAGCTGTCCGTGTACCTGCTGAAAGAATCACAGTCTACGCAGAACTGTCGGAGGCGATTCCGCCTCAGGCCCAAGCGAAGACCCGTGCTGCCCCACCAATGACGGAGGTAAGAAGACCGAGTCCTTCCCAGATACGGACACTCGGACTCTTCGGGACCGTGGGCCCTATTGTCTACGTCGCCGCCGTAGTAATCGGCGGATTCCTGTGGCCTGGCTACTCACACTATAGCCAGACAGTAAGTATTCTCACCTCGGCGCGTGCTCCTAACCAAGCCATTATGGTGCCTCTTTTCGCGTTCTACAATGTCTGCGTGATCCTGCTGGCAGTTGGTCTCTACTACGGAATCCAGAAAGAGGTCAAACACATATGGGGTCCAGTGCTCCTCGTCGCCACAGGCGCTGGAGGTCTGGTCTTGTTTCTTTTCCCGCAGGATTATCCTCAAGGTCCTCCTGTTACAATATTCGGAACACTACACGTAGTCGTCGCCGGAATCATCGTTTTCTTCTCGCTGGCAGCGATGGCTCTCTTTTGGCATCACTTCCGTCTTGACCCACGTTGGAAAGGTTACGGCCGTTTCAGTATGGTTATGCTGCCCATCGCGCTCGTCCTCGGTGTTTTCGGAGTTATCTCGCTTTCGGCTCCATACGCAGGTCTTGCTGAACGATTGTCTATCGGATCGATCTTGTTCTGGATGGAGACCGTCTCGATCGGACTCGTCCTTCGTTCATCGAAGAATCCCGCATCCTAGCTAACTAAGGTGAATCTAATGACCATAACAAGCCCGAATGCGCCAGGCGGAACTCGCAGAAGAAACCCACAAAGCTTCATGGGAGCAGCAATAGTCGGTCTAGTTGGCCTTCCGAATAGGGCGAGCTACGTTCCCGCACCGTTCGACTCACAGCAAGACAGTTTAAGCTCCTGTGTGGAAATGAAAGCTCAGCATGAGTGGAGGTGAAACACGACAAATGAAACTGTTCGTCCAAGCGCCTATCGGCCCCCAGACTGGCCTTGCGGAGATCGATGTCATTCCAGACCATACGGTTGCGGAAATAAAGCAGCAGGTCTGCCAATCGTTCAACGTTGACCCGAGCACTGTAGCGCTTATGTATGGAGGCGCGATACTAGACGAGAGCACGACCGTTGCAAGATTAGGCATCCCAGAAAATGCTCAACTTGCGCTCATGCCATACAACATCATCGGCGGGTAGGGTCACTAGAATTGGATGTTCCGTTGCTACTGAAGGAAAAGAGCCTGCTCAACCATCAGTTCCCGACGGTCACTGCAATCAACGACCCCCCGACTCAATTCGAAGGCCTCATCCGCTGTGAAAGAGGAGAGGTCAGTAAGCTATCGGAGAAGGGAGTCTGGCCCTTCACTGATTACACCAACTGGCACCGCTTCAGACTTGACATTCCCCCAGAATACCCGTTGAAGCCACCCGTGGCGACTTGGCTCACAGAAATTTCACACCCAAACATAGTCCCGAAGATACCGAACGCTGTATGCGTTTCAATACTCGGAGAAAAATGGGACCCTAGGTTGAAACTCATATCTGTCGTCAACGCGTTACACTATCTCCTAACTGATCCAAACCCACAGAGCGTGTTCGATAACCCCCGCGCACTCAAAGCGGCAAACGTTTGTCGCTCCTACGGATTTCCCAAGATGACGAAAGCTAGACCGAAGAATAAGGAAGCTAGCGATATCGTCCGCTTCAACATAGTCCCGGTCCCCGAAACGCCAACAAAACATTCAGGCGCAGGCGACATAATTAGATTCGATCTTCCGGGACGGGTACACCGAGCGTCTTCTTGATGCGCATAAGAGCTTCCCTCCCTTCCTACAAACAGATCGAAGTGGAGCTGAGTCCAAACAAGACGGCGAAGGACCTCAAAGAGACAATTTGCAAGAAACTAGGCATCGAACCAGAAATCACCAAACTACTGGTCGGCGGCAAACCCCTACTAGAACAGACACGACTCTACAAAGTCAAGGATACGGTGACCGTTGACTACCTTTGGGCGCAACACTTGCTCCTCTGGGGCGTCGAAGGCCAGAGCAAGATAAGAGATTCATCGGTGCTGCTCGCTGGCGCCGGCGCCATCGGGAACGAGGTGGCCAAGAATCTTGCTATGCTTGGAGTCGGCAAGATTGTTATCGTAGACCGGGATGTTGTCGAAATGTCTAATGTTAGCCGCATGGTCTTCTTCGAACAAAGCAACCTGGGCAGGAACAAGGCCGAGGTTCTGGCGAAGAACATTCACAGGAAATATCCTTTCGTTCAGACAATTGCCTTTCGGGGCGACCTGGAGAATATGCCGCTGAAATTCTATTTGGATTCAGGTGTGATTGTTTGCGGGCTTGACAATGTCGTCTCGCGAATTTTCCTAACGCAAATTTGTAGAAAATACTCCATCCCGTTTGTTGACGGGGGAATCACGGGTTTCAACGGAAGGGTCCATGTCTACCTCCCGCCCGATGATGCTTGTCCTGTATGCATGTTTCCGCCCAACCAATACTCTAAGATTGTTGGTTTGCGAAACCCATGTGACGCACCGTTGGAGCAGGAGGCTGTTCCATCTTTTTCGACGACAATTTCACTGGTCTCCTCAATACTCGCCCAAGAGGCGATCAAGCTAATCCTTGGGATGGAGGAATACCGGGCGAACGGAAAATGGCCGGAAAGCAGCGGCCAACCCCTCCGATCGGTTCTGTTCATGGATTTGAAGAACAATCGGTACACCCCGATGGATTTGAAGCGTGGTGAGAAATGTTTCGTTTGCGGAAAGGAGGGAACAACAAGAGAACCTGCCCAACGGGTCGATTTACCGTTCAAGGCTGCCCGAACTTCGAAGGAGGATTTGGAAGAAACTATCCGCCACCAAGTCAAAATTCATGGGAAAACATTGAGCATACTCACGGAAACTTCTAACGGAACAAGACTACTTGATGGGCATTCAAAGCTAGGAAAGACTATCGCCCGAGGAGACTATCTCAGGGTTCTTGCCGAGGGTAAGAACGAAGAGTTTCGTGAATCAATTCTTAGGTTGACTTAGTGAGAATTTTGCATCAACCGTGTCATCCTTGCGCAAGTGGTTCATTCCAATTTTCATGAAATGCCACATTTCACGGCGAATTTGATTCGGCGAACCCATTCCGCCCTAAGTAATCGTTAAGAAATGCTTAGCGTCAATGGATGGTGGGTTTCAGCATGCCAACGTGTCAGGTCTGCGGCAAAGAAAACTCCGGGGACGCAAAGTACTGTTTCAGCTGCGGAGCGATGATTTCCCGTGCACCACCTGTAAAAGTTGATGTGAAAGCGCCTTTGACCCATTCCATGAAGCCAACTCCAGTAGCTCCAATGGCTGCTTCAACGTACACCACGAGACAGGCGCTAAGGCAGGGAAGCTGCTACTATCACTCAGACCTCCCATCATCCTTCGTCTGTTCGAGGTGCGGTAGGTCGATTTGCGCGGCATGCAACCGGCAATACGGGGTTCTAAGCCTGTGCACAGAATGTTACTGGGGGTTGGCCCCTAGGCTAGGTCTTCCGCAAGGACAATATGTGGTAGCAAGTGAACAGCAAGCGCGTTCCCCCTTCTCACTCTTTTAGGCTAGGCGACCCTGATTCTTCAGCCGCTCCGCTATTTCTTTGAGTTCGTCAACGGGTATTCCGAGCTCCGTTGAAGCCGCGCTTAATGATATGACTCCCTCATGTTTCACGATGTAATCGTATACTTTGTCGTCCAATGAAGATACGGCGAGCTCTTCCAATGGCGCGCCGCACTTTTCACAAAAAGCCCCACTCGGAACACGGTTCCCACAGACACTGCACACCTGCATTGCAGCCGCGACGGGGGGTGCACCCCAAGGTGGACTAAAGCTTGGTCCACCTCGATTGAAAACACCGCGCCTGTATGCGAGAACGATTCCGCGGCGAGGCCCGCCGCTAATCCGCCAGCGCCCAAGATTGTGACCAGTGGGAAGTAATCAAAGCTCCACTCGGCTTCGACAACGTATGGCCTGTCCACAGTAAGATTCCATGAATCATCTGTCTTCGTAAGAGTTCCTGTCGGTGGGTCGAGCCGCCAACCAGCGAGTGCGTATGATATTGGCCAAGTTTGTGAACCAGCGGTAACAGCGACCTTTGCCGACGACCCGCGGTCGTACCAACCCGAACCAGAAACTGAACCCTGGGAAGAACGGACGTCCACATAGTACTGTGTCCTGTACGAGAGTGTGATTGTACGCGGTTGATCCATGGCCACGGTGTAGGATGGGGTTGGGAAAGATGAGCTATTGTCTACCCAACCGATGAAACGAAGGCGTTCGACGGAACTTAAATCAAGTGTGGACGGAGCGGGCCCAAGTTGGACGTTTGAGTCGGCATCATACCAGCCCGCATGAGATTCATTGTATTTGGTTGAAATGCTAGCGGGATCATACCGAACGGCCAGCAGATATTGGGCAAGATAATTGGCCTTGACTGTCTGCGGCCGGTCCATTAGTATGTGGCCAGCCGACGACTGACCCGTGTAGTCGCCGCTCCAATGGTCAAACTTCAGTCGCGTATTGTCACTGGCCGCAACAACTGCATTTGCGGAGAAGGCGGATTGGTTTCCCGAATCGTACCACCCAGAACCAACAAGATTGGAGACATTAGGTGGATCCGATTCAACGGTCAAGTAAAATTGGGTCTTCCAGTTCGCTATGGCAATTTTCGGTCCAGTCATGGAAATGTTGTTCGAAGCCGTATCTGTACCAGAAGCGTCTCCCGACCAACCAGTAAATACTTGGCGCGTTCCCTGACTTTCGTTAACCTCCCTATCCTGCACTGTTGCCTGTACCGTTGCGCCGGAGCCGTACCATCCTTGACCGGTCGAGGCGCTGTAAGACGTCTGAACCGTGAGGTAATATTGCGCCGTGTAGGTGAAAACGTGGTTCCCATCCGCGTTGAAACTCCATGATGCTTCTTGCACGAAGTATCGCGTCCCGTTTGCCCCAATGCTGCTCGGGGTGTAGGAATCTACTGTAATCACATGGGCGATGTCCGAAGTCGCGAAAGTGAAGGAGCTTGTCTGGCCACCGCTCATAGTCGTATTGAAGGAGCCATCGACGTAGACATTTGTGCTAATCGTTGTTGGGAGGCCCGCGATGGTAATTGAAATTGCGTAATTGGACTGTGCACGTGCATTAGGGGTGACAAGGCCAGCTATGACGATGCAAATGAGGAGCGCCAACAGTAACCGCACTGAAAGAGACAACCCCGGTCTTCTCGTCTCGTGAATTCGAACCTCGATGCCTTAAGTATTTTAGAGCACGCTATAGTGTTGGTTAAATCGCTGAAAGTGTTTCATTTTGAGCTGATTCAATGAAAATTGAATTCAGAGGCACACACACGAGGGCCACCCGAGCAAATTCACCAATGGATTCTCCGAGTTGGTTTACAGGACGATTCTAAGTCAAATTGCGCAAAGTATTATGGTGTTGTAGTTTCGTAGCGTTTCGTGTGTGTGGGCGCACCATTAGACGCACACACCCACTGAAACGGCAAGATTCCTAAAGCACCATGAGCTGACGCCAATCGCATCAATCGTCAGCGAAATTCAGCTGGTATCACACGGCACTTTCCGTGAAGCCTCCGGTCATATTTCGCTCTAATGTGTGTGGACCTAGTGGTGCGGGTAGCACGATTTGAAGAAGACCAGGCCCCGAACGTGGAAACAATTGGATCTAGCGAAGCCTACAAGGCGAAGGAAGGCCGCACGAACGGAATTCTGTGGGTAAGAACTAATCCGTTGAGGGTGCTTTCTAGATGAAGTGAAGTATCAGACCCAGCAAGCCGCCCAACAACACTAAGAGGCCTCCAATGCCTCCGCCGAGAAAACCAACGACGATCAGAACAATAGCCCACACAAGTTCAAAGACACGTTTGGCTAGGATAATTGCCACTATTCCCAGAATCAAGGGGAGCAAAGCGAAGCCAAATGTCATTCCTGGCAGTGGGACGCTGAAGGGCAGTGAAATCGCATGTCCGATAAGTGCCAGGAGGCCAAGGACGACCAGTATAACGCCGCCAATGAGGACGAGATAATAGGCAGCCTGAGACAACCCGTGTTGTTTAACCAAGTTTCTCAATCGAGAATGTCGTACGAACTACTAGATAGCCTTATCCATACTTCTACGCCGCGATGTCGACCTACACCAAGTGTACACGCAGAACGAAGCAACACAACGTGTCCGCCCCGAAGGGGTGGTAGTAAAGTGTGTGCGTGCACCACTAGTACCATACGCTCAACCGTAATGCCGTTGGCGAAATGGAAATGGACAAACTCGTATTCATCGCAGGCCTCCTCGTCCTGATCGACGCAGTAGGCTCAATCCTACTACCCGGCAACACGCACGCGGCATACTCGCAATCGGACTCATGTATTACGCGTGGAAATACCTGAAATAGGAAGCGACGGAGAACCCACTGTTCGGCCATCTCCACAAAGAAGGAATTGGAAGAAAGATGGTATCTACACCCTATACCAGAGGCAGGAGCCAGCAAATACCAAGTCCTACGCCTATTGAGGGAGGCAGGCTGGTTTTGCAGCAGAAGTGCGGCCTCACATGGCCCAGTTGACATTTTCGCTGGCCGCGGGGGCCGCATACTCATGGTTCAAGTCAAAAGCGGAGAAGGCAGGGCGACGGACGAAGACCGGAAGACACTGAAGCGGTGGGGCGAAGCTTTCCACGGGACAGTCGAGATATGGAGGTTTAGGAAGGGTAAACCACTCGACCGGGAAACAGTGTATGAACAGGAGCCCGAGAACGCCTAATGCTTTGCATGCCTCCCCATTTCTTGAAGAGTTTCGTCGATGGCCTTCTCAGATAGGCCACGACCCAAAACACCGTCTTTTCTGAAGATCGGTTGGCCGTCTTTGAAGATAATTATTGTGGGGACGACGTTGATGTCGAAGGTTTCCCAGAGCAGATCTTCATCGTCACTGATGTCAACCTCCGCCCAACGGATGCCTTTGCTGTTTAACGCAGTTTCAAATTCTGGATAGAATTGTCTGCAAAACGGGCACCATTCGGTAAGGAATAGCACAGGGATTGTTCCTGTGCTTTTCAGCAGTTTACCATCGAAATCTGACGAGTGCAGTTTCGTATACCGTTACCTGAAGCTGCGCGAGGAGCATTCGAGGCTTTGAACGTATCCTTGAACAACTCGAGCCCAAATTATCGCTGGCGCCTCTTTGGGCAATGTTTATTATAATCGAACTGAATTCGAGATTCTACAAATCCAATTTGGTGATACATATGCCCGAAAAAACCGGCGAACCACCCAATGACATTAGCAGCCTGAAGGAGGAAGTAGCTAGGTTGAGAGAAGATGTACTCCGCCTCTCTCAATCGATGCCTTCTCAGAAGACCAAACAATCAGGGTCAATGAGTAAGCCCAGCTTCGGCGAGTCTCTGTCCGCGTATGTCAATGACGTCGTTGAGAGTGTCACGTCTGGCATCTCCTCTGAGATTGACCGATCTTTCTTTGCTGACCCGACAGGGGTGTGGTTCGATCGCCATGTGGCAAAGGCCCAAGCAAGGTCAATGAGCGTGGCCGAAGCAGAGAGGGCCGCCACCTTGATGGGAGCCATGGCAAGCGAACACCGCCTTGGCGTTTTGAGCGAACTGCTGTATGGGGGAAGATACGCGAGTGAGATAGAATCCGTTCTCAAGGATATCTCGCCAAGCACGATCTCAAGCCATCTCAAAATTCTTGAAGAAGCTGGCCTCGTAGTTCAGGAAGGAGATCGAGGGCGCTACCTCATCACACTCCCAGGGAGAATTGCGTTGAAGATGGCGACACGGCTGACCCGTTTCCTCGAGCGAAGGCGATCCTGAATCGCTCATCAGATGACGGTAGTTCATATTCTCTGACAATACGAACGCATTTTAGGTAGCGTAGCAAACGGCTTTCGCGGCGAACTCGATGGCGAGCTACTTCAAGCTCAGAGGCGTCATAACAGCGCTTGTAACCCCCTTCACACAGAACGGCGAAGTTGACGAAGAAGCGGTACGCGAAATCGTTCGATTCCAGTTGAAGAACAGAGTCAACGGCTTCTATCCCCTCGGGACTACAGGGATGGGCCCGGCGATGGAAACCAATGAGAGAAAACGAGTTGCTGAAGTTGTTGTGGCGGAAACCAATGGGCGCGTCCCGGTCATTGTGCAGATAGGCGCATCAGAGCCCGCAGCTAGTCTAGAATTGGCGCGCCACGCTGAGAAGATCGGGGCCGACGCAGTGGCTAGCCTAACCCCATTCTATTATCATCCGGGAGACGAGGCGATCGTCGAGTACTACGAGAAAATAGCCGGCGCCACGAGCCTCCCTTTGTTCGTTTACAACATCCCCCCAAATACAGGGTTTAATGTCGACGCCAAGCTACTCCAGAAGTTGAGTAGGATTCCGAAAGTTGTTGGAATCAAAGATAGCAGTGGAGACTTCACGCAGCTCTTGGATTATTTGCAAGCTGTTCCCCACGAGTTCAATGTGATCCCGGGAACGGACTCATATGTCTTCTCAGCCCTGTGCGCAGGTGTCCACGGTTGCGTGTCGGCAACTGCAAACGCTTTTCCCGAACATTTTGTCGAATTGTATGAAGCATACATGGCTAAGGATTTGGAGAAGGGGAAGGCTCTGCAACTCAAGGTTCGCGCACTTCGGAATGCGTTGTCAATTCCTTCTATTGCACCGATCTTGCAAACTCTGAAGATGAGGGGTTTGAGAAGCGGCTACGTTAGACTCCCGCTGCGATCGATGCATACCAACGAAGTAGACGCCCTACGCAGTCACACTGAACCGCATTCTACCAGAATTGAAGCTAACAGACTAAGGGCCACTCGCAGCAAATGAATCCAAGGTATCCTTCGCGGCACGTTTCCCAGCTTTTTCTTCCAAGCCTGATAACCTTACCCCGAGAAGACGTATCTTCTTCGGATGCTTTCTGAACTCCTCTTCGAGGGTCCGTATTGCTTCAACGATAGCATCCTTCTTCGAAGCTGTGAATCGCAGGCTTTTTGCTCGAGTGTAAGTCTCGAAACCCACAAACCTGATCTTCAGCGTTACTGTGCGAAAGGCCATGCTCTCGTCTATCAATCTCTTGTAGACAAGGTCGATTAAGTCGAGAAGCTGACGGTCTATGGCAGTCCAATCATTCGTGTCGACGTCAAATGTGTGTTCGGCCCCGATTGATTTCATTACATAGTTTTCTTGAACTTCCACCTGCTCTTCAGCGTTGGCTATAGCCCAAAGCCAGACAGCGGATTTACCAAATTGTTTGAGAAGTTCTTTCGGTGGGTATTTGGCAAGATCGCCGATTGTTATAATCCCAAGTTGGTTGAGCCTTGGCTCCGTCTTCTTTCCAACCCCGCTTATCTTGGAAACTGGCAGTGGAGCGAGGAACTCCTTCACATGCTCGTCTTCCACGTACGTTAGGCCGTCAGGCTTTTGGAAATCTGACGCGATCTTAGCGGTGGATTTGTTAGGAGCTATTCCGACCGAGCAAGTAAGCCCTTCCTCCTCCTTGAGCTCAGCTTTAATCAGCTTGGCCAGTTCAACGGGGCCGCCATAACGCCTGCAGCTTTCGGTAACATCCAAGTAGGCTTCGTCTATGCTCACCTGCTCAAACCTATCCGCGTACTTCTTGATCCGCTCCATAACCTCAGCGGAAACCTGGCCGTACAGTGCTAGGTTAGGTGGCACATACACGCCTTGTGGGCACAGTTTGTAGGCTATAGATATAGGCTGGCCCGAGTGCAGCCCAAGCTTTCTCGCTTCGTACGAACAAGCAACGACAACGCCCCTACCCTTGCCCCCTTTGGGATCGGCGCCTATGATGAGTGGAACTTCACGTAGAGACGGGTTCTCTCTTTGCTCCACCGAAGCATAGAAGGCATCCAGGTCCACGTGAAAAATGACACGCGCCAACTTGACTCCAACATTAGATTAGCGTGATTTGGAAAAGTCGAAAAGAGTTTTCTGCGAGCCCTCAGCTTCCTTCAGGTCTGACCAATCCCGCTCAACCAGCCCCATAAGCCTCCTGAACTCGTTTACGGACGCTGGGCCAAAACCGGCGAAGTGGTTGTTGAAGAAAATGAACCGCTCCTTTACTTCATCACCAACTTCTTGCAGCGCCTTACTCCAAGTCTTCGTGACCTCAGATTGATCCTTCTGTACCTCTCCGAATTTGCTGATT
Organism: Candidatus Bathyarchaeota archaeon; assembly: GCA_963780265.1. Classification (GTDB taxonomy): domain Archaea; phylum Thermoproteota; class Bathyarchaeia; order 40CM-2-53-6; family 40CM-2-53-6; genus FEN-987. The sequence continues at coordinate 109,527 of CAWABQ010000028.1, forward strand.
TCTCTGTCGCCGACGAAACGCATGTAGACGAAGTCTGAGGTCACGGTGGGCGGCGTTGTCAAATATTGGTTGATTGACCAGACTTGGCAGATGTTCTTGCTTCGGAGCAGTTTTTCCACAGTAGGGTTGAACCAAGATTTGTGGCGGAACTCTATGGCGAACTTATACTGCGGGTCGAGGGTTGCGATGAAATCTGTGAGGGCCCTTTCATGCTTAGGAAGTTTGAAGGATGGTGGGAGCTGCACGACAAATGGTCCAAGTTTCTCCTTCAACTGGCCTAATGTTCTAATGAAGTGCTCCAAATAAGATGAAACGTCTTTCAGGTGCTGGTCATGTGTAATCCGTTTCGGGAGCTTCGGCGCGAACAGGAAACCCGACGGCGTGGCGCTACTCCATTGTTGCACCATCGCTGGGGATGGCGCGCGGTAAAACGTGGAATCAATCTCCACGCAATCAAAGACACTTGAATAGAGTTTCAGGTAATCCTTGGGCACAGTGTCCTTTGGGTAGAATGGCCCCACCCAGTCGGTGTATGACCAGCCACTGCACCCTATCCTAATGCTCAAGACTATCGGACAAGATTAGTTACCTGCCCTTAGAAGAATTTTCCATGGATGCGTTTCAGGTGCCTTAAACCCTCGTGGCTCGGAAAGATGGACTTATTCGCTGGCGAACATGTCTATGTTCAGGCGAAACTTCCGAGAGTGCCCACGAACACGTTTGCTGCCGAAAGCCCCTCGTGCTCAACGACATGGCAGTTAGTCGCCGGCGACCAACTGCTATGTCAGGAACCAACCTTCACGACTTTCTTCGCGGCAATTTGTATCGTGATTTGCGGCAATCCTCATACAATTCAAAGTCGCATCCGGGTGGTCTTCTTCGCTTTAATTGCGACCTTTTCCACTTTCTTTGCCGTAACTATGACTTTGGCTGAAGCTTTGGGGGACCCCCCCCTGGAGGGGGGGCTACGTGATGACTCAAATTCTAACCAGCTTTCTTTTCTTTCTCTGGGTCCCGGCAATCGGACCACCTCTCGGGCTGCGATGGCATAACCTGCAGCGCCTTACTTCCGGGCTCGCGGACCAGCAAGCTTTACTTCAACAGATGGACCTTCACGGGAATGGGACGCCGGAAAAATTGACTGTTGCGGGTGCCGCGGTCCGACGCAGGAGAGAATCTGAGGAGGAGCCGGGCGGGACATTTCGAAAGACGCTCCAAATAGCTACCGTGGGCGAGGACTCGGAGGGGGTCTTAGCTGGGGTGAGGAACGCGCCGCGAATAAGCTTGCGTTGATTTGTTATGACCGCGACAAGGAGGGAGCAAAGCGCTTGGCAACGCGGATTACGGAAACACTCAAGGCGGATGTTGATGTCTACGACACGGTTAGGCCTGAACATTCGTACAAGGACATTATGCAGGTCTTCTCAGACATTCTCGAAAAGAACAAGGGGCAATTCGATGATTTTCTGCTGAACGTTAGCAGCGGGGATAAGATGATTTGCATCGCTGCGGCCGTTACGTCGTTCATTTTGGGTTTCAAGGCGTTCTTCTGCAAGGGGGATGAATGCGTTATGCTTCCCCCAATGAAGCTCAGCTACACTGAGCTGGTTTCGGACGTGAAATTGAACATACTGAGAGCGTTGGACAAGGCTGGGGGAGAAGTTGAAAGCCTAGATGAGCTTGGCAAGCTTACAAACTACGGCAAACCATTACTCAGTTACCATATCCATGGTTCGGAGGACGCAGAGGGGCCTAATCGACCTCGGCCTAGCCCAAGCTACTAGGCATTCAAGGGGAAAGACTAAAGTCACGTTGACCACACTTGGAAAAATGCTACTAGTGGAGAAAATCAAGCCCTGAAGCAAAAAGGAGACTTCGATTTAGATGCTAACCTTCTTTCAAGAACCATTCAGCCACTGGTGCGTTAAAGCCAAGAAAATCATGGACTACAAGAAAATCAAATACGCAACCAAGAATGTCGGTTACCACGACAAGAGGGAACTTATCAAGGCAACTGGCCAAGACTATGTTCCGACCATAGTGAACGATGGCCAAATCGTAACCTACACGGACATACCAGACTTCTTAGAGAAGCTCCAACCCAACCCTACAATTTACCCTAACGGAACCAAAGCTCTGACCAAGGCGATTGAAAACTGGGCACACTACCGCCTCGAAGAAATTGTGTGGCGGTATTCCGTCGCCGATTTCCCGAAGACTTTCAAAGACGATTTGGAACGTTGGGTATTCGTCGAACTTCAAGAGGCGAAGCGCGGCCCCCTAGAACTCATGGAGGTCAGACGGCCGGGATTCAAGGCCGATATGGAAGCTCATTTCCAAATCATCGAGGATATGTTGAAGGAACACCGTTTTCTTGCGGCCGAGAAACCTAGCCTTGCTGACTTTGCGGTCTTCGGGGCGGTAAACCCACTCCGCTATTCAGGCAACCAATTCCCCGAAAAGTTCCCGAAACTACGCGCATGGTACGAATCTATAGACCGCATTTGACCTATGGTTTCGTACGTACTAGGATCAAGCCTCTGACCTGAATACAACGGCTATCTCACCCACCGGTTCAATGACCGCTGAAACTATTTCGAGCAACTTTCTGCGCAGATTCTCAGTCTCTGCAACAGTCCTAGAACCTTCAACCAACACGGCGATTATTCCAGTGAGATACTGTCCAGAAGGGCGTAACCTTATGCTTGTCACACGTCGAATTCCTTCCACCGTCTTAAGTGCGGCCTCCAAAGCGGAAATCAACTCGGGGCTTTCACATGCGTCCAACAGGATGAGGGAGGATTCTCTGAAGGCAATGTATGCAACGCCGAAGATGTAGAGCGCAATTATCATTCCACTAACGGCGTCAAGTTGGCGAATGCCGAGGAAATTGCCGAGAACGCTAGCGAAGACCACGAAGGACGCTGTTCCATCTTTGATCGAATTGTTCGCATCTGTTCGTAGCGACAGTAGGGCATACTTATTCGCAATCCTCCGCATCTGAATCGCCCGGTACATTGAGATTGTCCCACACCCAAGTAGGGTTGCAAGAGCAACATACGGATAGACGATCACTGTTGGGTTTAGGAAGGTCAAGTATGAATGAAACATGATGTAAGACGCCAGGCCGACCATTCCGAAAGATACGATGAGCGCCGAGAGGCTTTCGACTTTCTGGTAGCCAAAATGAAAGCGCTGCGTCCGGCCTCCTTCTAGAGTAATGCAATCCAAGCCATACGATTAGGGAGATTATAGAGTCAGAGATTGAGTCGACCCCATCGGCCTTAAGTCCTAGGCTTCCCGTCCAGAATCCGACCGATAGTTCCACTAATCCAATGCTGACCAAGGTGAGTACAGATAGCTTAGCGATTCGTTCGCCAGCCTGAAATGCTTCTGCAGAAGCCGAGGACACAAGCTGCTTGACATAGTGACTTCACTTATTAAATCGGACTGAACCAAGAACGCACGAACCGAGACTTGAAGTGAATCCGCATTGCAGGTTCAACACAATTCAAGAATCAGAGATTCGCCGTCAGTTTGGATGTCCGTGATTCTTGTCATCCTATACTTCGTTATGGGAATTGCTGGAGGTAACATTCTGTCTCTGAACTACGATATGTTCTATCCTCTCGCCCAAGTGAACGCGGACGTCTGGCGGGGGGCGGTTTGGATGTTGGTTACAGCCATGTTCCTACATGCGAACCCTGCCCATTTGGGTGGAAACATACTTTTCCTGTTGATATTCGGAACTTCCTTGGAAGAACACGTCACGACGAAAAAGTGGCTGATAACGTATTTCGCGAGCGGGCTTGCGGGGAACATCGCCTTCCTCTTCCTAGGAGGAGATGCCATTGGGGTTGGAGCTTCGGGCGCGATATGGGGGTTGCTTGGTGCAGCTGGAGGGGTAAAAGGCCTGGTAGGAATGGTCTTTTTCATTGGCCTCGACTTATTCGCGGGGGGCGGCTTCTTAGCCCACGTAGGCGGTTTGGCAGTTGGTTTAGCCTTACACTACACTTGGCTCAAGAAAGCGGGGCCGGGGACCGGGAAGTAACAAGGCGTTTTCATATATACGATGAAACGGGAACGGTTCATCCATGAGCTCCGAGCCTAGGATGCGCGGGACAAGATTCCGTAGGCCATCTACTAAGAAGCACTCAAAGGAAAAGAGAGAAAAACGCGAAACCTCGGTTTTTTATCAAGAAGAAGCGCCAATCGATCCATCACAAGTTTCATCAAGAATTCTGAACACGCTCGAACATCTTGGAACCCAACGCTTTGCACTTCCACCTTTCTCCGAGCATTTTGAACGCTGGATCAAGGATGTGGAGGCAGTCTTAACAGAGTTCGAGACCGAACTGCCGAACATAGCAGACCAGCCATACCGAGTAACCGTACAGAACGTTCTGCCCTCTCTTCGAGAGACACTCGGGAAACAGATTGATGCGGAGAAAGACAGTTCCGGAGAAGCATCAAAGCTACTGCAAGATTCGACTGCATGCGAACTTGAGCTCTCAAAGCTCGAACATGAGTATGGAACCCAAACATATGAGGCCAGAAAAAGACACGAACGGGCATTGGGAAAGCTCAAGGGCGAAATTGACTTGCTCGACAAGCGACGGCTGAAGTTGCTCCGGAAACGACCTTCCATCGTTGAAAGAATCCTACACAGATCTGGCACGAAACTCGAAGAAAGCACAAGCGCGCTCCAATCGAAAAGAACTGATTTTGGTAACAAGGGAACACTACTTCAGCACGAACTGGACGAACTAAGGGCAAACTATGAAGTTAAGAGGGGACATCTGAGAGAGCGCCAGCAATTGCTGAGGGCCAAGCTCGCCGAATTCAAAACAAACACCTTGAACGACGCGTTGGAAGTGAGAAATGCAGCCTGCCAAGAATTATGCCGAACGGTGGCTCAAGCAGTTGACCGGTCATCGAAGGCGCAGATTGCTGCAGATGCGGAAAATACTCAATAGAACCTTAATTCTGCCCTCCGTCTCCATAGGCATCGGACAGGTTGATTATCCTGAGTGCTAACGAAATCCCCATCGAGAAAATCATCGAGTTCTGCGATTCACTGGCACGGGACATAATGAAGGATCATGAAAAACGGTTCGCAGAAAGAATGAGGGCTATAAGAGAAGCTTCAAGCAACCTGTTAAACACTGCGGGCAGATTTGGGTCAAGCGTGAAAAATGCATGGGGGACGATGGACAAAACCGCTTCGGAATATGGAATGCGCTTAGTACACACAATACAAGAAACCGCGGAAGAACTAGTCCAAGCTCAAACCTCTCCGAAGTTTCTCGATACTGAAAAATTCCATGAAGAATCGGTCAGAGCCCTCAATAAGATCATAGTGAGCATCCGAAAGTACCTCCCCAAACTTCCCAGGGGGCTCAAGACCGAAATGGCTGCTCTGAACAGCGCCCTCGCGAAGCTCGAAACCTCCGTTAGGTCACTGGGTGCGGCATTGGACGAATCACCCGGAGCCAAGATCGAATCTCTCCGAAGAGAGGCAGAAATCCTCGCACGAAGGCAAGATGACCGTCTAATGCTAAGAAGAGAGGAAACGGAATGCGCCGCTACGCTAGCCTCAATCTCAGGGCGAGAGAACGAACTGGTGCAAGACAAAATAAAATTGACCTCTCAAGGAGAATTTCTTGAATTGGAACGTTACGAGAAATCAATGCGAACGAAGGAAGACGAAATAAAGCAGTTCATCCAGCCGGTCGCAAAGCCACTTGTCAAGCTCGAGAGAGTCGAATCAGTCAAGCGGAGTCCCACTCTCGACATTCAAACCTTGCACGGCTTGGTCGAATCGCCTGTCCAAACTCTAGCGACGGGCCAATCGTTTTCCATCGTTAAAATACTTGGACAGTTGGATGAGGCATTATCGGCCGGTCAGTTGGACATTGAGGAAAGAAAAAGACGAAAGGCGCAGGACACAATTCAAAACGTCAAGAATGGAGCTATCGACACGATGCGCCAAGAATACCTGACCATTCAGGCAAACATCCAGGAAACATTGAGGCAGCTCCGCGCAACTGGGCTGCTCGAGAAAAGGGACAAAGTCGATGAGTCACTCGCCAAAGCCCGTAACGATAAGGAGATTCTAGTTGCGCGTCACAGGGAAGTGCAAAGGAGAATCGACGAGGTCGGTAATGATATACTAAAACAGAAGACCACTCTGGAATCCCAGCTTTCCAAGTTGGCGCGTAGAACCATAATGATACACGCTGTTCAGCCGGCTATTTCCTAATCATGCCATAACCGCTATAGAGCATCGCTACTCCCATCAGAAGCATGACAGCACCCGAAAGCGTCGAACCCTGCATCATCGAAAACACTTGCCCCAACATACCCATTCCCAAAACCAACATAATAGCGCCATAGAGCAACATTAGTCCTCCAATGATTGAGTGGTTTTTCATCATGTGCGACGTGAGCAGGTACAGGCCAGTCAAAAGAACGATTACTCCCAAAACCAGGAGGAAATAGCCGCCCACAATAGCGGGTGAAGAAACCATCATTGTTTCTCCTGCCATCATTCGCACAGGCTGAAGAAGCGCCAAGCCTGCGACCAGATCAACAATGCCGCCGACGATTCCTATCGCAGCAGAATATGTTTGCTTCAAGTAGTTATCGCAATCCTTTCCAAGAAGACAAGAGGTTAACGCTCGCACAAAAGCTTCTTGGCGATACCTCTCGAGAGCAGGTCTAATCCTTATCACCGCAGGGCAAATAACGATAGATGTAGACGGAGTGTGAAGGTTGTCTTCGGTAAAGGAAGGCGGCTACATTGACGTGCACGTCCATCCACCCACCAAAGAGTTCCTGATAGACTCCGGCGGACGCCACGTTGAAGCAGCCGCGAAAAAATTCGGCCACACCATTGAACTTAGAACTTTCGAGCAGATGCTCGAGGAATACACGAGATGTGACGTTGAGAAATTGGTTCTCTTCGCTTGGGACGCCGAAACCACCAGCCACATGCCGAGAGTCACCAATGAATTTGTCGCCAAGGTCGCTGAGCGGTATCCTGAGCGTATCGTAGGGTTCGCTTCAGTTGACCCCCATAAGAAATCCGCCGTCAAGGACATTGAATACGCAATTCGGGACCTGAATCTTACGGGTCTGAAACTGCACCCGCAAGTGCAAGCGTTCGAACCGAATGACCCAGCCTACTATCCGCTTTACTCGAAGTGTGTTGAACTGGGTGTACCTGTTACCTTCCATACTGGTTCAACGTATTGGGGCGCTGGTTTGGAGGGCGGTGGCGGCGTGAAGTTGCGTTTCTCCGACCCCATGCTTCTGGATGATGTGGCTGCAGACTTTCCCGAGCTGAAACTGATCATGGCACATCCAGGATGGCCGTGGCAAGACGAGCAGCTCGCAATCGCCACTCACAAAAACAATGTGTACATAGACCTTTCAGGCTGGTCCCCAAAATACTTCCAGCCGCTTCTAATCACGTACATGGCGAAATTGATCCCGCAGAAATTCCTGTTCGGGACAGACTACCCCATGCTGAGCCCACAACGATGGCTCCAAGACTTCGAAACGCTGGGCATGAGTGCAGAAATCAAAGCCATGATTCTAAGAGAGAACGCAAAGAAGCTGTTGAATCTGAAATGAGCGACTTATTCCTTTGGCGGGTCAGCTGCCCAGGCGTAGGATCGAGCGGTATGCATCTATGTCTAAGAAGCCATGTCCACTAATGTTCATGAGAATGCATTTCTCTTCGTCCTTTGATTCAGCCAGCTTCGCTTCATCAATCGCCGCCCGCACCGCATGGGCCGATTCCCCTGCGATCAACCAACCCTCACTCTCGAGGAAAAGTCTGGCGGCGGAGAAGACGGCTATTTCGTCAATTGGGTAAGCCACAGCCCTGACTAAGCCTTCGTGTTTTAGTGCGCTGATGATTGGGGCAGCGGCATGGTAGCGCAAGCCGTCTGACCGAATTGGCTGCATCACTGCCTCATGGCCGAGGGTGTACATCATCAATAATGGCGTGTGGCCCGCTGTGTCCCCGAAATCGTACTTGTACTCGCCTTTGATTAGGTTGGGTGCCGCTTCCGATTGGGCCGCTAGAAATTGGCATTCTCTCTTCCCGGCGAGAACTTCGCCAAGAAATGGGAGCGCAATTCCTCCGAAATTTGAACCGCCGCCGAGGCAACCTATGACTAGGTCCGGCGAATCGTCCACTAGTTCGAATTGTTTGATCGTTTCAAGGCCAATGATGGATTGGTGAATCAATACATGGTTTAGGACTGACCCCAGGCAATATACCCTGTCCGGCGAACCATCAGTATACTCAAGCCCTTCCGAAACCGCAATTCCGAGAGAACCAGGGTGATTTGCGTTCCCGTTGAGCAATTTCCTTCCAAATGTTGTTTGGTCACTTGGCGACGCATGGACCTTTGCACCATACATTTCCATCAGAGCCCTTCGCTCAAGCTTCCAATCGTAAACGGCCCGGACCCAGAAGACTACAGTTGAAAGTCCCATCAAACTGGCAGCATAGGCCAAGGCAGTGCCCCATTGCCCCGCGCCAGTCTCGGTGACGAGTATCTTCTTGCCTTCTCTTGCGGCGTAGTAGGCTTGCGGAAGTGCTGTATTCACCTTGTGAGAGCCGGTTGGGCTAAGGTCCTCTCTCTTGTAGTAGATTCGAACTTTCTTCAGGCCCAGTTTGTGCTCGAGGCGGTAGGCTCTATAGAGTGGCCGCGGCCGTCCCGCCTGGACGTAGAGCTCCTGTACTCCGTCGGGAATATCGAGCCACCGCGAGTTGGACGCTTCTTGTTTGAGGCATTCACCTATCATCCGCCTTCCTAACGCTTCCAGCCTTGACTCCCCTTCGTTAGGTTCTTTTGGTGGAGGGAGTTTGACGGGCAGGTCAGGAACTATGTTGTACCATTTTCTTGGCAGCTCGTCGAGGGGAAGCGCAATCTGTGCTTGCTTCAATTGCCTATGCCTGCGGTTTGCGGATTGCGTGCGAGAGAATCCAAAGACCGATGATTATTGCGACTATCGCCCACCAAGAAATATCGAATTTTATTCCTAGAACTTGACCCCCCAGCGTTGCGATTCCCCATATGAGGACCAATGCTCCAATCAGTAAGGGCCAGAAGTGGATTCTCATTTTGATCATGCGGAGGGCCGTGGAAATAGGCCTTTAAGGATTCCCGGTGAGATTCTGTTGCGATAACACACGCCGCAATATCATTCTGGACGAGTGAGACTTGTGCCTAGAACGATGGCGGGTCCGATTCCCCGACCGCGTATCGAAACTCTTTCCGATTTAGTATTTGGCCTGGCGCTGTCCATCGGTGCCTTAACTCTCATCAGCAGACCTCCAAGTACACCGGCGGACATTCGAAGCGATATCCTCAGCTTCGGGTTTAGTTTCATAATTCTGATTTCGGTCTGGCTACGCTATACGCGGATCATGTCCGTGCTACCTCTAGAAACTTCGACGACCGTCTTGTTGAACATAGCCCTACTGTTTCTAGTATCCATTGAGCCGTATTTATTCAGCCTTGTGAATTCAGCCAAAGCCATTGTGATTTTCGATTTTGCGTCCGTTATTTATGCGCTTGACCTGTCCGGCCTTGTGGCAATTTTGGGGATATTCACGCATATGTTGACCCTGGAGGAGAGGAAACTGATCCCGGCTCGCCTGTTGAATCAACAAAGAAGGATTCGGAATGCTTTACTTTTTTCTGCGTTTCTTTTCCTGGTAAGCACCTTTCCTCAGTTTTTGGTATGGAGCTTTGAGGGAACGCCGGTGAGAGTATTTTTCTGGTATGTTCCCTTAATCGTTTTGTGGTCTCTTCGGTTGCCAGGAATCCGGAAAAGAAATAGATGATCTGGGAATTTCGGAGGATACTTCAACGGACCTTTGGATATCCGAGGTTTCTCTTGAAGAGGAGCAACATAGCAGCGTTAATCGCGTAGTATGTTGTTAAGTAAGGGTAGCCGAATTTTTTGATTCTCCTGAGTGACGTGTATGCTATCATGTCGGGGTTGAATACGATTTGCCCTTGGTGCCGAATCTTCAGGCTGAGCATCACGTCTTCGGATAGTTCTCTGTTCTCGTCAAATCCTCCAGCGCTCCAGAAAGCTTCCTTCTTGTACGCGCAGTTGAAGCCAGCGACATGAGGTAAGCCGAGTTTCAGTGAGAAACGTTGCGCCCATCCAGTCGCCACGTGGTAAGCAAGCTGGTCTAACTTGGTTCCTCCATAGGGTAGAGTTGGACCCGTTACGCCAACCGCCCTCAGGATCCTCATGGAACGACCGGATAATTTCTTCGAGCCAGTCAACAGACGCGATAGTGTCGGCGTCTATGAAGGCGAGAATCTCTCCCTCGGCCTCCCTTGCACCGATATTGCGAGATGCCCCGACGGTTTGACCTAGCTCAACCAGAACCCTGTCGGAGTATTTTCGCGCCAACTGAACGGTCCGGTCGGTGCTCCCTCCATCTACGACGATAATCTCGCGGATTTCTTTTCGGGATTGGTTAGTTAGGGAGCTGAGGCATTTGGGCAGGTACTTCTCCTCATTCAATGTCGGAATGATGACTGAAATATCCGTCGCCGCTACCATGAACACGTATTTCAGTTTCATACCGAAGGGTAGAGAACGAGGTCTGAAGTCGATTGAGATCCATTCTCCTTTACCTATCATCTGACCCGAGAGATTCTGCAACATCTCCGCCTGGCCGCAGATCAATGCCACGTCGAAGCGAGCATAGAGCTCGGAAAATTGGGGAAGCCTAGTGAAGATAGAAAGGAAGAATGCTGATAGTTCTGGCGATCTCAGAACAAACGCCAATGCAATCATCGACGCTAGAATTGTGAGTATAACGGACTGTTGAGCCAGACCCTGCCCAATCGAATGCTCTTCAATGAGTTTGGGCCTTGGCATATACGCAACTCTCAAGCGAGTAATTCCAAGGCGAATCTCAATTACTGGCTAAAAGACTTACCCGAAACGCAACACGTAGGAATCGGCATGAGATTTTGGTGGACCGGGCGGGATTTGAACCCGCGGCCTTCCGGTTTTTCTTTTGAATGAATGCGAACCGGACGTTCTTTGGCCCCGCCGATAAGTCGAGTATACCAGGCTGAACTACCGGCCCCGAGCCCTAGAAAACCAGCCCTCCTTTAAACGGTTTATTCGGAGCAGTAGGATTACTGGGAGAAAAATAGCGGCGGGCCTGGCAGCGATTCACCCGCCTAGGATCATGCTCGGTGGGCAGTGAAGACACACGTCGTATGCCCCTGCTCCGCATATCGTGCATTGTGTGCAACTATTACCGTAGCAATCGCGGCACTCGGCGCATCTCCCGATCGTTCCCAAACATTCTCACCTCCATACAGTTGACTTCGGGTTGATCACTTCACCACGTAGGATACTTCCCTTGGCATAGTTCTTGGAGCGCAGCCCATCGCTGCTCTACTTGTGTTTTCAGGGCGTTTAGCTCGTCAGCATACTGAGGCTGGAATAGGTGGCTGAAGCGGCCTTGCATTCGGAGGAATGTTTCGAGTGGCTCAAGGTGAGGGTTAACGCTGAGCTTGTACTTTCCTCGTCTCAACCTCATACAGGGGGAAGTAGCGCGTTTGCACCGCAAGCCTTCCCATCTGGATTGTTTGATCTGTCTTGAAACGCCAGCCTAGTGGGCAGGGAGCGATAGCGTGAACTAGGGCTGGGCCATCGACCTCGGCCGCTTTCTGAACTTTGGTGATGAAATCACTCCAGTAGGCTGTAGAGGCGGTGGCGGCGTAGTCCACGTGGTGAGCTAGTACTGAACGCGATAAGATCCTTCTTCGGCCCTATCTTCCCTGGCGATGCTGCGCCTATTGGCGTGGTTGTTGTCCAAGCTCCTTCGGGTGTTGCGCTGGAACGCTGAATCCCAGTGTTCATGTAGGCCTCATTGTCGTAGCATATGTAGACGAAGTCGTGTCTTCTTTCGAAAGCCCCCGAAAGCGCTTGTAGGCCAATATCGAAAGTTCCCCCGTCGCCGCCGAAGATTACTATGTCCGCATCTAGTTTTCCGCCGTTACTTGATTTCAGGTATGTCTCGAGTCCGCTCGCTATGGCGGGGGCGTTTTCGAAAAGCCCGTGAACCCAAGGGACGCGCCAGGCCGTGTATGGGTAGATAGTGGTAGCCACTTCTAGACAGCCGGTAGCGTTGACGACGATACACCGGTCGCTTCATCGCTTTCAATGTCATTCGAGCAGTGATGGATGCACCGCAGCCAGCACAGAGACGGTGCCCTGGTCCGTACAGTTCTTCGACCTGTAGTTCCCTTAGCATGGGCATTTACTCTCGCACCCCCGCAAACTCCATCTCCAGGCCCGTAGGCCTTGACGTGGCCTCAAGCCCGGTCCGAAAGATCTGCTCAATGCTATCAGGCGAGAGGTCGCGGCCCCCCAGCCCAGCGACGACATCCAAAACTTTCGGTTGTCCTGAACGGTTGTAGAGTGAGCAGACTACGTCGTTGCCGAGCGGCCCACAATGCGGCGCCTAGGCTAAGGGCACGTTCCAGGACTACTACGACATCCAAGTGTTCGAGCAGTTCTCCGACCTCTTCATGTGGGAAGGGCCTGTAGAGTGCGATTTTCAATGCGCCTACAGGTAGGCCTTGTTTACGCAGATTCCGAACAACCCACCTCACTGTTCCCGAGGCGCTTCCTAACGAGACGATTGCGACTTTCGCATCTTCCATAGCGTAAGGAGTTATGCGTTCGTAGTGTCGGGTCGTTAGTTCAGCAAATTCCCTTGTCACTTCACCGAAGACTTCCGGGACGGCTCGCATCGCTTCGTCTTGTTGCTTCTTGAACTCGGAATAGTAGTCAGGCAGGGTTAACGTCCCAAAGGTCATTGGTTTCTGTACGTCGAGCTTTATGCGAGATTGCCTCGGTGGTAGAAACTGGTTCGCTTCGGTTTGATCCACTAGCGCTAGGGGTTCAACTGAATGCGTTATGACGTAACCATCCATGTTGACGGTGAAGGGTAGTGAACACGCTCATCCTCTGCAATCCGGTAAGCCTGCATCACCCAATCGTACGCTTCCTGGGCGTTCTCAACGTAGAGTTGAATCCATCCGGAATCCCGTGAGCCCATCATGTCGGAATGATCGCCGTGAATGTTGATCGGGGCCGAAAGTGCTCGGTTTGCGACCGCCATCACGATTGGGCATCTAAGACCCGACGTCAGGTAGAGGACTTCATGCATCAAAGCCAATCCCTGACTTGAGGTTGCAGTAAAGACACGCCCCCCAGCCAGGCAGGCCCCAACACACGCTGAGAGGGCAGAGTGTTCAGATTCTACGTTCACAAACTTCGCCGTGGTCTCGCCACTCGCCACAAGATCGCTGAGGCGTTCGACAATTATTGTCTGGGGTGTGATCGGGTAGGCGGATATGAAATCCACATTTGACTGAATTACTGCCTTAGCAACTGCTTCCGACCCACTCATTGGGACCAGGTGGGTCTTTTGCGTATTTTGCATCCTTCAATCCTCCTCCATCGTAATTGCCTTCACCGGACATTCAACTGCGCATATGCCGCAACCCTTGCAATAGTCGTAGTCGAAGGAAACTACCTTCGGCCCGCGCAAGATTGCTGGTTCGGGGCACCAAATCCAACAGAAGAGGCAGTTGGTACATTTCGCCTCATTCAAAATAGGTTTCTTGGTCTTCCAGTCGCCAGTCTTGAATTCTCTGGCGGAACCGGGTTCCACAATTACTGCGCCGCGAACCAACTCTCGCCAGCCTGGCTTCGCTGCAGCCTTCAAATTTGCTTAACCTCCTTGAACCCCATCCGAACCATCTTCGCATTAACATCCCCCAAATCGCCATGAAACCTCTGTTTCACAGCGGATTCCAAGGCCTCAATGCCTATGCACCCCGACACGTTCGCCAAGGCACCAAGCATAATCGTGCTCACTGTAGGAGTCCCAATCAGTTCCCTTGCGAGGCGAGAAGCATCAACAACAAACGCGCACGCCTTAGATTCATCACTCATTTTCTTGACAACGGACGCCTCTGATTCTGTTGAATTTACGACGAAACGCCCTTTCGGTACAAGCCCTCGCGTTACCGGCACTGTCGCCAGTAAGTTTTCTTCGAAGACAGCGACGGCTGTAGGGGTGTAGATTTGGCTTCTAATTTCGATAGGTTGGTCGTCTATGCGTGCAAATGCTGCGACCGGCGATCCCAACCGTTCTGGGCCAAAGTCGGGGAACGCCTGCGCATACTTCCCATCCAGAATTGCGGCCTGCGCAAACAGGCGGCTGGCAGTCAAGATGCCCTGGCCTGCCCGGCCGTGAAACCTAACTTCATGCACCTATTTCAGACTCCGTTAAACGGGGCGACACTGTAAGTATATGTTAATTATAGTGGCGTATCGATTCTATAGACGGAACATACGAGACCTCACGAAATGACCTCCTGAGGCAGGATTGTGAACTACCTCCTCTAGAACCAAACTTGTAATGGATGAGTAGTTTCCCACGGGATTGTGGATTACGAAACGACCATGCACAATCAGCCTATAGTTCCATAAGTCATGATTTGCCGCTGCTTTTTCGACTGGCCAAGTCCTGCGAACTCCTGAAAAGTAGTTCAACGACTGCACTCCACGCGAGCCAAAGTTCAAACAAATCCTTAAAACAAAAGAATTGAACACGGCTCGGCAGGGCCTGTAGCTCAGCTTGGCTGGAGCACACGACTGATAGGTACCTCTCAGAAATCGTGGGGTCGCCGGTTCGAATCCGGCCAGGCCCACCACGTTACCTTTTTCGCAACGAAATTACTCAGGCATGCTGCCTGTTATTTGATTGGGATGGTCTCTTTTTTTCTGAATCTTATGACTGCCAGTGAGCCTAGGACGATTGCTATTGCGATCCCCATTAAAGACGCCGTCCACAACCCTAATCCTTCAGGCGTGATTTCAGCCGATGTTTCAGTGAAAGCATTCTCTTGGACGCTTATGGAAAGAGATTTGGTCGTGGATAATCCGTCGCTTTGAAACGCTTTGATTAGGATGACATAAGTGCCGACTCTAGCGTAGGCGTGTGTTGCAGGAAACCGTTGGTCTGAGTATTGGCCGTCGCCCCAATTCCAATATACATTTGTTATTGTCGTATTTTGGCTTCCTGGTAAGGCAATCCCGTTAATTCTAACTGTGAGGTTGTTGGAGAACACCTCTCTTGTGAATAGTATGATTTCCGGGGAGTAATACAAAGTACTCAGTTTCTTGATGTAATAGTTCTCCGACCCGTTCAATGTCACGCGTACACCTTGACCATCCTTCTGGTTGACTAAACCGTAAACTTCCACCCTATCACCCAATGCGATACTAGTATCCACATACCCGTGGGTAACCTAGCGTGAATGTGATAGCCAGCCATTGAACCATCACGGTCAGATTTCGAATGTCTGGTCCAAAATACACTCTGTCAACAAGCACATCGTAACCGTAAACACCTCCGACGGGATACATGTAAACCTGAACGATTTTGCCATCGAAGAGGGCTTCCTCAATCGTAGTTGCGTTGAGGCTCGTTCTTGTGAAAGTAACAGGTGCTTTATCGACCACAACAAATGGCGCAGTTTCAGTAACCATAACTGACCCTTGTTGCGCTATGACTACTATCTTCCATGCACCAGTCGGGTATTGGGCTTCTACGTAATCGACAAATGTTCCAGCACTTATAGGTGCAACCTCGCGTATCCAGGCTGAACCATCGGGTGTTATCAGCTCGAGTGTTATTGAGCAATTTTGGTTCACAGAAACATAGAATCTTATTTGATCCCCAACGGTGTAAGTCCCGATCGAAACGTTTTGTCTCTGACCCGCTTTGTCAGTGTAGATGTCAACCACAAGCCCTTCCGAAGTTGAGGGACCAATGTGGAGACGATTTGCCGAAGCTAAGACTGGATTAGTATTCAACAGACCAGCATCGCTAGCTAGGCCGGCGAGGCTTAGGAAAAGAAACAAAAATGATACGAATTTTTTCTGAGGCATTTTCTTGCAAGCATTAGTTTTCAAAGGAATACCAAGCGGTGGAGTTTATCGAGATCCATTCTTAATCAAATTCGACCTCTGGCTCATGGGAAGAGCAGACCTGACAGTATCAGTATAGCTAGTCCAATTGAACCCGTCAGGAGCCAAGGCGTGCTCGGAAGCTTAGTCCATCGCTGCGTCCGGTATATGTAGGAGATCATAGCGAATGAGAGTAGATCTACAGCTAGGAAGGCTGCGAACTTCCCCTCGCTTACGCTGCTCAACGCGCTGAGTGTCCAAAGGAATACGGTCGCGATTGCCTGCAGCAGAAAGAGTAGACTAACTATCTGTTCATTTTGGTCCATTTCTATCCACCACTAATTCGAACAAGTGGATTCTCCTCTTGAGCGAACCTTCTTCGAACCCAAGCCAATACAAAAGGTACATTGAGGCGAACACCGCGCTCCAATCAAAGAAAGTGAAAAGCCGAGGCTGACGACCCTCGCGAGGTTTAACCCATTCAGAGCCATCTCCACGATACTATTCAGAGATGTGCCGATTCCAAGAGAACCAAGCGCTATTACACCGACGAAACCAAACGTGACGGGCAGTCTCCCCGAAGCTGACAGTGGGGTTTTTCCGGATTGGGCGTTGCCTAACTTTTTCTTCTGTGTGAGTCTGTAAAGAACGAATGAGGTTAGAGCAATGAGAAGTGCCGTGCCTCCTAGGACTGCGACTGCTTGAACTGAGGGAATGACCTGGCCTGGCGTCAATAGGCCCCAATATGCAAGGACAATTAGTTCGCCGACGAAAATCAAACCCAGAGTGACAAAAGTAGGCCTTTCAACAATCATCCTACTCTCACCGCGATCGATGAAAGGAAGAAGAAAGAGTACGATGAAGAGCACGGTTACCAACGCGAGCGCCACAGGAAGACCGGCCCCCTCGAACACTGAGATCTTGAGTATCTGGTAGATCCAGAGGAAGTACCAATCTGGTTGCGGGACGAATTGGGCTGCAAGTTCCGGAGTGTATTGCGGAGGAAGACTCAGCGGGAAAATGACAGAAATTAACAACATAGCACTCCCGAAGATCGCTGCCAGTTCGAGAAGATACATGAGAACATCTGGAAAAATCGGGATTAGCTTAGTCTCTTTCCAGCGAACGGGTTGCCGCGTGGCCGGCTTTGATATGCCATGAGTTTCCAGCATGTACATCTTCGCTGTGAGGAGAACTAGTAAGACCGCTGGGAGAACCACGACATGTAGGTCATAGAAACGGAGGAGCTCTGTAGCATCCCCACCTGCACCAACAATCAGGAAGCTAACAAATGAAGCCAGCTGCGACGGTAAGGCATCAATTATCCCAATTCCAACATCCGTAGCGGATTTTGAGACCACCGTCCACGGAAGCAAATATCCTGTGAAACCGAAACCCAGCGTAACGAAACCCATCACCATCCCGACAACCCACATCATTTCTCTCGGTTTCTTGTAGACCGAAACGAAGTAACCTCGCATCATGTGCATGAATGCAAGCACTATCATTGCATAGGCCGTGTAGAGATGAACAGTCTGCAGAAACCTACCATAGTACACGTTTTGGAAGATGTACTGAGTTGACGGAAAAGCCGCGGCGGGGCTAGGGACATAGTATAGCATCATTATGACGCCCGTGACACCCTGAATCAGAAAGGCTACGACGGTGAGCGCTCCCAGCCAGTAGAACGGGTTGATCGAATAGGCGGGGGCAGGCCTTAGGAGTGGGTAAGAGAGCCCAAGCCTACTATCAAACCATTTAACCAGACGGGCAAGCGTGTTATCGTATTCGCTTCGTTTCACAGGAGATTAACTCACTGGGTTTCCGCCTTCAAGATCTGAGGAAATGTCGTTGGACCCGGTGTTATGTCCGAAGATCGTAGGCGGAGTCATTCCCGTCGCGTAGACATTACCTGATTCATCAACTTCCAAGAGAACTTGAGGTTGAGGCCTCGGAGAAGGGCCTGAAAGCACTTTTGCTCCATGTAGAAAGTCGAAGACGCTCCCATGGCAACAGCAATACCCTTCCGGCCCCGCAGCGCTGTAGGAAGCGTTACACGCCGGAGATGTTCCGGGTGCCTGAAAGGCGTAGATGCATCCCAGGTGCTGGCAGACGCCACTAAATGCGACCAAGTCTCCATCCGGGCCAACTCCGCCGTCGGCCTTCTGCCCCAACTTAACCAAAATGTTCGGCTCGTTGTCCAATGGATACGCAAAGACCACTGGTTGGTTGATGCTCAAATCAGCCAGTTGGGCGACCTTCACTCTTGGAAATGATTTTGTTCCGACAGGGTTTTGGGTGCCTTGAGCTGAATTTGTTATCGATTTGGCGATCGCCGCAACACCGCCGATAACGAGTAGACCCGAGAAGGTCATGATGAGCTTTAGGAAATTCCGTCTTGTTTCCTTAATTCTCCGCCACCGTTCTTGCGCGGTCATTGCGTCACCGCCTGCTTCTCTTCGGTTTTGGTCTTGTCAGGATTCCAATGACGACTCCAACGATAAGGAGACCGATAGCAACTACAGCGGACAGTGTGGGGCTAACGCCGCCTGCAGTGGGTTGGGCGTTGTCGGGGTTGTCGTTAGTGCTGGTGGTGTTTGGTTGCTTATCGTTAGGTTGTACCATTGTGAGACAGATTTGATATGGGACGACTCTCCCAACCTTCCGTTCCAAATAGCGAAGGCAACAGAATAACTCGCCCCGTTTGCAAGCAGCACTCTATATCCCGCTGCGTCCGAGGGATTGAAAGCCCTGACCATTTCAACCGTCCAGGTCTTGTCCGTTGTGGAGAAGGAATTTCCAACATGTACTAGGTAAGGGTCTGCGTAAGGCACTAGGTTCGGTGAACCTTGCCCGAAACTGCCTCCGATGACAAAGAACCCTGTTGTGTTAGTGTAGTCATCCTCCGCGAACGACAGGTTATCGGATGGGAAGATGGGGTTTCCGGATGGGTCCGTATAGCCCCCAGGGAAAGCGGTATCGTTGGGGCTATTGTCAGTTGGTGTTGACTGCCAATGCCAAATGTCCGCGGCGCCGCCAGTAATGGCGCCGTTCGACCCGAGTTGCATTACGGGGGACTGCTGCCTGTTGGATGCGTTTGGAAGGAACCAGAGCACGGCTGCTCGGTCTGGGTAGTAATAGGTTGAATTGTAGAACAATTGGCCCACGCCGGAAGTGCTTGCAGGATCCAAAGGAAGCAGCGTTCCATTCGGAGCTTGGTAGATTTCGCTTGAGGAGCCGAAGGACGGGCCTTGGTCATCATGCCACTGAAGGAGGACATAGATATTGTACCCATCATTGGCGGACTTGACAAGGACATTCGCGGTGTGTCCTCCGCCGGGCGATACTGAGGCCGCTAATGGAACTGTCGTCGCGCTGATACTATTCCAGAATGACTCGCTCCCTGGGGCATCATAGTTAGGGGCGCCGTCTACGCGGTATGAGATTATGCTCGGAAGCGTTCCTTGAGCACTTGCGAACTTCGTCACTTGGATTCCATTTATGAAGAGGACTATGAATGCAAGTAACAGGAGTAAGGCGCAGCGAGATTGGATGCGAATTCTTCTGATTGTTCTCAGATCTCCATCGACTGGAAGGAAACTTCGGATGGGACGTACGCTGTGGCACCTATAAGAAACTGAGCTAGCGATAGTGGGTTGCGCAACGCACAGTGCTCAAGAGTAGATCTAACAGTTGGTTCCATTCTCAGTTCAAACCTTCGGACCAGTCATCTAATCGGCCAGCCTCGCGAACAATGCTTCAGTATACTGTGATCTGCCCCTCCATCCATCCCGACGCTGACATGGCCCCTCCCATTTGATCGGAGT
The DNA here is from genome assembly GCA_963780265.1 of Candidatus Bathyarchaeota archaeon. Classification (GTDB taxonomy): domain Archaea; phylum Thermoproteota; class Bathyarchaeia; order 40CM-2-53-6; family 40CM-2-53-6; genus FEN-987. The sequence goes on from CAWABQ010000028.1 coordinate 129,407, forward strand.
ATAGGTTGCTACTGCTTTCATTTACGCGTCACTCGGCATACGATTTTCTGCGGCTGTATTTAATCGATGGGGCTCGATTTTGATTGTCTCCAGAAAACTACACCACATATCCTCCGCTCCACTGAAGGGTTATCGGCAGACGAAAAAGGGCTTGGCCAGACCACACATTGAAATCAACGATGAAGCGTGCGCGACCTACACGTTCTTGCTGACACGCCAAGGATTGGGCGTGGTTCAGGGAGAATTTGTCATAAGGTTCTGTGTGGCACGATCGGTTTTCCGCTTCTCCACTGGTCTTGGCTAAATGAGGAAAAATGGTTCGCACCGTGCATAGGCCTCGAACGGGTATTTGACGGTGGATTCCATTTTCAGTTCAGCACCTTGAGCGATTGGGGGCAGCGCGCTAAACACGTCGACCGAAGTCTTCGTGCGTACACGCCTGCTCCATCAAACCCATCTTCTTTGGGAGCCCTTGTCCAACCCTGACGCCCGTTACCGAGTGTCTTGGGTTAGAATGGCTGCCTTTTTTCGGGAGAGGCTTCAGGCTTAGATGCTTTCAGCCCTTATCCTCGACAGCGTGGCTGCCCGGCAGTGCCCTGTCGGACAACCGGTAAACTAGAGGCTGCGATACCCCGTTCCTCTCGTACTAGGGGCGCCTTCCCCTCAGGCAACCAGCACTTCCAGCAGGTAGAGGCCGACCTGTCTCGCGACGGTCTAAACCCATCTCGCATTCCCCTTTAATCGGCGAACAGCCGCGCCCTTGGACCCTGCTGCGGGCCCAGGATGGGAAGGGACGACGGCGGAGAACCAATCCTCCTCGTCGATGGGGACTCTCAGAGGAGACGAGCCAATTACTCCCGGGGTAATTTTTCTGTCACATCCAGCCCCCAACAATGGGGACATGAATGATCGCTAGACCCGGCTTTCGCCTCTGGATGCCTTGCTGATGAGCATCCAGTCAGCCTGGCTTTTGGTCTTGCCCTCTACTCCGGGTTTCTGTCCCGGATGAGCCAAGCTTTGGGCCCCCTTGATATTTTTTCAAGGGGGTGCCGCCCCAGCCGAACTGCCCGCCAGCCGTTGTTCTGTGCACTAAGGCACAGTTAGAGATGCGGCCGCAGATAGGTGGTGTTACATTGTTGCCTCCATCAACCCCGAAGAGTTGACTTCGAAGGCTCCCACCTACACTCTGTACCCGCAATCACATCCCAGCGACAGGTTGCAGTAAAACTCCACGGGGACTTCTCGCCCCGCTGGAAGACCTTGGACTGTTCGTCCAGGTTGTGGGTTCACCGGGCCCTAGGCGGGGACAGCGGAGAAGTCGTTGATCCATTCATGCACGTCGGAACTTACCCGACAAGGCATTTGGCTACCTTAAGAGAGTCAGAGTTACTCCCGGCGTTTAGCGGTCCTTAGCTCGGTTGAACCTGAGTTTCAGATACCGCCACTGGCCAGGACTCAGGAACCGTTCACACCCTTTCGGGCTGGCGGTTCCCTATGTTTTTAGTAAACAGTCGCTTCTCCCGAGTCACTGCGACCTGGCGTTCCAGCTTGCGCCAAAACGTCAGGCACCCCTTTTTCCGAAGTTACGGGGCTAATTTGCCGAGTTCCCTCGCCTAAGTTCCACCCGATACGTCTAAGGCTTCTCACCTAGGGGCACCTGTGTCGGATCTAGGTACGGTCACGGAGGATCCATTCCGTGCTCCTTTTCATTGGCTCGAGGAATCAGCTGAACCACCCTAAGACGGGCGGCTATTTCCCGCTTCGGCCGGTTCTCACCATTATGGTACTTCCCGGCCTTGACGGGTTAAATGGGGCGACGGCCCCACTCAACTTATCCCCAAGCGTCAGATCACGGACTTGCGTTGCCGCGTGTACCTCCGTGGTACCGGAATTTTAACCGGTTTCCCTTTCGGCTTATCCGGTTAAGGGTTGCCTTAGGACCGACTTACCCCCGGCTGACGACGCATTGCCGGGGAACCCTTGCCCCTTCGACGGAGGGGATTCTCACCCCTCTATGGCTGTTACTACCACCGGGATCTACACTTGTGACCGGTCCACTGGATCTCAAAACCCAGCTTCCGCCCAGCCACAACGCCCGCCTACCAACACGACTATGCATCGTGTTCTAGGGTAACGGTACCTGGCTTAGCCCCGTTCGTTTTCGGCGCCCCCAACCTCGGCTGGTCAGCTGTTACGCACTGCTTGGAGGATGGCTGCTTCTAAGCCTACCTTCCAGCTGTCTGTGGTTGAGGACCGCTTTCTATTTCTACACTTAGCCAGGATTTTGGGACCTTAACCCTAGTCTGGGTTGTTCCCCTCGCGACATGGGAGCTTACCCCCCACATCCGTTTCCAGCCTTCTACGGCGCCAGCGAATTCGGAGTTTGAATGAAAAGTGGACCCTTTCGAGTCCTTGTTTTTCAATCAGTACTCTACCCCGCTGGCAACCTCCAGCCAGACTATCCTTAGAGATATTTCGGCGGGAACTAGCTATCACCGAGTTAGATTGGCCTTTTACTCCTAGCCCCAGGTCAACGGAGAGATTTGCACGTCATCACCCATTCGGGCCTCCACCGGGCTTTCGCCCGGCTTCGCCCTGCCCAAGGCTAGATCACTCGGTTTCTAGTTTCATCCCCGTGATTTCAGACCCTTTCAGATCTCGTTCCTCGCGTCTTGCGACGTTGCGAACTTGTCGGTTTCCCTACGGCTTCGAGCATCACACTCTTAGCCTCACCACGAAGATGAACTCCCCGGCCCGTGGTACAAAACGGAACGCACAACCCTGGTCCCCCCTCTTGCGTACAGCCGCGTTGCCGCGGTTTCCTTCGGAGGGGATCTACCCTTTCGGGCTGTGCACAACTGTTACCACCTGATTTCAGGCTCTTTTCGCCCCCCTTCCGGGGTACTTTTCAGCTTTCCCTCACGGTACTAGTGCGCTATCGGTCTTGGGACATGTTTAGCTTTGGAAGTTGCTTCCTCCCAAATTTCTACGCCCAATCCGGGGCGTAGTACTCAGGGACCCAACCCAAACCCTGCTCGGTTACGTTTACGGGACTTTCACCCTCTGCGGTGGGCCGTTCCAGGCCACTTCAACTTCTCGAGCGAGGGTGCGGTCGGGCCCTATAACCCCACATTCCCGCATAGTTTCCCATGCAGGTTCAGTTTGAGCTGTTCCCTTTTCGCTCGCTGCTACTAGGGGAATCTCAATTGATTTCTGTTCCTCTCCCTACTTGGATGCTTCCGTTCGGGAGGTTCCCGCTCCTTTTCGGAGCGCCGCAGGTTTCACCCGCGGCAGGAAGTCCTATTCGGGTATCTCCGGATCGAAGCCTGCATGCGGCTACCCGGAGCATATCGCAGCTTGCCACGCCCTTCTTCAGTGCCCAAGCCCAGCCATCCTTCAGGTGGCTTATCATGCCGAACTTACTATGGAACCCACACTCGTCTAACGTTCGAGGCCTATGCACGGTGTTCATCATGACCATCCGATTTCGGAGTGAATGATCACTATACCCTTCGCTTCCGAGTGTTAGCTCGGAAGCTGCATGATCGCATCTTGGCTCGCAGTCACAACTCATTTGTCTTCCAGTCCGTTCGAAGTTTTTTACTAAGGAGGTGATCCGGCCGCAGGTTCCCCTACGGCCACCTTGTTACGACTTCTCCCTCCTTGTCTAACCTAGGCTCGACATGACCAATGAGGCCACGCCTCACCAGAGCCAGACTCGGATGGAGCGACGGGCGGTGTGTGCAAGGAGCAGGGACGTATTCACCGCGCGATGATGACACGCAGGTTACTAGGGATTCCATGTTCACGAGGGCGGGTTGCAGCCCTCAATCCCAACTGAGGATGGGTTTGAAGATTGCCTTCCCCTTTCGGGGTCGGAGCCCATTGTCCCATCCATTGCAGCTCGCGTGTGGCCCAAGGGATTTGGGGCATACTGACCTGCCGTGGCCCGCTCCTTCCTCCCTCTTAGCGAGGGCAGTCCCTCTAGTGTGCCCGGAATCCCGAAGGAATCCGGTGGCAACTAGAAGTGCGGGTCTCGTTCGTTGTCTCACTTAAGAGAACACCTCACGGCACGAACTGGCGACGGCCATGCACCTCCTCTCAGCTAGTCCGGTAAGACCTTTAATCTGACCTTCATCCAGCTGTCGCCCTTGGTAAGGTTCCCGGAGTTGACTCCAATTAAACCGCAAGCTTCACCCCTTGTGGTGCTCCCCCGCCAATTCCTTTAAGTGAACTGTCCCACGTCGCGTAATTTTTAGCGAAAATTTCTCGTGAGAATTCAGCCTTGCGGCCGTACTTCCCAGGTGGCAGGCTTAATGGCTTCCCTGCGGCACTGGGACAGCTCGTAGCCGTCCCAACACCTAGCCTGCATCGTTTACAGCTGGGACTACCGGGGTATCTAATCCCGTTCGCTCCCCCAGCTTTCGTCCCTCACCGTCGGGCGCGCTTTAGTCGGCCGCCTTCGCCACTGGTGGTCCTCCCGGGATTATAGGATTTCGCCCCTACCCCGGGACTACCGCCGACCTCCCTCGCCCCCAAGCCGAAGAGTATTCCCCGCAGCCTAACGATTGGATCGCCAGATTTAACGGGGAACTTTTCCGGCCGGCTACGGACGCTTCAGACCCAATAATCGTCCCAACCACTCGGGGAGCTGGTATTACCGCGGCGGCTGACACCAGACTTGCCCTCCCCTTATTCACCTGGCTAGTTATACCGGGCAAAAGCCATCCTCAGCGGACGGCACTCGGGGTGACCCCGTCACGCTTTCGCGCATTGCGGAGTTTTCGCGCCTGCTGCGCCCCGTAGGGCCTGGGCCCTTATCTCAGTGCCCATCTCCGGGCTACCGCTCTCACGGCCCGTACCGGTTATAGGCCTGGTGAGCCGTTACCTCACCAGCGACCTGATCGGACGCGGCCCTATCCTCAAGCGAAACTAGCAAGCATGCCACTAGTTCCTTTTGGGTGAGGGACCATTCCAGGCCTCCCCACCTATCGGATATTAGCCTCAGTTTCCCGAGGTTGTTCCCGTCTTGAGGGCAAGTTAGCCACGTGTTACTGAGCCGTGCGCTGCGCCTCACCGTGGCTAGGAAACGCACAACTCGCATGGCTTAGTCCCACCCCGATAGCAGTTGGGTCCGCCAGGATCAAGCGGAGTTGGCAAGCTGACCGATTAGCTAGGACGATTCTTCGGAAAAACAGCCGTTTAAGGAAATTGAACGGACTGGAATTTGACAGAGTACTGCAAGCCAATCTTGGACCCAAACGTCCATGGGAGCCGTGAGGAACCCAAGTTTGTTTAGGCCTTCATTACTGTTCCCGCAAATGGAGGTCAACATTTCATCCAAGGGCTATTGCCCTGTTAAGTCAAGTTGACGCCGCCGCCGGGTAATCGCGGGAAGTCAACGCATCGAAAGGACGAGTTGACAAATTACAGGTAGGCCTTCGGCGTTAATATAAGCATGCCGATGTTAAAGAATCGAGAATATGTTCCAATTTAATCAATCGCAATGCATAGAACAACACGTCTCGTTTTCCAACCCACCTAGGAAAAGTGTGGTAGCCTTTGTCGAAAAAAGAAGCCCATCTCATAATTGAACATGCGAAGCAACTCATAACCGCGAAGGGGCATAGCGACCGACCCGCCGTCGGTCTGGAAATGGAAGATTTAGGCATCATAGAAGACGGCTCCATAGCCATCTTGGATGGAAAAATCGTATCAGTAGGAAGATCAAGTGAACTCCTAACCGAATACACTGCTCCTGAAAGAATCGATGCAAGCGGAAAAGTTGTCATGCCCGGATTTGTCGACGCTCACACGCATTGCATTTTTGCGGGCTCTCGCGAGACAGAGTTCGAGTTGAAAATTAAGGGAGCAGGGTACATGGAGATCCTGCAAAGAGGAGGAGGAATCCTTCGAACCGTCCGCGATACTCGTGCCGCATCGAAAGACGAGCTGTTACGAATTTGCGGACAACGTTGTAACAACCTCCTGCTGCACGGTACGACGACCATCGAAGCCAAAAGTGGTTACGGGCTAACTCTGAAAGACGAGCTCAAATCGCTCGAGGTCATCAAGCAGTTAGACGGCGAAGGGCTGATCGACCTTATCCCTACGTTCTTGGGCGCGCATGCGGTTCCACCCGAATTCCAAGGAAAAACCCGCGAGTACGTCGGCGTCATCTGTGAAGAATGGATACCAGAAATTGCGAAAAACCAACTCGCCTCATTCTGCGACGTTTTCTGTGAGAAGGACGTTTTCGAGATAGAGGATTCGCGAAGAATTCTATTGGCGGGAAAACGAGCGGGACTATTACCGAGAATTCATGCAGACGAATTCTACCCTCTCGGCGGCGCAGAACTTGCAGCTGAAGTAGGTGCAGTCTCTGCTGACCACTTACTCCACGCTTCCGCAGCCGGACTGGCGCAGATGAGAAAGTGTGGTGTCATTGCAACACTCTTGCCAGCTGCACCGCTAACGTTGATGTTGGACAAGTATGCTGACGCCCGGCGAATGATCTCCGAAGGACTCGCTGTAGCCCTTGGGAGCGACCTCAGCCCGAGCTGTTGGCTTGAGAACCATCAATTGGTTCTCGCACTCGCCTGCTACAAGCTGAAAATGACTCCGGCGGAGGCGCTTACCGCGGCCACAATAAACGCAGCTCATTCAATCCGAAAGGCGAATGAAATCGGGAGCATCGAAGCGGGAAAGAAGGCGGACATTTTGGTTCTGAGTGCGCCTGATTACCGATTTCTCGCCTACCGCCTAGGTTTGAACATGGTTGACACGGTTGTAAAGAATGGGAAAATCGCTGCAAGAAACGGCCGCCTGACTTGATGTTGCTGAAAGTTAAAATCGGCTAACAAACGAGTACTATGCGACGAGATTTGCTAAAATTGAAGCCGTCGGTTGCGGCCGTTGCGGGTACGAAGCTGCACTGCAAGAATTGGCAGATCGAAGGCGCCTACAGGATGATTCATAATGTTCTCGACCCGGAAGTTGCCAAGGACCCTGACAACCTTATCGTCTACGGCGGAACTGGTAGGGCTGCACGCTCCTGGGAATGCTTTGAGAAGATCACTCAAACACTTCAGGGGCTGGAAACGAACGAAACGCTGTTGATTCAGAGCGGTAAGCCAGTTGCAGTGTTTGAAACCCATGAGTGGGCTCCGCGCGTTCTAATATCCAATGCGATGCTCGTGCCGAAGTGGGCTACTTGGGACTACTTCCACGAGTTGGAACAGAAAGGCCTGATAATGTATGGGCAGATGACTGCCGGATCCTGGGCGTACATAGGAACGCAAGGAATCCTGCAGGGCACTTATGAAACATTGGTCTCGGTGGCGAAGAAGCATTTCGACGGCTCTCTCAAAGGACGCTTTGTCCTCACTGCGGGGCTTGGGGAGATGGGGGGAGCGCAGCCCTTAGCTGTGACAATGAACGATGGCATCGCCCTGGTTGTCGAAGTCAGCAAAGCCGCGATTGATCGGCGGCTCAAGCATGGGTTCCTGGAGAAATGGACTGATGACCTCGACGAAGCAATACAACTGGTGAAGGCTGCGAAGGAGTCCAAGAAAAGCTTGAGTGTTGGATTACTAGGTAATGCAGCTGACGTTCTTCCGGAGTTGGCGAAGCGTGGGATCATTCCCGATATTGTTACGGATCAGACTTCGGCCCATGACCCTCTGAACGGATACTACCCCGCCGGCTTGAGTAAGGAAGAGGCTGATGAACTTCGGAAAGCTGATCCTGAAGAGTACCTTCGGAAGGCTAAGGAGAGCATGAAGCTGCATGTGAAAGCAATGGTCGAGATGATGCGGCGGGGTGCTATTACTTTCGAGTATGGCAACAACATAAGGCAGCAAGCCTTCGATGCCGGTTTCGAGGAAGCGTTTGCTTTCTCAGGGTTCGTTCCCGAATACATTCGCCCTATGTTCTGTGAAGGGCGAGGCCCCTTCCGTTGGACTTCTCTAGTAGGTGAAGAGGAGGACATCTTCACAATTGATGAGATGCTCAAGAGAGAGTTCGGCTACAACACGGACCTTGTAAGATGGATCGATAAGGCACGTAGCCAAGTGAAGTTCCAAGGGCTACCCGCTAGAGTCTGCTGGTTGGGATATGGGGAACGAGCTAAGTTTGGTAAGATCGTTAACGATATGGTCGCCGCAGGGAAGCTATCTGGCCCAATCTGGGTTGGGCGAGACCATTTGGATACTGGCAGTGTCGCATCCCGCGAAGGGAGACTGAGAACATGAAGGACGGGTCGGATGCGGTGGCTGACTGGCCCATACTGAACGCGTTGCTTAACGCAGTTGCGGGCGCATCATGGGTTTCCGTCCACCACGGCGGCGGCGTCGGCATTGGCTACAGCATCCACGCAGGCATGTGCCTCGTCCTGGATGGAACGAAGGAAATTGAGAAGCGTGCTGAGCGTGTTCTCACAACCGACCCTGGTCTAGGCGTCGTGAGACATGCCGACGCGGGATACGATGCGGCAATCAAGGTTGCAAGAGAGAAAAAAATCAAGATGCCAATGCTAAAGTGAAGCTGCCCCTGTCAAGCTGAATAACCGTAGCTGACACTGTAGCCTCCTGTCTCGCGCTCAGCTGAGAAGACTAAGCCGAGTACGAGGCCACCGATTAGGCCGAACAGGTGTGCGAAGATGTTCACACCTGGCAACAGGCTGCTTTGAAGAAATAGTATAACGGCGTAGATCAAGGCGAAACCCATGTGTTGCGCTTTCCTTGCTACAGCTACATACGAACCTACGAGACCGAAGATGGCGCCCGAAGCTCCTCCTGAAACGGTTGCAGCAGGTAGCAAGACCAATGACATGACGCTCCCGAGGAGCCCGGAAGCAAAATAAATTGTTAGAAATTTCGGAGTCGTGAATGCGTTTTCGTTAAGCCGCCCGAAATAATACAACGCAAACATATTGAAAATCAGGTGAGTGAATCCAAAGTGAACAAACATTGAAGTGAACAACTGCCAATAGGCGCCCGCTAACACCAAGTCGTTCTCTTGCGCCAAAAGCTGACAGGCGGAAGATGTACAGTCCCCCGCGTCCCCGCTGATCAACATCGCTATGAAAACCAGAACGTTCATGATTATCAGGACAAATACCGGTGAGGAGAGGAAACTCCCCTGCCTCCCGTAACCGTAACGACCGAAATTCAAGGTCGGACTCGATTGATTTCACACCTTATTTAAGTGAATTTTCAGACGCAACTAAATGCGAAACATTTCTGTACTGCAAGCACCGTGAGAATCATTGGGTTGGTGAGTTGGCGAGCGACTCCGGGCCCTATGCGTGATGGGCTTGAGGAAACTCCATCCACATGGCGGTCGCGTGGCACTGTGAGGTGCCGGCCGAGAGGCTGGGTTAAGGCGCAGAAAAATACCTCCGCCATCCGCGACTGTGATGCGCTTGCGTTGAGGAGGTTGGCGGTAAGGGTGAAATGCCTACACACGCTGTGAAAGGGATAATAGGCGCCCGTGAGAACCGCCCAAGGCGCGGGTATCCCGATTAGATGAATGTCGCCTAAAACAGAAGGTGGGTTACGGCCAACACACCAACCCGTTTCATTATCTTCTCTATTTTCTAAATCTGGCTTGTTTCCAGTTGATTGCATTTCTATTTGAACAATGTCGTTCTGTACGTGCATGTACGTACGTTTTCCGATGGAGTCAGCAATTGATTGCTCTGTTAGCCTGCTCATATTAATTCCAAGAGACTTTGCTTGCTGAACCAAATCGCGGTCCACACGAAACGTAAGCTTCTGTCTCATTGAACCTTGACCGCCTTGTATACGTGTCCTTTGCCGTTATGCTTCTGGACGACTGCCAAGAACTTCTTTGCCAATTCCTCATCTTCCGTAAAATAACAACTGCGCGTAGAAAACTTCAAGTCTTTGCCAAACTGGTCGGAAAAGAGAAAAAAGGACGACAAAAGGGCGACGAAAAGAAGAGAAAAGGCTGACAATTTGCCAGTAGCAATAAATGATAGGCGACGCCAATTTCCTCGTCAGGAAGAGAGAACATGCCTGACTTTGCTTTCGTCTATAACTTGAATTCTGTTTTGCTCTATTTGCTATGTGGCGGCCTCTACTTGGTATTGCGGAAGCGCCGTCGCTTAGATGACTTCAACATACGAGATTTCACAACAATTGAAGGCTTGTTCTTTCTCATTGTATTCGGGTTGATGCAGGCTTACGGTCTTTCGGAGGTTCAAAATTCGCTAGCAACCTACGGGTTGTCCCTTTTTAGGCTAAGAACATCTGCGGTATTCTTTTTGGGTATTCTTGGCTTAGGCCACTTGGGTAAAAGCTACAATCGTAGCTGACTCGAAAGGCGCTTGGCGAATTTAGCGTAATCGAACCAAAAAACACTAAACAAGAGCCTATCGGACAGAAGATACGCCTTTCAGGAGAGAGTTCCAATTCAGGAATCTTTGCTTAGAGAAACGAAGTAAGCTCTCTGGTGTTACCAGCATCTCACTGTACCAGTTACACCATCCGTTATTCTTGGTTGAGACACCAATATCAAGAGAGAAATGAGCTATCATTGTCCGCTCTGCGGCCAAATTGTTACCCTGTTCCAGTACAATAGGATAACTGGCATCTGGAAGGAACGAGAGAAGTTACTCAGCAAGATCAGAGAAGAACGGAAGAAACTAGCTAGAAAGTCCGCCGGATTTTAGAAAGCGAAGAGCACAACTTGTCCAACAGGCGGTTCGAAAGCAAACTAAACCTTTAGAATCAAAGATAAGATCTCTGAAGCTTTCGCAAAGACAGCTAGAATCCAGCGCACAACAAGAAATGCGGCAAGCGACACTCCAAGCAAAGAAACTGCAAGGCAAGCTTAGGGAAAAGCTACTCAGAAGAATTGATGACCAGAAGACAGCCTACGACCGACGAATCGGAAAAGAGCAGGAGAAGCTCCGAAAAGAATCCCTTAAGCTAAGAAAGCAGAAAGCCCGCCTCGTCCAACAAATATCTAAGACGCAAAAGAGAAAATTTGAGACGCAGCTAAATGCGCTTAGACTCAGAGAGGCTCGAATAGAACAACGAACGCATCGAGAAAATACGCAGAGCTACAGCTTCAGCTCGTGAGAGAGCAAAGAGAATCGCAGCAATTCGCCTAAATTCGCTCAAAAGGGAATTTCGGAATCAAATAAGAAATGAAAGAGAACGCAACGCACGGGAAGTTGGAATAAAGTACAAGCGTCTGAACAACACGTTCCGATCTACCCTAATCCAAATGAAAGCAAAGACGACTCAGATTAAGGAACAAACAAGGCAGATAAGAGAACTGGAAAAGCAACTTAGACGACAGACTACCCCTCAGATAGAAGGACTTCTTTCTGAAGACATTCTGCTGAAGGAACTCAAGAAACGCTTCCCACAAGACAAGTTCCTGCATACGGGAAAGGGTGGAGACATACTGCATGAACTAATGCAAAATGGTCAGCCGGCAGGCTTGATTGTGTATGAGTGCAAACGAGTGAAACACTACTCAGCGAGTCATGTACAACAAACGTTAGATGCAAAAAAGAAAAGAAAAGCGGATTTTGCTCTCCTGGTAACCAACGCGATGAAGAAAGGGACGCAAGGTTTCTTCACGGAGAGAGGAGTAGTGATTGTTCATCCAGCCGGGCTACTTCCGTTTGTAAGTATTCTAAGAGGACAAATGATGCACATTGCCGAAATGAAACTCGGACAGCGCGAAAGAGACAAGGCGATAAAAATGACATTAGAGTATCTTGAAGGACCACAGTTCGCTAATTCTATGGATGCAATAGTTGAAGAGAGTATCAAACTATACCGCGACCTGCTTGATGAAGTTGAGAAACACATCGCCACATGGAAGCGGAGATACAGCTCTTACAACAAAGTACACGAAGAAGCGTTATCCGTGAAAGGCACTAGCAAGGCGCTACTGAGCGGAGAACCCGAATACAAACAACAGATTCAAACGGACGCTTTCCCTGCGCTACCTGACATGCCCGAAGTAGAGAAGACGACCGCAAATCTTGTGGCTGAAAATTTCACCGGACACGCCGATAGAGAAGGTTCTGCGAAGGCGAGGGCGGTAGGCTAGAAGGAGTTCTCCCACGCTTGGTGACAAGTCATTCCAGCCAACTAACAGGAATCGCTGGAACGTACTATGTTGCTGCAGAGCTGAGTCGCAGGGGATATTTGGCATATCCCACTTCGAGAAATGTCGGAGAGGTTGACATTCTCACAGCGAATCCCCGCACTGGCAAGTCAGTAAGCATTCAAGTCAAGTCAACATTGCGAGCTGAGGACAAAACTGGACGCTTGTACTGGATTTTGAACGAGAGAGCGGAAGGACTGAAAGACAGAAACTTATTTTATGTTTTCTTGAGTCTACAACAACCATCCAATTTCTACGTCGTTCCAAGCCAATCAGTGGCTAATTTCGTCGCAAAATATCACCGCAAATGGTTGAGACGTAAAGGACGACATGGTCAAAGACACAAGAACACTAACATGCGGATGTGGTGGGCAGATAAGAGATACATCAACAAATGGGAATTACTCGGACTCGAATCCACTCCTAGTATGCCACGCTAATGCAACAGGCAACATTGTAACAGAACTTCTGAAGCGCTGCAAATAAGGGAAAGTTGACCGAGCTGCAACCAAATCGAGCAGATAGACACTATGGTCGCAAAAGAGGAATCACCCATTGTAACATTAGAAAGAAGACTACAAGAATAATCAGGAATGCAACAAACAAGGCAATCTTAGAGTCTGCGTATCGTATCAAGTTCCCCCACTTCTTATCGTAAGTATGCTTTTTGATGTGTTTTTCGAGACTGCGCATGGTAGGAGCGGGGGGTTTAGGCGCATTTATCGCCGATGTGACAATCTGCCCGCACCAGAAAAAACGCACGATGCAAATTACGATAGCACTTACGATTGCGCTAAGAATGAACGAAAAGCCAAAGCTCGTGTTTGGAGTACTAGGCAGTCTGGACCATATATCAACAACAGTCAGAATCGAGAGGACTAAGGTCACGAAATAGATCTTATAGTCCTGCATCAGAGATTTGTAGTATTCCAGAAGGGCTATTCTCGCCTGAAGCTGATCAGACATGGATATTTGCCCTCGCCTACAGGCTAGTGCGAATGAATTAAGATTTGGGCAGATGTGAATGACAATCTGTCCACGCCTTCATTTAATGATCCGACCAACTTCATAACTATGACATAGGAATAGAAACCACCGACAGAACAAGAAAACAAAGAAAGGCAAAGCGTAATCGAACCAAAAAACACTGAGCATAAGGCAAGACAACAGAAAATCCAGAACTCACACAGTAACCAAAAATCATCGAACAAGAGAGCCTATCGGATACAAAATAGAGAGTAATGCATGAGAGATTTGCGGTGCCAAACACAGTAGAATGCCCAAACTGTAAGCAATGGTATCAGTCAAATCAGTCGAACGTCTGTCCATTTTGCGGCTACAAGGCCGAAGCATATCAGCACGTGAAGGCTGAAGGTTACGGCAATATGGGCGCGAAAGTATAACCCATCGGTAACTCAGGTAATTTCCCACATCAACCGTAGATTCTCTATCCGAGCAATGACGCTAAAGTGAGCATTATTAGCCCTAGACCCAACGGCATCATTGCAATTAGTCTAAAAACATGAGAGTTCTTGAGCTTGGTATTGGTGAACGGACCTAGAACTGACAAATAGAGTGAATAGACGATCTCAACGGAAAGAACGAGCAAAGTGACTACTCCCAGAATAATGGTGAAATCGGGGAGGTTCTCCTTTGTGAAAAGCAAGATTACGCCCGCGACAATAATGGAGGAAACAATTGAACAAATCGTCACGCACTTTTCGATAACCTTCTCCAAGAGTGGAGGACCTTGATTCACCTCGATGCCTCGCCTCGCAAGTCCCAATAGCGATAGAAATGAAATGAACAAGCTTTTGCCTCCGCTGCTCCCACCTTGATTGTGATGGAGCCATAACGGAAAACAAAGTGACAGCGCTATGAAGACAATACCAATAAAATAAAGGAGAAATTTAGCAAAAATCAGGTACAAGCGTGTGTCATTCCCTATTTCTCGTAGTGTTTGCCTTCCAGATTATAAGACAATCATAATCAACGTAAACTGATTAGAACGCAAAGGTGATGCGATTTAAACATCCGATAAGCACATAACCAAAAATCATTGGGCAAAGGCCTGAGCAATAGAAAATATGTCCTTGGCGAGAGATTTCAATTCCGGAGTATTTTGCTTAAACGGCATATCCGACACATCAGGTTACAGGGCGACTCAACAAAATTAGAAATTAGCGTTTCGATTCAACCAATACGTATGCTATGAACAAGTTAGTCGCGGCAAAACCAGCCGTGGAATCAGGGTTCGACTTCATTCTTCAGAAAGACGGTTTAGCGTATTTCAGAAAACGAAAATAGCTAAGGCTATTTTGTTCCGCGATGACGCTTCCAAATCACGAAGATAACGACTCCGCTCACTACAACCAAGAACACAAAGAAGACAACGTAGTTGTTGAAGGTGAACGAGTTCGATGGCAGCAGTTGACTGGACGCATTAGGTAAGGACGCCAGAGATGAGGTATAGGAAGTAGGTTGGTATGTGGCGGAGGTGAACGTACGAAATACCTGGGACCAACAAGTAAATGAAATATTCGTATCCGTTATTCGAGGATTCCAGAAAACAAAGTAGTAGTTGTCAGAATCTGGAACCGTCCAGTCCATTGAGTAAGAAGTAATCCCATTAGCTGCCACATGTGCACTGGGAGGTACAACTTTGCCGCAGACGCCGCCGCCCTTACTAGTCAACTCTACAGCTTGCAAGCGTTGGAGCTGGCTGCTACTCAACACCCAGAAGTTTATCGGTTGACTGGCTTGTACCGTACCGAATAATTCTGTTCCAACGTATCCCTCCTCTAGTTGAATATCCGAATAGTAACAGCCGCTCGAAGTGTAACCGGGCACGTCAAATTGCTGATTCTGGATGGTATTCGTTATCACGTAAGTTGTGACGTAAGATTGCCTAACGCTGGAACCTTGAGAGATTGCTGGAATTGTAACTAAAGATAACAACAGGAGAAAACCAACTATGACTTTGCTGGGAATGCGCAAGCTAGACATGGACCGTCCCCAAGGGACGAGTTTATCCGCTTGTTAGTAGAAAACACTTGTCATGCCATAAGGACTACAATAACTGGCTGACTGTAATCCAAGAAGCGAGCCGGTTGAAAGTCAGAAGAAGTAGATCACGGGCAAGTAATGAGAACGCTAGAGAAAGGAGACACGCCAATCTTAACGGGTATGGAGATTTTTCACAACTACGTACGACCACGCATGACACTAGGCGGACGAACCCCAGCCGAGGCGGCAGGCATCAAGGTTGAAGGGTCGAAAGAATTCAAAGCAGTTTCAGAAAGAGATACCCGGAATACACGATTCGTAGAAATAGTAATGCTATCGGAATACTCATTATGACCTCGGCGAGAGGGCCAAGAAATGAAAGACTGGATACGAAAAGGGCGAAAGCAACAAACAAAGTGGCACTCGCAACATAGTATGTTGTCTCAGAAAGCAAATATTCCACTAGGAGAGTTCCTTCTCGCGCAATTTCGGAACTAACGAAGAATAGAACCGTTGAGAACGTCAATGCAAAAATGATTGAAGAAACACTTGGCAAGTTGCTTTGGAAGAACCCTATAATAAACGCAAGACTAGCAAAGGCAAAACCAGAAAGAGCCAGTGAATTACTACATAAGGTGCTCAGATATTTCTCCGACATCTTTTCCTTCATTTTGCGCTGAAAGAAAGGTTTCATAACCAAATAGGCCAAGCTTTTTGTCGCCCTTGTCAGATTTAAGACCTGTTAGGAAGGCGAAGGGATACACTTGCCCCAAGTGCAGGGTCCGAGTCTATGCGGGTGAGCAGCATGTTTGTGCTTGAGGTGATGCTCAATGTCTGAGAATAAGGAAGAGAAAAAGGAAACGAAGCGAATAAAAATACAAGAATCCAAACAGGATCGCTGTGAAAAATGTGGGGAACTGATGTTCAGTGGCGAGGAACACGCATGTGGTTAAGACTTGAAGGAAATAGCTATTGACCGACTACACACGTTTCGATGGTGCAAAGCAACGGTACTGCGCCAAATGCAAAGCCTATCACTACAGCGGCGAAAGTTGCCCTAACTCGTAAATACCAACCGGTCACCATTCGGTTGATTAGTAGGTTTCTGCTCATTCTCAACCTGAGCGGTGCAATTGACTGAAGCAAAGCGTGAGGTTAAGATCGGCAATCTGACCTTCCACGACTTTAGGCATCCGAAACCAAGCGCAACTTTTGCGACTGTAGAGAGAATGGTTCTGTGCACCGTAAAGGGGTTTGAGGGTCAAAAATGACCAACGCCAACCGCGAAGAAGCGCTAAATATTCTTAAGAGCATGGGGGAATGGGAACATGTCGTCCGATTGTTGACCGACTTGCGAGTAGGCGGTACACAACCAAAGATTGACTATGAGTTCGGTCATGATCTGTATGATATTGGAAGCGAAATCGATAGTTATGGCATTCTTACAGTGCGCTTTTTCGTGAAATCGGAAGTGGCATTGCTGAGAGTGAATGATCAGTTTGTTGATCTAGATGTTGAGGAGATCTGGAATCAAATCACGAATATCCCAAAGTGGTTAAATTTAGTCCATATTGTGGGAGAAATTAGTTCTGTTTCTTAGATGCGTTCTGTATTGGCGTTAACCACCTGTTCTCGCCCTCACTGTGATAGCTTCAACTTCGAACGAATTCTAGGAAAGAGAACCAAAAAACATCGGACAAAAACCGATGGCTCTTCTTGATGAGGAAGAACATCGACATTACTGCCTCAAAGACGATCAAGCCTGGCTTGGCAAAGACCTATCTTGAATACACGCCCGTACTGTAATCTCAAGCTGGAAGCTGTATGGCCAGACGCTCGTCCGAATGGCGTACACGCAGAGAAAAAATCGATGTCTTGCTAAAGCGGTCTGGCTGGGACGTGGATGACAGAACTAAAGTTTACCAAGAAGTAGACACCAAGCAATCTGATTTCAAAGCTGGAAAATACAAGACAGTAACAGAAACGCTCAAGACACCAGAGGAGAAAGCATACGCTGATTATCTTCTCCTTGACGCTCATGGACTTCCATTGGCAGTAATAGAAGCTAAACGAACCGACAAGGAATACTTGTCAGGTGAGAAGCAGGCTGAAGGTTACGCCGATGACATAAAGAAGCAGACTGGAAAAGACATTTTCATTTTTCTCACAAACGGCTATGAGATATGGTTCTGGAACAGACCGTTCGAGGCGCCGCGAGCAGCCAGCGGTTTCCATGACAGAAATTCCCTTGAACGTTTGCGTTTCCAAAATGAGAACAAGAAGGATTTCGCTGAGGTTCCCATAAAGCGAGAGATCATTGATAGGCCGTACCAGATTGAATCGGTTAAACGAATTCTTGAAGGAATCGATAAGGGAAAACGAAAGTTTCTTATCGTGCAGGCTACCGGCAGCGGAAAAACTCGCGTCGCTATGGCTTTGATTGATGTGTTGCTACAAGCGAATAGGGCTCAAAGAATTCTGTTTCTCGCTGACAGAAAGGAACTCAGAGACCAAGCGTACGGAGACAACGGTTTCAAAGCTTTCTTCCCTCAGGAATCTAAAGTCAAAGTGTTCTCGGGGCAAGTTGACAAAACACCACGTCTTTACGCTTCAACCATCCAGACGTTCATGGAGTGTTATCAGGAGTTTTCTCCTGGTGACTTCGACGTAATCATCTCAGATGAGGCTCATCGCTCTATCTACAACAAATGGAAGGAAGTATTCACTTACTTTGATGCAATCGAGATTGGGCTAACTGCCACGCCTTCCGATCTCATAGAACGTGATACTTTCCGATTTTTCAATTGCGAGCAGAACACTCCGACCTATCTCTACGGCTACGAAGAAGCAGTCAAAGACCACGTCCTGTGCGATTATAAAGTGTTCAAAGCACAAACTCATTTTCAGATAGAGGGCATTCAACCATCCGATGTTCCAGACTCAATCAAGAAGAAACTGCTTGAAGAACAAGGAGTCGTGGAGGAAGAAATTAATTTCGAAGGGACCGACATAGAGAAGAAGGTTGTCGTAATAGGAACTAACGAAGCAATCGCAAAGGAATTTATGGACGACTGCTTAACCGACGCAGCTGGACTACCTGCCAAGACAATTATCTTCGCCGTCTCGCAGAAACATGCGACCCGACTCTGGGAGGCATTTGAAAAGCTCTATCCGCAATACAAAGGACAACTCGCGAGGAGAATTGTGTCAGAGGACATGAGGGCAGATGAACTTCTGAAACAATTCAAGACTGACAGTTTTCCCAGAGTTGCCATCTCAGTTGGAATGCTCGATACTGGAGTGGACATACCTGAAGTATGCAACCTCGTTTTCGCAAAACCCGTATTTTCTAAGATACGATTTTGGCAGATGATTGGCAGAGGAACCCGCCATGAGAGCGTATGCAGGCATAAGGATTGGCTCCCTGAAGAGGGCAAAGAATACTTCCTGATTTTCGACTTCTGGAACAATTTTGAATGGCACAACATGCATCCAAAAGGCAAAGAATCGACTCCCAGCGACGCCATTCCAACAAGGATTTTTCTTACTCGACTCCAACAGCTGAACTATTTGCTCGAAACTAAAGACACTCGCGCAGAACTCATCAAAGAAGAGATTACTCAAGACATCAATTCACTGCCTCAAGATTCAATCTCCATAAGAGAACACTCACGCGATGTTGAGAAAGCACTCTCACCCAGCTTCTGGGAAAATGTGGGCCTCGACCAAAACAAACTCCTAAAGACCAAGATTGCGCCATTAATGAGGTATCAAAAAGATGTCAACCTTAACGAGGCAGCATGGACACTAAAAATCGAACGATTGAACCTCGCGATTCTAAAGAACAATCAGGCTGAGAAAGAGAGAGTTAGAGACGAAATTGGCGAATGGCTCAACGCACTTCCCACAACGATTCAAGAAGTCAAGGCAAAACAAGAATTACTAGACAGAGTAGTGCGGCCCAACTTCTGGGCAACGGTGACCTTTGAGGATGCTCAAATGCTGCTTAAGGAATTCACTCCACTAATGAAATACAAAGAGTCAGAACCAAGACCCACAATAATCCTCGACATTGACGATATGCTTCAGAAAAGAGAGTTTATTGAATATGGACCCATCCCCACGGAAGAATATGTGAGCACTTACGTGGAGAAAGTCGAGAAGAGAATCAAGGAACTCGCTGAACAGCATCCCACTATCGAGAAGATCAAGCGCGACCAAGTCCTAAATGAAGAGGACCTTAGAAATTTGGAGAAGACACTGAACAGTCCGGAACTTTACATCACAGAGGAAACACTCCAGAAAGCGTACAGACAACACAAGGGCACAATGGTCCAATTCATCAAGAAGGTTCTAGGACTCTACGAGTTTCCTGACGCAAACAAGAGAATTGCTGATTCATTCAAAACCTTCGTCATTGAAAAGAACTATCTGAACTCAGACCAAGTTAATTTTCTGCGCACAATACAAACTGTATTCAGCAAGAAACATCACATAGAATATGACGATCTTTTCGATGCACCCTTTACAAACTTTGGAGTGAACTTTCCAGTCCCAGCTTTTGGGGAAGACGATTTGCGAGACGTAATTAACCTGTGTAACAGTCTAGAGGTGGAAGTATTCCATGCTATCGCCTGAACTGAAATCGCAGGTCAACAAACTCTGGGACAGGTTCTGGTCAGGAGGGATAGCCAACCCGCTTACTGCGATCGAACAGATGTCGTACCTAATTTTCATGAAGCGCTTGGAAGACCTTGACAGTATTCACGCCAAGAGAGCTGCCATTAGAAAAGAGAAATTCAAGTCGATTTTTCAGGGACATGAGGACTGCCGTTGGTCACAGTGGAAGAACCTGAGTGCAGAGGCGATGCTAAAACACGTCTTGGGAGTCGTTTTTCCATTCATAAAGAATTTGACGAATGGCGATGATGTCCTCTATTCGCAATATATGAAGGACGCAATGTTCGTCATCCCTAAGGCCTCTCTGTTGCAGGAGGCGGTCGCGATTATCGATGAGATGAACATCACCGAAAGGAATCAAGACACACAAGGCGACATCTATGAGCACCTCTTGGCCGAACTCAAGACCTCGGGAAAGAATGGGCAATTCAGGACGCCACGTCATATCATCCGTATGATGGTCGAGCTTGTTGACCCTGACATAGGCCAGACGGTCTGTGACCCAGCGTGCGGCACGGCGGGGTTCCTTATTGCAGCATACGAGCACATCTTGAGACGGTATACGAGCGATGAGATTGTCAGTGTGGACGAGGACGGTTCCGTGCATAACCTTTACGGAGACAAGATCATCGAGAAAGCTCACTGGGATCTTCTGAAACGCGAAACGTTCTTCGGATTCGATTTCGACACCACGATGATCCGCATTGGCCTTATGAACATGATATTGCACGGAATCGAGAGGCCCAACATTCGCTACTCGGACACGCTCTCGAAACGATTTGAACAGAAACCAATCTATGACATGGTATTTGCGAATCCTCCGTTTGCGGGTTCAATCGATAAGAGCGACATCAATGACACATTCAAACTGGACACGGCGAAGACAGAGCTTCTCTTTCTCGAACTGTTCTACAACCTCCTCAGAATGGGAGGTCGGGCTGCGGTTATTGTTCCCAATGGAGTTCTCTTCGGCTCCTCAAATGCTCACATTAAGGCGAGGCAATTACTTCTTGAGCAGTCAGAGCTTCAAGCCGTTGTTTCGATGCCCTCCGGAATCTTCCAACCCTATGCAGGCGTGAGCACAGCAGTCCTCGTTTTCGTAAAAGGAGGCAAGACGGAGAATGTCTGGTTCTATGAAATGAAAGCGGATGGCTATAGTTTGGACCAGAAACGTGATTTCATTGACGGCAAAGGCGACATACCTGACATCATCAAAGAGTTCAAAAGGCGTGCCAAATCGGCTCAGAGTATTCTTGTGCCCTTTTCAGAGATAAAGAAGAGTGACTACAATCTCTCCATATCACGCTACAAGAAGGTTGAGCATGAGGAAGTAGCGTACGAGGACCCGGAAGTTTTGATTGAGAAAGTTTCGCAATTAGAGGAAGAGATTGCGAAGGATTTGCAGGAATTGAAAGCGATGATTTAGCATGGATCTTCCGAACGGATGGAGTGCAGTCAGACTGGGCGAAGTCTGCAGGGTCATGGATGTTGACCACAAGATGCCGAAGTCGCAGCCGAATGGAATACCGTTCATATCTGCTAAGGACTTGGTGGGGAGCTCGTCCATTGACTTTAGCGAAACGAAATTCATTTCCGAAGAGGATTATCGTCGGCAGGCGAAAAAATGCGCTCCGAAAAAGAACGATGTATTGTTCACTCGAATCGGAACGATAGGTGTCGCACGGTTAGTCAAGGACGACCGAAGATTCGGGATTTCCTATAGTCTATGTGTTGTCAGACCCTCAGAAAAAGTCGTGCCAGAGTATTTGGAGGCGCTGATGAACTCGGAAGTCGTCAAGAAGCAGGCGACAATGGGAACTCAAAGTATAGCCGTGCCCGATTTGGGCCTAAAACAGATAAGAGATTTCTTGATACAGCTTCCGCCTCTGAACGCTCAGAAAAGAATAACCAGCATTTATGAAAGAGCAACACGACTGAAGGACTTACGCAGACAAGCAAACCAGCTTACCAGCAGAATCATCCAGTCAGTCTTTCTGAAGATGTTTGGAGATCCTGCAACGAATCCGAAGGACTGGCCAACTACAACAATAGGAAATCATGCAAACATACGGTACGGAACTGGCAGCCCTCCTCGCTACGAAGAGAATGGAATACCGTTCGTTCGAGCTACAAATATCAAGATGGGCAGAATCGTCAGCCGTGAAATGAAATTCATTTCGGAAGAATCCACGAAGAGGATAGCGAAATGCAGGTTACAGAGCGGTAACCTCATTCTGGTGAGGAGCGGCGTAAATACGGGCGACTGTGCGTATGTGACAGACGATTACGACGGAGCGTATGCGGCTTACGATCTCATTCTAGATTTTGACAAGGACCTAAACAGCCGTTTTGTCTGGGCGATTCTGAACATGCCCCATGCAAGGAAAATCATGAAGTCGAGGAGCATCAGAGCGGCTCAACCTCATCTTAATGCTGGTCAGGTGTCCTCCATAGAAGTCCCGAAACCTCCAATTGAATTGCAAAGGAAGTTTGTGTCTTGGATAGAGAGAATCGATGGACTTGAGGCCAAACAAATGCGATCATCTCAAGAAATCAATCAACTCTTCAACTCTCTCATGCACAAAGCCTTCAGAGGAGAACTCAAGCGTGCGGAGACGAGAATTGCTTGATGTCGGTAGACGTGTGCTCGTTCAATTAGCCGAGCTAATCTAAATCACTTCGTTTTCTTGCGGCTTCATATCAACTTCTTTCGAAGTCTTGCTGCACTTAACAACCATAGGTACAGACGAACCAAAAAACACCTAACAAGAACCTATCAAACATAGAGCTACTTGAATACTTGAATGGATAATGCAAACAAACAATCCACTCAGAACCGCAAGGTGTGCGACAACAATAGAACAAGACCTAACGTAACCAAAAAACATCGGAAAAGAGAGCCTATGAGACAGAAAAATACGACTTTCGAGAGAGATTTCAATTCCAGAGTATTTTGCCTAGACGGTCTAACTGACATGTAAATCGCGAGCGACTAATGAGAACGCTAGAGAAGGGAGACACACCAATCTTAACGGGTATGCAAATCTTCCACAACTACATTCGACCACACCAAGCATTGAACGGAAAGACACCCGCCGAACTAGCGGGAATAGAAATCCAAGGCGACAACAAGTGGCTTACCTTGATTCAAAATGCGAGCCGTAAAACTGCAAAGTCTTAAGAACCTTTGCGACTGTACGGGGAGTCCCATTGCGACAGCGAACCCGAACTTTAGTCATCATTCTCCTAGTTTCCTCAGCCTTGACGATAGAGCTAATTCCAAACGCAAGTAGCCAGCAATTTACCACATCTACCTCATTTCTTACAAGTTCGTTGACCCAAACTGTGACTCAGTATGTTCCAACCTCCACGATTGTAACCCAAGCCAGCATGACTAGCGCAACGACCAGCTTCCCACTTCAATCTGCACAAGGCGCATGCCTCTACAATATCGCTTACTTCACGCTTACATTCAACACTACGGAGCCGTTGCAGATCAGTTACGACTTGCATCCTCTTAGCCTTCCATATTCTTCATACATAGACATGTATATCGGGGGGTCCTACTTCCCAGGAAGTGGACCATTTACCCCATTTACCTTAAACGGGTCGCATTGTGTTCTAAATGGTTATTACCCTGCATTATTCGGAAATTATTTCGGCCTTGTAGGGACTGGAACCGTGAATACGACCTCGGCGCTATCAAGTGGAACTTATGCAATACTTGTGGTAGCCTATGCGCCCTATGCACCCTCAACGGTTACGTTGGCAATAACATTTCCAGCAGCAACCTACGCTACTACATCGTTCTTTTCCATGTCCATGATACTAACGACCAGTGGAATGACAACTCTTACAACCTCAACCATCTTAGAAGTACCATTCATCCAAACCTATGGCTATTTGATAGTTGCTGCTGTAATTGCGGTGTTACTCGTTGGTCTACTGTTGTTCACTCGACGAATGAGGCAGCTAAAGTGAAAGAATCCAAGCTTACCTAGGTGACGGTTTTTTACAGCCCCTTTCAAGACAGGGGAAAACGGTTAGGTGACGACATCTTGACGTTACCTCACTAAATCCGCTTTATTACGATCAGTTACGCAGAGTAACAATAGCCCATCCATTGAACTCACACACCGTAAGTCGGATAGACTTGCTTGACTTCACCTTTCGAATCTACCCCTAGTAATACTAAGCCTAGTTTGTCGAAGACTTTAGAGTCAATGTGTTTTGCAGCGCGTAAGGTCGTAACCATCGCTACTTGGTCGTACCCGTAGGCTAATGCTTCGGATAGCTGTCCTATCCCGCGTGTAATATCGTCCCGAGGTGTTTTCAACTCCAAAGCCATCCTCCAGCCTTTCCCTAGAACCTCACCATCTATCGCCACATTACCCAATCGTATCGAACGCATCTGAACCTGCAATCCTTTGCTTCGGAAATGCTTTGAAACAGCCCACTTGAGCCAGCGGAGATTTGTCAATTGCGTTCTCCTTCCAGCAGGCGTAGGTTGACTGATTCATAGACGATTTTCATCTTGTCAACTCTGAAGTCAGAGTAGTGTCTAGCTAGAATTGACTTGGGAGCTCTGCCTTGAAATGCGTCAACATACCTATCTTGAACGCCAAGACTGCCCATCCTATCTGCGAACCAATCTCGCAAATCTTTAGGCTTAATCTTGAATCCACACTGTTTGCTAGCCTTCTCGAAGACATGACGCAAACCTTGAGGTAGCAGATTGAAGAGTTGCTCATTCCCTTGCCAAGTCTCTTTGGATGCTAAATGATTTTGTAGCAGTTGATCGCATTCGGGAGAGTAGAACGAGCACCAAGACTTCTTGGTTGAGCCTTCATGATTCTTGGGAATGATCGCTCTTCTGGATATGTCCAAGTCTTCGTAGCGTAACGATAGAATCTCCATCTCACGGAGACCGCTAGTTGCAAGCAAGAGGAACATGAGCTGGTGTACCGGTTTTGTAAGAGCATTATAAAAGAGCCTCATTTTCTCAGTGCTTGGAGCTTCTTTGGGAACGAAGGGCGCTCGTGGATAACGAAAACTGTCGGTTATTGGTGAACCAAGAAAGCTTCTGTAGAAGCATCGAAATCCACGAATTATGTTAGCTCTACTGTTGGGTGGAGAATCGGAGTAGTTTTCAAGCATATAGTTTCGAAGATCATCTCTTGTAGCTTGTCTTAGATCCTTTGGAAACGATTTCGAGAAGCATCTCATTATTCCTTTGTAGCGCTCAATGGTCTCTTTTGCAAGTTGCAGGTCCACTCTACAGAATTTGCTGAATTCGTCAAGAAGCTCAAGTGCGTTGACAGACTCGCCATAATTTGTAGTGTTTGCGAGAGGATTATTCGGGCTGTTTAGATGAATGTCGCCTAAAACAGAAGGTGGGTTACGGCCAACACACCAACCCGTTTCATTTCTTGGAGAATTGGCTGAATTAGAATTATTTTGCAGTGATTGTATTTCTGGTTGAGAACTTCTATTAACGGCGTTGACCGCGCCGGCTATGGGGCTTTCTTCACTTTATGAATCATACACCTTCTACGTGGAGGTAACCGGGTCAACCATCGCTAGCCCGGTTTTGTCGTTATTTTTTTTTCTAGCCGTTGGCCGCCAGGCGCTTATGTGCCCTTGTTATGCGTGGCGGTAGGGAAATTTCTACTTTCATACCTTCCATTGGAATCTTTCCACATTTCGCTATATGCACCAGGGAAATATCTGATGGCGTGGTTAGCCATGCAACACCGAACAGATCCTACGAAGGATTACACGAAGACCGCCTTGCCTTCTGTGGGCAGGGACCTGCTTCTGATGGAGTCCATTGATGATAGCTTCACAGCCTTGCTTGGGCAGGGCGCCAAGAATGCATTGTACGCGTACTTGGTGAAGAGGCGAGCGCTCGATAGGGAAGATATACCTGAAAGGTTGGATGATTTTGACGAATGCATGCAAGAAACCTTTGGACAGGCCGCCGTGGTAATAGAGAGAAACATACTAGCACGATTCTATCATAAACTCGGCTTGAACTTTTCCGGTAGAACGGATTACGCGTTCTCTGACTTCGTAGACGCAACCAAGAAGAGCATTTAAGACCTGTAGGTTTAATCCCGATACGCCCCCAACCCCAATGTAAAACATGTTACTCGTCCCTAATCGGGGTGGAGAAATGTTTTGATTTGGGTGGTTCCAGTGATTAGGTGGCACCAAACGGCACCACCCTATGAAGGGTGGCACCACCCGGGGCTTGGAACGGCAAACGGAGCCTTCCACTTTGCGATCGGGCGTGTGTGTGTTTGAATATGTAGTGTAGTTTTATGGGAAACATGTTACCCATCACGAAGGCCGCCGGAACTCGAGTGTCTGTAAATGTTGTTGTATTGATTCCGACAACCTGCTCGCATCCAAAGCGGTTGAAACGAACGACAGGTAGTTCTCGTGGGCCTCCAGCCTGTGGCTGGTTCGGCGTCGGGCGACTATCCCTTCAATGACCAGACTGCGGGAAACTCTCTCGGTTGCTTCTCGCCATGAGTTTTGGCAATTCACATTTGGCCGCTCGGAACCGAGACGTTTGGAAAGTTCTATAGATGACGTGAGGAACTATTATCGCTATGTGCTATCCACCTTATCCGCGCCCCCAGTTCGTACCTGTCATGTACGTTCCCCCTCCGCCTAACTACTGGTACCCGCCCCCCCAGCCACAATACTTTGTTCAAGATTACCGTGCGCTCAGCCTTCCGAGAGTTGCCCCAAGTACGGTGGAGCCCCGAGTCGAACATACCGAAGCTGCCAAAGAGCGCCCTTCTAGCGTGAACAGTGAAATCCAGTTAATACACCAACAAATCTCTCGCATCAAGGAAGACTTGGATAATATGGAAAAACGAGTACCGAAGCCGACGGAAGAAGGCGGAGGATTAGGTGAGGCAATTCTTAGGTTGAATGGCGCTATTCGATATGTTGCCATCCTAGACAGCGGCAACAATCTGCTTGAGTTCAAGTCACGGGAGGAAGGCTCAAACCTGACCCTTAGAGATGCGACGAAGGACTTCATCTCAATTAACCCACTCATAATGCTTGGAGCATTAGAGCGCCTGCGGCCATTCTATGGCAATGTAAATTACATCGCGGCTCGATTGAAAGAATGCCTCCTGATCGTGTTTGAGGACCACCAATCGCCACTTCGTCCTAATCCTAGAGTCTGCAGTGAATACGCAGCTCGCTGACCAAATTGCTGCCGCCCTCCAAGAGCTCATACTTCAGATCTAAGGCGGACGTGAGGCTCTAGAAAGTGATGGAAGCCTGAACTAATTTCGGGCACCCACTAAGTCACCCATAGCCAACACACCAACCCAATCCCTTCACTAATCTTTCACAATGAAATGGCTCACAAAGGTTCCCAGGCCACGTAATGAAATACGAGATAGAGGGATTAGGAATCGCTCAGATAACCATCGCTCAGGCTTCGCCGCTGAGCCTCCCTGGAAGAAAATTCTGCCGGTGCTCACAGGCTACCCGACTAGCCTGACGAAACTTCAATCAACCTTCTACCTATACCCGCTAGAGGAAGTTCTTGAGGATTCGACTGGGCCTAGGCGATCCTTCCGATTGTTTGAGAAGGCCGAGGTGGACCGCGACTGACTAGTCAGGAAACTTTCTGACTCGTACTCGAGAGTCGGATTTCCAGGTCTGGGTCACGCCTGGACTTCCAATGATTCCATTCTTCCTCGCCGCGTTCATTCTAATACTAATTCTTGGGGACCCCATTATTGCCTGATAATTCGCCACTGAAACAAGAATTAGAAGAACTCGGCTTCTGTTTTTACCATTTCCTCCTCGCTAATGACCGACGAGTAAGCCTCGAACGGTTCCGCGTTCAGAGTCAGAAAAGTTTGACCCCACTTGAAAAGGGAGAGCAATTGACTTGCTTTCTCGCTGAAACCCATTATGCGGAGACCGGCCGCAAGCGCCTCCACCGAGGATAACTTGTGAGGTTTTGCGTAGTTCACCGGGTTCGATGCTAGCAATGTTGGGAGTCGCCTGCCAAAACCGGGCAATCGGGCCGAGAAAGCAACCCGAACTTTTTCCCACGAGCAATCAATCGCAACCAAACCGTGCTGCACAGCTTCGGCTCGGTCTCTTGGGAGAAGGCATTGGCTCGCAAAAGGACTCAGGACAAGAGACTTGCGTGGAATCTGCCGGACGCGGTGCAAGGGTATTGAATAGCCGAATCTTGCTAGCTTCGCTGCCGTACATTTGCGCGGATCATCCTGCCTCAGGAGGAGTACGTATGTCCTTGGGATTGAAGAGTCCGAATTGTCGTGCAAATTCCGCCCAGGCTGTTTGCTACAGTAATCTCCTTTCATGAATTGATTTGTGGCACATCGGATTGTCTAGGATCTTGGGTATGTGATCAAGCAGATCGGTTGGCGTAAGATGATAGCCGTATTCTTCTTCCGCGAGGTCGCCGGCCGCACCGTTTACGAAGGCTCCGGCAACTGCAGCTCTGAATCCGTCGACGCCCTGCGCCATCAAACCAGCAATTATTCCCGAGAGGACGTCCCCAGTTCCACCCACGGTCATGCCAGGGTTACCTGTATCATTCAACTTCACATTCATTCCATCCGAAATTATGTCGGTGTGGCCTTTGAGAAGCACAACGCCTCCACTTCTTGTAGCGAAAGCTTTCACCTCGCTGGAACGCACCTTCAAATCTCGAGACGGAGGCCTTCCGAAAACTGCTTGAAACTCACCCGCGTGTGGAGTCATAACTGTCGAGTTATCGAAAATCTTCTTTTTCACCACACCGAGGGCCCTCAAACCATCAGCGTCCAACAGAAGCGGTTTCTTGAGCTGTTGAGCGAGCTGGATGATTTTGCGAGCCGCGGAGATCGTTTGCCTATTCAAACCTAACCCTGGACCGATTGCTACTGCATTCGCTTTCTCCAATTGGTCTCGAAGGATGCGTACGTGCGCGGGCATGAGGTTTGCGCCGGGAAGTTTGATGGTGATCAGGTTTGGGGAGATTGATGAAATTACTTGCGCCGTTCTTTCGGGCGCCGCCACGAACACTAAATCGGTGCCTGTCCTGTAAGCTGCCAGCCCGACGAGTGTTGGGGCCCCAGTGAACATTTCACTACCACCTATTACCAGTAACCTTCCGAACTGACCCTTGTGTGCGTCAGGGGACCTTCGAACTACTGCGGCGTCTACATCTCCTGGTCCGGCAAAGACAGCGGCCTC
This sequence comes from Candidatus Bathyarchaeota archaeon, assembly GCA_963780265.1. Taxonomy (GTDB): domain Archaea; phylum Thermoproteota; class Bathyarchaeia; order 40CM-2-53-6; family 40CM-2-53-6; genus FEN-987. Next base: position 158,492 of record CAWABQ010000028.1, read on the forward strand.
TGGCGGTATTCCGATATCCGCAACTTTGATTTCGCCACAGAACTCTTTTGCTTTCGAGAAACCCATCTTCATGGCGTGGAGGGTTACTGTAAGATTGGCGCGAACAGCCTCGCCCAACACCTCACCCGTATCGGAATCTATCCCGGTTGGGACATCTACGGCCACTTTGTAACCACGAGACCCATTGATTACCCCTACCGCTTTGAGGATAGGTTGACGCAGTTTCCCTTTGACACCAGTCCCTAGAAGTGCATCAACAACTATCTCCGAGTCCGATCCAGATATTGATGAGGAGTCACGATACAGTTCTATCTTGATGGTTGTGGACATCGATTTCAGGGCACGCCAGTTTTGAAGTACTGTGGGATCTGAGATTGAATTCTCGCTACCCACGAGCTTGTATGATACATTGAGGCCTCTTGCCGCGAGATGCCGCGCGGCGACCATTCCATCCCCTCCATTTCTGCCGGCCCCACCGTAAATCACAACGGAACTGCCCGCTCCAAACCGGGCGATGATTTCATCAGCTACAGAACGCCCCGCATTCTCCATTAGTTGCAGCGTAGACACGCCTAGGTACTCTGAATTTCTGTCGAGAATAGTCATTTCGAGGGATGTTAATGCGGAGTTTGTAGTGGTCAAAACCTGTCAAAGGTGGTCACTCCTAGCGGTCTGGTAAACGTTGTGGGAGCCAATGCCGGATCGTTGAATTCAACACGGCAACTTGTTTTTTGATCGTGACCTTGCCCTTGAAACGATTGTGATTGCTAGTTTTCGATGAAACCGTATCAACCAACAACATCATAATCAAATCATAAGCGGAACGAAGTCTCCGCCCTAGGATTTGTGTCAGCAACGAGCTAGGCAAACCTTTTAGCGGTACCTTGAACATCAAACTGTCACGAGGTTCTGTAATGCCACTTGCCTTCGTCCTAATTAATGCGGAAATAGGCTCGGAAGACGAAGTAGCCGGAGAAATGCGCAAGATAGCGAACGTGAAGGAATCATACGTCGTCTACGGTGTCTATGATATTGTTGCGAAGGTCGAAGCCGATTCGATGGACAAGTTGAAAGAAATTGTCACCTGGAAGATACGCAGACTCGACAAGGTCCGCTCGACACTTACAATGATCGTCGTAGAAGGAACCTGACCCATTCAACCTTGCCGGAGAGTCGGTGCTAGCATTATACCGACTGGGTTCAACTTGTGGAACTGCACATAGGAATAGACGATACGGATTCGACGAAAGGGGGCTGCACTACCTACATTGCAGCTCGACTAGTCGAAACATTATCGAAGATGGGTGCGCAGTTCATTGACTACCCCAACATCATACGCTTAAACCCAAACATTCCGTACAAGACACGAGGAAACGCAGCAGTAGCCTTACGCCTCAAGATTCCGGCCGACCTTTACAGCACCGTTCGGGAGGAGGCTATAGAGGAGGTGGAGGCAAACAGCCGGATTGGCAGCGCAGGGACAGATCCGGCAATTGTCTTTCTGAATGGGAAGCCACCCATCAAGATTAGGAATTTGTCTAGGAAAGCTTTGAGAGATATCGTCAGCGAGCATGAGGCCCAGAGAATCCTCACCCGCTGCCACATGACCGCAGTCGCATATGGGTCTCGATTGGGTTTAGTAGGCGCTTTATCCGCCATTGGCGAAAGGCTAGACGGCGATCACACATTTGAGCTGGTCGCTTATAGAGAAAAAAAGAACTGTGGAACACCAAGACGAGTCGATGAAAGATCTGTAATGAAGATGGATCGGCTTACCGCACCCCGCACTTTCAACAATTACGATTTCGACAATAAGCGAATGCTCATTACGCCGCACGGCCCGGACCCTGTGCTCCTGGGCATTCGAGGAGAAAATCCGAACGCCGTTGTAAATGCCTTCCGCATGTTGAGGATTCGAGAACCAATCGAGCGATGGGTGATATTTCGGACAAATCATGGAACCGACGCTCACCTCAACGCTACACGTTCAAACGGCCAAGTTAGGTCCTATAGGCCTGCCGTTCTGAGAGGAATCGTAGCTGACAAACCGAAACGTATCGCGGGCGGCCACGTATTCTTCACTCTCCGTCACCGACTTGGCGCGGTAGACTGCGCTGCGTTCGAACCAACAGGAGCCTTCAGAGAGGTCGTGGCGAATCTCGTCGAAGGAGATGAAGTCTCCGTCTTTGGCGCGGCCAAGAGAAATCCAGCAAGTCAATACCTAACTATTAATCTGGAAAAGATTCAAGTTCAACACTTAATTGAGAAAGTCGAAATGGAAAATCCAGTATGCCCGATATGTCACAAGCATATGAAGTCAGCTGGAAGAGACCAGGGGTTCAGGTGTGAGAGATGCTCCATCGTGTCCACGAAGCTTAGAAAGAGGAGCGTCAGGAAACCGAGATACGTGCTTCCTGGGATTTATCTCCCAGCCTTGAAGGCACACAGACATCTCACAAAGCCGCTTTCTCGATACGGACAGGAGAAGAAAAAGTGGGACCACAAAGCGCCTTCAGGCAAGTGGCACGACCCCTAAATCTTAGTGAAACGAGTAACCTAGGTGCTTTGTCGTCGCCCCAAAGAGCACAGAGCCTTGGCTAAGGTCCGCTACCACATTCCGTTAAGGACACCCCAAAAACAGGGCTATTACTCAACATGCCGGCATGTACAGTCTTCTGCGAAATCCACACCGTCCTAGGGACGGGTTTGTCACAGTCAGTGGAATATGACAGCGCAAGGTTTATTCGCGATGTCGCTAGGTGTCGTTGCATAAGTGAATCAGAAATGTCGTACTATTATGTTCCGAGACCGGCGGTTCCATACACAGTCTACGTACCGCAGCAATGCTACTCGGCTGAGCAACGTCTAGCCCCCCAGCCTCCAGAGGTATTCTACCAACCCCCGCCTCAGTACTACTGCTATCAGCCTCCTGCTACGATGTCCACCTATCAACCCCCGGCCCAGGTCTACCAGCCTCCGCCCGAGCACTACTTCCAGCAGGCTCCGGCCCAAGCATACGCCTATCAGCCTCCGGCCGTTCAGGTGGGTGAATCTGGCGGATATGGCGCGTATGGCGGATTAGGTGGATTCGGCGGATTCGGCGGCTATGGCGGATACGGCGGCTATGGCGGATACGGCGGCTATGGCGGATACGGCGGCTATGGCGGATACGGCGGCTATGGCGGATACGGCGGCTATGGCGGATTAGGCCGACGTGGCGGATTCTGGTGAACGTTCTATCTCTAGGCCTCTTTGCGCACGGCTTTCACGACCGCTAGGACATTTTCCCATTTTACTTTGGGTTCCAGATCATAAGCTGGAGCTCTAACGAGGCCCCCCTCCCTACCGACTGTTTCGATGCGTTCTTTAGCATCTGCTTCGATCCGGTGGAATTACTCATCGCTTTCGCAATAATCCAGTCAATACTTCTCGTGCCAACAGCATTGACTATGAAGTTGCAGCACATCTAACTCGGCTATTCTAAGCGTCCGCAGACATGAAAAACCAAAACGCCGCACCGACTTGATTTTTCGATATGTCTTCGCCAAGCTACGAAAACCCCCTCGCACAAGCAGGAAGGAAACTGACGAGAGAAGCGCTTCACCGCCGTAACATTGGTGTGAACGGTTTTTGGGGCCCACCCGTTCCTTATCGGTCACCCAGCGAATCGATCAAGCAGCTTGTACGGGTCCTAGCTGCCAGCTTTCACTTACGCAATCAAACCATCCAAGCTCGGCGCGGCAAAGCAACGCGAGAAAGCTTCACAACCTTCGCAAGTCAGCATCGTCGCATCCGAACGCCGCGCGTTCTCCAAATACTCCGCAACAGTCAAAGCGAACAAACAACCGCAACCCACAAAAACCACCCCACAGTCCTTTAATTTCGTACTAGCGGGGTGGGGTAGCCAGGTTTAACCCGCAGAACCTTCCCGTGCGGAGGGCTCATATCCTGGCGAGAAACCCTGAGATTGAGTCCAAAAACTCCTCAACCGGTGGTTCGAAAGGCAAACAAGCCCGAATATCCACCCCCCGCTACCAAACGAAATAATGGTGGGAAGCCCAATTCCGGAGGTTTCTTAATGCTCCTACACCCAAATGATCTGGTCAGATGAGTTCTTTGAACACGCCATACATGACTCGCCCAGGACGGCCGGTCGGGGTAACTATTCTTACGATATTGCAAATCTTTAGCGGCATCGGAGACCTCTTTTTCGGGGCCCTGCTACTTATCCTGGCCGTGCTTGCTGGCGTACTAGTAGGTGGGGCGCTCGCAACCGCGCTGTTTTTGTTAGATTTTGTCGTGATTGGTCTAGGAATATTCTCGTTCGCCCTTGCTTACGGCCTTTGGACTGGCAAGAGATGGGCTTGGACCCTTAGCGTAATTGGAGCAATCATTGGAATTGTCTTAGGAGCGCTGATTGTAGCGTTGAGCCTAGTAGCGGGAAGCGGGATACTGGAAAGCCTCGCAATTCTCGTTCCAATCGCCCTGTATGTCCTCATACTCGCTTACTTGAGCACGAGGAATGTTCGAGCCTTCTTCGGCCGTTTAGGTGGAGTTGCTTTGGTGCGTCCAACGGTCCCGGCGCCAGTAGGCCAGCCATACATGCCTCCAACCCCACCAACCCAACCACCTTATCCACAGCCCAGCGCTCAGCAACCCTACTACCCACAGCCGGAAACCTTTCCCCAACCAGCGACTTGGGGACCAATTGCCTGCGCTAACTGCGGTGCCCCCAACCAACCTGGCACAAACTTCTGCGACCGGTGCGGAACGCGGCTGAGATAAGCGAAAGGAAGCATCCAATCTTCCCAGCGGCCAGCCTGAGCCTTCAACTATCTATTCGGTAAGATATGCCGTTTAATTGATCTTCTTCAGGACAGCATAGTTCCGCTTGTACTTGTTCCTCGGTAAAACGAAATTAGCAACAACCCTGAACCCGGACTGGCGTGCGAAGTCTCTTATCTCTGACATCGAAAAGAAACGCACACAAGAACTATCGACATAGACCTGAACTTGGCTACTTCTCCGAGCGGCCTCGTACCTTGACCTTTCATTCGGCAGCATCGGTTTGAGAAACTTCGGGTAGATAATGTAGACATCCCTTGAATATAGCACATCTGAGGCTATCTGTCCAAGAGAAACTCTTACAATCCGTTTGTTTCTCTGATCCCACGACTGCGCGATCGTGTTTCCAACGTCAGTCCATACAATCTGCGATACTCTCTCAAAGTCAAAGATTAACAACCCTCCAGGTCGGAGTAAGGAGTACGTGTTATCAAGAAACCGTTTCACCTCGTCACCCCTAACAGGAATAGACCAGTTTAGACAAAGAGCCGCGTCAAAGCTCTCATCGTGACGATATTCATAGTAGCTGCCGACAACAAAACGCGGGTGAATTCTTTCCTCCCAGGCTTTTTTTCTGGCGAATCGAATATTCTCTCTCGAGATATCAATCCCAGTCGCACCGAATCCTAGCTTCGTAAGCGCTCTCACGTGATATCCGGTTCCGCACCCTAAATCCACCAGGGATTGCGAGCCGTGACCTCGCAAAATAGAGGTAATGAGACCGACTTCACTCTTCCAGTCCCTGCCCTCGATGAGCTCATAGTAAGAAACGAGTTGACGGTAAAGCGGGCGGCGCATTAGTTCAAATGCGATACGGAGGCCTATTATAGATTATTCTCGTGCTACCTCATCGAAGCATATGGCAATTAGTGGCCGTAAGGTGTGCTTTGAGAAATCCGAATACATTGTCTACGAACCCTACCTCGGTTTGCATTTGGCGTATCATGCCAAGAAATTCTGTTTTTCAGGACGGTCGAATTATCAAAAAATCGACATAATCGACAACGATGCCTACGGTAGGATGTTGTTTCTCGACGATAATCTTCAGCATACTACCTATGATTCACGGATCTTCAATGAAGCCCTCTGTGGTACTGCTAAGAGAAATGGGGCCGCCAAAGTAGTTGTGCTTGGGGGCGGCAGTGGGCAGACTGCGCTGGCATTGCTCGATTCTCCCTCAATTGAGCTAGTCACTGTCGTTGAGATTGACCCTTTGCTTGTCGAATGTTGCAGGAAGTACATCAAAGGGGTAGGCCGGGCGTTCAGAGACCCGAGAGTTAGAATCTTGATCGGTGATGCTTTCAAGTTTCTTCATTCTACGAACGAAGCGTTCGATGCAAGCATTATCGATCTTACCGAGAGGCCGTTTGGGATTAAGGGCAATTTGAATACGCTAAACCAACTATATGCTGATATCAAGGAAAAATGCAGAGGCCGCTGTAGTCAATACATCGGGTCATCGGTAGGGCTTGCTCATAATCGGAGGTTGAGAGACTCTGCAATTAGCAGAAGCAAGCAGTACCTCTTGAACGTTAGATATGAGGACGTTTTTATCCCGTCCTTTGGCGCACCGCATACATTCATGCATGCAGGATACGAGAAATGACCAGAGCCCGGCTCTAGCATTAAGTCACCGAATGAGCCCGGCTTCGTTAGAAATTGTCTACTTGCGATACCAATCGTTCAGGGTAGCCTGGGGATCCGTTGCTGAGGAGCTGAGTGAATTGCAGAAGATATCGCTACGGTACCGTCGCCGATGTACCAGAAGATTGGTGCATATGTTGAATCGAGAGGGTCATTCATTTGGTCATTCTGAGTGAACGGTGAAACGGTGTCGTACACGGCGTTGTGGACATTCTCTCCTTGAGTTAGGTAGATAACGAGTTCGGCAGTTAAGTCATCCAAAAACCCGAATTGGAGTGTGATGACCCCGCTACAGAAAACTACTGATGTCACGCCTGCTGCAAGAAAGACCGGTGCAATCGTATTGCCATTACTCGACTCGAAAATTAGTAGTTTGAGCCCCGGCAGTGAATTAGGCCCGAAGTGATTTTTCAAGAAGTTTGTACTTACAGCGACCATGCCTGAGCCAATGGTAATCCTGCCTGCAGCAAAATCGGCGGCGTATTTCTGTTTAATTCCAATATTGGCCTTCTCGCCCACGTACCAATAGGTGATGCGATTCCAAGTGAAACTGTCAGTGCGCCAGATAACGACACTGTAATTCTTCATCTTGGTTAAGAGAAAGTTAATTGTAACGGCGCCGTCCGTGAGGTACGTAACGTTGTGCCCTGTACGTTTCAAGGAAGACATGATCGAACTTGCATAGTAGCTCATGGGGTGCGTTGCGTTCAGGGATGAGAGGAACAGAGCTTGGGTCTGAACCTGAGCATGTGGCGGGATAAGAGCGTTGACACCCGTTGGCATTGAGAGCGTCGACAATATCAGCACGACAATCAGTACTTTCATCAATCCCAATCCCGTCTAATGATTGCGAACATTCCGAGAACAAAACCATTATTCACCGAGATTGCGAAATTGAGATTGACTTCCGCAGAGAGATTGCTGAGTTTGTCGCAAGGTGACAGGGTTACATCTTGGCGATATGGTGGGGCGGGAGGAACCCACCGCATTAGTGCGGTGGGGTGACACATGGTTTGGTATTGGCTTAAGGCTTGAGCTCTGTGGAAGGTTGACCGCGGCTTGAACTGACGGTTAAAGTATGTTCGTGGTTGGCGTTCCGCAGTGTCCGCAGAAAACGGCATCGGCCGGGAGCTTGTTTCCGCACTTGCTGCACAACCTGTCCGGGCCGGTTTTCGGAGGGCCCTCGTGTCCTGCGCCCAGTCCACTTACACGCCCACATTCGCCGCAGAACGCCGCGTCGGCTGGAAGTTGTGCATTACAGTTAGTGCAAAGGCGGAGGCTGAAACTTGGGCTTGTTTCTTTGCGGGATGATCTGCGTTTCTTGGCTTTTGGTTCTTCCACCTCAACCACCGTTTCCATTGCAGCGGCGGCTGCCAGCGGAACCATTTCTGAGGCGGTAGCTGCCGCTGTTGGCGGCGCGGTTGCGGATTTCACGGTTGACTTTTTCAATCCTCTCTGTCTCTTCGCGAGAAAGATTGCCAAGGCGAGCACGACCAAGATCCCGCCAATTACTATCGGCTGCAAGATGGAGTTTATTGAAACCGCGCTAGTCGGCGTAGAGTTTGACTGCAGAACCGTGGACAGTATCGTCGATGCCAGCCATGTGGTTGCTGCATATGATATTGTTGCATCCACATAGACTGTGGCGGCGGTTTTATCGCTGTAGTTGAAGAACATGAACCAGTACTTTCCGTCAGACGGTATGACAAATTTGCCTGTCCATGAGAGTACCTCGGCGGTTAGCACGAGGGGTGAAAACGTGCTGAAGGGGGGAAACGTGCTAAAGGGAGGAGGACTGGGATATTTGGCCCGCACCCATTTTGAGTGGTTCGTGTCGTTGAGAACTGTAAAGGTGACAACTATGTTTGACGTGAGTTTTACATACACGGTGTCGCCTTTGTTAGCCCGGAAGTAGAGTTCCTCCTCCCAGCCGCTCACAGCCTTCACGAACACTTGCTCACTTGCATAGATAGTGTCGTTTCGAGTTACTGTGGAAGTGGCGTAGGACGTGCTGACAGTTACAATGCTGGTTATCGTGGAATCGTTGATTCCAATGCTTGGACTCAAGCCTTTCGCTGACATTGCCGCCAACGCCGGGAACGCGACAAATAGCAGCAGAAATGAAAATAGCGCTTGGCGAATGGTTCTCCGCAAGCCTCAAGCTCACCGCCTGGTTCCGCAGTAGATGCAGAACTTTAGTCCGGCCGCTATCTCGCGTCCGCAATTACGGCACGTTTCAGCGCGAGCGGTGGAGGGCTTTGCTTTCTTTTGTGTAGTCTCTTTGGCCACGCTCGGACCGAGGTTTGCCCCGCAATAGGTGCAGAACTTGAGTTTCGTCGAGATTTCCCGCCCGCAATTGGGGCAAGGCCCGGAAAGCTCTGGGCCTGGCGGCTCGTGCTTTTCGGGCGGCTGTTTCTTGGGCCGCTCCATATTAGTGCCGCAGTAGACGCAGAACTTGCGGCTAGTTTCGTTTACTCGCCCACAGACCGGGCAGCCGTTGCCGACAAATTCCTTCATTGGGGGCGTTGTTAGAGCGGCCAGGGACTCTGGGCTCGCTGGGGCGAGTCTGCCCCATTTCTGTAGAATTCCGAATGGGTCCACTTCGATCTTCGGGTTTATGCTGACTTTAACAGGTGGGTTGGCCTTTCCGGCTCTTACGACTAACTGTTCTCCACCATGAACCGTCAGCCTCTCGTTCGGATTTTTGAGATTCCAGACTTCTACTGCGCTCTCTCGTCCAAAGTCTTCCATGACGGTTATGGCTGCCGTGCTGCCATCTTTCGTGGACTCAATGAACAGCCTCGTTCCCTGGACGCGGGCGGCCCAGCTGTAGTCGTCTTCGGCTGGAGAACGCGCAAATAGTATTGTCTGGGTCCTGCTTACGCCGTGCTCCTGCCAGTTCATAAAACTTTTTCCGGCCGCATGAAGGACGACCAGTCCCGTCATCTTGGCAATCTGTTCGGCGGTCGGCCAACGCAGCCACGGAACTGGAATCCTTGAGAGAGGGTCAAGCCAGTCAACGTTGGTGTTTGAGCCTACGAACATGCCGGTTCCTGTGCTTCCTGTTCCTGTCGGGGAAGCGACGCCCTGGTTTTTAGCTAGCTGATCAAGGGTCCAGTTCAAGTTCAGGCCGGTTCTCAGGCTTCCATTATCGCCCGTGCTAATATGGTCGCCCGGCTCTATTGGAACATCCACGGGTTTTACGTTCCCGTTCTCGTCAGTTATCCCCACGTCTCCTTCCGCGTCCTGGTCGAGGAAGAATGGTTCGTGGGAGCAGACATCGTCCTCGCAGATGTGAACCCCGACCAGCGTCTGGCTGGTGCAGATCTTCCCGGACTTAGCAGTCCCGGTGGCCTTTACTAGGAATTTGTGGAGGTTGCCTGAGGAACTGACGTAGCCGCCGCCCACTGTCATCTTTCTTACCCACCCTTCCAGGACTGCCTTGGAGCGGCCGCTCACCAGCTGCGTCCTCTGTGGAAAGTGCGCAGTCCAGGGGGTCGTTGTATGCCACATAGTCGAAAGTGACCGGCCTGTTTTCCGACCCGGGCCAGTCTAGGCGAAGTGGAATCGAGAACATGCTCTGATCTGGTCTAACCTTCACGACACCGTATGGAACGGTGAACAGAGTAGGCCTGGAAGGGTCATATGGCGACGGGTCGTAGGTGAGCTTGAAGCCCCGGCACTCGTCACACTCCTCTTCTTTCCTCTTCTTGTTCCAATACCAGCCACCAGCCGTGATTGCTGTTATTGCCGGGATCAGTATGACCGCTGGTATCGTGTAATCCGCACTGCAAGTGGCCGTGTAGGTTTGGGGCTGGTGGATAACCACCTGCGCCGAAGGGCTATCTATCGGTGGGCTTCCGGCCACCTGTTGAATACGCCCTTTCCTCCTAACTGTCCGAGCAATCCCTCCATCGGTGCCTGCTGCTCGACCTTGATTGTGGCAGTGTCACCATCGTTATACCAGCCGCCCCCCGTGGGCTGGAGGATTGGACATTGAGAGTTTAGGTCTAGGAGGTATTGAGTATTGTAGGTGGCGGTGGCTTTGTGAGCGGAACACATAGTGACCTGCGTGCTTGTTGTACTCGAGTCATCTATCGCCCAACCATTGAAGGCGTCTCTAATCCCTGGGGACCCTGCAATAGTGTCGGGATGGCCAAGACCCGGGAGCTGGACAGATGCACAGGAATCATACCATCCATAAACGTAGGTACCTGCGGCGCTATGCTTGTCTTCGATTACCAATCGATACTGGGAGTTATAGCTGAACGTGAATTGGCAAGGTTTGCAGGGAGGCGTGAAGGTTGCTTGGGTGTACGTTTGGGTGTATGGGACCGTTACATAATATCCAGAGGTGCAACCGTGGACGTCGTAAGACGTGCACACATATTCATAGTCGTAGTAGGTTTCTGTGTAGGTTCTTGTTTCTATTGTGCCTGCTGGCACCGTCCAAGTCCATTGGTTGGTGGAAAGTCTCATGCCTTTTCTCCAGTCGGTGACCTGGTCTCCACATTCTGATCCACTCTGGCAAATTACCTGAGGGACTTGAAAATGATGCGGCTTTGATCCGTCCAATGTTACAGTCTTTGTCTTAGAGAACCCGACCCCGGTTCCGCCGTCAATCGAAAGGGTGGTCTTGTCGGCGCCCTTGAGTGTAATCGTGTAGGTCACTTGAGTGTTTGCGTATTGGCTAGGCGAGAAGGCGCCTCCCTTCGATATGGCTAGTGATTGAACTGAAGCTGAAGCCACAACTAGAACGAGAAGAGTAACGAGGCTAGCTCGCAAAGCTCAAGCAAGCAAATAGAGTAGAGAGGTTAGATAGACTTAGACTTATCCTTATTCCCTACGTAATGTTTGGCGTCTGGCATTCTTCAGGAGCGAAAGCGACTTGGAGAAACGCAGGCTAAATTCCCAGCCTAACCTAGCAACAAGTGAGACCTAATCTTCTTCGCACGTTTGCCGTTAATGGGAGAAGCAAAGCGGGAACCCATTTTGTGTAATAGCTTCCGGAAGAGCGTGTGAAATTGGTTCCCAACTCATCTGACAAGGACACCGTCACTAAGTGATTTTTTGCGGCGCTTGTACCCGTGTTGTTAGTGGTTTGAGCGAAAGTTACGAAGAAGAAGATCACGACTATTGCTCTGGGTCTTGTCAAGGACAATTTTCTTCGTCACGTTTAGTTCCTAAGGTTAGCGAAACATGTTAGAGGAGCCGTTCTGGAAACAGTCTGTTCGAGTTGCTGGCACGCGACAACGCAATCGCATGAATGAACCAGTTGGCGCGCCGCTTTGCTGGCGAGTGCTCCAACTGGAACGTTTCCTGCCACATCGCAACATTGATGGCGTCCATGAAGCCAAGTTAGCGGCGAGCGTTCATCAATCAATCCCAAAAACCTTCGTGAACGAAACGCATATCCCTCTTCCGGCATTTCGGACAGAAATATTTCTTGTTGGGCAGGGCGTATGTACCGGTTTCCCCACCTATGTTCCAGGTGAATACTGGTCGAGTTACTAGGGACCTGAACAGGGTCACAAAAACATCTACATGTTGACCCTTTTCCCACAGCTGGCCGTAGAAGCGAACTGCCCCGCCACAACCCTCGCATCTAGCGCCCTTATCAAGGTAGTTTAATACGGAAAATGAGCCACACGACTCGCAGAACGCGGGCGCGCCGCAGCGTGTCCTAAAGTTCCTCTTCCCGCCGCCCAGGGCCAGTTCTCTTTCGAAGCCGCATCGGCAGGTAGCCCTAAGTAAACTTCCCATAGAATTTAGCTTGAGTCTGTCCTACTGTTAATGGCTTTTTCGTAGCGTGTATACCAATGTGAGAAACTAAAGGAGAAGATTTTGAGAACTCTGCAGTCGACTGGCTTTCTCTTTCAACTTCCAATGCCCGTCATTCAACTTCGAAGGATGGGAAATGAACTCTAACTGAGGATAATCTCTCCCCCAACTATACCAGGCCTGAGTCTGAGTGGTCGGTGAGATCCCCGTCATCTGAAATATTCGTTCCGCCGAGCTTTCACCCTTCCTCTTTACATACATAGAGATTTGCTCGATGGCCGGCAGAAGACTCATGCAGTATCCGCATCGGTCTAGCGTTGCAAGTCCTTGAGAAATCTGGCTTGACTTTATCGGGCTCCCATCGTCCCTGCAGAAACGAACTACTGGATCGTCAAGTTCTCCTGGGGGAGAGCCCCTAACGAGGTGTCTGATGTATTTTGTAATGCCCCGCATTTCGGTTCATCTCATTCTAGTCTGAGTTCATATTTCTGGAGCGAGTGAATTAACAAAGATTTCGTCTTGCAGGACCTAAAGCTCATGAGGAGGCATTGAGGATCTGCAATCCGCGACGGCGGACTGGAGCTCGCGTCGCCGTCATAACGCATATTCTTTGATCAAGACCTCCGGGACTCCCAGCTTTCAACCCATTCGCATAATTCTCCTGAGAGGACCATCTTCACTCGTATTTTTCGCACAGAACCAACATCACCCATTAATTTCCCTCCTCCCGACGCAATAGACCGAATCCGTATAACAATGAATCTCACCCGCATTCGATGGATCTCCGTCGCTCGGTGTTCGACAGAGCATTAACCATGTGATGGATTCACCGCATTGATGTGGTGGGGCGGGAGGGAATATCATGACCCTGACAGGTCATTTTGAACCCTCGCTCACCGGTGTACTCGCTGTTCGGTATTTTCTGGTCCCGAGACCGGTTTCAAGGCAAGCGCATGCTCGCTATCTTAGACCAAGTTGTCCCCACGAAGGGTGAACTCGTGGCCTGGACCACCGCCCCTAAACCCAGTAGGGACCGGCCACTCGCTTAAATGCTTCACAGCCTAATCTTCGGCTTCACTGCAAACTTATCGGCAACATTTTCTCTCTTCCGGCGTAAGTAACCCAAATATTCGAAAGCAATTAGTGCTGAATTACGTACGTCCTCATCCTTATCCTCGATCGCTTTCTTCAGATCAGGAACCACCTCATCGTCGCCTATGGAACTCAGCGCTACCGCCGACTCATGTCGAACAATCGGACTCTCGTCATGGAGCATTGCATCAACCAGTGCGGGCACGGCTGAGTGGTAACCTAACTGGCCTAGCGTGAATGCGGCCTCATGCCTTGTGAGCGGACTGGGGTCTTCGGCCAGAACCATGCACAATGGACCTACCAGTTCCTCGTTTCCAATATGCTCAAGCATGCAAACTGAGTGAACACGTAGCAAAAGAGGGAGCCCCTTTGAAGTTTCCAGGAAGGATTTGAAGAATGAGAGGTCTTTCTTTTCGAAGGCTTCTTCGAGTTTTGCTAGGATTTTGTAATCGTCGTCCCGCATTCGCATTTCATCCATCTGCATGGCACCTGAATTGGATGGCTCCTCGCAGGTTGAACAAAGATAAAGATTCTCAATACCGGTAACTACACAAAACCATGGTTCCTCAACGACGGGAGGGCAGCAACTACAATTTTTTAAACGTCTTCGTATGTTATGGTGGTTGCGAGCCATCTTCTAGGCGGTAATTGCTTGTTTCGTTCATCGGAGAGAGTAGGTGCTGGCATCTTCGATGCCGCGTCTGCCCCGGTGAGACTACAGATTTTACGACTTCTCTCAACCAAAGGCCCACTCCAGTACACGGAAATAATGTTCCAAGTCAAACTCGACCCCGTGCGGGACGCAGGAAAATTTGTCTACCATCTCCGGAGCCTAACCGACATAGGCCTAGTGACGCTTGAGAAGAAGACGAAGCGGTACGAGGTCACTGAACTCGGCCGAATGATCGTTTCCTTCGCTAGAGACTTGGACGAGTACGTTAATGTCAAGCGCGGAAAACTCTATGTGCGATCTTCAAGGCTCGCGATAGAGGAATTTCACAGGAATAAGATCGCAAGATCGCTGGTTGTTGAAGCAGGTGTCCCCCAAGAGATGGCGGACGAGATAGCGGCTGAGGCTGAGGATAGGCTTGTCAGATTGAAGACGACTTACCTTACTGCGCCGTTGATCCGAGAGTTCGTTAATGCGATCTTGATTGAGAAGAAGCTTGAGGAATACCGCCACAAGCTCACAAGGCTGGGAATGCCAGTTTACGACGTGACCCAACTCATCAAAACTGCGGGCGAGAAACAACTTAGCGCTGGTTACGTCCAACAATCGTCGGCTAGGTCAGTCCTCTCGGAATACGTCCTGCTCAACTGCCTTCCTCACAAACTCGCGGACGACGCACCTGTCAGGTGAAATCCACATAGCCAACTTGGAAAACTGGATTCTCTCACCGAACGAAATAATTCACGACGTACGCTACTTCCTAAAGAACAGTCTCCCGGGAATGTCACCACCCGACACTTTCGAGGCGGCCCTTGCACTGGTCCGCCAAGTATTGGAGCTTGGCGCCGGGGAGATCTCGGGAGAGCAGACGGTTGAGTTCTTCAACATCTTCCTCTCCCCGTACGTTCGAGGAAGAACTGCGGAGGACATTTCCAACGGGCTTTACTACTTCTTCACGTCAATGCGGAGAGATATCCCCTCAAGCAGTCCTCTAGCGGGCATATCAATCTCGGTTGACTTGGCGACGCCAGAGTTCCTTTCGCAGGAGGATGCGATTGGGCCGAGCGGCAAATCCGTCGGCAAATACTCAGGTTTCATAGAGGAGAGCAACCGGTTGGCAGGCGCGACAATCGAAGCCTTTCAAAAGATGTCGCACTCACGACCGCCGATTCTGCCCCATCTCCTAGTGAGAGTTAGGCGTAAGGCTCTGAATGACGAACAGGCCAGAGGAATTCTTGAAAAAACACACGAACTTGCCTTACAACGCAGCATACCATTCTTCGAACTAAGTGGCGACGAAGAGAAGAGCAGTTACTCGGCTACGGGGCTTAGGTTGGGCGATGAGTGGACGAAGCACTGGGACGCTGACTGTATCAGGACAGGCAGCATGGACACCATTTTCCTAAACCTTCCCCGAATATCCTACGAGGCCAAGAAGAATGACGAAAAATTCCTAGCACTACTTAGGGAAACTGTCGCGTTAACCGTGGAAGGTTTCAAATTCAAGAAAAAGTTCGTGAGCGAACGTTTGAAGCAGCCACTGCTCCCTCTCTTGGCCGGTGAGAGTGGCGCCGCGCCTTACTTCTACGAAAAGAACTCTTCCTACAATCTCTCATTTATTGGCCTGAACGAAGCCGTTGACGCGCATACCGGACTGAGGATGGAACGGGACAAAGGAGCGGCCGATTTCGGCCTAAAAATACTGCAAGAAGCTTCGAAGCTGCTGAAGTCCGCCTCAGAGGAAGCAGAGATGCGAATCTTGGTTTCACAACGGCCCGGGGACGAAGCTGCGGGGAGGCTTGCAGAATTGGATATGGGGCAATATGGAAGGGCAGCTATCGTGGCAGACGGATTTAGGGGGCTCTTCCACTACACCGACTTGCCGACCATTCCTCTGACAACCAAAATGGCTATCGACAGCAGGTTGGAATTGGAATCAAGGTTCCAATCAGCCACGCCCGGCGGCCATCTCAGTTTGGTCTGCATCTCCCCTGATTCCACTGCGCCCGCCCTTCTGAAGCTAACGGAGAGAGCATTTGAATCTGGTTGCAAGTTCTTGGCTTACACATCAAACTACTCGGCCTGCAGCGTCTGCAACCACACCGACCTTGGGGTTACTCCGAAGTGCAGTAGTTGCGGTTCAGACAAGATCACACACCTAGGCCGGGCATCATACGGCCTGCTACCCTTCACCCTTTGGCCTGAGGCAAAGAAGAGAAGTGTGGAAAGGCGGATATCTTACACGGTAGCTAGCTGATGTATCGTCGGCTACTTCTCTCCAGGTCTGGAATCACTTCAACATCAGGTGTCTCCGTTGGCACTTCATGGAGTGAAATTTCGGGGAACATGGCGCTCGGACCTTTCGAGGCTATTTGAGTAGCCGGGTGGTCTGGACCAAATGATTGCAGCGATACATCGTACACCAGCCTCCGCACGTCCCGTTCTTCCACGTAGCCAAGTGCATGCAAATACTCGTGTAGCAGAATCGAATACACGTATGAGTTTATTTCGCGGAGAGACCGTGCACCATGTGTCACCATGTCAAGAGTCGTTCGGTTCATGACGATGCCGTTCGTCCCCATTGTGTGGTACGCACCAATTTGCGTGGGCAGCTTAGCGAGATAGAGCATTAGGCCTGCTCTACGACGGCCTAAGGCATGTTCTGCAGATTTCTTGACAAGCTCGAATACGTCGCTAAAGTCACGGGATGCATCTAGACGCTCAGCCATTGTACTCATGTTTCTCAACTCGAGTTTATTCTTCTTTGTCTGCTTTTTCGAGCAGATCCCTTACTTTCTCAACGAAAGCCAAGTACTCGCCGAGGATCGTCTTGCCAATTGGAGTAAGGTCGTACAGGTCATCTGATAGCTCGGCAATGAGTTTGTGTGCTCTCAGCAAGGGGACATTTTCGTAGATGAGCTTGGGGTTTATTCCTTCCCTGAAATTCTTCTTTCCCTGCGGACGCTCCAACAGCGGGAGTAGCATCTTCACACGCGTTTCGTTACAGAGCAGGTCCATGAGTTCCAGTGCTTCCCGAAAAGCCCTCTCCAGCCCTCGGTCCCGCCAATTCAGATGCTCAATTACGAACTTGCCTGAGTCAACGGCGTCGGGGAACTGGGAATCTATTGAGTTAGAGTTCACTTTCGACGGGTAAACGACAACGGCTTTCGAGTTCTCCGCCTCATCTACCACTCCCAGATCCCTTAGTAGCGACTCGTTCGGTGGCTCTGTTTCACAGAATACTGCCGTCAAGCTGCCGCCTTCAACTCCGGCCAGGTCCGCGGTGAACCGGTGCGAATGTTTCTCTGAGTCGTATACAACTGGTTCGATAAAAGTGTCCACGTCCCCATTCCGCAAAGAACTCTAGCGGCATGGAATTTCTCTAGGAGGTGAAGTTCGCTCTCGTCCTCTTGGGTGCGAAAATCTTCACGAAACGCCGTATAGTTCACTACGTGCATTGGTAGGACTCGGCGTTTTCGCGAGGATGGGAGGACTTCTAAGCGCATCTTTGTTCCGGTAATATGTTGGGGAAAATCATCATATAAGCGTTACCTTAGGTAACACTATGCCTACTTCAACACGCCGAGAACCAGCCCAATCAAGCTCATACGAACGAGGAGCCCATACCAGACCTGCTTGAAGTATTTCGAGTGCGGAGTATTATCGACGCTGTACTCGATTTCGTCGACCCTTGGCAAGGGATGCATTATAATCGCCTTCGGCTTAGCTTGAGAGAGATCGGCCGCGGTGAGTCTGTAGGAGCCACGCACCTTCTCGTAATCTTCCAAGGAACCGAACCTTTCCTTCTGAATTCGGGTCATGTAGACTACGTCAACATGCGGCAATACCTTAGAAAGTTCCTCGACCTCCTGCACCTTCACCCGCCCGCTCACCTCCTCAAGGACTTCTTTGCGCATCCTCAACAGAGGCGGTGAGACTAGGTAGAGGTTGATGTTGTACAGGGAGAGGGCATAAGCGAGGGAATGTACGGTACGGCCATATCTCAAGTCACCGGCTAGTGCAATATTCAGCCCGTCAATCTTCCCAAGTTCCCTACGCATCGTGTACAGGTCAAGCATAGCTTGAGTCGGATGCTCTTCGGCACCGGTCCCGGCGTTGATGACTGGGACAGAAGCGAATTCGGCCGCGAGACGTGCCGCCCCTTCCAACGGATGACGTATTACTAGAACATCCGCGTAACTCTCCACAACGCGGACGGTGTCGGCGAGGTTCTCTCCTTTTTCAACTGAGGCAGCTTTCGGTTCGGCGAAACCAATGCAGTTACCGCCGTACCGGTACATGGCTGATTCGAAGCTCAGCCGTGTTCGAGTGGAGGGCTCAAAGAACAAGGTAGCCATAATCTTGCCGTCGAGCGCATGCGAGCTCTTCCTCGCCATCGGCTCTAAGGAATCAGTTATTTGGAGAACGTAGTCAATCTCTTCACGAGAGAAATCCTTGATTGATACAATGTCTCTTCCCGCGAACTCCATTATCAACACGCCAGAGACTCAATGTTCTCACGATTAATAAGCACCTATGCGTTGGTTTTTTGGTTCGAATTCCATTGCGTTGCATCGTCGTAGGGTGTCGTAAGCAATTACTTTCTGTTCCCACTTCTCAGGGTTAAATAACGGTTGTCAAGGATTGGGCAGTTGAATAGGTTTGCAGGCGCGCCAAGAACTCTACGTTAGGAAGATCAAAGACGGAACCGTCATTGATCACATAACACCTGGCTTCGCCCTAGACGTGCTGAAAATCCTTGGAATAAATGGAAAGGAAGGGGAGGTTGTAAGTGTTGCCTTGAACGTCGAGAGTAAACAGCTTCACCATAAGGATATTGTCAAGATTCAGAACAGGGAGCTGAAGCCAGGCGAAGTCGATAAGATCGCGCTAATCGCCCCCAACGCCACCATCAACATAATTCGCAACTACGATGTAGCGTCGAAGAAAGTCGTAGAACTTCCGCCCAGCATTCGAGGAATCATAAAATGCGATAACCCGTCCTGCATATCCAATTCTAGGGAACCTGTTGAACCTCGGTTTGGTGTGGACCGTAGGGAGCCAATCCGCGTACGCTGCTACTTCTGCGGGCATGTAATGGAACGGGAAGATGTTCTAGAACAATTTTGAGCCTAATTGGACAGTGTCATGAACTTTGGGACAGATAGCACTACTCTCGGACCGACCAACGTCCGCTTATTTCAAAGTTACCGGAATAAAGAACAGCTATGCCGTCAAGGATAGGGATGATGCTGAGAAGGTATTCAGGAAGGTTTACGCCGACGAAACAATCTCACTTATCATGGTCACAGAACCCGTGATGCAATGGATCCAACCGATCCTCGAAAGAACGAAGAAGGAATTCCCGTTAGTTGTCTCGATACCGGCTAAGGGTGGTTCGAAGGCTCAGGCGGATGTGCTTGCGCAATTAATCAAGCGAACCGTCGGAATCGAATTGAAGATGTAGGAACCTAAGTGGTATGGTAGCCCGGGGGAGAGACTCGGGCATTTTGGTAATGCCTTTCGAACTCCCGTCGGAGGGTCCAAAGCCCTCTATGCTTCTGCGGGTTTGAACTGTCCACTACACCACCGGGCTACTGGTTCGTGAAAAATCTAGGAGAGCTATCTAACCTTTTGTCCGGCTGGGGATGAGCACATAACCCAGATGACATCTCATGTTGGCGGATAAGTAGGTCGCCCTTGAACGCTCTCAAACCAATCGGGTCTGAACCCGCACTTTTGTTGCGGCGACGCGGCGAGAGGGTTGTCGTTGTCGGCGATCTTCACATAGGCTGGGAAGTCACTTTATCCCAGCAAGGCATCCACATTCCATCGCAAACCGGGAAAATGCTGCAGAGGCTGAGGGTGATCATTGAGAAGGAACATCCCTCACGCATTATCATACTAGGCGACGTGAAGCATAGCGTAACTCGCGCGGAGCTGGAAGAATGGCGGGACGTCCCAGATTTCTTTGAGGCGTTGCTGAAACTGGTTCCTTCTGTTCAGGTCATTTTGGGGAACCATGACGGCAACCTGGAACCACTAACGCCTTCGAAGGTCGAGATTCTTCCGTCCACTGGCCTAGCGCTGTGGGGCCGGTTTGGGTTGCTGCACGGCCATGCCTGGCCATCCCCGGAAATACTTGGATGCGAAACCTTGATCCTCGGCCACCTTCATCCTGCGGTTACCTTACGCGATGCTTTGGGTTACAGGTTGACGAAACCCGCGTGGGTAACGGCCTCTTGCGATCCGAAGAAACTGGTTCGCGGAACTTTGAAGGCCGCAGGAATTCAACCTGGAAGCGATCTTGAAAAAACCCTGAAGGAAAGATTTCGAGTGAAACTTGCAGCGAAGCGATGTGTTTTCGTTCCGCCGTTCAACGACTTCCTGGGCGGGCGGCCAGTGAATTCTCGGAAAATTGAGGAAACACAGCGGGCGAACGGCTTGGGCCGATTCTGAGGTCGGGAGCAGTGGACATGGAAGATGCAGAGGTACACCTACTCGATGGTACGTACTTGGGACGAGTAAGGCAACTGAAGGAGTTCGGATAGGTCAGTGGCTAGATGGGTTGTCGCAGGTTTGGCAGTACCATCGTCGGTGGTTCGCTGAGTAGTATAGGTCCCTACCGCACGTGGGGCACAAAGGTGTCTTTGGCGCTGGCGCGGGAGCTGAAGGAGCTGGCATGCCCATCTGTCCCGGCGGAAATTGACCCATCGGTCCACCAGGCATTGGCCCACCCATCGGAGACCCGCCCATCATTGGTCCGCCCATCGGAGGCATGGGTGCGCCAGGAGGACCCGCGAATGCCATGGGGGGAGGTGGCGGCGGCGGACCGGCCATTGCTGCACCTGGAACTGCTTCACCCAGGACTGCGACGGGGCCATATTTTGCTATGACTTCGCCAAGCCGGCCGTAAGTCATGTAGAAGAAGAAAGCCGGAAGAAGCAGTAGAACCGTTGGGAAGAATGACAAGGGCGCGACCAACACCAAAAATACTGGAATAGTAAACAGCACTGCAAAGAATAGTGCAGCACCTCGCGCCCTCTCGTAGCGTCCTCTGCTAATGTTACGTACCGTCGAGAAGTAGAGGATTGCGAGGAAGATGATAGCCGCAAGGAGACCTATGACGCCAAACCCCAAGTAAGCGAACCAAACTGGTGGCAGCCCTACGCCTGGGAATGTTAAGATTAACAGAAGTGTTCCTATCAGCGGTATGCCGGCTAACCATGCGGGCAAGACGGGCGGCAGAATAACAGAGGATGGAATATACGGGGAAGCCAACAACCCGAGCGCACCTATCGTAAGGACAATTATGAACCAAGGAAGGACGTAAAGAAACACGAGTACGAATCCTATGATGGCGTAATCATGAGCCCCGTTAACCTCAGGAGGGCGAATAACAACCGGCTTGCTTCTGTCTTCTACAATCGCGGGAGCCGGCATTAGGACAGGTGCGGGTTCCATCTTGAAACCTCAATGAACACTAAGCGTCGGCTAACGAATCACATAACAATTGCCACTTTCTCAGTAGGCATAAACATGCTTCAATTGGGGCCTGCGGTAGTCTGAGCCTAGGTTAAGCAAGCACCGGTTAGTCAAAACTCGTTGACACCAAGTTGTTGATTTATAGAGGGAAGGTAAAGATGAACACCTACGAAATCTTATGGTGAACGGGAAACGTTTATGACACCTCTGGCCGGCTTATAAGCGAAAGGTAAGAAACAATGAGTTACGTCTACTACGCCGCACCGATAATGGTCCCGATAGAGTGTCAGCCCCAACCGCCTGTAGTGTTCTATCCGGTAAATTACGTCAGATTCAGGTTCCCAATCCCCGTCCAGTATTCACCTCCCCCTGTAGCAATACTATAGAAAAAATCACTCCCACCAACTAGGGGCTGCCATAATCCAGCCCTTACTACCGACGTTATTTGGTGGACCGGGCGGGATTCGGACCCGCGACCTTCCGGAAGCTTGGTGAAGAACTTGCAAACCGGACGTTCTTCGGCCCAGCAAACGCTTGGTATACCAGGCTGAACTACCGGCCCACTTTCCCTACAACCTCTGACTCGAAACCTTTAACCCTTCCCCGCTCTCCGCGCAGGCCACATCGATAAGAATAAGAAGTATTCCACCTCAATTTTCGAACGCGCCATCGAAAGTTGAACTAAGCCTGCTCACAACCGCTCAAAGGTAAGGTTAGCTACGTTCTTCGCATTCTGCAAAGAAGCTAGACATTCTTCGCATACCCTTTTCTCAAATTCGCCGGCAACAAGCGACTCCTCATCAAACAACGGCATGGAAGAGGATTGAAGGTACTGCGCAGTGAACTTCGCCTTCCTTGTCGCAGGTTTCCTCTCGCAAACCTGACACATACCAGGCCCACTTCGCCTAAGCATCCGATCGATAATTGCACCCACCATCCTTCAATCTAATTGGCGTAGGAATTTACATCTGCCACTTGAAAAACGAATTGTTGAGGGCCGCCGGTGGGAGTTTCACGTCGTTTCTGGCGACGCTTTGAACCCACCCCGTAGGGTCCACAGCCTTGTACCCTAAGTTGGGTCTATACGCTACCAAGTTTCGCGGAGTTTCGGACTCCTCTACGCTACGGCGGCCATCGCGGGACGGTGCAGGTCTGTTCTCATATCAACCTTTCCAAGCCGCGCTCTGCTATTGTTCGCTGTTCGAAAGGGGCCGCTTCGAATCGAACACCTTTTCTTTCCAAGCCTGTTTGATTGCTCGTTGTGGAGATTCTTCGTGATCAGGCTTGGGATGCATGTGTCAATTTCGGGCACAATAGACCAAGCAGCCGACCGCGCACGGGAATTTGGCTGTGACACGTTCCAAATCTTCACGAGGAACCCGAGAGGTTGGAAGTACAAGAAGCTCGACCGGCAGGAAGTTGAAGAGTTCAAGCGGAAGATCGGATCGTACAACCTAACTCCCGTGGTCGCCCACATGCCGTACCTGCCAAACCTATCGTCGCCCATGAAGTTGATCTATAACAAATCCGTTAAGTCACTTAGTGCTGAGCTTAACAGATGCGGCACGCTTGGAATCCCCTACATTGTGACTCACCTCGGTAGCCACCTCGGTAAAGGCTCCGACATCGGCTTGGAAAGAATCGTAGGCGCAGTAAATCAGGCACTTTCAGAGAATCAAAGCGATGTCATGCTCCTCCTTGAGAACACTGCAGGCACCAAGAACAGCATGGGCTCTTCTTTCGAAGATATCAAGAGAATCTTGGATCACGTCGAGAACAAGAAACGCGTAGGTATCTGTTTCGATACTGCGCACGCGTACGCAGCCGGCTACGACTTACACTCGCCCCAAGGGGTTAACGACACTCTCAAGAAATTCGATTCCGTGCTAGGTTTCAGCCTCTTGAAGGTGTTTCACCTGAATGATTCGCAGGTCGGTTTGGGTTCAGGTCGGGATAGGCATGAGCACATAGGGTTGGGTTACATCGGGGAAGAGGGTTTCAAGGCGCTCTTCAAGCATGAGGCAGCCCGAGAGCGCCCATTCATTATGGAAACACCCATCGATGACCGTGGGAACGAAAAGGACAACATGCGCAAAGTAAGAGAACTCTCAGCTTGAGCAGAACTCTCTCAAAATCCCTTCAAGTTTGTTCGCAAATGCTCCGCGAGAGAGCACAACGCTAATTCCAATGCGCCGCGCCTCCTCCGCTAACCCTCTGTTCACGTGCGAATAGTAACCCACAAACTTACAGGACGCGTTCTTGGCGACTCCTTCCAGGGTTGCAAGCTTTCCCTCCGTTGCGTCAAGATTCACGAGAACAACTCGTGGCGTGGTTTGCCTTGTTTCTTCGAGAAACTCCTCAAGATTACTCATGACCTTAACCCGGATCCCAACTCTCGCGCCTGCGCTTTCGATTCTTGAGGAGAACAAAAGGTCGGGCTCATAGGCGATTAGTTCGGTCGTGAAAACTACACCTTCCTATGAAGTGGCTCACTGGGCTCCAATCCTCCCTCGGTAACTAAAGAAAACGAAATTGATTAAAGTTCGCCGAGCTTTCTACCTGACGCAGCCATGATATTCAGACAGGTTCCGGTAGGCACGTTCCAGAACTTCTCATACATTATCGGAGACGAAAAGACGAAGTCGGCTGCGCTAGTAGACCCTGCTTGGGAAGTTGATAATCTACTGGCGCAATGCGAAGAATTGGGTTTGAAGGTTACACGGGTCATCAATACGCATTCCCACCATGACCATATCGAAGGAAACGAAGCCGTCGCTAAACGTACAGGGCGCAAAGGTCGTCATGCACGAGAAATCCCCCGTCCGAAAGGATATTGCGGTGAAGGATGGCGACACCATTGAAGTTGGATCGGTGAAGTTGAAGGTGTTCCACACGCCGGGACATTGCCCAGACCACATCTGCCTGCTCGTAGACGGAAAACTACTCGACCGGGGACACCTTGTTCGTTGGCGAATGCGGCAGAACAGACTTGGCGGGCGGAAACTCGGCAGACATGTATGATAGCCTCGTAAAGAAGATCCTTCCCCTAGATGATTCGATAGAAGTCTACCCGGGTCACGACTACGGAAAAAACCATCATCAACCATCGGAAATGAACGCAAGAACAATTACACGCTGAAACCCCGCACCCGGGAAGAATTCATTAAGTTCATGGCTGAGCCGTGACGCCCAACTCTAGAAGAACAGAGAACAGAATTTTGCAAAAGGCCGAGAACGCAGAAGTTCTGAGGAAGATTCTTCGAGCCATCGGAGATACGCCAAAGAGCATCTACTCTCCAAGCGAAGACAGCTTCCTAATGGTGGACGCCATTGCGACATTGCCAGTCGAAGGTAGGAGAGTGCTAGATGTCGGGACGGGCTCGGGGATCTTAGGTTTGTTCTGTGCATTGCGGCGGGCCCAGGTGACGGTTACAGACGTTGACGAGCACGCATTGCAACAAACCATGAAAGTAGCCGGCGTGCTGGGGCTGAGCGTGGAAACAACTCTCTCCGACATGTTCTCCAAGGTGCAGGGCCTGTTTGATCTGATCCTATTCAATCCGCCCTACCTGCCCAGTTCAGTTGTTGAAGATAGAACCGTTGACGGTGGCCGGGGCGGCACGACCTTGCTGAAGCGATTCTTAGAGGGACTGGCGGCTCACCTCAAGAGCGGCGGGACGGCCCTGCTTCTGGCAAGCAGCCTAAATGAGCCAGCACCCCTGCTCGAAGAGCACCCAGAGTTCCAATATTCCGTAGTGGCGAAGCGCGCTTTGTTCTTTGAGGAACTGCAGGTTTTAGGCGTGAGGTTTCGAGAGAACCTCGCTAGTTAGCGATTTAATCGCCACATCGTCCTCGTAGAAATCCTTCTCCACGACCGATTTCCTGCCGGCAAAACCCTCATGCAATTCATGCCAGAAGGACACGTTCGCTTCATCCAACTTCCAGCACAGCCAAACACGTGTCCCGAGCCTAACGGCGGGGAAATCGATTAACCCGATGTTCATATCCTTAAGCACACAACCGAGTTCCTCGAGTTTCTGAATCTCTTTTTCAAGCCGCTCCATCGCGTCGGTCATCTCCTCCTCCTTCAAGCCATCAGCTTCCTTCTTGATGGAGATGATGCGCTGAACCGTCGCTTTCACTTCCGGTAGGAACTCGTTGGCCTGCTTGGGCGTGAAGAAGATAGGCAAAGTTAACTCTCTTCCAACCTCTCCGTACCGAGAATAAGAGCTTTACATCAACGAGGCGGGACCGACCATCAGAATAAACGACTGGGCGCGCGAACTTCTTCTCGAATCCCGCTTGGCACACTTGGCTACGTCAACGAAACATGGCAAGCCACACGTTGTTCCGATCTGTTATGTGTACGATGGCGGCTCAATCTATAGCTCAATCGACGAAAAACCAAAGCGAACGAACCCCACTCAATTGCGGCGGATCCTGAATATCGTTGAGAACCCCGACGTGTCCTTGCTTGTGGATCAATACGATGAAGACTGGAGCAAGCTGAAGTACGTGATTGTGCACGGTCCCGCAGAAATTGTCCACGAAGGAGAGCAGCATGAACGAGCAGTTCTGCTCTTGCGGGAAAAATACCCGCAGTATCGGGTAATGAAACTTGAAGGAAGGCCCATAATCAGAATCAAACCGACTAGAGTGGTCGCCTGGAGCGCCGGGGGCACATAGCGGCGATGTTCAGGTGCGTTTTTTACGTCAGCCGACCTCCATAGATTGACCCCTATTGCTGCAGCCCCCAACTAAACTCTCAATTTCGTCAGACAGACGATGCAATTGCCCTGAGAACCATCTCAACTGTATGTCGCCTAAGGAATGGATTAAGGCACAGATCGGGGTCTGGAAAGTCTTCTATGAGAAACGTGACATCAGAGACAAAGAAGTCCATCCCGCAGTGATGCCCATCGCCCTTGCCAAAAGGGCGGTGGAGTTATTCACGCACAAGGGTGAGCTAGTGCTCGACCCGTTCAACGGAATCGGCACAACACTCGTGACCTGTCAAGACCTTGAGCGAAATGCGGTGGGCTTCGACATCAACTCCCAATATTGCAATGTTGCCAGGCAGCGACTCGGCAATACTGAACCGAAACTCGGGACTCAGCAAATCGTAGTCTGTGACGATGCCAGGAGAACACCTGCATATCTTCGCGAGGGCTCAGTCAGTTTGATCTTCACATCCCCTCCCTACACGAACCTACTCAACAGGCCGAGGTTGAACAAGAGCAGAAGAGGCGAACTGAGGCGGAACAAGCAGTACCTCAAGGTAGAACAATACAGCCAAGACCAGAGAACTAGGAACACTAACCGTCGAAAAATATGCGGCACAAATTAGAGAGATTTTCAGCAGTCTTCTTCCCATCCTGAAACCTAGGGGTCAGGCAATCATTAACGTACCCGACATGTGGCGGAAGAACGAGAGGCATGGGGAAAGAGTCCCGCTTCACATCCATGTATATCACGCCCTCGTTGAAGCGGGTTACGAGCTTCGGAACACAATCATCTGGGACAGAACCAACATCGTCAACAGAGTGGGAATCTTCGGCTGGCCGTCAAACTACATAACGATGGGCACAACGTTCGAATACCTTCTCAATTTTTGGAAACCCACTTCGCTCTAATTATTGGCTGGTTAAACCAAAAGCATATGTACGGTCCGACCCGTTCTCGTGGGAAATCTCACCGGATTTGAAGAGCCATGAGCCAGACCACGAAGAGTCCAAGCTTCGAGTCACGTGAGTTAGCCGTGGTTGGCAATTTCTTTTTCTGCGAGGTTTGCAATGCCGTCTGCGAGTATGGTGATCCTGTCTGGGAGGAGCATGAGAAGGAAATGAAGTTCCACAAGATGAAACGGATGCTCCTTCTTCGATGCTGGAACTGCGGAACAGTTGTGGTTGACGCCTACCGGAGTATTCCCTGGAGCGCAATCAGTTCTGGTGTAGGAACTGCATCGAAAAAGTGGGCTACCTCAAATTTAGGTCCACAACCTAACGCGAGCTTCATTGCCACCGTTTCGTTGTTCCCTTCCAGTAAGCTTTCCAATATGGGTCAGAATTAGGATAGGTGAGGCGGACGCGCCCTCGCCTCGTTATAGCTTGCGCTGAACGTTTCTTCGACGTGAACCGGCCGACGATCTGCGATGGTATTCCGGCTCGGTTCAGTTGGCTCAAGACTTTTGATGTTTTGTTCGGCCGGGAGGCAATTATGAGAGTCCCCTCGCTTAGGGATGTCAAAGGGTCGATTCGAAAGAACTTGCAGATTTCCCGCGTCTCTTCAGAAATCGAAATTTCGTCGACATCGAGTTCTGTTCCGAGGCCTGATGCGTTTGCAAGTTCTAAGACCGCAGCAATGACCCCGCCCTCGGTTGCGTCATGCATGGCTGTTACGCCATCCCGATGAATTCCAACAGAGGCTGCTATGAGAGCGTCTTTGACGGTCGACACCTTGGACAGGTAACGCCAAGCCTTCTCGAACAGTCTGGCCCCTAACACTTTCTTAATCGTTCGCGGGAATGCTCGGGTGAGGATTGCGGTTGTCTCGACTGCAACGCCTTTGGTGAGGATGATATCGTCTCCGCTAGTAGCCATTTCAGATGTTAGGTACCGCCCTTCATCACAGACGGTGTACATCACGCCGCCCCCAATTATCGAATAGCCGCAACCTTGGTATTTTCCCGTGTGCCCCCCCACAATCGCGACCCCAAGCCTCTTGCACTCAGCATGGAACGCCTTCCAATACTCGGCAAATTGGTGATTGCTCATTTGGGGAGGAAGATTGAAGTCGAAGATACCGAACTGAGGAGCGGAACCACACGTGGTTAGATCGGATGCTAACAGGTTGACGGAGAGCCACGCAGATTCACGTGGCCGCAGGCTTGGTATGAAGGATAGTGGGTCAGTTGTGGCCACAAGTACTCTTCCCGTTCCAACTCTGACGACTGCGTTGTCAACGCCGAATTTTGGGCCAACGATGATTTCTCGGCGTGCGGCGCCGAGCCTAGGATAGATAACTCTATCCAAGTAGTTTCGGTTGACTTTTCCAAGGTAACCCGTCAATCTTCTTCACCTCAACATTCTAGGATTGTACACGCAAGAGGGAGAGCGAAAAGAGGAGGTTTGCGTTATTCCGCGTTTCTTTGTGGCGGCTCAGAGATAGAGTTGTAGGATATGCCTTTTTTGCAATATGACCATGAACACAGAGCTTATGATGAGTTCTGGAACAAGATACCATGCGTTGTATATTGCGGAGTAAAGCGCCGGATTCATTCCAATTGGGGCATATGTAGCGAAGAAGACGAGCCCTGAGGTGAAATGGCAAAGAAACCTACCTGCTATTCCGACCGCGACGCCGAGTACTGGGGAATTTCGGAAGAAGCCAGCTAGCCCGAGTGCGCCGAAAGCTAATGGATAGTCGAGCAGTACCTGAACTGGGTGGTAGATGAAAGGCTCTTCCACGAGCACCACCAAGCCGAAAGCAATGCCCGCCAAGATTCCAATGCGCGGGCCTCTTCTTTGGGCAACGAAAAAGATCGGGACCATTGCGGCAAGGGTCACTCTACCACCTTCAGGCATCTGTAAAGGGAGAAATCCGGAAACGTACTCAAGGACTCCCGCCAAAGCAACCATAGCGATTATTTCCGTCAATATCTTTGTTTGAATTTTCACCGTCCAACTTCACCTCCATGTTTCGAGTGAAGGTTACCGAGGACAGCGACATGGAACACTCTGGGTGGATTGCAGAACACAGTTACGCGACTAGAGTTCACTTAGCACACTCCCTACGCCGGCATTATCCGGTTCAGGTTCACGGGGTCGACGGCATCAACCGTCCTCTCAGCCGGGACACCCCAGCTCCCCCGGTACCCTCAGGCAAGCACAGAAGAAACGCAAATTTAGGGTTAACTCTCAGTTAGCGAAGTACGTTTCAAGTTTTGTGAACGAATGCCGCTAGCCACGTGCGTACTTTGTTTCAATCGGAACTCTGTGAACGTACACTCTTGATGGCGCGTACAGGGTGATGAATGGTTCCGGTTTTGAAGTTTCGCCAGCCAAGATTGAACCCGTTGAGCTGCCCAGGTCAGCGAATAGGACGCTGCCGTCTTCTAAGCCGAAGATTGCGGCATGAATTCGTGAAGGGATTATTCGCACGCGGCTGTCATACTGTTCAACTTCGCTCTCCTCCTTAGGTGACCAGACGATTAGTTTCGAATCGGGGGCTCGCGCCTACCCATGACATAAACGCTGCCCATCTCGATAGTGACCGAGCTGAGGCTGCCCGACAGGAGCCGATGTGAGTCTTTGTAGAATAGTGGTGTAGTTCGGCCGAGGACTATTATGACCGGGTCGATAGTGTCGTTGATCTTGAAGGGTTCATAGACTTTCACGGCGCCCGCTCCATATTGCCCTGTGTAGCTGCTAAAGGAC
Source organism: Candidatus Bathyarchaeota archaeon (assembly GCA_963780265.1). Classification (GTDB taxonomy): domain Archaea; phylum Thermoproteota; class Bathyarchaeia; order 40CM-2-53-6; family 40CM-2-53-6; genus FEN-987. The sequence goes on from CAWABQ010000028.1 coordinate 188,444, forward strand.
TCATCGAACGAGGAATACTTTCTGCGGAACTCATCTACTACGGTTCCGAGTTTAGATTGGAGCGAGGAGAGAGCTAGCATCGGCCTCTAACCAAGATGGAAGCGCACGCGTAATTAAAGCCTAGGAAATGCGGAGTGATTTCTCAGAGCTGTACGCTGGCGAGCTTGTCGAAACCGTCACCTTGGATCTTCAGATTCGGGTTAGGTATCAGGGTGGATGCGTAGCGCCAGCCTGAAGATCCATATGGAGCGCGAAAGGGTGCGAAGATCATCACACCTAGAATTTTCTCTGAATCATGGTCGAAAATTCTACCCGTAAATGAACGAGCGAGGGCGATCTTACTCATTGCTTTCCTACGGTTCGAAGAGATTGATGTGGAGAGCACTACGAGTGAAGCTTCTTTTTTCGGTAACTGTTTGAGGGAGTGCGCTCTTAGTCGAAGTAATTCTCTCAAGAAATCTTGACGGTAGAAGAGGCGGCGCCGTCGGTCTGATATGCCGTTCGCCCTGGTTTTGACTTCAATGTAGGTCCAACGGTCACCCAAGGAGACCGCGAGGTCTGCGTGTTTGCCGCCTGGCAACGTGGGCTCGGATTTCACTGCAATACCACGCTGAGCACAGGTCCTGGCTATGCCGGATACCAATGCGCTGTGATCGAAACTGTTGGCGTACCCGAGTGCGGAAACGTATATTCCGTTCTTCACTCTTGCATCTCACGCCTCAAGGCTTTGCTTCGAATGGGTTAGCTTATTGAATTTTCCCTAAATGAACTATGCAATTCCTATTGACTAACGTCCAGTTGGTGCATATCCCAAAGAAGCTGCATTCAAATCTTCAAATAGCATGATCGCCCTTAGCTAAACTAAGTTGCGCCATTAGTCGAGGATTTGGAAGTCAATAGCATTGTTGCCTGATACAGTGAAGAAATTCATCCAAGACCGGTTCGATAAGGAATACAATGGAGCCGTCGGGGTCCTATCCTCATTGAGGAGCGATGGAACACCCAACGCTTCACCAAAACATTTCCGCGCGAGGGATGACGAACACTTAGAGTTCACGGATGTATTTTCGACGACACTAAGCGAGGTACTCAAGAAAACTCCGGACGTTACTGTGGTTTTCTTCGATGCTCAGGCCATCATTGGGTTCAGGATGAGGGGAAAGGCGGTTATGGAGACTTTCGGGCCGCTCTTTCAGCAAGCGGCAAACCACTTGGAAAACTTGGGTTTCAAGCCTAAGGCCGTAGTAAGTATCAAACTGGAAGAGGTTCAGTCGTTAGCATTTGGTGCCAATACGGGCAAGAAAGTAGCCTGACTACGTTTCATTCTGGGATTAGGCATGCATGTCCAAGGGAACCGTGCTCAATTCTTCTTCCGAAAACGCTTCGACGTGTGCGGTCAGGTAGTGTTCGTTGAGCATACGCCTATCTTTGAACGGCCGCTCGCAGTATAGGCACCGAATCGTCTGCTGCTGCGTTGACGCCGAGGCCCCGACGAAGTACACGCCCATCTCGATAACCAGCAGACCACGCCTGATGGCTAAGCGTATTTATCATAGCTTGGAAGAGCAGGCATGTTTGGAGAAAATTCCACTTTTCCACCCCAGCACTCCTGCGAATCGCGGCGTCGGATTCGAGACTAGTGGTTGGCAATGAAATTCATCGTCTGCATCAAACAGGTTCCGGCGGTTTCGGAACTTAGGTTCGACAACGTGAAGAAGACGCTCATTCGGGAAGGCGTACACAATGAGATTAACCCGTTTGACAGGCGGGCGATCACGTTCGCCACCACAACCAAGGAACAAAACGGGGGAGGAGTGGTTGTAATGACCATGGGGCCGCCCCAAGCCAAAGACGCCTTGACCGAAGCTATGGCGATGGGCGCCGATAGGGCCGTGCACCTCTTGGACAGAGCGTTCGCTGGTTCAGACACCCTCGCCACCTCACGTGCACTGTCCCTAGCGATCGAGAGAGAGAAGCCATTCGACATGATCCTCTGTGGGAAATATAGCGTGGACGGGAAACCGGGCATGTTGGCCCGGAGGTCGCTGAATTTCTCAGCATCCCCCACATCAGCGGCGCCACAAAAGTGGAATTATCCACATCCCGCAAGCAGGCCGTAGTTGAAACGGAAACGGATTATGGCTTCCAGCGAATAGAGGCTCCTTTGCCACTACTTCTAACGACGGCTGAGCGGTTAATCAAGCCCCACTTCCCGACTCAGGATGAATGGGAAGCTGTCAAATCAAAACCGTACGCGGTGGTTTCCGCATCAGACCTCAGTCAAGACGCCACGCTGTTCGGGTCCAAAGGTTCGCCAACGTCTGTTTCAGAAATCTATTCGATAGAAACTAAGCGGAAATGTGAGCTTATCGAAGGATCGACGGTGGAGGAGGGGGCCAAGAAGCTCGTGGAGAACCTGATGGCTCACGGCTTGTTTTCTGGATGGAAGGACGATGAGGAGAAACGGGTGAAGCCACCCCGTCCCGCCCGCGCGGTGAGAACAAGTCGTTCTGGGTTGTAGCTGAACTAGTCCAAGGGCGTGTGAGAAGCGTGACTTACGAACTGTTGGGACGGGCCTTGGAGCTAGCGACCAAACTGGAATGCGAACTATGCGCTGTCGTCCTAGGCGACGCTACGAAGGAACATTACCAAGACCTCATAGCCCACGGGGCGGACAAAATCTACGTGACCAAACACGAGCAACTGTCGAATTATTCAAGTGACGCATACGCTGCCGCGTTGGCTCAGAGCATTCAGAAGTATGGGCCCTATGCGGTTGTTGCCGCCGCAACCTCGCTAGGGAGGGATTACATGCCGAGAGTCGCCGCCCGCCTCGGGTTAGGGATGACTAGCGACTGCATTGGGTTAGAGCTGAACGAGAAGGAACAGTTGGTTCAATTGAAACCGGCCTTCGGCGGAAACATTGTCGCACCCATCCTCAGCAGAACCCTCCCACAATTGGCGACGGTTCGGCCGGGAATGCTGGCTGCAGCTGAAGCAAACCCTTCGAGGCAGGGCGCAATTGTCGAACTGCACCCAACTGGTTTGAAGGCTATGGCCCATCTGATCGAGGAAAGGTTTGAGGCTGACCGCGACGTTGAGGTTGGACAATGCAGATGTTATCGTGGCCGCAGGATTCGGAGTCGGCGGCCCCGAGAAGATGAAGAGCATAGCCGATTTAGCTGAAGTCCTCGACGCGCCGATAGCAACAACGAGAAAAGTGGTGGATTCAGGTTGGCTTCCGAGACAACTTCAGATTGGGCTAACGGGCAGGTCTGTGGCCCCTAAACTGTACGTGGCGATTGGTGTGAGGGGCGCCTTCAACCACATGGTGGGCATAGGCAGAGCGAGAATAATAGTGGCCATCAACAAAGACCCGAATGCGTTAATCTTCAAGAATTGTGACTACGGCATAGTGGGCGACTATGCAGAGGTTGTTCCAGTATTGACCCAGGTGCTTCGCGAGGGGAAAGCAACCTTGGGGAAGACTTAAAATCGTAAGAACCCGCAGAATTCTCGGTGGTCTAATGCCAGCGGTTAAGGTTTGCAGCAAATCCGATGTCGCGCCGGGTAGCCTCAAACTCGTGAGTGTGGGCGGGAAGGACCTTGTTGTAGCTAATGTTGATGGTAACTTCTACGTGATGGATAATTGGTGCACACATGAGCAGGGGAACCTATCGGAAGGAGAACTGAACAAGAAGGTCCTCACCTGCCCAGAACACGGAGCCCAATTCGACGTAACAACTGGGAAGGTCCTAGGTGGACCGGACGGCGGACCCGCTGACAGCATTCCGCCGGAAACAGCGTACAAAGTCAGAGTTCAAGGAAACGACATAATGGTCGACGTGCCCTAGGAGCCGACCCCAGTCGCAGGCACTTCTGAGCTAATGATAGGTTAGTTGTCCGTCCACGATCTTTGCGCACTGAGTGTATTCATGCTCTTGAGCGTGCTCCCTGTCGAAAATGTGCGTAACCTCGACCCCATTCGAATTCAGGAAATCTGATATCATACACCTATGGCACCTCCAGTAAAGCGCTTCCGCACACATTATGGTCACCTTCCCTCCCCGGCCTAATTGGATAAGTTCCTCGACGCCCTCTCTGAAAACATAAGTCTCCATATAATCCGCATAATTCCTGAATGACTGGTTCTTCCAACAAACGTTCTTCGACTCCTTTCCCAAGCCTTTCCTTCTCCCGCCAAGCTTCTGCATCCAGGCGTAGCGGATGTTACGCCCCTCGAGTTCAACCCCAATCACTTCGGCGTTGAATTGAGGATTCTTGAAGGAACGAGGGAAGCTCCGAACGTCAGCTAGGATATTCACTTCGTAAGCTTGTAGAAGGTTAACGAGCTCCTCGAAGGTTCTGGTAGAATGGCCTATTGTGAATATTCGCAATGCAACATCTTCCAAATACACCACGAAACGGCATCATCTCGTTCGCCAATAGGCTACATTTCGACCGATTAGGTTGGGCGCCCCAGATTGCAGGGCTACATTACTTCTACGTCGTGGGGGTAGCTTTCCTTAAGGCCTGCCTGTGAGATTCTGATGAAGTTTCCTTTTCCGCGGAATTGTGAAATTTCTGTTGCGCCGCAGTAACTCATTCCAGACCGCAAACCGCCGACTAGTTGGCTGATTAATTCGGACGCGTTCCCTTTGTATGCAACGAACGCTTCCACGCCCTCGGGAACATAGTCCAAAAGGTCGACTGCTGCGTCTTCGTCTGCTTGTTCGGACGCTCGCGCACTCCGATCGTAGGAGGCGGCGACTGAGGCCATGCCGCGTACGAGTTTGAATTTTCTGCCCTCCCTCATCACGGTCATGCCTGGGCTTTCCTCGGTCCCGGCAAGGAGGCTTCCGACCATTACGGTTGAGGCGCCGGCGGCGATAGCTTTGGTGATATCTCCAGAGTTGCGTATCCCGCCGTCAGCAATTATTGGGACACCCTTCTGATCGGCGACCTTTGTACATTCGACGATTGCCGTGAGTTGAGGTACGCCTGCTCCCGATACTATTCTGGTGATGCATATTGAACCGGAACCGATTCCTACCTTCACGGCGTCCGCTCCTGCCGTGATGAGATCCTCCGTTCCCTCTTTGGTTGCGACGTTTCCTGCGACTAGTTCGGCTTTTGGTATCGTCTTCTTGATGTTGCGGATAGCGTCTAGGGTTATGTCGGAGTGGGCGTGGGCGACGTCGAGAACGAGTACGTCTGCGCCAGCCTGATGCAATTCTTTAGCCCTATCCAAGTAACCTGTCTTTACACCAACAGCGGCGCCTACCATCAACTGGCCTTTCTCGTCTTTCGATGCATTGGGATATTGTTCGAGGCTGAGCATGTCGCGGCTTGTTATGAGTCCACGCAGTTTTCCGTCTTTGTCGACCAACGGGAGTTTTTCGAGCTTGTGTTTGTGCAAGATTCGCTCCGCCTCGTCTAGGGTTATCCCGGCCGGAGCTGTGACCATGTCTTTAATCCCGGTCATCATTTCAGCTACTTTCCTCTCTGGATCTCGTTCGAATTGGATGTCCCGAGTCGTTAGGATTCCTTGTAGGCGACCCCGCTCATCAAGAACCAGAAGGCCAGATACTCCCCGCTGGGACATCAGCCGCTTCGCGCCCTTGAGTTTCTGGTCAGCGGTCAGGCTGTAGGGTTGCTCTATGATGATGCTCTCAGACCGTTTCACTTTCAAAACTTCCCCAACCTGTTGATCTACGGTCATGAAACGGTGGATAATTCCAATTCCACCCGCCCGGCGATCATGGCCGCCATGGAATGTTCAGTAACAGTGTCCATCGGCGCGCTGACAATCGGAACACGTAACTCGATATTTCGTGAGAGCCGCGTCGTAGTGTGAACGTCTCTTCGAGAGCGGACCGTCGACCTCTTCGGGACTAGTAGAACATCGTCGAAGGTTAATCCGTCCACAATCTTGTCTGACAATATTCAATCACCAATTATCGAACCAAGACAATACAGCGTCCTGGATGACCGAGTAAGCCTTGGAAAATTTCTGATTCACCGGGCGTCAATAATGTGCCCGTTACTGTGCCGCAGCTTTTCCTTCGAATTTAAACTTTGACTGGGACGTGGCATGTTCATGCAAACCTCTGGGCGTTCTTGGGTGAAGTTAAATATGTCGTATGGCATGGTTTCCTAGCTGCGAAACAAATTGTCGATCTCATACAAGCACCCTGAAGTTCTTGTCGATACTCAATGGGTCACCCAGCACCTGAAAGATAACGCTGTTCGCATCGCCGAAGTCGACTACGACCCCACCGCCAACTATAACCTCGGCCACATTCCAAGCGCAGTTCTGTTCGACTGGAAAATAGACATGAACGACCCCCTAACCCGAGACATACTAAGCAAAGAACAGCTCGAAGACATCCTCTCTCGCTTCGGCGTCAACAAAGACACGACTCTCGTTCTGTACGGCGACTTCAACAACTGGTTTGCAGCATTCGCCTTCTGGATACTGAAGTATTACGGCGTGGAGAAGGTCGTCTTGATGAACGGCGGCCGAAAGAAATGGCTCGCCGAGGATAGAGAAGTAACCAGGAAGGAAACACCGACGCCGACCAGAGCCTTGTACAAATCCAAGGGCCCGAACGAAGAAATCAGAACCTACTTAGACACCGTGAAGAAGTCGCTTGGCAGAGGAGACAAGGTGCTCGTCGATGTCCGCAGCCCAGCCGAATTCACCGGCGAAATAACAGCCCCACCTGAATACCCGAACGAGCATGCCCAACGCGGAGGACACATCCCTGGCGCCGTAAGCATACCTTGGTCTCAGGCTGTGAAGGAGGATGGTACCTTCAAAACCGCAGAAGACCTAGCCAACCTTTACCAAAGCAAAGGCGTTACACCAGATAAGGAAATCATAACCTACTGCAGAATCGGCGAGAGGTCGTCCTTCAGCTGGTTCGTTCTGAAATATCTACTTGGCTACCCGAAGGTTAGGAACTACGATGGGTCGTGGACTGAGTGGGGAAACATGGTCCGCAACCCCATCCAGAAACCGTGAGACCTTCGATAACGCCTTTCATTTTTTCACTTTCTTGACAATGAAGTGCGTCAGCTTACCTTCCTTCCTCGATTCGAGTACCACCTGGCCTGTTTCATCAGACCAACGCTCCATCTCAATATCAGCGGTGGGATCGTCGGAGATAACGTGAATTACATCATTCAATGAGCAGCGCTCGATGAGCTCATTCAACCTGACGAGGACGGCAGCGCATTCGACGCCGATCTCCCACATCTCATAATCTGGGAACGCCCTGAAACACCTAACCCTGAGTTGACTGATCTGTGACTTTATGATTTCTTGGGCGCTCGCTAAATCACGGAGGGATTTCATTTCTTCTGGTGAAAGCTTGGTTTCAATCTTCACGAACCAACCGTTTTCGTAGGGCGAATCGTTCGCGAGTTTCGGTTGCGTCTTTAGGACAGCGTTGGTTTCGACCAATGTCCCGGTGAATGGAGTTCGGACAACGCCGAAGTATCTGACGCTTTCTATGGTTGCGACGCTCTGTCCCTTACTGAGGGCCGAACCGTCAGGCTTGAAGTTGATTTTGTTGAGCCTTCCGGCCAGAGCAGCGTGGAGGCTTGTGATGCCTAGGGTTGCAAGGTTTTTTGCCCCCAGCCTAACCCATACGTTGTTTTCGAGGTCGTAGAGGACGTCCTCTGGGAAATCGCAGTAGTCGATCTGCAAGTCACGCTTAGCCCTTAGTCCGCTCGCTGATCGCCGCGAAGAGTTGAGAGAAAGCGCTTCGGCTCGAACTTCACGCCGCCAATTACGCGGGAGTTTCAAGCCGCTCCAAAAGAAGTTCGTTGATCTTCAGCCTACAAGTCTTGTCTGTCTCAGGTTCGAAGCCGGCAATTCCGAGAATGGCCTTGGAGTTCACGGTTACGCTTCGTTGCTCGCCGTACGCTTTTTCGACCACATTCACGATTGCGGAAACCTTTGCACCTAGTTTTTCGATTAGTTGTATGCAGGCGTTGCGGGTTCGGCCGGTGAAGCCGACATCGTCGAATATGATCACGCGGTCCTCGGCGGTTATGGAGCCTTCGGGTATGGCGAAGTAGTGTTCGGTCTTCTTCGTGGCGGACGGAACTTTCACATCCCCCACCACAGTCCCCCGCCAAGTCGCGGGAACCTGCGGCCTTGCTTTATCGTACACTTTCACGGCGCGTACGAAGCTGAGGCCAGCCATACTCGCGTACACGGCCGCCAAAGGCGGCCCGGAGGCTTCTGGGGATAGGACTTTGGTTGAAGTTCTGCCGAGCTTTGGCCTGAGCACGTATCGTACCAAGTCCCCGAAGAATTGCGCGTCAAAGTTCTGATTGATGAATGGAACATCCAGCCCGCCGTCGCCTAGCACGGTGAATTGTTGGGGATCGGTTAGGTGTGCGATGAGCCTGTCTTCGAGTTTGTCGATTCTTTCCTGGAATTTCGAGAGTAGGGATATTTCGTTTGAAGCTACGAGGAGCGAGTCACCAATCTTGGGAAAGAAGACTTGAAGGGCGAAGCCAAGTATCTCAGTCTCGCGGGGCTGTTTAACAAGCTGCTGGTAACGGTCGACCGCAATAATGCCTTCAGAGAGTTGTGCTGGCTCACTCAGAAAACGGTTGATCTTCACAATCGTCCCGATTTCTCCGCGAACCGCTTCCGGTGCAAGGACAGCGTCGTCGTTTACTCTCACTTCATCGTTTTCCTTGAACGCCACAACCCCGGACTCACGCCCTCCGATCTCATACGCCAAATTTCTAACCTGTGCAGAACATTAGGTGATTTCGCTTAAGAAATGTTGCACAGCCCCACGTGGCCGCCGTCGGTTGACGTTGCAACCTATTTATTGCGCGCCCTCGGGCTACGGGGCGGATTCGGCGATGAGTCTTGGAAGGTACCTTTCCAACGTTCCGAGGGGCAAGTATTTCTGGTTCCTCATGCTCAATGTCGCCGTTACCGGCCTAGCTTCCACGATGCTGGGCCCGTTCCTGCCCGTGTTTCTTTACAAGCAGCTCGGCATCTCTGTGGGCGCCGTCTCATTCATCTACTTCGTAAATGGCCTAGCCGGAACTTTGACAGTGCTGCTCATGGGTTGGCTTGTCGATAGGGTGGGGCGGAAGAAAGTTTACGCCTTCGGAACATCGAGCGCGGCGATAATTCCTGCGGCACTGGCCACTGCCACCACGTTCAGCCAAGCCTTGCCGATTTTCACCGTCTCAGGCGTTATGGATTCAGCCGGTCGGGCTTCGCAGACAACCATCATCGCAGACCAAGTGGAGGAGAGTAAGAGGAATACGGCCTACGGGGTGAGCCGAATAGTCGCCAATGTCGCATGGATCTTTGCCCCAATCATAGGGGGAGCCATATTGGCGGGGCAGGGAAACTTTCTGCCCCTCTTCATCGTTTCCGCCTTCATCGGCCTACTTGGCCTCCTAGCCTTCATCGGCCTGGTACCTGAATCACGGAAATCTGGCTTAGAGAGACCAAGGCTTCCGAAACTCGGAATGTTCCGTGATCGTGATTTGCTAGTCTTGTGTGTGGCTTCATTGTTCACGATGCTATTTTACTCGCAATTTTACTCGCTGTTGCCGATTTTCGCAACGCAAGTCAAAGGCCTGAACAGCGTCCAACTTGGCGTATTGTTTTCCATATCGGGGGCGACAGTCGTGGCGTTTCAGTTTCCCACTTCGAGTTGGCTGGAGAAAATCCCCAAGCAGACTGGGTACATTCTTGGTGTCGTGATTTTGGCAATAGGTATTACGGGTTTGGCTCTGGCTCCGAGCTTTTACTGGCTTCTCGTGGCGGTGGTCGTGATGACGCTTGGGGAGAACATGTTCTTCCCTATCGCGCAGACGCTGGTGACAGAAATCGCACCCGAAGCCGAGCGTGGGATGTATGTGGGCGCCTTCAGCCTCTTCCTGAACATAGGGGGAAACGTTTCGCCACTACTCGGCGGGGCAATTTGGCAGCTTACCGGGAATCCATACTTACCCTGGCTCCTCAGCCCCGTCTATGCAGGGATTTCCGTGGGCCTTGCGATTCTGTTCAGGCTGAAACGTCCAAGCCAGTAGGGTACGAACGGTTACGGGATTGGGTAATAAGTAAGATGAGCGTGGCAAGGGGCGAGATTTAACCTATGACGATTGCCAAGACGGTTGCCAAGGGACTTGAAGGAGTCATTGTCGGCGATAGCAGCATTTGCCTGATTGATGGGAATGAGGGGCGGCTGATTTACCGTGGGTATGATATTCACGACGTAGCCGCGAACCTAGCCTTCGAAGAAGTAGCCTACCTGCTCTGGTACGGCGACCTGCCTACACGAACTCAGCTTTCCGACCTGAAGAAACGTTTGCGCGAAGAACGCCCAATCCCCGGGAACCTAAAGGCCCTGATACGAAGCCTGCCCCTATCCTCAAACACCCTGGATGTCCTACGAACCACCATCTCTGCGCTCGGGACCGGCACGCCTCTCAAGAAACCCGATATTTCAGACGCGATCTCAATCACCGCGAAGATTCCAACAATCAATGCAACATTCGACAGACTTCGCCGGGGGAAGGAGCCTATGGATCCACGCCCGGAGCTGGGGCATGCTGCGAATTACATCTACATGCTTACAGGGAAAGAACCTGACAGCATCAAGACCGACGCTCTGAACAAGTACTTCATCCTCCTCGCGGACCATGGAATGAATTCCTCAACCTTCACGGCTAGAATTGTTGCGTCGACTTGGTCGGACATGCACTCGGCCGTAACGGCTGCCATCGGCGCGTTGAAGGGGCCACTTCACGGCGGCGCCCCAGCGCCTGTCCTGCAAATGTTGAAGGACATTGGAAGCCCAGACTGCGCTGAAGCTTGGATGAGGGATGAGTTGAAGGCGGGCAGAAGATTGATGGGGTTTGGGCATAGACTCTACAGGACAACGGACCCGCGGGCTGAAATTCTTAGAGAAATCGCGAGCACAACAACCGACAAGAAATTCTTCGAGCTGGCCCGCCAAGTCGAAGAAACGGGTATCCGCGTCTTGCAGGAGGACAAGCCGGACCGGAAATTGTACACAAACGTGGAATTCTACTCAGCCGTCATTATGGATTCAGTGGGATTGCCAACGGACCTGTTCACAGCGACATTCGCAGCAAGCCGAACCGCGGGATGGTCAGCGAACGTGCTCGAACAAGTAGCCAACAACCGGTTGATTCGTCCGGAAACAGAGTACACGGGCCCACGAGACAGAAAAGTCGTTCCAATAGACAAACGCTAGACGCCCAGTTAAGCAATAGCTTCTAGAAGGCCATTCGTAGCTGGCGTAATAGCGATAGGTAATCGCCTGAGACCGCGTAAAGTGCTGCGATTAGGAGCGGTACGTACGCGATGCTGGGTCGTGTAAACCAGGCCCTGATACCTCTCAGGCCAACCCGCTGGTACTTGTGATACGCGCCCTTGTCGAACAATTCATTCAAACCATCATAGTCCAATTTCAATTCCAGCACCTGTAGTTGTGTAGTACATTTCAACATATAAGGAATTAGGGCGATTCTCGATATGGCGAACCTCGAAAGACCATTCAACAGGGTGCTGCGGCCGTACACATTCAAACCTGTAAAGGAACTGAGGTCATCCTAGAGGTTGAAATGTAGCCTATTGGCGGGCGAGATGATGCCGTTTCGGCTTGCATAATGACTCCATTCCACTCCTGGCTGGGTCAATTGGATGCTCACTAGCCTGCTGATTGAAAACGCCGCTAGTTAGCCGATAATGCGCTGCGAAATAGATTGATGTGGCCTCGTCGTGTTGGACGAGGCTGCGAAGATTGTTTAGATTCCTGGGATAAGCCCCTTCAGTGCCGTGGCGGCGAAACCAAGTCCAATCAATGCGAGCACAAACGTGACTATGATCGCTATGACCACAGCCAGGATCGCGATTACAATTGCCTTCAACCATCCGACCGCGAAGAAGTGCTTGATCAATAGGAGGATTATGATGATTTCTATGATGGTTGTGATCCAGCCCAACCCAGAAAGAAAGTAACTTATGATGTCAGTAAGAATGATTGCGGAAACAACGATCAAAATTCCGTGCCAGTAAGTAGCCGTAGGGGCACCCAGAGCCTTCCCCGCAAGCCAAACGAAAATACCGCCTATGATACCTGCTATGATTAGTTGAATTATCAGGCCGGCAAGGTCCGTGAACAAATTGTACTTGCTCCGCCGCTACCGAGACAGCTTACGTATTATAATTTAACTGTCAGCGGCTCTGTTCGGTTTATGGCTGTTCGGGCATCGGCGGATGTCTACTCAGAGCACTCTGTATCGTGGACGCCAATACAGATAGTTGATTGCTATTGCGAGTGTTGCGGGAACAATGATTGCAAAAACCATTACGGGAACAACATTCCACGTCGCTCCAAACTTCTGTATCAGCAGAATCGCCGTCACCACTGAAATAGATACGGTAACGGCGGCCACGATAAGCAATCTAGTAACGAGACTTACCATATGCCCCTTCGTGTTTACCATTCAACTCACCTTTCATTTCGGCTTTTTCTTTCCAGAATAGTCGGTAGAGCCCTAGTTTCTTCCACTTCACATCTGGCTTCGTGCTCACAAGTTCCATGAGGGCGTGGATTTGAACATAAATGGCTTGTTTGGAAGCTATTAGGGCGTAAGAATATGTTTGGATGTTCGCAGCGTTGTGAGATGAGTACGATTTGAAGATCTTAGTGCTCGGTGGGGCGGGCGCAATGGCCCAGGTCACGATTAGAGACCTCTTAGAGAATAAGACAGTGGAACGGGTGGGGGTCGCGGACCTCCATCTCGAACGGGCTGAAGCTGCGTCGCGAAGTTTGAGAGATGAACGCGCTGTTGCGCTTGCTGCAGATGCCCGCGACACAGCTCAGTTAACCAAAATCATGCGAGAGTGGGATGTGGTCATCAACTCGACATGGTACGAGTTGAATTTGCACGTCATGCAGGCCGCCATCTCAGCTGGGATACACTACCTTGACCTTGGAGGACTTTACCATATGACGAAACGGGAGTTGGAGCTTGACGGCGCCGCGAAGGATTCGGATGTGACGTGCGTTTTGGGGATGGGGAGCACGCCGGGGACAATGAACGTGATGGGCGCATATGTTGCTGCCAAGATGGATTCGATTGATACGTTGAAGTTGCGCAGTGGCTCGCGGGTTGTTAAGGGAGGGGGAGGGTTCCAAGTCCCCTACGCCATACGAACGCTCCTCGACGAGTTCACTGTCCCCCCAATCATATTCCGCGACAGGAAGATTCAGGAGATCGCTGTGCTTACAGACAAGGAGTCCTTCGTTCTCCCCGAACCCATAGGCATAGTGGAGGGGTACTATACGATTCATTCTGAGTTGGCAACAATGCCGTTCACGCTCGGTAAGGGCATTAAGAACATGGACTTCATAGTCGCGTACCCGCCCGAATTCACAAAGTCAATTGCACTCTTGGCCCAACTCGGTTTGACAAACAAGAAACCCGTCAAGGTGAAAGGTCAGGACATCATTCCATACGATGTCTTGACTTCGGTTGTTGATTCCGTCCCGAAGCCGAGCAATGTTGAGTTAGACGTTGATTGCCAGAGGGTTGAGGCCTTCGGAAAGCGTGACGGAAAACCGGTCACAATTTGTGTCGACGCGGTCAGCGTACCAAACGAACGTTGGAATATAGGCGGTGGGACGGTCGGTACGGGGACGCCCCCGTCCATAATTGCGCAGTGGCTTGCTTCAGGGAGAATTACTAAAACAGGCGCCCTGCCGCCCGAGTTGTGCGTTGACCCGGGACTGTTCTTGAAGGAGTTGACGTCCGGAAACCGCGGGATAAACGTGACCGAAAATTCAGAGCAAATTCAATACATAAGGTAGGTCGGGATTGTGAAACATTTTCATACGCCCCGACTTCAATAATCACCATGGAACCATATGTACGCATTTGCTCGAGAAAGGATTTCTCAAACAACCGATACCTAGGACTAGTTGACGGGAAGTCTGTTGCAATCTTCCAAATCGACAACAACTACTACGCCATATCCAACGTGTGCGCACACATGGGCGGGCCACTGATTGACGGGACCTTCGATAAGGATGGGAACGTTGCCTGCCCGTGGCATGGGTACAGATACGACCCGAAGACTGGAAAAGCCCCGAAAGGCGCACCTGAGCAGGTGGAAAGTTACGCGGTCAAAATCGAAGGCGACGATGTTCTCGTCTCACGAGAACCAATCTCCACGCGAAAGCCGGCTGAAGAAGAGTCTGGATTCGTGTTGGAAACACCGCAGGAGCAGAGGAATGAAAGTGCTGTTTGGAAATGCTTGATCTGGGTTCTGTTACCTTATCGGTTGGTAACTGGCTCGCATCGACTGAGGGATTACCGTCAGTCTCGGATTCCCATACCATCGCTTCACTTGCGAGTCCGTCGGGCGCGAACCTCACGCCTCCATCCCAGCAATTCACTGGGAGAGCTTGGCCTCTTGCCGGTCAGGTTTTACGCTTGCCATCGCAACCTTTACCCAACATCGGACTGCTCAGCTTTCGGGTTAAGAACCCACATGTCGCCTAATGAGCGGTCTTCATCAACTGATGACTACTCCAATCTTCCGCAAGAACGCACACTTAGGATTGGAGGCGAATGAAAGTAATGGCCAACCGAAGAGGTAACAGAGCCCTTGATTTGTATGGATGAATATGCTGGTAGGCTTCCGCCAAAGGTGTGCGGCAAGTGCAAAGCGCCTTGGGAATTAATCCAACCCAAAGAGAAACTCATGGCCCACAACCTAACCCACAAACCAACCTACCCGATAGAGGAAGAAGCCGTTGCGGAGTACTTGGCGAAGAGTGTGGGGAAGGGAGAATTCCTGGACCGCCGTATAGAGATGTGGCGGGGCATCGCTGAACAGCCGCCTTTAGACGTACTCATCATTAGTGCGAGCGCCCACCCGCACCATATCGTAAGTGGCTTCATCGCGCCCAAGATTATTGAAAGGCTCAAGGAAGCCCACCCAACGTTAACCTACGACTGGGTAGACTTGGCAAAGCACAAGATCGAACACAACTGGGCTTGCTATTCACTTGAAGACGACTTTTGCAGGTTTCCCTGCAACAATATGCACGACGACATGCGCAAGATATACCCGAAGCTCATCCGAGCGCGCTCGCTGATTGTGGTTACGCCCATCAATTGGGAGGGCATGAATAGCCGCCTCAAAGTTTTCCTGGACCGATTGACTAACCTGCAGGATATCGCACTCAAAATCGAACGGGTAGACTGGGCCGGCCGCCCCGTCGGCATATTCGTGAATGGCCATGAGGATGGGGCCTACAAAGTAGCCTGGGATGTGTTTGTAGTCCTACAGAACCTGGGTTACATCCTCCCGCCCTTCGGCATATGGTATAACCTCTCAAACCTAGCGGAGAACACGAACGAAGACCTGAAGAAACTTAGGAATAACTCCCTAGCCATAAACCGGCTGAACAAGGTCGTGGATAACGTCGTTAACTTCATGCAGCTGCGCGTGGACAAGCAGCTTGCATGGCGCCCAGAAGGCGAGAAGCTAAGGCATGTCCAGTACGTTGCAATGTAACTTAGGCCAGGATCAAGATGTAGATGCCGACTGCGGCTATTACGAGCCCTGTGATGGCGTCGTTATATTTTTTCGGGAGTTTTTCTAACGCTTTAGCCAACCCCTTGGAAAACGCGAGCACGAGTATGAGCAGGGTTATGATGGAGCTGACGGCAAAAATCAAGATAGTGTAAAGCGCCGGGAAGAGCCCAAGCGGGGAGGCGACTAAGAACACTGGCAGAATGCTCAGGTCAGGGGAAAGAGCTGCGCCGAGAACCGCAAAGTACCCGGCAGTCTTCGTTAAACTCTGAGCCGATCCAGAACTCAACCTAGTTCCATTTTGCTGATTATTGTCCTTCGATCTGAAAGCTCTGAACGCAACAAAGGAACCCGCAACCACCATGATTATCGCTGCAGCTTCAGTAAGGTAATTCGAATACAAGCTTGAGAACAGACTACTTACTCCTACTACCACAAACCCAAGAATAATCGACAACGTAACATGACCTATTCCGGTTAGGAGAGAGAGGCCCAGTAACCTGTTCGATGTCCAGTGTCCGGTTTTACCTAGAACCGTTAGCGTTGCCCAATGGTCAGGTGCCGACATGTGTATTGTGCCAACGACCGCAGCCGTCACAAATATTGGGGTAGCATCGATCATGGCTACTGTGTCTCTTTTCGAATCGCCGTCCCTTTCGGAACGGGTCGATGCTCCGCCTACGAGTTGTCAGATATAATGCCTGTTCAAACAGTTGGCTGCAAATAATCAGTCAATCTAAGTCTCAAGCCCAGTCTTTCTCAAATTGATGTTACGACTATGTAGTTGCCTGGGCAGGCAGCGCCGTTCGGGCCCGTATTGGAGCCTCGATACACTTGCCCGGTTACCGTCACCCATGATCCGAAGGCTGGGTGGGATGAGGGCAAATCTTGCAGCGTGTAAAACTGGTATGATGGTTGCGCAACTGGGCTGCCTATTGGAATTACGAGTTCCACACATCCGTTCTTATCTTGGTACAAGTAGCCGGAGCATTGAGTGGTATTGTTACCTATTGACTGGCAGACGTTAAAGTCGCAGTCGTTGCTGTAGCAGTACCCTTGACAATTATTGTAGTAGCATGGCTGCTGACAATTGGAGGGCGGACAATTCTGTTGAGCATACATGTTTCCAACCGGGGCAGCGGCAGTCGTTGTTATCACGTTCGTGAAAGTGTTAGTGCTGACACTGGCTACGGTCGAAGTGCTTGTAATTATGGATGTGTTTGTTGCGTAGGTCGTTGACGTTAACGTGACCGTGTGAGGAGTCACCCCAACGTAGCTGAAGAGGCCTGCACCAAGTGCGACTACAACTAGGACGATAGAAACAAGCCACAGAATCTTCTTGCCACCTGCTTTCCCGCCTGCTTGAGTCCCGCTCGCTTTGGACATTCCCAGTTGACCTCCACTAGCGCCCACATTGTCTCGTTGACTGTTAAACGTAGTTACACCTGGTGGAAATAACGGCGCTCAAGTAGAATTTTGGGACATTGCTCGAAACGCACGACCTCGCTTGTGAGATTAGAGAGGTTAGTTTCGCTTGTTGCGTTTTCGGAAGAACACGGCTGCGCAGGCAGCAACCAAGAGGGGGAGAACTACGGATGGAAATTCTGGAATTGTGAAACCTTGCGGAGGTTGGGCCATTCCTATTCTTCCAGCTGCATTAAGCCCCAGCCCGTCATAATAGAGCATCAAGCCATACCCGCTGAAAACCACGTCAGTTTGCTCAACGCCTGAAGAATCCCAGGCTCCCTGCGCACCGGGGCTTAGAATGGGATTGTTAGGGAAACGTGTCCAGGTTGACCCGTCGGGTGAGGTGGCGATTCCAATCTGCGGGTTCAAGAAACTCTGCCCCACCCCGGAATACCAGATCCAGAATATTGTGCCGTTCCATAAAGCTGAGGGCGAATACACGCTGCCGGAATCCCATGCCGTAGGATCTGCCGAAGGCCTGAACACAGGATGCGGCCACTTGACCCAGTTGATTCCGTTGAATGAGGTTGCGAGGAGAATTTCAGTGTATGGACTATTTTTGGAGTAGGTTGCATTTCTCCCAGTATACCACATGCTGTACGTGAGCGTTTTGACCACGTAGGGGCTAGCTATGTATTGCTGATCCATCGCAGTCGCCTTCAGGACTGGGTTGCCAGCGTATTTGGCCCAGGAAACTCCGTCTGTGGATGTCGCTAAACCTACGGCCCCGGTTTGGTAGGTGATGGGGTTCGTTCCCCTATACCACATCATGAAGGTCGTTCCATTCCAGAGGACTGACCCTAGGGCCACTGAGGAACTATCCCAAGTGCCCGCCGAACCGGGCAATAAGACCGGCCCTTGATGCTTACTCCACGAAATCCCATCTGTAGAAGTCGCGTAACCAATACCATTACTTGCTGACCTACCGCCGCTGTACCACATTCTGAACTCGCCGCCCTCGTAGAGTACCCTAGGAGTAGTCGTATAGTCGGCGTCCCAACCGCTCGATGAAGGCCCCAACACCGGGTTGCCCGAGTACTTGACCCACTGCCCTTCACCATAGGTTATCGTGGGTAGTAGAATCAGGACGGAAACCAGTGCTACCACAGCAATCAGAGTTCTTTTCAAGCGTTACGACGACCAAGGTTTCTGAACGGAAAGAGGAATTGCTGGGAATAAAAGACCTTGTGGAAAATGTAAGAATTGCGGATATGTAGCGTGTTTACGCTCCGCTGGGTAGCTTTGCTGCCTTCTTCAGTAGCCGCGTGAACTCGGCTGGTTGAATGTCATCGAGTTTGCTGATCTTGATGTGCCGCATTCTCTTGTCTGTCCCCTCAAGCTGCTCCGAAGACGAAGCGGTATGGGAGCGGTGTGATTAATTATCAGTCTAACAACCGCACGAGTTCCTCGCACGTAAGGCCCGCTTGCGCCATTATTGAAAGCAAGGTTCCAGTCTTAATCAGATCATGTCTCGGGACTGTAACTTTGCGTTTCCTTTCGTCGTCTGTAAGATAGATATGGCTGCTTCATTGATGGGTAACGTGGAAACCCTTTCGTCCCAAAACTCTGATAACTTCCCTCCATCCAACGCGAGGGAGCCTTCTAGAGGCTAACCTCTACCACTTCTCTCTTGAGCTTCAGTCTTTCTGTTTCTTCTGGAAACGCTTGGAGATAACCTTGAATTGCTTCCTTGATATTATTCAGAGCGTCCTGTTTTGTGTCCCCTTCGCTTATAGCCCCCGGAAGCTCAAGGCATTGAACAGAGTAGGCCACCCTCCCTTTCCTCGCAAAGTACGACGGTAAAGGTGCGTGGCCCGACCTTGGCTTTGTGCATCATGTCACCGCATCAACTGACTTGAATCCTGCCTAATGGCGATTGTCAAGAAGATTGAGGTTTCTTGGTTAGTCAATTTAAAGGACGCAGCCTAGTCAATTTCACGGCCCGTTGATGCTTAATGGTTCACGCCGTAGAAATAGAGGGTTTGACGAAGCGGTACGGCGACTTGCTGGCTGTTGATTCGTTGAACCTGAGCATTGATGAAGGTGAAATCTTTGGGCTCCTCGGCCCTAATGGGGCGGGGAAAACTACAACGCTTTCCATGCTCGCCACCTTGGTGAAACCTACTTCTGGAACTGCGCGGGTGAACGGGCACGACATCATAACGCACCCGGCTGACGTGCGGCGGTCAATCGGCATTGTCTTCCAGGACCCGAGCAGCGACGACGTCCTAACCGGACGGGAGAACCTGTACTTACACGCCTTAATGTTCGGCGTCCCGAAGGAGGAGCGCCGGAAGCGGATGGACTACGTCCTCAGATTAGTGGACCTGCAGGACCGGGCGAATGATATTGTGAAGAAGTATTCGGGTGGGATGCGCAGAAGGTTGGAGTTGGCGAGGGGCTTGCTGCATAACCCGCGAATCCTCCTCCTCGACGAACCCACGCTAGGGCTCGACCCCCAAACCCGGGAACACATATGGGCGTACATTGAGAACCTCGTGAAATCCGAGAAGGTCTCCGTCATCATAACGACGCATTACATGGACGAAGCGGATAGGCTCTGTAACCGGGTAGCCATAATCGACCACGGCCAAGTCTCAGCCTTGGATACCCCGTCGGCGTTGAAGTCGAAGTTGGGTGGGGAGATCATCAAGCTCCAGCGTCCGATCGCCGAACATTGAACGTCTCAAAGCTTTGGATTATGTGCTTAGCATAGATCAGTCGGGGAGCACGCTGCGGTTGACGGTGAAGGATGCGAGCGTGCATTTGCAGGAAATTCTAGGGATGGTTGGTGCGGTGGATTCTGTGGAGGTTCGAACGGCCACCCTGAACGACGTCTTCCTGCATTACACCGGCCGTGAGATTAGGGAGGAGTCGGGTGAAGGCGGCGTGTTTGAGCGAATCGCCAGGGTGAGGAGTGGGCGTTGAATGGGTGAGCTTGAAGGATTCTACGCGCTCTGGTACCGGGAGATTAAGGTATTCTCGAGGGAAAAGTCGCGAATCGTATCATCCCTCATCACACCTCTGCTTTGGATTGTGGTCTTCGGGGGCGGGTTAGGAATCCGCGGTTTCGTTGGGTGGCGTCAACTACCAGGTTTTCATCTTTCCAGGAATCCTAGCCATGTCGATTCTGTTCTCGTCCGTATTCTTCGGCCTCTACATTGTTTGGGATAGGAAGATAGATTTCTTCAAGGAGGTGCTCGTCGCCCCGCTCTCGCGGACGACCATCTTTGCTGGGAAGATGGTTGGTGGAAGCACCGACGCGTTGATTCAGGGTTGCGCTATGCTTGCTTTCGGTTTGGTCCTCGGTATAAATTACACGTTCCTCGTGGTGGTTTTCTCCTTCGTTTTCATGTTCATCCTCGCGTCAGCGCTGGTAAGCCTCGGCCTGATAATAGGGTCGAATATGGAGAGCGTGGAGGGCTTTCAGTTGATTGTGAGCTTTCTGGTCTTTCCAATGTTCTTCTTCAGCGGCGCCCTCTTCCCACTCAAGAACCTACCACCATACCTGCTAATCTTCACAATCCTCGACCCAGTCACCTACGCCGTAGACGGACTACGAGGCCTAATCCTAGGCTCATCCCAACTCCCCATCGCACTCAACCTCCTAATCCTAACCGGCTTCGCGGCCGTAATGATCGGAATCGGAACATGGAGCTTCAAACGGCTGAAATAGACATGGAACAGCACCACCAACCCCGTAGCTTATGACTTATCGAACGACACCACAGAGACGCAAATGCTGAAGCAAAAGGAATGTTCACACACGAAGACTACGGTTCAAATTTGGGTGCCTGCACCATTAGACTCACATATACAAAAACCGGTAGTTCTCACTTCTTATCAGGGCTGATAGCGAGAACCATCACAAGAACGGTGGCAAATATCCCCAGGGTTACGGAAATACCGACACCCCAAAGGTTGCCTTCAGCGAACAATTGAAGCAAAGGAGAAAGAGGCTTGCCAGTGATAAACAGACCAACTAGTCGCGTCCAGTATGACGTCAAGGTTAAATCGGTATCAGAGGAATTGAAGAGAATTTCTGAAGCAACTGCTCCGTAAAAGAGCAGTCGAAAAAGCGAATATGCTGCGATAGTAAACAAAGGGAACAGAAATGCAAAGTACGCAAATTTGCATCGATAACTCACCAGTTTTTTTGAAAGCCAGTCGCGAACGTGAATGCGGCAGTGAGAGTAGCAAATACAATGCCCGCGTGTGCTATAACTTGTTGAGCCACGAAACTCAAAAGATCGGTCTGAAAACTCATGAATCCTCATTTGTGGTCTCTCGATTCTTAAACGTCCTGTTGTGATATTCATTGCGAGGCACGGTTGAAATTGGATCTTAGCGACGTAAAGGAATACGGTCTCTCTGTTTCAGGAATTGCGATTTCGAGTGTGGCGAGCCTGTACCTTTACCTTCTCGGCAATCCTGTCTTCGCCCTAACCATCGTGGGTACAGTCTTGCAGGTCATCAATTCATGGCCAAAGAGCGCAGACATCGTCCTTTCGACAGTTGAAGTCGCAGTCGGAACTCTGACAGCACAGACTACCGGGACCCATGTGGATCTTGATTTCTTCAATCGCGGAAGGGAAAACGGCCAACTACTAAGAATCTTAAGGCTGAAGCTTAACGACAACCCCTACTGGGATACGACTAGTCGGATTGAGAGCACTTCTTTTCCTATTCGAATCGAACCGAAGCAACACGAATTTGTAAGAGTGTCGATACAGTTCAACCGGAAGACACCTATCCATCCGCCCACGTTTCAAACGAACATGAACATTGACTTCGAGGTTTCTTCGAGGAAGGGGTCGAAAGTTGTCGCAGGAGAATTCAAGATCGTAGTCGGATGACACACAGCCCGGTATTGTTGTGGGTGATATGCTGGTGCGCACACACACTTTTAGAACGACGACGGTTCAAATTTGGTCGCCCGCACTAAGACCACGGGGATATTACATATGGGCTGTTTTTGGGTGTCCACGTGGACGAGGCGAACATAACGTGGAAG